>JABSPZ010000008.1 GCA_013213785.1 Henriciella sp. | reverse complement strand
GGCCGCCCTGACAGAGACGATCAAGGCGTATCACGAAGCCTCAAAGGCAACCTATGGAGCGCCGCGGATTCATGCTGACCTTCTCGATGACGGCATCAGAGTGAGCCGCAAGAGAGTCGAACGTCTGATGAAGGCTGCAGGCTTGCGGGGCGCTAGCAAGCGCAGATATGTCAACACGACGGTCCGGGATAAACGCCAACGTCCATCGGCTGATCTGGTCGACCGGAACTTCTATGCCGATGAACCGAATGTGCTCTGGGTCGCTGACATCACCTATGTCCCGACCTGGGCAGGCTTCATTTATCTGGCCGTCGTTCTGGATGCCTTCAGTCGTCGGATCGTCGGCTGGTCAATCGGATATGAGCAGAAAGCGGATCTGGTATTGAACGCCCTCAACATGGCCGTGCAGCAGAGAAAACCAGACAATGTCATCCATCATTCTGATCAGGGATCACAATACACATCGGTGGCCTTCGGGCTGAGATGCAAAGAAGCCGGTGTGCGTCCTTCAATGGGCTCCGTCGGTGATGCCTACGACAATGCGATGTGCGAGAGTTTCTTCTCCACACTCGAAGCCGAGCTCCTGAACCGCCGGTCTTTCAAAACCAAGGCTGAAGCAAAAATGGCCGTCTTCGAGTTTATCGAGGGCTGGTACAATCCCGGCAGACGCCACTCGGCTCTGGGATACATGTCACCAATCAACTATGAAAGGAACCGACTGGACACGCTAGAATCTGCTAGCCTATAACCGTCCACGGAACCGGGGGAAGTCCAAGTCCACTACTTCCGGCGTCAAAGCGGTGATACTGAGCACGCACTGATTTGCTCAAGCAACGAGTTCGCGGCTACCGAAGTTGTAGTCTTGCAAAAACTCTAAGGCAGCTGCTTCGGTCAACGGTTTTGAGAAGTAATATCCCTGAATCAAGGTGCCCCCTAGTTGCTCCACCACAGCGCGCTCAACTTCAGATTCGACCCCTTCAACCACGCAAGAGAGCCCCATGTCTTTGCTTAGCGTCAGCAGCGATTTCACGATCTTAAAGCTCGCGGTCGTGCTCTCAATTTTCGTAATGAAACTTCTATCTACCTTGATCTTTGTTAGCGCGAGCGAGTGAAGCTGTGTCAGACTCGAATAACCTGTACCGAAATCATCCAGTGCAACTCCACAACCCATTTTTCTGAGCGCTCGTACGGACGTCTCGGCTCGCATCATGTCAGCCATCACAGCTGTTTCAGTGATCTCAAAATCAATACGGCGAGGATCGATTGGACTCTCTCGTACGATCGCCATTATTTGACCGAGGGCATCAGAACTGCTAATTTCATGAGCGGATAAGTTGAAACTGAGACAAATATCTTCAGGCCAATTTTCCACGGCTTCGAGTGCTTTCTTTAGTGATATGTGTGTGATTGCCCCAATCAAACCGATGCGCTCCGCTATACCGATAAAGGAGCCTGGTGCAACACACCCGAGTTCTGGACTTTCCCAACGTGACAATGCTTCAAAAGCGATTAGTCTTCCGGAGCTGACATCCACGATAGGTTGGAAGTATGGAAAGATCTCCATCGCATGATCTGCACTGCGCAAGACTGTTTCTATTCGTTTGCTGCTTTTGATCTCAGAAATTTGTTCTTTCGAAAACAACGCAGCCGTTCCTCTACGATGTCGTTTACAATCATAGTGGGCATAGTCTGCGCGTTCATAGAGGGTCCGCGGACACTGTGCGACATCAGGATGGACGGCGAACCCAATAGATGCCGACAAGGTCACCGTGGTGTCACCCAGATCGAAAGGCGCACTTAACTTCGCGCACATTTCTTTGCCGAGCCTCAGCAACGCCGCATCGCTTGACTCATCTTCGACTAGGATTGCGAACTCGTCTCCACCGAGACGCGAAACCAGTACCTTGTCTTTGGCAACGCGCCGCAAGCGCTGGCCGACTTCAATCAAAACTTCATCTCCAGCGGCATGACCATAGAGATCATTCACTGACTTAAATCCATCCATGTCGATGACCGCGGCAGCCACTCTCTTATTCGCCTCCGGAGCTGTTCGCATGGCACGGCCCAACTCCGCGAAGAACATTCGCCGATTTGGCAGACCTGTCAGATTGTCAGTATTTGCAAGTCGCAAATTCTCGTGACTGACGGCCTCCATTCGAGAACGCGCCGCGACCGAATTTGAAAAATGATTGGCTTGCACGTGCACCATTAGCAAAACGGCCATGGTGACAAAGGGCATATTGATCGCCATCGCGACGAAGGATGCCTCCTCTGCTGATAAATAGTGAACAAAGAATCCGCTGCAAATGACTAACCAGACGATGAACGCTGCCGAACGCAAATGCATCAAACAAATAACAACACAAACACCGGTCACTGCCATGAAGAAGGCAATATGAGATTGCTGGGCTACGTTTCCATAATGATAAAGAGAGATCGACCATGCCACGAGAAACAGCGCCATTGCGAGGGCCACTCGATTTGTGCCTATCAAGTTTTTTCGGGCGACTTCGACGGATGGCTGACTCCCTCGTCCGCGCCACCAACCAACAAGCCGTTTGAAGCTAATCAAAGTAAACACAACTGGGCATAGTACGGTAAGCCACCAAGGCGCATCACCGAAGAAAGTAGAAACCAAAATCCAAGCATTAATCAGCAGGACTGAATACATCAGGGGAATCTGACGCGAGAAGACCTCATATTGTGCTGCAATAATGTCGGGTTCTTCATGTGCCGACGGAACGGAGAAATAGGCCCGCGCTCGGCGATAGACTTGTGCCAACATCACACAACCTCCGAGTTCCAAGAGGCATTCGGCTGGCGATTTGCTTTTCGTCCTTGAGTGCCTCCGTCAGTTACGCTGCTCACCACAGCGTGCTGCAAAATGGCAGCGTGCCGCGCGTCACCTCGAAAATTGATTGGATTCCTGATCATCATGCTACTTATAGTAGAATATTGTTTTTATTGAATTAACGGAAGATTTAGAATTTTTGGCTTTCGATAGGTCATCGACAAGTATTGACCCACAACAGACGTTCCGAGTGTCTTACTTAGGGCGTTTTAAGTCTCCGAGGTAATGTCTCCTTTTACTCGCTTTTCGGAAACCGTGAGCGTCTTAGGTGGGGCGAGAATAAGCCGCTAGGCTAATGTCTCGTTTCGGCGTCAAAGCGGACGTAAATCGCTTCCTGCGCAACCGCGATTAATTATTGCATTAGTTTTCAGCGTGTTGGATTGATCTAGGATGATCGATCTCTCCAGTCCAACCCCGCTAACGTCTGCGCTTTCATCTCTCGCACTCATTGGCGTGCTAGCACTAATCTATGGGCTGTTTTCAGCGCTAACACGAGATAAAGACGCTGAGTCTGGCGGCGGTGTCTTTGAGCACATCATTTCAGGTGCACGCCGGCTGGATAGGACGCTCATTCGCGGGTTTTCTTGGATCACAGGAACCCGGTTTCGTAAAAAGTATGTCCGGATTCCAGTCTTGCTGCTTTACTTCCTAGGGCTTGTGGCGGCGAGTGTTTTCTTGCCTTGGCCATACGGAATGGCGTTTGTCGGGTTCGGCGTGTTCTCCATTTTCGTCGTGTTCCGTCATTGGTCCCGCGATGAGGATGAGGCGATTGCAGGTATTCCGTTCGAGCGAAAGGACATCAAGATTGATGGCACATTGGGCGCAGAAGTTTTGGTGGCCGTCGCTTTTCTCTTTGTTTTCACGCCTGTCGCCTTTGCTCAACTCCAGGAAGAGGGTGTTGGATTTTCACTTGGTCAAGAGGCAGGCCCCTTCACCTTTTTGATCTACACGCTGATTGAAACGATTAAAGCGGGCTCGCTCATTGATTATTATGATCTCTACGCAGACCGCATTGGTTTTGAGAAAATTGGTGCGCCTGTCGATCCTTCGAATTGGGCCAAAGCCACCATTATGGGCTATCGGCTTTCATTGAATCTGCTCGTGCTCGCGGCGCTCAAACGATTGTTGGATATTGCGAAACGGCGCGCTGAAGGCGCGGACCTTCGAGCTGTCGCGGAAGCTTTACGTCAATCTAATGCGGATAAGCAAAGCGAGGCCGTTGCCAAACTGCGAGACTTCGCGCTGCGCGGTCGGGGGAACGCGCGGGACCTGCTGGAAACCATCGCCGAACCTAGGCAGTCAGAGCATTTACCAATCGCACCGGAAACCAGATTTGCCGCCTCAGATGCGCTTCTCGATTATGGGACCCAACGTGGCGGCGCTAGCGCACTCTATGCTGCTGCTGATGGGTATCGGTCCCTCATGCGCGACGGATTTGATCAAGAAACAGAGCCCACGAAATGGAGAGCTGCAGCGCACAATCTCGGCAATACGCTGGTCCAGCTTGGTCAACAAATTGGCGACCCGGAGCGTCTTCAAGAAGCCTCCGAAGTATATGAGGCGCTGTTGTCGAACGATGTTAACGACGTATCGAGCGCGTCACGGCTAAATTCAATGACCGTGGTGGCGAACGTCTTAGCTGATCTCGCTATGATGACGGGGGAGCGTGCAGACCTGGAACGTTCTGTGGAGGAGTACAAGCGCGCATTGCAGGTGGCAGAACCGGAACAGCATAAGGCGCAGATCGCCACACTAAACACGAACCTCGGCGCGACGTTGGCCGACCTTGCCGAAATTTATGGCGATGAGACGCTCATAAGAGATGCGATTGAGGCGTATCGGTCTGCGTTGTCGACTCTCTCAGCTGATGACGACAAAGAAACTTGGTCCATGGCGCAGAACAATCTCGGCAATGCACTTGCAGACCTTGGCTTTTGGACGTCAGACGTCGCACATCTGGAAGCGTCGCTGAAAGCCCATGAGCAAGCGCTTACCGCTCGTCAGAAAGCAGATGCGCCACTTCTTTGGGCGATGTCGCAAACCAACTTGGCGAATGCGCTGACCCGCTTGGCCAAGCTGCAGGATAACCCTGAGCATTTGCGATCTGCAATCGAGCACTATCAGGCCGCACAATCAGTTTATCAGCGAGAAGACTTTCCGCGGGACTGGTCCTGGGCTGAAGCCTCGCTTGCAGCGGCGCACATAGATCTCGGCACGCTGACTGGAGACGCCGCAGCATTTGTGACCGCAATGGAATATTGCAATGGTGCTATTGGGGGATACGCATCAGCCCGCATGCCCGCGAAAGAAGCGTGGGCACAGAGCCTAAAGGGTAACGCGCTTGTCGGGCTAGAGCGCTTTGATGACGCTGCCGCTGCCTTCGAAGCTGCTCTCATATGGCAAACCTATGAAAATGCGGGCGACGATTGGGTGATGTCGACTAACAACCTTGCAGCCTGTTTACACAAGCTAGACCGAAAAGAAGACGCCTTGGGCATTCTAAACAGCGCGCTTGAGGTCGCTCCCTCGGAGTCAAAAATTGCCGCAACATTGCAAGCGCTTAGCGAAACGCTGGCCCCTTCTGGTCACGTAGACGAGCTTGAAGGCAGCGATAAAAATGCCAACGGTGATGGATCGAAGATCGTGAAAATGAAGTTCGACGACTGGCAGTCGCTAAACTGGACTGAGGGTCGGTTCGTGAACGCTGTCACCAGCTCATGGAAGCTGGATATTGACGGGGAACAATTCCATTGGCGTGTGACCGAACAGGAATATCTGGAGGAGGATGGTCAGGGCAAAGGGGCTGGCCATGAAGTCGTAGATCTTTTGAATGATAATGAAGTCCTCTATCGCACGTTTTGGGATCACTGGATGAACGACAATTACGATCCTGATCAAGACTCAAGCGTTGATGGCGATAATTGGCGCATCGGCGCTCGTGCGGGCACCAATGTGTTCTGGGCAATATATCACTATCTCTACGATCAGGGCATTGAATTGTTTTCGCGATGGGACTCTGAAGAGGGACATACTCGCGAGCGAATACTCGCGCTTGGCACGGCAAGCCTAGAGGTCAAAGGAAGCGAGTCTGAAGAATGCGGAGAAGGCGAGCAGCCTGTTTCCGGAGAAGACACTCCGGCACCGCAGTCGATCTCCGGCACGCGGCATTTCCATGTCTCGGTTCAACGCGTGTGCGGTGAATTTGTGATCGGACATGTGAGCCCGGCTTTTTTTGAGTATTGGAAGGACCGCGACGATTTTGAAAGCCATGTGCTCAATCTGGGAGACCCGGATGAGTTTGATAAAGATTCCCCCTTACCGCATCTGGATGGTCGCGACTGTGAGGGCTGGTATGCGATAGACGACATCGCTCACATGAATAATGCGGTCTTCGACGGCAACGTGATTCAGGTCGATGAAATGGTACCGAATGAGGATGAGTCTTTGGACTATGCCCCTTTGCCGGGCGGATACTCCGAACAGTTCTACATCGATGACCTCGTGCCTCAAATGCCCGCGGGTTTTTTCGAGGTAACGAAAGATTTCGAGGTTGATAGAGATGTTGAAGCCCCTACGGCTCCCGTATTCGTGGGCAAGAGCATCGAAAAAGGCGCGCAAACGGACGTCTATGTTTCGACCGAAGGTGCGTTCGATGTTTCCAAATTAAGTTTCGAAATCTGGAACATGGATGGTGACACGGTCATTGCTTCCATTCGATACGATGGTGTGGAGCTGGAGATCATTCCCGACAGTTCGATGGGCAAAGCCTTTTACGCTTACCTGGGGTCATTGAGTTAAACGATTTCGCACGCCAACGATGTTTGGAGCTATGGGCAGCGCGTCCAAACTGATCACTCAAATAGTCGCGGGATTCTTGTGTCCGCTTTTGACCCAAAGCAGTCATGACCAGCGGCCGATGTGGGGCGAATTTCAGCCGCTCTTAGATCTTTTATTTTCGCCCCGAGGTTAGATCGAGGCAAAGCTTCCTGAAGTCGTTTCCGCATTCACTTAGCCGTTCCCTTAGTTCATTCACGTTGCCACCGCATGAGCTCCAAAGTTGGATTGCTCGTTCCTCCCCGGTTTGGTCTTCGGTGTAACGGTAGAGTTGGATCGTTGCGGCGTAAGCCATGAGTTGTCGGTGGATTGATCGATCCGCGCCAATGCGTAGCGCTGGATCCATAACCCGGGCAGCATCAGCGGGTTGATTGTCCTTCCCCCTTAAACCTAGGCCAAATTGATCTTAGTGATTTTGGCGGTTCAGGAGGGATTGAGGATGGCTCGGAAGCGGTATTCGGATGAGGACGTTCTGCGGTTGTTGCGGGAGATTGAGCTTTCACTGGCAGAGGGTCTTGATGTTGAGAGTGCGTGTCGAAAGGCGGGCGTGTCTGATGCTGGCTATACCTGGCGGTCGTCATTGATCTATACGCCCGCAAAGTTGTCGGGTGGTCGATGCATTCGAGGATGCACACATCTCTGGTGCTGAACGCACTGTTGATGGCCGTCTGGCGGCGCAAGCCGAAGAGTAAGGTCGTGATCCATTCCGATCAGGGATCACAGTTTACCAGCCAGGAATGGGGTGACTTCCTGAAAGACCACAATCTGGACGCCAGCATGAGCCGCCGTGGTAATTGCTACGACAATGCCGTCGCCGAGAGCTTCTTCGCCTCACTCAAAACCGAACGGATCAGGCGAAAGATATACAAAACAAGGCAAGAAGCCCGCCAGGATGTGTTCGATTATATCGAGCTGTTCTACAATCCGAAGCGCAGGCATGCTAAGAACGGGATGCTGTCACCCGCAGAGTTTGAAAAGACGGCAATCATGAAGACGTAAGGCGTCTACAATTCGTGGGGCACATCACCTCTGTTAAATAGCGATCATTCTTCACTTTTACCATTCTAATCGCATTCGGTAGAAGTTCTCTCAAACGTTCTTTGCATTTGTTGTTCAGGTCTATAACCAACACATGCCTCCCTTGCGAAAACTGAGAGCTTAGAACCCCTGCTCAATAGGTTAGGTTGCAGGTAGTTCTAGTTTCTAGATTTTCTGCTTTCTGTTTATCTGCGCAATCACCATGGTCGCGCTCGTGCTGACTCTTGCATTTTGAGTTCAGTACGAATTCGATTTGCTCGCTCACTTATAATCAGCTTAATTGCATCAGATTTAGTTTTCGGAAGTCCAGATGCCGCGTAAACGGCGGCGGCTTCTTTTATGGTTTTTGCCCCGCACTCGGCAGCATACTTTTTGACGGCAGAAGCAAAGGCAGACTCGTCATTCTCAACTTTGGAGAGAGTTTCTAGCATCTCTTTTAAGAGCTCGGCGCTGTGCGGTCTCATCTTAGTTGATTTGGCCGACGAAGCTCTTTTTGGCTTTTCCGGTTTAGGTGGGTCGGCAATAAACGAAATTAGTTCGTCGAGCTTACTTCCTTCGAACCCGTCAGTTCTTGATAGAATTCGCTTCACGCTATTATGGAGCGCGGCTGGTTTTGAGTTCTCAGTTGCTGCATTGAGCTTCTGCAATGCTCTCAAAAATTGTTTAGCGGATATGGATGTATCAAACATGCTCTGAGCTCCTTACTCCCATTTCCTTGCCTACAAAGTCGCCGAAGTCTGCCAGAACCGAAGTAACGGTTTTACTCGCAACGTTATCGTCGAGGAGGTACGCAATAGTCTGCTGCGAGAGCGCTTTTCCGAACGCTACTCGATTTGGAATGTTCTGAGGTACCACTTTCACAATTCCGTTCCACTTATCTGCGTATTCTTTTGCACGCGATATTAGGCGGTTTTCGTTATTTGTTAGCTCAGTCCGATCTGACCTGTTCACCGCAATTAACAGCTTCTGAAGCGCTGGATTTAACGTGGGTGCCAACGAGTTTAAGTTCGTAACAAAATTTCCAACCGCTTCGGTCGACATTAGATCTGGTATCGTCGGAATGATCATATGACGGCAGGCTGTGATTGCGTTTATAGCTCCGAGACTTAATCGTGGCGGCGCGTCGATAATCACGACGTCATATCTTTCTCGAAATTCTTTCGAATAAAGCGCTGCTGCCAAGCAGTAGCGGGGGTCGTAATCTAGCTCTTGAAACAACCAAGAAACCATTTGGTGGTTCTCAATCGAAGCAAATTCGTAGCTGCAAGGTGCCAAATCAGTGCGCGTTAATTGTGTGCGCAAACTTAGTGCAAGTTCCGGCGGAGATGGCATCTTGTGTGATGGTGCGAAAATCCGTTTTGTATGCTGATACGGAACATCAGAGTATTGCGACATCCGAAGCATAGCTGCAGTCGCGGACCCTTGATAATCGAGGTCAACCAACAGCACCCGTTTCTTCATATTGAGGTCGAAGTGAGCGGCAAGATTTGAGGCGATTGTCGTTTTGCCTACGCCGCCTTTTAGGTTCATTACTGTAACGACTTTGATGTCGTTGCTTTGGATGTGTTTGTCGTAACCCGAAAAAGGCGCCGCATCGTGAGAGTTCCACAAAGAACGCTCTCCGTTCAGGAGCGCATCTTTCAGCTTCATGTATCTTCTGATGTCAGTTGAGTGTTCGGCGCTCTTCGCGCGAGCTTCATCTCTCTCCATTTCGGCTTGTTCCGCGAGCTCTTTATAGTTGCGGATTTCAACGGCGCCTGGCGTTCGCCCTTCGCCGAAGCTCTTACCTATATTGAACGCACCGAAGAGTATGGTGAAGATTGCCCCCGCGATTGGAAACCATAATCCATATTGTTGAAAGAACTCTACCACCGCACACTCCTTGTTCGTGAGACAAGAGTGCAAAACAGAGCAGTTTAATCAACCGGAAGTCGAAGAAAAAAGCTTCCCTGTGAAGTAAAAGTCTAATCGTTTGACATCGAGATTGCCGTGATGGTTTGAGTTGCTGCTATGCGGGGATTTTTTGTTTCCCGCTTGGCGCGCTTGAGTCTTCCTGTTGTGTCCTACAATCGGGTAGGCTCGTGTCCTACATTTGAAAAAGCACCCTTGCTAAAGTGCTGTAAATATTGAATATTAGAATAGAATGCTGAGCGTGGCGGAGAGGAAGGGATTCGAACCCTCGATACGCTTATCACGTATACTCCCTTAGCAGGGGAGCGCCTTCAGCCACTCGGCCACCTCTCCGCGAGCGCAAATCCCTAATAATAACCCAGCGCAATGGCAAGCACGGATATGGCGTGCTGCGCGGGTTTTCGCAGATAGACTTGCATGCGAGGCGGCGCAGGCCTATGCCGCGAGGATGAATAATATCACTTTGCACAAAGGCGATTTGCCTGCTGATCTCGATTTGGGCTCGATTATCGCTGTCGATACCGAGGCTATGGGGCTCAATCCTGTTCGCGATGCGTTGTGTGTCGTACAAATTTCGTCAGGCTATGGCTCTGCCCATGTCGTCCAGCTGGAACGCACCTATAACTGTCCGAATCTCAAGGCGCTTTTGGCCGATCCAGCGATCTTAAAGATCTTCCATTTTGCCAGATTTGATGTGGCGATGATGAAGAAATGGATGGGCATTACATGCACGCCGGTTTGGTGCACGAAAATCGCCTCAAAACTGTCCCGGACCTACACTGATCGTCATGGCTTGAAAGATGTGACGCGCGAGCTCGTCGGTGCCAATATGGACAAATCTCAGCAATCTTCCGATTGGGGTGCCGAAGAGCTGACAGATCAGCAACTTCAATACGCCGCGAGCGACGTTTTGCACTTGCATGAAATCCGTAAAGGCTTGATCGCAATGCTTGAGCGAGAAGGGCGTGTAGAGCTGGCACAGGCCTGCTTCGACTTTTTGCCCGTGCGTGCGGATCTTGATCTGCTGGGATGGGATGAGACGGATATCTTCGCCCACAGCTAATCATTGCTTGCGGGAGTGTGACGGAACTGTCATGTCATAGCCCTGTTCTCGTTGGATTTTGTCGCATAGTAGAGTGATATGAACGCCGCCCACACCGAAATGCTGGCCCAATGGGCTCCGCAGCGCCAGATGACTCTGGCGCAGGCGCGACGTCGTTCAAAATTTGTCAGCACCTTGCGCATGATTTTCGTCGCGGGCGCCGCCATTTCAGCTGGGGTCATTATTGGTCCCATTGCAGCCACGACCCTGACAGGGCCTGGCGAGCAAGTGGATCAGCTGGCGGGCGATGAAGTTGTGACTATGGTCAATGCGCGCTTTACCGGCCGCAATATTGCTGGCGAGGCCTATGTTATTACAGCGGCTGAAGCGAGACGCCGACGCGCGGATCCGAATGTGATCAACCTGACGAGTCCGCAACTGGTCGATGACAAAGGCACTCAGGTCAGTGCGCCAGTTGGGGTGTACTACCAGAATGCGGAATATTTGGATCTATTCCAGGCCGTGCAGGTGAGAGATCGAGAAGGCTATGAGTTTGAGACAACCGCTGCGCGCGTGTTTGTTTTGGATGGCCGCGTTCAGGGCCTAGAACCTTTAAGCGGCAGCGGACCCCTTGGCTATGTCCGCGCAGACTCCTATGAAATTGAAGACGATGGTGATCGGATCATCTTTCGAGGGAATGTCGATTTGACGATTTACCCCGAAGGCTCCGAGGACACAGATACGGGTGAAGTAGAAGAGTAGAGACATGACGGTGACAAAAGCATTAGCGGCAGTAAGCGCATTGGCAATCATGGCCAGCGGGACCGCGATCGCACAGGTGTCCGGCGAGGGCGGCCCTATCCGTGTTAATGCAGACCGATCTGAAGTGCTTGATAAAGAGCGCAAAGTCATCCTGATTGATAATGTCGATATTACGCAGGGCACGGCCCGCCTGCGCGCGGACATTGTGACGATTGAGTATGGCGCGACGGGCAATACGACAACGCCGGGACTTGGCTCCAATTTCGGAGATATCCGGACGCTGACCGCGCGCGGCAATGTCTTCTATGTCACGCCGGATCTGAAAGCCAACGGTGAGCTTGGTGTTTACGTCGCCTCGACGGACACGATTACACTGACCGGAGATATTGTTTTGGTTCGCGGTGAAGATGTTGCGAAAGGCGAGCGGCTCACGATGGAGCTCGGCGCCGGTAAAACCACCCTTGATGGTGGCGACAGTCAGGTCAATATGGTTATTGTGCCCGGAGAAGGGGACGGTCGATAAAATTCGATCTATCGCCATAAGTGGATTTTAAGGCTGTTATTGTAGGTGATTAACTCGAGGGCTAATCACTAGGGAGCTGAAACATATGGACCAGACTGGCCAAGGCCTCGTCGCAACCGGACTCGCCAAGACTTTTGGCAAGCGCCAGGTTGTCCATGATGTTTCGCTGAGTTTGCAGCGGGGCGAAGTCGTTGGGTTGCTAGGACCGAACGGCGCGGGGAAAACCACCTGTTTTTACATGATTATGGGACTGATCGGCGCTGATGATGGCTCGATCCGCATTGATGGCGCCGACGTCACGGCTTTGCCAATGTATCAACGCGCTCGTCTCGGACTAGGATATCTTCCGCAGGAAGCGAGTATCTTTCGCGGAATGAGCGTTGAAGAGAATATCATGGCCG
The DNA here is from genome assembly GCA_013213785.1 of Henriciella sp. Classification (GTDB taxonomy): domain Bacteria; phylum Pseudomonadota; class Alphaproteobacteria; order Caulobacterales; family Hyphomonadaceae; genus Henriciella. Next base: position 251,309 of record JABSPZ010000008.1, on the reverse strand, counting down.
TCGTGGAGCTTGTCGAAAAAGACAAGTCTGAGCGTCAGAACCAAGTAGACTCTCTTCTTGATGAACTGCACATCACCCATCTTCGCGCGCAGCCATCAACCAGCCTTTCTGGTGGTGAGCGACGCCGCGTCGAGATCGCGCGTGCACTTGCATCGCGACCAGCCTTTATGTTGCTGGATGAACCGTTTACCGGGATCGATCCTCTCGCGATCTCCGATATTTCTGATTTGATTGGTTATCTCAAAAACCGCGGACTCGGCGTTCTGATCACAGATCACCAAGTGCGTGAGACCCTGCAAATCGTCGATCGAGCTTCGATCATCTATGAAGGCGCCGTGCTGTTTGAAGGCGCCCCGGATGAAGTGCTCAATAATGACGACGTGCGCCGTGTGTATCTCGGCCAAAGATTTGCGGCGTAGAGGGTAGACCCATGAGTGCCTATCAACGTTTAGACATGCGCCAGGGGCAATCCCTGGTGATGACACCGCAACTGCAGCAAGCGATCAAACTGCTGCAGCTCTCAAACATCGAACTCGCCGAATTTGTTGCCGAAGAGATCGAGCGCAATCCGCTGCTCGAACGCGGCGACAATGCTGCGCCGTCGGAATTTGAGGGCGAAGTCGACAAATCCAAAGGTCGCGATGAACTCGCACTGGACGGATCTGAAGGCATGGGCAATGCCCGCGATGCCGTCGATGCTTCCGATACTGATATGTATGAAGCGGGTACGGGCTCTGATGATGCGCGCACGGCCAACAGCCAGTCCGGACCATCAGCAAGCACTGACTGGTCGAGTGTCGGACCGGGCCGCGGCGTGAGCGATGATTTCGATTTCGAAGGTTCGCTCTCAAGCGAGAAATCACTGCACCAGCACCTGCACGACCAACTCTCGATGGCGGGCCTTAGCCAAGCCGACAGCTTGATCGCTGCACGCCTGATCGATGAAACGGATGATGCCGGCTTCTGCAAAGTCGATCTCGATGAAGTTGCCACGGCGCTCGGCGCGGATCCAGCGAATGTTGCCGCAGTGCTTGAGGTTTGTCACGGCTTTGACCCAACTGGGATCATGGCGAGAGACCTACCAGAGTGTTTGGCGCTGCAGCTTAAAGAGCAGGACCGTTTAGACCCTGCCATGCAGGCTTTCCTGAACAATCTGCATCTTGCCGCTAAGCACGACATCAAAGCTCTGAGTGATGCTTGCGGTGTCGACAAGGAAGACGTGATGGACATGCTGGCGGAGCTTCGCACGCTCAGCCCTCGTCCGGCCTCTGGATTTGCAACGGAAGCAACCATCGCGGTTGCGCCAGATGTGTTCATTCGAGAAATGCCAAACGGCATGTTTGCGGTTGAGCTCAACAGCGAAACCCTGCCGCGCGTTCTGATGGATAAAGCCTATTACGCTGAGGTCAGCGCGCTGCCGATGCGCGACCAGGAAAAAGAATTCATCTCCGAGTGCGCTGCGAATGCGACCTGGTTGATCAAATCGCTCGATCAACGTGCGAGAACAATCTTGAAAGTGGCCAGCGAGATCGTTCGCCAGCAAGATGCGTTCTTTGCGCATGGTGTCGCCCATCTGCGTCCACTTAACCTGAAGCAGGTTGCTGACGCGATTGAGATGCACGAGTCGACAGTCAGCCGTGTGACCAGCAACAAATACATGTCCACACCGCGTGGCTTGTTTGAGCTGAAATACTTCTTCTCCGCGGCAATCCCATCTACCGGTGGCGGTGAAGCGCATTCGGCTGAAGCAGTGCGGTATCGCATCAAGCAGCTGATCGAAGAAGAAGGCGACAAGGTCCTGTCGGACGACAAAATCGTTGAGATTTTGACTGAGTTCGGGATCGAAATTGCACGTCGTACGGTCGCGAAATATCGCGAGAGCCTCGGTATTCCAAGTTCGGTTCAACGCCGTCGGGTGCTGAAAGCAACCGCCTAAGAAATTCCCATTGCGTCAGCTATGAGGTCAGCCTCTGCATCGCGGAGGATGGCTTCCTCAACGCTGGCGCCGTGAACGGGCTCTTTGCCGACCTCAAGCATCACGGGGACGGCAAAGGGACTGATTTTAGGCAAATCCTTCAAGACGATCTTTCCGCGCACCCGCATCAGCATGTCCGAAAGTCGGCGAATGTCGAGAAATCCAGTCGCAGCATCATGTCGGGCGGCCTGAAGCAGGATGTGATCGGGCTCGTGGCTGCGTAAAACGTCATAGATGAGATCCGTCGAGAAGGTCACTTGTTTTCCGGTCTTTTCACTGCCGGGCATTCGCCGAGCGATCAGACCAGATATTTGCGCGCAATGCGCAAAGTGACGTTTCATCAAGACAGCCTCTTCGAGCCATTCTTCAAGGTCGTCGCCCAGCAGGTCGGGCGCGAACAAGGCCTCCATATCAATATTGCCCATTGGCTCCATGGCCCAAACCGCCATGGCATACTCAGACGCCACGAAGCCCAGTGGTTTTGCGCCCATGCGTTCGAGCCTTCGGGTGAGCAGCATGCCGAGGGTTTGGTGAGCGAGCCGCCCTTCGAAGGGATAACAGGTCAAGAAGAAACGGTCGCCGCGGGGGAAGGTTTCGACCAAGAGCTCGTTTTCATCTGGGATGGTCGATCGAAGGTCCTGGATCTCAAACCATTCCCGCACCTGATCGGGGAGGGCGGACCATGAGTCCCGGTCATGGATCATTTTACGAACGCGCCCCGCTAGAAACTGGGTGAGCGGGAATTTGCCGCCATTATAGCTTGGAATGGCAGGATTGGTGTCGACCGGGGTGCGCATCGTCAGACAGTCGGTTTCCTGCACACCTAAAAAGCGAAGAATTTCGCCTGCGAAGAGAAACGTGTCGCCGGGGGTCAATGTCGAGATGAAGTACTCCTCGATTTCACCGAGTTTTCGACCAGCACGGAGCGCCGGTCGTCCAGTTGCTTGCCCTGCTTTGTCATTACCGACGCAGCTGGCCAGGCGAACGTTCAAGTGGCGAGCTTCGACGATCGCCCCGACATTCATACGGTGCTGCTGGCGATCCCGCGCGGTGCGTGCGAGCCAATCTCCCGAGCGTGTCCGTGTGATCCGCTTAAAGCGGTCATAGGTTTTCAGTGCGTAACCACCTGTGGCGACGAGATCGACAACGCGTTCATAGGTCTCCCAGTCAAGCTCGCGATAGGGGGCAGACATACGGATCTCATCAAATAGTCCTTCCAGCGAAAAGCCCTCGCCGCAAGCGCGGCCCATGATGTGTTGGGCGAGAACGTCCAGCGCCCCAGTGCGCATCGGTTCGCCATCAATCTCACCAGCCTCTACGGCGTCTTCGGCGGCGCGGCATTCGAGGATCTCAAATCGATTGGTCGGCACGAGCATCGCGCGGCTGGCTTCATCCATGCGGTGATTGGCGCGGCCAATGCGTTGTACAAGACGTGCCGCGCCTTTTGGAGCGCCCATTTGAATGACGAGATCGACCTCACCCCAATCAATCCCGAGATCGAGCGTCGACGTGCAGACAACGGCTTTCAGTTGGCCAGCGGCCATCGCAGCCTCTACCTTGCGGCGCTGTTCCTTCGCGAGCGAGCCATGATGCAGCGCGATTGGTAAACCGTCTTCGTTCGCGGACCATAATTCCTGGAACAGGACTTCCGCTTGAGACCGCGTATTCACGAAGACCAGCGACATGTGCGCTTGTTTGATCTGCTCATAGACCTCACCGACGGCAAACCGCCCTGAATGGCCCGACCAAGGAATGCGCTCGTCCGAAATCAGGATGTCGACATCTGCGTGAACGCCGTCCTCGGCTTCAATGAGTTTGGGCGCATCACCCCGAACACTAAGCCAGGATTGCAAGACCGCCGGGTCATGTACGGTCGCAGACAAGCCAATAAAGCGGCAAGCCGGCGCCCACTGCGCGAGCGCGGCCAATCCTAGGTTCAGAAGATCGCCGCGTTTGCTCGGCGCGATGGCGTGGATTTCGTCGATGATAACGCATTTTAGGTCTGCGAAGAACTCTTCGGCGTGATCAGAGGCAACAAAGAGCGCTAACTGCTCGGGCGTTGTCAGGAGGATATCCGGCGGGGTCCGGCGCTGCCTCTGTCGTTTATGGGCAGGCGTGTCACCGGTCCGTGTTTCGATTTTAACATCGAGCCCCATCTCCTCGACGGGCGTCATCAGATTTCGCGCAACATCGACGGCCAGTGCCTTCAGCGGCGAAATGTAAAGCGTGTGCAGGGCGGGGCGGTCTGAATTGCGTTTGTTCTTATCCGCGAGTTCGATCAAGCAGGCGAGAAAACCAGCAAGCGTCTTTCCCCCGCCCGTTGGAGCAATAAGGAGTCCGCTTTCTCCCTTTAGCGCTGTCTCTGTCAGTTCGAGTTGGTGTGTGCGCGGTGACCACTTTCGTCCCGAGAACCAGTCGTCGAACCGTTGCGGAAGGGCGAAAGAAGGTGCGATCGAGTCTGGCATTGTCAGATATCTAGCGCATTCTTCGCGAGTTTTGCAGATTTTTCATCTGACATTCAGACGGATACCGGTCTTAAGGAGAGCTGAGTTTTAGGAGTCTCCATGTCCCGGTCTATCTTGCTGTCCGCCTTTGCTCTTTCTGCATCCCTCTCAGCGTCTGCAGATCCGCTTTTGGAGATGATGCGAAGCGTCTCGAAAGACGGTCCGATATACGCGTATGAGATGACCTATTCAGGAGAAGGTGTCATCGCGACGGGCAAAATCGATCCCAGCCAACCAGAAGGGAACCGTATAGTTCTCTACACGCCGGAGATGAGCGAGCTCTCTGAAGAGTTTAAAGAAGGTGTTCAGGAAATGGACGCAGAATCTGATGGGGATATTTGGTGTGCGGACTTTGCGGAAATGGTCCCAGACAACGCTGAAGCAACAAGCCAGGATGAGGTTTCCGTGACCTATGGATTCACGCCGGTTGCAGAGGCGGATGCCGACAAGACCGAGAAAAAGATGATGAAGAAAATGAATGGGACCGTGACGCTCGATAAAGCGGACGGTGCCGTCCTTGCCTTTAGCATGACACTTCCAAAGCCCTACAAACCCGCCATCGTCGCAAAGATCAACCGCTTCCAAATGGATGCGAGCTGTTCACGTGCGCCTGATGGCCGAACCTATGTTGCGAGCTTTGATTTCGACATAGCTGGATCAGCCATGATGCAAGAGTTCGATGAGACCATCTCGCGACAGATCACGAAACTCTTAGATCCTGTGGGCTAAGCGCTTTACTCGTCTGTGGTTTCTAGCTCAGCAGCAGCCGCGGCAGTTAGGCGGGCGCGCTCGGCAGCGTCGAATGAGGCGACGATATCCCCAGTCAATTTTGCGATTTCAAATCGTGGCTCACGCGCGACATCGAAACCGCGTCTGACGATCACCAAGTCGCGTGAAGGGACGATCACCATGTGCTGACCGCGATTGCCCAGTCCTGCGATTGCATCGATGGGCGCGCCATCAACGCCGCCAATCAACCAGAATGAACCGGCATAGCCAAAATCGCCTTCAGGCTGAGCCGAGGCCGAGTTCGAAACGAAATCCATCCACCACTCCGGTAAAATACGTTCACCGCCCCAAACGCCGTCTTGGAGATAGAGCTGTCCGAGTCTCGCCATGTCGCGTGCGGTCATCCAGACTTGCGACGAGGACATGTAATCTCCGTTCCAATCTGTCTCCAGGGTCGTGTGGCGCGCTCCGATCTTGTGCAATACGCTTGTGTACGGAAACGCGCGATAGGCGGCATCATTGTTGAGAGCCTCTCTTAGAGAGCGCATCGCGATCAGCGTATCAATGTTCGAGTATTTGAATGTCGACCCTGGGATCGCTTCCATCGAGCGCGCGGCGAGCGTGTCCGCGATGCTGGCGCCGCCAAAGTACAATCTGTCGGTTCTTGAGCCTGGTGAGTTGGATTCAAGGCCGCTGGTCATGTTCAACACATTTCGCAACGTGACGAAACGGCGAGGGTCGCCGCCTTTGTTGAAGTCGGCAATGACCGCTTCATTGTCGAGCCCTAAGATGCCCTGATAAACGGCTGCGCCGATAATCGTGGATGTGAGCGATTTCGCGACAGACCAGGTTCTCTGCGGCGTCGTGCGATCGATGCCTCGTGCATATTGCTCAGCGACCACTTGGCCTTTGTGGAGAACAACTACGGCGCTGGTGCGGGTGCCCTCACCATACGTGCTCTCATCAAACGCGAAACTTACCGGGATGCCGAGCAAGTCCAGTGCGAACGTGTTCTCTGTCAGCGTAACGTTATCGCCAAGTGCCGTGGTATTATCCGGAGCGCTCATGCTTGGCATGTTCAAGAGGCTGGGGAGCCAATCCGTCGCGGTTGGCGGCGTTCCGATTGGAAGAAGCGAGCAGCCGATGCCGGGGCGCCAAACCGCGGCGCGCGGATTTAGATAGCCGTCGAATTCGACGATGACCGTTTTCTCACTCTCGACGATCTCGGCCTCGCCGATGTCTTCCATGATCGGGCGATAGTCGACATAAATACCCGAAAGCTCGTTCGACTCGATTTCTGCGAGGCTTTGGCCCGCATTGAAATAGCCACTGCATGTGAAGAGGGCTTTGTATCCGGCGGCTAGCGCACGTTTTGACGTATCGCTTGGGGAATAGTCCTGCGCGGTCGCGATTGGGCTCAGGGCTAAAGTCACACCGGCGGCTAAGGCTGCAAGACCACGCATATCAAACTCCTCAACGAATACTCTACGAAAAGACTAGGCGTGTTTGCGTACCGGCTGCAAGCGGCGGAAATGGGGCAGTGTGCGAATGTAATGAACGGAGTATATCGGAGTCATGATCCGTCCCGATTTATTGCTCCATGAAACTCCAAAAGGTCTGTATTGCCCGCCGGGCGATTTCTATATCGATCCCGTGCGCGGTGCGGTCGACCGGGCGATCATTACGCACGGCCACGCCGATCATGCGCGCGCGGGGCATGGCGCCGTTTTAGCAACACCAGAAACGCTAGACATTATGGCTGCACGCTATGGCGAAGCCTTCACGGCGACGCGGCAACCGCTTGAATTCGGCGAAACGGTAGAGATAAACGGCGTCACTGTATGGCTCGCGCCCGCAGGGCATATTTTGGGATCGGCGCAGGTTGTTGTTGAGTGGCGCGGCCTACGCATGGTTTGCACGGGTGATTATAAGCGCCGTCAGGACCCAACGTGTCGCCGTTTCGAAGTGGTGCCGAACACACATGTCTTTATCAGCGAGGCGACCTTTGGACTTCCTGTCTTCCGTCATCCGGATGATCGCGGTGAGATGGCGAAGCTTTTAAGCAGTGTGGAGCTGTTCAAAGACCGCACGCATTTAGTTGGTGTCTATTCGCTCGGCAAAGCTCAACGCGTGATCGCTCTCTTGCGTGAGGCGGGATATGATCGACCGCTTTATATCCATGGCGCCTTAGAAACACTCTGCACGTTGTATCAGGAGAATGGCGTTGAGCTTGGAGACCTGCGTCCGGCAACGCTTGAAAAGGGGCAGCGCGGCGAAAGCGAACAGTTTCGAGGTGAAATTGTTTTGGGGCCACCGGCGAGCTTTAATGACAAATGGGGGCGGCGCTTCCCAGATCCGGTCACCTGTTTCGCCTCAGGGTGGATGAGCGTTCGTCAAAGAGCAAAACAAAGAGGGGTCGAACTCTCACTGATTCTCTCCGACCACGCCGATTGGGATGAGTTGACGGAAACGGTACGTGAGGTCGATCCAGAAGAGCTATGGATTACGCACGGCCGCGAAGATGCCCTCGTGCGTTGGGCGGAACTTGAAGGGCGCAAAGCTCGGCCACTTCGACTAGTTGGATATGAAGAAGAGGGCGACTAATCGCGCTCTACCACTCAGTTTTTACGAGGGAAAATCTATTCAGCGGCAATGAGCGTAAGCTCAGTTCCGCGCGAATCTAGCGTATCGGCGATCACTTCACCCATGGCGCAACGGCATTTTCCGCAATTGAATTCGCAGCCATGATGCGCCTGCACAGCCTCAGGAGACCGCGCGCCCGCTTCGACAGCGTCGCGAACACCTTTCTCGTTTATGCGGCGGCAAATGCAAATGATCATGAGAACAATTTGCATCATGTGAGAATGATTGTCAAGAACGATTCTCATTTAGCACCTTCATTCGTGGCGCAAGAAACGGGTGGCGCCTTGCTGCGGAGATCGGCATTGTACCCACATGACGACTGTATTGATGCCTTTGAATGAGCGGTGTGTGGCCTATGACCGAATGGCCGATGCGCTAGAACACCTTGGTGATACGTGGCGCGATTGGCCCGACCTCCGGACCTGCGCCGCAGCAGTAGGTTTATCACCAAGTCATTTTCAGCGTGAGTTCACCCGCTGGGCGGGCGTTAGTCCGAAACAATATCAGGCGAGCTTGGCACACGCTGAAGCCGGAGATTTGCTGCGCCAAGGCGCCAGCGTCCTCGACACGACCTTTGAAACAGGAATGTCCTCACCATCTAGGTTACATGATTTGTTTATTGCGCATGAGGCTCTATCTCCTGGCGAAGCGAAATCATCCGGGCAGGGCGCACGGCTTACAATTGGAAAGGCGTCTACGCCATTTGGAACCGGAGTGTTCTTGATTTCGCCGCGCGGACTTTGCGGACTCGGATTTGTCGATGATGGCGCGGCCGCGAAGACCGGCTTTGAGCATCCTGGATACAAAGAAGACCAAGTCTTTGCCGATATGGCTGCCAGATACAAAAACGCGGACATGCAAAGAGATGATGCGGAAGCGTCGCGCTGGGCGGCAAAAGTCTTTGGCGACGGCGGCGAAATCCCCCTCGCTTTGTATGGAACGCCGTTTCGACGCCAAGTTTGGCGCGCACTATTGGAAATTCCCGCTGGAGATACATGGACTTACGGGAAAGTGGCGCGCGTTGCAGGAAACGAAAAAGCCGCCCGTGCAGCCGGTACAGCAATTGGCGCAAATACGATTGCCTGGCTGATTCCATGCCATCGCGCGCTTGCATCTGACGGTAGGTTACATAATTACCATTGGGGTACGGCGCGAAAACGCGCCATGCTAACGTATGAAAAGGTGCACACGGCGGTTTAACCACCCATGATGTCCACCGCAGGGAGGTGGACGGATGTTCGTCGATAATTTCACACCGATCTACTATTTGATGTTTGCGCCGATCGCTGCGTGGGCAGCTGTGCTGGCTTGGCGCTGGATCAAAACGCCCGATCAGGGGCAGCAGGTGTATGATTCAAACGTCGAGAAGGGGTTGATCAGCGACAAGATCCCCCGCGAGGAGTTTGTGAAAAGCTTTGCCAATTCAGAGCGTCCACGATTGGGTATCTATCAATGCGGTGTGGCGCTGTTCGCGCTCATACTACTGCCCATGATCGTCTCAGCTTTTTACGGCATGACGCAGCGCATGAACAATTGGGGTGAAGACAATATCCAACTCACGGTGCGCCAGGAAAATCTCGGTAACATCCTGGGAGACTTCCTGACCATTTTGATCATCATGGCGGTCAATGTCGTGCTGCTCGCAGCGGTCACCTTTTTCTATTATCGCAATCGCCCGCCCTCTATGAGATCTGAAATCCGTCGGCTTGAGGAGCAATACAAATGAGCGTTGAGTTTTTGCACGCCATGGTACGCGTCACGGATATTGACGCAGCGCTGAAATTCTATGGCGAAGGCTTAGGGCTGAAAGAGCTCATGCGCTACGATAGCGAGGAAGGACGTTTCACCCTGGTGTTCCTAGCTTCGCCTGATGATATCGAGCGATGCGGTGGTGTACCTGAAGGAACGATGCCCACGCAGATGGATATTCCCATGGTCGAGCTGACCTATAATTGGGACCCCGAAGCATATGGCGGCGGACGAAACTTTGGGCATTTGGCTTACAAAGTGAGCGATATCTACGCGGCTTGTGAGCGCTTCCAAAAACTAGATGTCACGATCAATCGTCCACCGCGCGATGGGCGCATGGCCTTTGTTCGCTCGCCAGATGGAATCTCGGTTGAGCTGCTCCAGAAAGGCAAACCGCTAGAGCCAGTTGAGCCATGGGCGAGCATGGAAAATATAGGTTCTTGGTAGGTTTCACACTCGAATTGCGAGTATCCAAAGATCCAAGAGACCGACATCCGCGTATTGTGTAGGAAATGCGGAGGAAATCTATGTCTCAAGAAATGCCAACCGGCTGCGAAAAACCGAGCTTGCTCTCAAGCCTGAGAGAGTTTGGAACCCCATTGGAATTCCTGAAATTTCCGCTGAAAACGCCGGCACTTGCGACTGCGCCGCGCGGTGATGGCCGGAAGGTCGTGCTCCTTCCAGGGTTTACGTCGCCGGAAATGGCGATGTTACCGCTGGCGACCTATCTAAAATATCTTGGCTACGACGCCTCCACGTGGGGCTTGGGGATCAATGGCGGAGATGTTGATCGCCTGACGGAGGAGTTCGGTCGCAAGATCGAGGATATGGCTGAGCGAAGCAGTCAGCCCGTGACCTTGATTGGGTGGAGCCTCGGCGGTGTCATCGCCCGCGAGACCGCACGCCTTTACAGCGACAGCGTTCGTGAAGTGATCACGATGGGAACCCCGCTTATTGGCGGTCCAAAATATACGTCTGTAGGCGGCTTGTACGCCCTTAAAGAAGGGCTCGATATGGATGCGTTTGAGCTCGAGGTGCATGAGCGCAACTCAGTTGGTCTCAAACAGCCTCTTACGGTCATCTACAGCAAGTCTGATGGCGTCGTGGGCTGGCAGGCGGCGAGGGATGTCTATAACGAGCAGGCGCGCAACATTGAAGTTCGCAGTACGCATTTCGCGCTCGGCGCTAATTCTGAAGTCTGGCAGATTATCGCAGAAACGCTCGCTGGCGACGCGGGCGCCTAGAGCTCGTGAACGTTACAGCCGCGGGCTTCCAAGATCGGTTTCATCTCCCAATAGGCTTGCGGTGTCCGATAAAGCGGAATCCGCGGGTGGAGATGATGAACGATGTGGTACTGCATGCCCAGAGAGCCAATGTTCCCGAGGATTGAGCGGAAGCTACGGGTGTCGCGGTAGCGGCCCGACTCATTGCCAGGATGATGCGGCGCCCAGCTTAGGTAAAACTGGATATATGTCAGCGCGATATGGCGCGGCAGCCACCAAAGCAATGCCGCCTCGATCGCATAACCGGACCAAGCCAGCGCAAACAGAATTCCGAAATGGATCAGCTGATAGATCACGCCATCCAATACGATGTCCGGACGTCCAATCCGCTCCAAAGCGGCCCCATAGGCGTTTAGACCGCCATCCGCCCGAGGTTGCCGGTAATAGAGGCTCCTCCAGATGGCGCTTAATGGCCCATCGGCGTGCGTTGCATAGTCCGGATCTTTATCCGGGTCATTTGCGTGCTTGTGGTGCTCCATATGTGTGTACTTCGCGACGCGATAGGGCAGAACGAGGGGGATGGTTGAAATGTGCCCCACAAGCTGATTCAGCCAGCGCAGTGGACTGCCAGGTTTGGCGATGATGTCGTGTTGAGCCTCATGGCTCGGCAAATAGGAGAGGGTGATGTTCAGACTGGCGATGATGAAACCAAGCCAGAGCGGGATTACACCCATAAAGACGAGCGGCCACAAACTCAGCCAAACCACGAAATTGCTGAACGCCCAGAATACCGCAAAGTAGGGAAACTTATTGATGTGGCGGGCGGCGATCTCGCGCTCCATGCGAAGCAATTCCGCCTCGGTCATTTGCGTCAGGTCTTGAGTCGGGCTCATATCCACGTCCCCCGTATTTGGGCGATGAAACCGAGGCCGCCGCCAATGATAAGTCCGGCTATCAGCGGCGTTAGCCCGAAGGGCAGTGCCCAACCGGCCGCCGAAATGATTTGCGCAGAAAGCGGAGCCACAAACCCTAATCCGAAGATCAATGGGCCGAGATAGAATATGGTTTTGATCACCGTTAGCATGCCATAGCATCTCAATAAATGACGCAGGCGTCAACTTTTTAAGTGATAACGGCTTTCGGCTTGCGGCTGAAGATCGAGAACAAGCTGTTTATTTTTCGGATCAAGTTCGCGATGGGGGCCGTGCGCTCTATAAGATCGGCGCGATAGGGCCTGTCGTAAGGTTGAATACTATACTGCGAGCGAATGTCTTCCGCCGATTTGTGCCACACCTCTTCCCAAGGGATGAGCATCATGGGATAGGTCTCGCGTCCATGAGCCCATGACGTGGTCACTGTATCCATCAAGACTTTGTACCCAGAAGCAGGGGAGATTGCTCCAACGGCTGACACGATGGCGAGGAACTGCGCTGAGTAGTTATGCCCAAACTGCGCCATCTGAAAACCCGATAACGCGATCTCGTGAAGCGCGGTCGTCTCGTATCCCGCTGTGATGTGCCAAAGATCGTGTGCCTGTAAGATACGCGTGTTGAGATAGTCGAGCGGCGTCGGAAGAGCTGCCAGTCCGATTTCGCTGCGATCTAAAACCTCGAGGTCGAAGGCGTTGGAGACGATGAGATGATGAAACTCCGCCCCGATTGAGCCCGCCGGTTGTTGAGCGAGCGTTTCTAGATCTATTTTTGCGGGAAGGTCCCCGCGCGCGGCATCGGATACCCCGGGATAAGTATGAGACATCTCAGCGACGCGATGAACGAACGCCTCAGGCATTTCACCGCCGAGCGCGGCTGTTCGTTCCGTTATGGCAAGTGCGTCCAGTTTTCCGTCCGCCGCGTCTTCCACGACACTCCAGAAATTTTCCCAAAGTCCGGCCGGCGCTGGCTCGGATAATTCGCGCACTGTGGCGATGCGATCAGCATCAAGGTCGCGATCCAGCCACGCTTTGGAGACTGTATCATAAACGTCAGCGACATGGTCGGGGGCGAGGAAGGCGGCATGCGCGAGTTGCGCTGCGAGGTCTATACGGTCTTTTGGAGACGTCTTTTTGCCTGCCTCTTTAAGCGTTCGCGTTAGAGTTTGGACACGGTCTAAATCAATTGGCTCGTTTGCCGCGTTCCGAAAGATCCCCTCAATCTCAGCTCTATGCATTCATACCTCCACTGAGGGGAGTATAGCTCAAACTGATCCTCGTTGCAGATCTTATTTTTGGAACGCGATGGTCACTTCGCCAATTCGAATGCCGAAACGGGTGACATAGGCCCGATTGATCAGGACATTATCGTCGAGAAGATACATCCAATCATCGAATCCGACATTCCAGATGGCGTCACCGACTTTCAGATCAACTTTGTATTTCCAGTTAAATGCGTTGCCGACGACTTTGCCTTGAGCATAGTCTGGAACATCGCCAGCGGTCCCGCGATATTCGCCGCCGCCGAGAATGTCGATCGTCCAGACCCGCGTGTCGCGCTCGCCATCATCATAGATGAACCGCTCGTCTAGGGTTAGGACGCCATTTTCGACTGTTCCGGTAATATCGACCTTGAAACTGCGGCGTACTTTCCCGAACCGGTCTTCAAATACACCATAGGCCGACGTCTTACCCTCGAAATAGTCTTCCAGCACCAATTGTCTTGGCGCTTCGGTGAAGCTTTCGAGTTCTGGGCCAGAGACGCAGCCAGTTGCGACGGCTGCGCTAGTGGCGACCGCTAATGTCGGGGCAAATAAGTCTGAAAGGCGCATAGGGCAGGACTTTCTTGTCTTTGTCCTGTCTACGCGCCTAACTTAGAACTGGTTCACTCTTGAATACGTCTAGTAGAGCGTTGCGAGCGCTTTCGCATCATAGTCAGAAAGCTCATCGGTGCGGCCATCTTTGATTTTCTGCGCCCAGAACGGGTCCTGAAGCAGGGCTCGCCCGACCGCGACCAGATCAAACTCGCCCTTTTCGAGACGTTCAATGACATCGGAAATTGGGCGTGTTTTCGAGTCCTCACCCGCAAAGGCACCGATGAAGTCAGAAGAAAGGCCAACAGACCCAACAGTGATTGAGGTCAATCCAGTGATCTTCTTACACCAACCGGCGAGATTGAGGCCGTCATTGCCATCCACTTCCGGGAATTCCGCTTCCCACCAGCGACGCTGGCTTGCATGAAGCGCATCAACACCGGCGTCCGCGAAGACTTGGAGAAAGGCTTCAAGCTCCTGCGGGGTCTCGGCGAGGCGCGCGGTGTATTCTTGTTGTTTCCATTGAGAGAAACGCAGGATGATTGGCATATCGTCGCCAACTTGTTTGCGGCACTCTTTAATGATCTCGCCCGCAAACGTCGCGCGCTGGGGCAGGTCGCCGCCATATTTATCGCCGCGCGTGTTCATGACGTTCCAAAAGAACTCGTCGATCAAGTAGCCATGTGCGCCATGAATCTCGATCGCGTCAAAGCCGAGGCGCTTGGCTTCACCAGCGGCGTTGGCATAAGCCATAACCATATCCGCGACTTCGCTCTCGCTTGGCTCTTCCTGAACCTGCTTGCCCTTATGCGTGCGGCCAGAGGGACTATCTGAAACAGCGTCCGGATCTGGGCCAGTGCCCGGTTTACGCATCATGCCGACATGCCAAAGCTGCGGCGCGATTTTGCCGGGTGTCTTATGAACGGCGTCAACGACGTTGGACCAACCGGCGAGCGCGTCGGCCTTATGGAAGTTAGGAACGCGTGGGTCATTTGAGGCGCCGCCTCGGTCGACTGTTGTGCCTTCGGTGATAATCAGGCCAACTTCAGCATCGCCGCGCCGCTCATAATAGTCGGCAACATCCTGGCCGGGCACGCCGCCGGGCGAAAAGGAACGCGTCATAGGCGCCATTACGATACGGTTGGGGAGCGTAAGCCCGCGAATCTTGTATGGCTCAAACAAAGGAGAAGCGCTGGACATGGAAAAATCCTTTTTCAATCTGCGCCCATATGTGCGGGCTCAGCTTTCTCGTCGCAAGTCTGACGCGGCGGCAAGATTCTGCCCTTTAATTTTCCTAATGTATTCAGCGACTATTCAGGCGCCTGAGCGCCAAATGAATCGCAAGCTGCCGGGATGAAAGCGATGAAAAAGACCTTGTTTGCAACAACATGTGCGTTGGCTGGAGCCGCTGCATGTACGACCCCTGGGATCAATTATGAGGCACGCCTCATGCCAGAGAGCCTTGCGGCCGCAGAAACCCGCACGGTGCAAGTAGAACGCTTTCGTGGTCCAGGCGGAGGTTGGTATGCACGTCAGTTCGAAACAATGATCGCAAATACCGTCTTCGATGGCGCGGCTTGGTTTACACTGGCCGATTTCGAATACGGCGTCCCAGGTGAAACGCCCGCTGGGACCTATACCGGCCATGTGGATATCGATGACTATGATTGGCACGAGTATCACCGCACGACGAGCAAGTGCATAGAATGGGATGGCCTATTCGATTGCGAGACTCGTGTTGATGTCGAGGAATTGTGCGTTGAAGAGCGCGTTGAAGTCAGCGCTCATCCGCGCCTCGTCGATGCGGACACAGGCGAAGTTGTGTTTTCTGGTTCCTATGGCGGATCTTCAAGCCGCGAAAATTGCTACGAAACCGGTGTCTATGATGGCGAATTCAATAAGCGCTTGAAGCGGAAACGTCGGAGCCACGGGCTATCCGGATACCACTCGATCGGATTTGCAGGGTTGGACGCGCCCGCGGACTTGGTCCGGGACGCCCTGTTTGAAACGCTAAGACCGATCCGGAGAGATATCGCGCCAAGAAATGCAACGGTTCGCGCAACCTTCATTACCGAAGCGCTCGATCCTGTCGCCCGCGCCGACCCACGGTTCCAGCAGGCATTGGATATCTCGTCCAAAGATCCATTCACCTCATGCGCGATGTGGACAGGTATGGCGGAAGAGTATCCAGAGGCGCCTGCGGTCATCCATAATATGGGGGCCTGCGCAGAAGCCACTTCGGACTTCCAAGCGGCCCAAGGACATTACGCGAAAGCTGCAGAGCTTTCGGTGAAGTTCAGCTCCGATGGCGTGACCGCTGGCGGTGACTTCCTGAAGGCGCTTCGCAAACTGTCCAACCAGCGGTCAGATTTGGAAGTCTTGGAAGAGCTGACAGCGCCCTGGTTGCCGGTTGAGGAAGCCAAAGAGCCTGCGCAAGCGGACTCTTAAATTCCGAGCACGGCAAGAACGGCAGCAGCCGCTGCGGCCAAGCCGAACAATAATGTGAGACTAACTGCGAGAATGCGCTGGGTTTTTCCCGGCGCTTCTTCTTTTCCGCTATCAGACTTGAATGACTTCAAGATCCAGCGATTGGTGAAAAAGCCGATCGCCGCGACAAGCGCCAATATGCCAGAAACGACCGCGCCGCCCAAAATCCCCAATCCTGCAGCAACAAAGAGCAGAACCGCGATTGGGTCAGATGCAGATTTTAGGAGCTCGCGCACGTGCTTTTCAGCCTGATTGGCGCTCAAATTGTCGTAAGACGTATTCGGGGCGACGATCGCTGTGATCCAGGCTGCGCCGACAGATAGGCCGAGCAAGAGCACGGCACCATCACGGCCAAATTCTCGAATAATCTCTAACACATCCCGTCTCCTCTAGTTGGGAGGATATCCGGATTGGATTTGATCGGGCAAGGGGAGATCACCGTCGCATCGAATTCACTTAGCGATGACTAGGATACGTTCTTCAAATAGCGCACGTTCGGATAAATAAATTCTGGAGCCCCGATCCAATAGCCTTGCATCTGATCGCTTCCCAACAGTCTGGCGGTTCTCGCGTCATGCTCTGTTTCGATTCCCTCGACGCAACATGAAAAGCCAAGCTCTTTCGCGAACCGAATGGTCGCTTGCAGGACGTCGCGTCGATATCTGGCCGTCTGGATGCTGCGATCGAGTTTCACCTTATCGAGCGGAAGCTGGTCCAAGAGCGAGAGAGACGAATACCCGCTGCCGAAATCATCTAGCGAGATCGTGCAGCCAAGCCGACGCGCGGCTTCGAGTGTTTGGATATTCGTTTCGAGATTTCGAAATGCGATATGCTCGGTGATCTCAATTTCAATCCGTTCCATGGGAAACTGATTTTCGAGCGCTGTCGATTTGAGTAACTCTAAAAAGCTTGAAGCGCTGAGCTGCGACGGTGAAACGTTGATCGCCAAGAAGCCGGATTGAAACCGCAAATGCCGCATGGCGCCGGCAAGCGTCAGCCGAAGGACTTCGTTTAGCAGGCCTAATTTTTCTGCAATCGGAATAAATTCTGCTGGATTAGGATCTCTGGGCAGGCTGCTATTGACCCATCGCGCCAGCAATTCGTGGCCAAGAATTTTCCCCGAGCGCGCGTCTACAATGGGCTGCAGAGCAGGGATGATTTGGTCGTTCTTCAGCGCAGACCGGAATAGTTCGGTCGATGCGGAACTTAACGGGCCCAGATCGTCGAGTTCGGGATCGAATCTTACGACACCGCCGCCATTTGCTTTGCATCTCATCATGGCTTTGTCTGCAGCATGCAGTAATTCACCAACGCTCGCCGCGTCATTCAAGGCATGAGCGTACCCCATGGAGGCGCCGACCGTGACGTTCATGGTCTCCGTTTCTATTGGAGCGGTTATCCGACTGTGGACCGTCTCATTGTTTGCCTGGAGGTAGTCTTTGATCCACGGCCCTTCGATAATCGCGGCAAACTCGTCGCCACCCAGCCGCGCAACAGCGTTTAAGCAGGACTCTCGTTTCAAACGTTGAGAGATCGTTTTCAGAACGAGGTCGCCGATAGCATGACCATGCTCATCATTCAGCGGTTTGAATCGGTCGAGGTCTAAAAAGATGACCACGAATTCTGTTCGTTTTAGCCAGAGCGCTTCAATTATTTCCATGAACGCCCGGCGATTATGAAGCCCGGTTAGCGGATCCTCGGCGGCCAGTTGTTCTTTTTCTCTGATGAGTTTCAAAAGACGATCATCTGTCTTTTTTCGCGCATAAGTCATAATGGCTAAAACCGTGACCATTGTTGCCGACAGGATTGCAAGGGTAACCGAATAAGCCTCGAGCATGAGGGTTCCAGGCGCAATTCCATATATCTCGAGCAAGAAGTTTTTGGTGTAGAGATAAACAAATACAGACTGCGTCACTGAGTAGAGCATGAGGGCTCGAAAAGTATTGTTCAGGATGAGCCAAAGCGGCGTAAACATCAAAATCGGAAGGCTGAAAACTGTGCCTTGCCCAATGGCCGCCATGTAGAATGTCCGCCCCCACATGTGGAAGAAAATAAGCGCCGCACCGAGTTTGGTGATGCTGTCAAAGTACCTATTCGTGTGGCTGCTCCACGCAATGGCGCCCAAGACTAGCGAGTAGAAGCAATAATCGAAAACGCGATCGAGCGTCATGCCTTCGCTATAGACGATCACAAGGTGCAGGAGAGTGTTGAAGCCAATAGCTGCGATCGCACCCCAGAACGCCATGCGCCTGGGTCGGTCTTCAACGCTACGTGTTTTTGTCCCCGACAAAAATCCGCCGCTCATAGCACCCCTTTAATCGGAGAGCATGAACCAAAGCGAAAATGCCGTTTTCTAATTTTGGGCGAAAAATTAACCAGCTTCCAAAAACCAGCTTGGAAATCAGAGCGATAAGTCGATAAGATTAAAGCTGACGGATTGGCCAACTGGTTTTTGGGAGAGTTCACCATCGAAAGCGTTTTGCAGAGTGATGCTCCATTGATCGTCTACGTGGACATTAAGAGCCCGTACGCTTTCGTTGCCATTCGACCAACGCTCGCGCTCGAACGGGAATTGGGCGTTCAGTTCGATTGGCGCCCGCTCACATTAGACATTCCGAGCTATTTGGGATCAGCCGAGAAGAAAAAAGGCAAAGTGGTCGCCTCTAAGGGACGTAGCCAACGAACCTGGAACGCTATCCGATACTCCTACCGTGACGCGCGGCGCTATGCCGAGCGACAAGGCTTGATCTTGAAGGGAACCGAGAAAATCTGGGACTCAACCTTGCCCAATATCGGAATTCTCTGGGTTATGCAGACCGCGCGCAAAAGGCTGGGCGACTATTTTGAGGCCGTTTATCCGCCTTTCTGGCGCCGTGAGTTGGACATTGAAGACATTGCCGTGGTCGAAAACTGTCTGAGTGAAGCGGGCGTTGATGCCACTGGCTTTGCGGCATTCGCGACTGGAGCAGGGCGCGAGCAGCATGACGCGTTGCAACCACAATTCCATCCCAACGGAATATATGGCGTGCCAACTTATGTGCTCGGCGATGATATATTATTTGGCCGCGAGCATATTCCCTACATCCGCTGGGCCTTGAGCGGTCGGGAAGGCGATGTTCCAGATATTGCCTATGAGATTACGTGATGCTGACCGTTTACTTGGACTTTAAGTCTCCTGCTACGTACCTCGCTATGAAGCCCACATTGGCCCTCGTGGATCGACTAGGGCTTCAGACGAGTTGGAAACCGTTCCGAACCGTTGAACGAGATGTACCAAAACTCGGCAAAGAAGAGACAGTGGGTGAGAGCCATCGCCGAGTGCGTACCGCGTCGCAACGCGCGCTTGCAATCAAATATGCCAAGCATCAGGGCATCGATTTGAAATTCCCAGAGAAATTGGGGGCTTCGGATCTGGCGCTCGGTGCGCTCGCTGCGATCGAAGGAGACCCGGTTCCTTTCATCCAATCAGCGATAGACGCGTATTGGCAGCTTCATGCAGATCTTGATGATCGCCAGGTTGTTCAAACGCTTATCGAAAATACGGGCACTCAACTATCGGCTGACCTTTCGGCGTGCCGTGAACTGTTGGAGGCGGCACAAGAGGCCGCCGAAGAGGCGGGCATCGTAGGAGCACCGGCCTATGTGATTGCTGAGCAGCTTTTCGTTGGGCGCGAGCATCTGCCCTGGATCGAAGAGATCGCCTCGACGCTTTAATCGATCGGGAACCTTACACCGCCTCTGCTTTTGATCCGGCAGCGATTGTTGTGCTCTGTCGTGCCTTTTGTCTGGACGACCAGCGTGCCACCTTCGGGGTGGTAATAGAATTTTGAGCCATCTTTCCGGCACCCCTGTTTGGGGCCGGTTTGGTAAAACCCTCGGCCGCGGTCAATGTAAACCACGCCCCAAACCTCTCGACCAATTTTGGGGGTGCATTTTCCGTCCGGCGGACTGAGAAGGCTCCCATTCGAGTTATCCAGCTCAATCTTGACGCTTTGACCTGATTGAAGACCGTCGTTTTGTGTGTTCCGGCCGAGGCATTCCAAGGGCCGGTGTGTGTACATCGATTGAATGGTGAAAAAGGACTGATACGCCCCATTGTTTTCATACTTGATGGTCTTCACAGCCCATTTTTCCGCATGCGCAGATCCTGTTAGCACTAGCTCTATGAAGAGGGGCAATAGGAGGGCGCGAATCATCTAAGTCTTTCCGGAAATTGCTACCCGGAAAAACTATCTGAAGGGGTCGCGCCCGCGTACTTTCAGGTATGACAGAGACAGTAGGTTAGTCGGCAAAGCCGACAAAAACGGCGCCGTCCTCGACAGATTTTCGCTTTGAGACGACTGCATTTGCCGGGAAGCTGTCATCGGGCCAGCCCATAGCGACGCAAATCATGATGACTTGGTCGTCTGGAATGCCCGCATGCTCGCGAACCACTGGCGACTGCATAATACCTTGTGAGTTGATCACGCATCCAAGGCCTTTCGACCAAGCTGCGTTCACGAGTGAATTCACTACGCCGCCGCAATCGAATGGGGCAATGTCTGAGCCGTGGATGGACTTGTCATAGGTCACAACGATTGAGACCGGCGCATCGAACTGCCGGAAGCCGCGCAAGACCCAGTCTTGCCGCTTCTCTTTATCGTGACGTTCGATCCCCATGGCCTGGAAGAGTTGGATAGCAATTTCGATTTGGCGCTCGCGATGCGCCCCCTCATAGCCTGGGCCTGCGCGAAATTCTCGTGTGTCTGGCACGCCAGCCAAGTTTCGTTCGACGTTGCCGGCACGGATTTTATCGAGAGGTTCGCCCGTCACGACATAGAAGTTCCAAGGCTGCGTGTTCAGCGAGGTTGGAGCCCGCATCGC
This sequence comes from Henriciella sp., assembly GCA_013213785.1. Taxonomy (GTDB): domain Bacteria; phylum Pseudomonadota; class Alphaproteobacteria; order Caulobacterales; family Hyphomonadaceae; genus Henriciella. The sequence goes on along the minus strand of JABSPZ010000008.1, from coordinate 230,394 downwards.
CATTTCGAGCACTTCTGTGATCGTCTCCTTTGAGACGGGCTTATCCTGATATCCGCGAATGCTGCGGCGTCCCATAACGACGTCTTTATAGTCCATGGGGGTCCTCCCAAAAATCTGATCTGCGTCCTTCGTATCGCAACGGGTGCGAGCGTGAAGCCATCTCTCAGCGTGAAGTGAACCTTTTTGGCAGGTGTAGCGACTATGAGTATGCAAGCCACAAGGAGGCCATTCATGGCGGGGCAAGAAACTGAACGTGTTTATGACGAATTGCTCGTCACGCTTGCGCGTTCGGGCGATCGAGCGGCCGCAAATCGGCTTGCCGCGCGCTGGTATCCGCGTTTGATGCGCACCGCGCTGAGGTTGGTTCAAGACCGCAGCGACGCTGAAGAAGCCGTCCAAGAAGCTTGGGCTGGAATATGTCGAGGTTGGCCGCGATTGTCGGATCCCGCCATGTTTCCAGGCTGGGCATTCGGCATCCTCCGGCGCAAATGCGTCGACCGCATTCGGAAGTCTCAAACGGAGCGAAAACGGACCGCCCCAATCGAGGCAGCGCCAGAGCCAAGCCAACCCGCGCGCGCTGAGATGCAAGTCGAGATCGATCAAGCCCTGGCTGGGCTCAGTGATGATCATCGACTGACCGCTATCCTCTATTTTGGAGAGGGCCTGAGCTTGAACGAAATCGCTGCTGTGACCGATGTACCGGTTGGAACAGCCAAGTCGCGAATATTCAAAGCGCGGCAACACCTAAAATCTCGCTTGAAAGGAGAGACCTGATGAACACCTTTGAAGACCGTCTATTGACGAGCCTAAATGCCGAGGATGAGGCATTTTTGAAAGAACTGGAGCAAGACACGGGCTTGTTTCAACAGATGGGGATGACCTTTACCGGCCCGCTCCGCTATTGGACGGCGTTTGCGTTCTTCTTCAGCTTAGCATTTTTCTGCGTGGCAGTTTGGGCCGCTTACAACATGTTCCAGACCGAGAACCTGAAACACGTGATCCTTTGGGGAACGCTCGTTGGTTGGTGCAGCCTATCTGTTGGGCTCGTCAAAATCTGGTTCTGGATGCGCATGAACCATCTCAACGTCCTGCGCGAGTTGAAACGGATTGAATTGCGATTGGTGAAAGGCGGTTAGGCCGTTTCGGTTGTCATCGCGACGAATACATCTTCCAAATTGGGTTGCTCGGTCGAAAGATCTGCAACACCAATCCCGGCTTCTCGAACTTGTTCGAGGAGTCGGCCGATTCCAGTCTCAGAACTGTGGAACGTGATATTGAGATCGCCGTCCTCGGACAGTTTGGCATTCAGGTCTGCCAGACTGTTTGGGATGGACGTTAGAGCTTCTTTTGGCGTGATTTTGAGCAGCCTCTGATCCAAGCGCGCAAGCAATTGCGGGGTTGGTTCCTGCGCTAAGACCTCGCCATGGCTGATGATCGCAATCTCATCGCAAAGCTCTTCTGCTTCCTCAAGATAGTGCGTCGTCAGAATGATCGTTGTGCCATTCGCGTGAAGCTCGCGGACATAGGCCCAGAGAGAGCGGCGAAGCTCGACATCAACGCCTGCGGTTGGTTCATCCAAGATCAGAACAGGCGGATTATGGACCAAGGCTTTGGCGACCATCAGACGGCGTTTCATGCCGCCAGAAAGCTGACGCACATAAGCGTCTTTTTTATCGTCTAATCCCACGGCTGCGAGGATTTCTAAGCTTCTACGGTCGGATTTCGGAACGCCGTAATAGCCGGCTTGGAGCTCCAGCGCCTGGATCGGCGTAAAGAACGGATCCATGGTGATTTCTTGATTCACGACACCGATGGCTGCGCGAGATGAGCGAGGGTGATCATTGATATCGAGCCCCCAAATCTTCGCCGTCCCCCCGGTTTTTGTGACCAGGCCCGCAAGAATATTGATGAAGGTCGATTTACCCGCGCCGTTGGGGCCAAGAAGACCGAAAATCGAACCGCGCTCAATCTTGAGGTCGATGCCTTTAAGGGCGCGCATTTCAGGGAGCTTACCGGAAGCTCGGTAGGTCTTTTCGAGACCGATTGCTTCGATGGCATAATCTGGTGTGCTCATAGAGGCTCCATACGCTCAGGGTGTCCGATATAGGGAGTGCGTGGGGATTCGCTCAAGTCTTTTGTTTTTCCTGGCTGCGCTGAAACGCGTCGCGCGCCCGCAACCGATCTAGATAGGCGCGTGCGTTGGGCCCGAGGCGATCCTTGAGTGGTTTAAGCGTGTCCGCCAGATGGAGGCCGTAGCCGATTGCAATGTCGGCAATCGTGAACCGGTCCGCAACGAGAAACTCTTTTCCATCAAGCGATGCTTCAACATGTCGAAGGCGACCCGAGAACCAGTTTGCATAGTCTTCAGCGGCTTGTGGCAGTCGGCGTTCTTTTGGTTCGAGGATCGTATACCTCAGCACAAGCGTTTGCGGAAAGGTGAGCGTCGCGTCGCTGAAATACAGCCAATTGAGGAAACTGCCGTAATCTGGATGGTCGACGTCGAGCGCCAGATCGGTCGGGCCATAGCGCTGCGTGAGATAATGACAGATCCCGCTACTCTCGCTCATCTTTGTATCGCCATCGACCAAAAATGGGATTGTCCCGAGCGGATTGATGTCCTTGTACTCTTTGGCGAAGACCCGCGGCGGGAAGGGCAGGTTCACAAGCTCATAGTCGAGGCCCATCTCCTCCAAACACCAGAGCGGGCGGAGGGATCGTGCATCGGCGCAGTGATAGAGCGTTATGGACATTGAGTTGGCTCCTGACGTCAGACGCGCTTACCGCATTGACGAGGTTCGCGCTCCAGCCTAGCTACCGTCTCATTGGCCACATTGGCAATTTCACCCTGGGGAAGATATGAGTCAGTCCATGACACAAACACCATCTTATCAAGAACCCGAAACCATCCTCGTGGATAGTCGAAAAGTTTCCTGTAATGGCGGTGGCGGCGCGCTCGGTCACCCGCTCGTTTGGTACGAAATGGGCGATGAAGACATGGTCGAGTGCATGTATTGCGACCGCCGCTTCATACTAAAGGGCGGCAAACACGACGCGAAGTAGTGTTTCGCTTAGACCGCTTACTCCTCCTTTGACGGCAATGGCGCGAGCTTCGGCACTGGCTTGCGTTGAACTTTTAGAAAATCGTCTTTCTCGGTGAGCGGCGCTGTGCCGCCGCGCGTGCCGTCTTTACGGAATGCACCGGGATGGAAACGGTCCCAGATGGTGCAGAGACTGAATGGCGCGCTGAGCTGCGTCCCGGATTTTAGGGTCACTTTGACTTCTGCATTCTCGATACAGCCATAGCCTTTCCATGTCGCGAGGAAGACATTTGAATCCTCAACCGGGCGCTTCGGGTTGAAGAAGGTCGGGTGGTAGAAATAGTACTCGGCGCTTTCAATTTGATCCAATTGAGGGGGATCTAAGTTCAACCAAACCGAAGCAGGGTAGTAATCATAGCCGCTCGGCGTTTGTCCTTCAGCGCTTCGCCCAACATGTCCCGTTACAGCGGCGCCGAGGGCTTCAGCCGTCAGTGGTTCCGGCAGCGACGGTTCAGACGGAACCTCTTGCTGGTTGTCACTCGCGGGCGCCGCTGCGGCGGCTTCGCTGGACGTGCCGGGATTTGCGGCGAAGACGAAGGTTGGCTCGTCAGATTCAGGTTCGCCGAACAAACGATCTGTCGTGACATAAGCTTCGCGCACGATTTCCTTGGCGGTATCATAGTGCATCCAAGCGTAGCCATCATCGCCCCACTCAGTGCCCCATGAATTGAAAATTTTGAGCGCTTCTTTGGAGTCATCATATCCGACGATTGTTACCGCGTGATAGTCTTGTGTTTCTTCGGCATCAGGCGAGGCTTCGTAGACCCCATCGCCTTCCCAGGCATAGAAAGACGGATAGACGTACATGCCGGCGACAATTGGCTTTTCGTTCGAAAGGGCTTCTTTAATTCCGAAAAGATCGCCGCGGCCAAGGCGATTGTAATTCTTGATTTTATAGTCTGCCCCGCGTTCGCTCACCGCAAGCGTAGGAAGGTCACAGGTAGCTTCGATGTAAGGGAAATCGTTCATCGAGACAGCGCCGATCTGTTGAACGAGGTTCAAGGCATCCGTGATCCGGCTCCCCGCCATACAGTCGTCGCCTTGCTTGATCGTGTTGTAGATGAATGCGGGGCTGAAATGGTAGTAATCATCCGGACGAACGATCTGGCCTTCTTTCGCCTCATGGTAGGTTTTCAGCGCATAGCCAACCGCCCAGCCCACGCAAGACCCCTGCGCGCCCTGGTGCCCGGCCTCTGGTAGAAAGCTACTCAAGTCGATGAATTCGGGTAAGGCGCCGCGCATCAGTGGATCACGCTCATCCAGAGCGGCATACTCATCATCGCTGAGTGGAATGAGGCCGGTGCCTTGTTGTGGCGCTACGAAACCTTGCGCCTGCGCGATACTGATAGGCGCAAGAGTGAGGCCGAGCGCCATGAGGCTCGCTGAGAGTTTACGCATGGAAGGTCCCTTTCTCGCATCCCCCAAAAATCATGGTTAACAGGATGTCCTATTCGCTCCCGCGAGGCAACTGAAGCCGAAAAGAAAGCAAAGCGCGATCACGCAACGTCACGGCTTGTCGTTTACGTGCACGTAAAGCATATCAAACGCATCAGATCACAGATTGGAGAGTTCACATGGCCGAAGCCTATATCGTTGATGCGTGCCGCACCCCACGCGGAATTGGTAAGCAAGGGAAGGGCGCACTGGCGCATCTTCACCCACAGCACCTCGGCGCGACTGTGCTCGGCGCTATTCGTGATCGCAACAATCTCAATACGTCAGAAGTTGATGATATCATCTGGGGCACAAGCTCTCAGCGCGGTGCCCAGGGCGCCGACCTTGGCCGAATGGCCGCTCTAGACGCTGGATATGATGTAAAAGCCTCGGGCGTTACGCTCGATCGCTTTTGTGGTTCCGGTATCACCACGGTGAACATGGCGGCTGCGCAGGTGATGTCTGGAATGGAAGACATCGTGATTGCGGGTGGCACAGAGATGATGAGCTACACATCAGCCACCGCTGATCCAAAGGTTCCGCCCATGCTGGACGCGGGCAATATGAGCCTCCGCGAAAAGCACCCACAGTCTCAGCAGGGTGTTTGCGCCGATGCGATTGCGACGCTGGAAGGCATTGACCGCGAGGCCGTGGATCAGCTCGCGGTGGTGAGCCAAGAGCGCGCTGCTCGCGCCATCGCTGAAGGACGTTTCGATAAGTCCGTCGTTCCTGTCTACAACCCGGATGGATCTCTTGCGCTCGACAAAGAGGAATTCCCACGTCCAGGTACTTCGATGGAAAGCCTGTCGAACCTGAAGACCGTGTTCAATATGTTCATGGACATTCCTGTCGATGATCAGGGCAACACTTACGGCACGATGGTGACGAAGAAGTATCCTGAGCTCGAAGGCAAAATGAACCATGTTCACCACGCGGGTAATTCGTCTGGTGTTGTCGATGGTGCAGCGGCTCTGTTGCTCGCGTCTGAAAGCGCCGTTGAGAAAAATGGTTGGAAGCCGCGTGCTCGGATCGTCGCAACGGCGAACATGGGCGACTGCCCAACTCTGATGCTGAATGCGCCAGTGAACGCTGCCAAAAAGGTTCTTGATAAGGCCGGGCTTTCAAAAGACGACATCGATGTTTGGGAAATCAACGAAGCGTTCTCGGTTGTTGCCGAGCGTTTTATCCGCCACCTCGAGCTCGACCGTGAGAAAGTGAACATCAATGGCGGCGCAATGGCGCTTGGTCATCCAATTGGTGCGACGGGGTCAATCCTGATCGGAACGGCTTTGGATGAGCTTGAGCGTTCTGGCGGCAAGTATGGGTTGATCACGATGTGCGCCGCGGGCGGCATGGCCCCAGCGGTTGTGATTGAGCGGATCTAATCCAAGAGCTGGGCGTCCGCTTCCGCAGGAGGTACGCGGTCGCCCAACTTTTTTGCTCCATAAACAAATATAGCGAGCGCCAGCACGGTCAGTGCAGCCGCGAGCAAGAACGGCGCGCCGGGCAAATATGGCCCGGTTTCGTCTGTTTGGGCGGTAAAGATCAGCGCCATCACTGCCGGGCTTATGATCGATGCCAGGCTATACAAGCTCGTGATGGCGCCCTGTAATTCGCCCTGCGAGTCGGCTGGGACACGCTCGGTCATCAAAGACTGAATGGCGGGGCCTAGAAAGCCTGCTAAGGCACCAATCATGATCGCGATATAGATCTGTACGCCATTCTGAGCGAAGGCTAAAATCATGAATGAAATTATCCCGACAACCATCGCGAAATAGATCGCGCGGACCTCGCCGAATTTTGAGACGACAGGCCCGGTGAGACCGCCTTGAACACCTGCGACCCCAAAACCGTAAACGCTAATCGACAACCCAATGAAGAAGGGCGTCCAACCCGCTACGGCGGTTACATAGAAAGACCAAATGCTAGAGTAGGAATGATTTCCAAGTTGGATCAGGAAGAGGGCGGCCAAAACGATCAAAACCGCTGGGTGGCGTCCTATCGATATCAAACTGCCAAGCGGGTTTGCTCTTGCGAGTGAGAAGTCACGGCGATTTTCGTCCTTCAAAGTCTCCGGAAACGTAAAGTACCCGACCAAGAAGACGAGGAAGATCAAACAGCCCGCCACGATGAAGGGGAGGCGCACCCAATACTCGCCGAGCAAGCCGCCAAGGGCTGGACCAAAGATAAAGCCGAGTCCCAGAGCTGCACCAGCATAGCCAAACAACTTGGCGCGCTCCTCAGGTTCAGAGACATCGACAATACAGGCATACCCGGCAGCATAGGTTGCACCGAACACCCCTGATACGATCCTCGCCAAGAACAACCATGTGAGCGTGGGTGACCACGCCATAATGAAGCTATCAATCGAAAACCCAAGTAGGGCGAGCAATAGGACGGGGCGGCGACCAAACCGATCGCTTAAGCCCCCTAGGATGGGCGCAAAGATGAACTGCATGATCGCAAATGTCGTTAGCAGAAGGCCAGCGACGGTCGCGCCTTCGCTCACCGATAAGCCCGCCACATCTTCCAGCAATGCCGGCATGATTGGCATGATCAGCCCGAAGCCTACGGCGTCGAGAAAGACAACGCTGCACACAAAAAATATTACACGCCCTTTGGAGGGATCGCTTTTCATAATTTTCTCCCCCCAATGGATGTGTTGATCACATCTTTTTTTGGTTTGGTCATCTTTCTCTTGAGCAATACAAAATCAAGAGGCTTAAGCTGCTGTATTAACCGTAATGTTCTGTTTGTTGTATTGAGGAAACATTGCGGTTGTGTTTCAGGCGAATATTGCAACCAGAGCGGCAGTCCGAAGTATTCTTCTCCAATCAGGCGAGTGAGACTGGTCAAATTGAATACAAACCGTCATACTTTTCTGAACCGCATTGCTGTAGGGGGCAACGAAGTCGCCTGAAGCGTGCGGTCTGGGAGGAAATGATGGAACAGCTGCAGGGCATGGATGCCTCGTTCGTCGCGCTGGAAACGCCAAGCTCACCGATGCATATCGGGTCAATTTTGATTTATGATCCTTCGACCGCACCCGGTGGGTTCGTTCGGTTCAAAGATATTCTGCGTTTCTATGAAGAGCGCATGCAGCTTTCTAAGACGATGCGCCAAAAGCTCGTCAAAGTGCCTTTCAACGTCGACTATCCTTACTGGGTTGAGGATGCCGATTTTGATCTCGAGTATCATGTTCGCCATGTTGCTTTGCCAAAGCCAGGGGATTGGCGACAGCTTTGTATTCAAGCTGCGCGGATCTTCGCTCGGCCGCTAGATCTGTCGCGTCCGCCGTGGGAGTTCACTGTTGTCGAAGGCTTGGACAATGTGCCTGGGGTTCCGAAAGGATCCTACGCCGTTGTGACCAAAGTCCACCACGCGGCGATTGACGGCATGTCGGGTATCGACATGATGCAAGCCCTGCACACACCAACGCCGAGCGTTGCGCCGCCAAACAAACCTGACACTTGGAAGCCAGACAAGTTCCCGAACCGGGCAGGCATGTTCGCGAAAGGCTATGTCCGTGCTTGGCTGAACCCGATCCGCCAAATGGGCGTGTCTGCGCAGGCCGTACCGGGGATCTATCGCGCTGCGAAAGGCATGATCAAAGGAGACTTTGGTCTCAAGGCGGCGATTGAAGCCCCAAAAACACGCTTCAATACGAAGATCTCACCCCATCGCGTCGTTGAAGGCCGCGTGTTTGAGCTGGAACACATCAAAGCTCTACGCTCGCTTGTTGAGGGCGCCAAGGTGAATGATGTGATGCTGACCATCATTGGCGGCGGTTTGCATAAATATCTCAAGCATCACAACGACCTGCCAAAGACCACTATGACGGCTATGGCGCCAATTTCGGTTCGGAGTGAGGGCGAAAAGAACACGATGGGCAATCAAGTGTCCGCGATGATCGCGCCACTCGGAACCCATATAGAAGATGCTGCTGAGCGTATGGCTTATGTCTACGACCAGACGAGCCGTTCGAAAGAAATGACCAGCGCACTTGGCGCGCGGCAGATGACCGAAGCAAGTAAAGTCTCTCCGGCTTTGTTTATGGCTTTGGGCGCCCAGCTCTATTCTAGATTGGGCGTGGCGAACTATATGGTGCGTCCGGTGATCAACACGGTCGTGACCAATGTTCCCGGGCCGCCAGTGCCGATTTATTCTGCTGGTGCAAAGCTTGTCAGCATGCAGGGGCTTCTATGCCTGCTCGACGGTATGGCACTTGGTCACGTGGTGCAGAGCTATGTGAATGAGGCAACGATTACCTTTACTGCCGATCGTGATGCTGTTCCGGACCCTGAGTTCTATAGCCAGTGTCTGCAGGAAAGTTTCGAGGAAATGGCCGCAGCTGCTGGGTTAGATCTCAGCCCTAAGAAGGCAAAGCCAGCCCCTAAGAAAACGGCGGCCGCCTCCAAGTCTCGAGCGACCACGAAGCGGAAACCCCGCAGCTCCACGGCTAAGAAAACAACGTCTTCAAAGGCTAAAGCGAAGGCGAGCTGACGGAATTAGGCATCAATTTCTAGCCTTGCCACCTATATCGTTACAGAGCATGGTTGTGAAAACAACCGTGAAAACACGGTAGACGGGAGGTAATTATGGTTGCAGCGACGATGGCGAAACCGCCACATCCGTTTTGGACTCTGACTGAAGGTCGAGCAATTTTTGAGTTCGGCGCATTTGGCTTGCTCCGAAAGCAAATGAAAAATCTGCCTAAGGGCGATGGCCATCCCGTTCTTGTTTTACCTGGGTTCATGGCCAGCGATCGCTCGACCCGTCCGATGCGAAAGCTGTTCGATGACCTCGGATACAAGTCCTATGGATGGGGCCTCGGTCGCAACGTGAAGTTCAATGAAAAGCGCGAACAGGAAATGTCCGAGCTCGTCGAACGCATCTACGAAGAGAATGGCCGGACTTTGTCTATTGTCGGCTGGAGCCTCGGCGGAGTGTTCGCGCGCGAGCTCGCGAAAATGCATCCAGAAATCGTTCGGATTGTCATCTCTCTCGGCAGCCCGATCAGCAATAATCGTCGTCACTCGGCCCCAAGCCGGTTGTTTGAAGCCATCAATGGCAAAGAAACAAAGCCTGAAGCTGAGGGCAGGTATCGCGATTTAGAGTCTGCACCACCGGTCCCGACAACGTCGATTTTGACGAAGACTGACGGTGTTGTGTCGTGGCGCGGGTCTGTGCAAGCGCCATCTAAGGGCGCCGATACAGAGAATATTTTGGTGCCTGCGAGCCATGTTGGACTTGGTGTAAACCCACTCGTCATGGTGGCTGTTGCAGACCGTTTGGCCCAACCTGAGGGCGAATGGAAACCATTTGATCGCTCTGGCTGGCGCGAGCTGGTTTTCAAAGATGCGCCGCAAGTCGATTAAAACTCTATAAAATTCAATCGATCATCTGAACCATAACCTCATCTCTATGTGCCATATCGGGGCGTAGCGAAATGAACCATGCGTACTCTGCGCATGTCAGATTGAGGGACTGGGAATGGCCAAGACCGTATTGGTAATTGATGACGATCCAACACAACGTCGTCTTCTGTCTGCAGCTGTTGAGAAGGCCGGCTTTGCCTGCCGCACCGCGCCGGATGGTGAGACCGGTGTTGCAATTGCGACCGATGCTAATGCGGGCGCTGACGTTGTCTTGCTGGACCTTACAATGCCTGGTCTGTCTGGAATGGACACGCTCGAAATGCTGACCGAGCGCCGCCCGGATCTGCCGGTCGTCATGCTGACTGCAACGAGCGGGATCGATACGATCGTCGCGGCGATGCGGACGGGCGCAGTGGATTTTATCGTTAAGCCTGCAAACCCAGAGCGCGTTGTTGTCTCTATCCGTAATGCTTTGAAGCTGTCTTCATTGACCGGTGAGGTAAAGCGTCTGACCCGGAAAGCCGAAGGCGGGATGGGCTTTGACGATATGATTGCAAGCGCGCCAATCATGCGCCAAGTCCTTCGTCTTGGTCAGCGCGCTGCTGCATCTGATATTCCGGTGCTCATCCTTGGTGAAAGCGGTGTTGGTAAAGAGGTTATCGCGCGCTGCATCCAGGGCGCATCGGATCGTTCTGGAAAGCCGTTTATCTCTGTGAACTGCGGCGCGATCCCAGAGAACCTGGTTGAGAGTATTCTATTCGGTCACGAAAAAGGGGCGTTTACAGGCGCCGTGGCCCGTTCAGCGGGTAAGTTCGTTGAAGCGGATGGCGGGACACTCTTCCTCGACGAGGTCGGTGAATTGCCGCTGGATATGCAAGTTAAACTGCTGCGCGCGCTGCAGGAAGGGGAAGTGGACCCTGTCGGTGCGCGCCGCCCAGTTAAAGTTGATGTGCGCATTATATCTGCGACCAACCGCGATCTCGCTCAGCGTGTGAAAGAGGGAGCCTTCCGCGAAGATCTTTTCTATCGCTTGAATGTCTTCCCGGTTGAAATGCCGAGTTTGCGCGAGCGTGTGGAAGATGTTCCAGCCTTGGTGGATCACTTCATTGCTCGGTTTAATGCCTCTGAGGGTACTCGCATTATGGGTGCATCGGATGAAACGCTGAAAATGCTCTGCGCATTCGATTGGCCTGGTAATGTTCGTCAACTTGAGAACGCGGTATTCCGCGCCGTCGTCCTCTGCGAGGGTGAGCTACTGCAACCGCATGACTTCCCACAAATCAGTGGGATCATGCCGGAGATTGCCAGCTTGCCAGAAGTTCCGGCGCAACCAAAGCCAGCCAACGATGCTAACGCGGTTCAGCCGAGTGCCGAAGGTGCCGGACCTGTTGCCGTCATGGAAGATGGCGAGATGCGCAGTCTGGCCGATGTTGAGCGCGATCTCATCGCTTACGCGATCGAGCATTATGCTGGACATATGAGCGAAGTAAGCCGGCGTCTCGGCATCGGTCGCTCCACACTGTATCGCAAAGTTCGCGAGTACGGCCTGGAACAGGACCCCAAAAAAGAAGCAGGCTGATCTAAGCTTGAATTCGACTGACAGATCCAGATAGTTTGCTCGCAAGTGAAGTCACAAGCGAGCAAGCTTTTTGTAATGTCCAATACGTTCGAAATTCCCGTTCTAGAAACGGATCGGTTGGTTCTTCGTGCGTTTCGCGAAGAGACCGATTTTGACGCTTACGCTGAATTCTATGAATCTGATGTGACGCGTTACTATGGCGGTCCGCTCACGCGCGAACAATCGTGGCGCACCATTGCCTCTATGATGGGGCATTGGGTCCTGCGTGGATATGGTCCTTGGGCCGTTGAGGAGAAGGCGACTGGCGAGTTTTGCGGGATTGTTGGGCTGTATAATCCAGAAGGGTGGCCAGAGCGCGAAATCACGTGGGCGATTATCGAGTCTAAACAACGACGCGGCTTCGCACGAGAAGCGGCTGAACGCGCTAAAGCTTACGCGTTGAACCAACTCGGCTGGAAATCAGTCGCCAGTTGCATCGCTTTGGACAATTTTGGTTCTATCAAGCTCGCGGAAAAAATGGGCGCAACGCTGCATGAGCGACAGCAACATGTGCGTCATGGTGAGATGCTTATCTACCGCCATTCAATTCCTTAGAGTGCAGGCGACGCATCGATTTGCGCAAGGCCAGACCCGAGCCCGTATTTGGGGCTCGGATCATAGACTAGAGAGCTAACCGCTAAAGCTTCAGCTCAGACACATTTCTAAAGTCGCCAAACGTTCCTTTGACGAAACTGTTGAAGGCGATCGAATGGCGATCGGATTTGGTCGCATTTGGTTCAACGAGATGCTGCAAATCAGATGAAAAGAGGATCAGGTCCCCTTGAGCGGGTGAAACGACGCGATAGGGCGCGTTAAAGATGTTTGTCTTTTCAGCCTCAGGCCGCAATTGGATCTGCTGATACGTGCGGTGCCGATCGAAGATCATGTTTGCTGCTGGTGTCTTCAAAGGCGCATAGTAAAGCGAGCCCGAGACGATCGAATTCGAATGAGTATGGCCGTGCATCCCAGCGCCCGGCGGATTCACCAGTGACCAGGACTGTGTCACGTAAAGCGTCTGCTTCACCCCAATAACTTCGCGCGCAAAGGTCTGCAGAGCTTCATGAACAGCTTCTGCGATAGACGCCAGTTCTGGGCGTTCGAAGATGTACAGATCCTCTGAAATCAGATTCGTCTGGTTCGACACCATATTCAGTTTTTGGATGAAACGTATTTGCTCTTCACTGATTGCAGAGCTGATATTTGTTCGAAACAGCGGTTCAGCGAACAGCGGTTCGATCTTAAAATCGATATTTCCCATGTTTTCTCTCCCCGCATCATTAATATAGCAAAACGGAGACATGGGAAATGGCTTCAACAGCGTGCTCTGCAGTCAGAAGCAGGTTTGAATACAAGCACTTGGCAGGCTTAGAGGTGCAAAGGGAGGCCTCAATAGATCGCGATTTCCAATGCGCCCCTCAAGCTCAAACCTGTGGCGAGCTCGCGTCCTTCGACCTCTAGCATGTAGGGACCCATGCCAAGATTTTGGAGCTGAGCGTAAATCTGTTCTGCCTGATTGGTGTGGATCAGCCCCTTGGCATTGACGACAAATGAGGGGGTCAAACAAGCGCTTATACTGATCGGCGGCGCGTACCCATCGACGAACGTATTTTTCTTGATACGCCAGGCAAAAGCTTTGACGTCGTCCTCAATACGAACGGGCTTCCGGTCTCGTCCGACAAAGGCCATCGTAAGGAGGGGGTCAGATATATCTAGCAGACCATCGACAGAACCGCGGATCCGCAATTCGTAGTCTTCAACACGATATAGTTCCAAGCCTTGCATGGAAGTCGTCCCCTAAGCGCAGAGCAGCAATCAAAGCCGCCGGGGGCGAATATTTCAGCTGCGCGTAAAGGAAGGTTATGATCGGTCTGTTGAACTTCACAGACCGCTTTAAGCAAACTTATTTGCAATAAGACTAAGCAACGGACGCTTCATCCCCGTCCGCTTTCATAAGCTCTTCAGGGAAAGCCATGACGCGGTTTCGGCCGAGCTCTTTTGCTTGGCGCAAGCACAAGTCGGCGCGTTGCATCGCTTGCTCCAACGTCTCGTCTTTTCGGCAGACAATTGCGCCAATGCTCGCTTGAAGTCTGATCGGCACGCCATTGAAGGCGACCTGCAATGTTTCAATCTGCCGGCGGAGCCGCTCAGCGGCGCGTAGGGCTGATTGATGCCCAGAGTCAGAGAGCAGCACTGCGAACTCTTCGCCGCCCCAACGCGCGACATCATCTGTTCCGTACCGACATGTCTCATTCAAATGAGACGAAAGTGTCTTGAGTGCGGCGTCGCCGCCCGCATGACCATGTTTGTCGTTGATCGTTTTGAAATAGTCCAAGTCAATCAGAAGCAACGAAACTGGGCGGTTGGTTCGGCGATAGCGCGCCGACTCACGGTCGTAGCGATGCGCGAAAGCGCGGCGATTGAGCAAACCTGTAAGAGGATCTGTCGTCGCCAGTTCGAGCAATTGCTCCTGCACTTTGATCAGTTTGTGCGAGTAAAGCGCCATAATAATCGAGGCGGGCGGGGCGAGCGCGCAGGATGCGATCACCGCCGTATAGGTTACCGTGTTAACTCCATACGCCTCAAGGTACGGCGCAATGAAGGCCGTGAAGTGAACAGTCGCACTGATTAATACGACCGACAGGAGGATCGCATAAACAGCGGTGTGGAGGCGAGATGACGTACTCAGCATGACTAATGTCCCTTGCATCTCCCATACAAGGAAAGTCCGAAATCACGGTTCATTCGATTGATTAAATTTGATCGATTGTTCGATTATTCTTCGAAAATGATCGTTGGCGCTGGTTTGGTTTGTAGCGCATCGAGACTAAGCGCGACTTCTCGAGCTGTTGCCGTGAACAAGTCTCCGATCGGTCCATCCTGGAACGCGGCGGGACGCCCCTGGTCACCGCCTTCGCGAATGTCTTGAAGCATCGGGATCTCTGCAAGGAGCGGAAGCCCCAGAGTACGGGCCATTTCGGTGCCGCCGCCTTGCCCCATGAGATAGTGTTTCGTCCCTGACGGGTCTTCAAACCAGCTCATGGTTTCGATAATCCCCAAAACAGGCACATGCGTTTTGGCAAACATCGCGGCGCCGCGACGGACGTCAGCCAGAGCGACTTCCTGAGGCGTTGTTACGATCAGAGCGGCATCGACTGGGACGCGTTGCGCCAGCGTGAGCTGAGCCTCGCCAGTGCCCGGCGGTGTGTCGATAATGAGAAGATCGAGTGGGTTTTCTGGTGTGCCCCATGCCGCGTCGTTTAGCATTTGCGTTATGGCCGACTGAACAATCGGACCTCGCCAAATCATTGGAGCGTCTGGATCTGTCAGATAACCAATCGAGAGCGTCTCGATGCCATGTGCTTTGACGGGAATGAGCTTTTGATTTTCGTCGCTATCGGGGCTCGCCTCGGGAACTCCGAGCATTGTCGGGATGGATGGCCCATAGATATCAGCATCGAGCAGTCCGACTCGCAGACCTTGTTTCGCATAGCTTGCTGCGAGATTCACAGACACCGTCGATTTACCAACGCCGCCCTTTGCGCTCGCGACGACCAGGATGCGAGAAATGCCAGGGATGGAAGCGATTTGTGAGGTTTGATCAGGCTGGCCTTGGGACAGCGCTTCTTCAGATAGTCTCGCGCCCTTTTTAACCCGCCGTGTGCTGGCATGCGTAGGGATCTCTTGTCGGCTTGCGGTGCCTTCCGGGGCTTCCGCAGTCAAAACCGAGCGGACGTCCGTGACGCCGTCTATTGTGGAAGCACGCGCTTCGGCATCGATTCGGAGTTTTTCTGCCGCTTCGAGGTCGTCGGCCCGTGTTTCAATGATCAGCGTCACCTGTCCGCCATCAATGATTCGGACCCCTGAAAGCCAATCTGGTGACCCAAGGGCAGTCCTTATTGTCGCATCAGATAGCGGTTTACACTCTTTCTTGTCCCAAAACATGGGCTATGTCCTTGATGAAGGGGCCTTTCGAACGCAAATAGGCACGAGACGGATAAAAAGCCAGACATCTGGTGTGACCAAAAGGAGGGGCAATGCCCTGGAACGATAATAGTGGAAATGGCGACGAGCCTCCCAAGGCCAACGGCGGCCCGTGGGGCAGTGGCGGTTCTGGAGGCAATGGCGATGGTGGCTCACCCTGGGGACGACCCGGAGGCGGCGGCGGCCAAGGCGGTGGCTCTGACATAGAAGATCAAATGCGTAAGATGCAGGAACGCTTTTCACGCCGAGGTCGCGGTGGCGGCGGCGGTGGCCGAGGCGGACCTAATCTTGGACCAGGTGGATTCTTGGTGCTTGGCGTGGTTGCGGCAATCGCGTGGCTCGCGACCGGCGTCGTGATCGTGGACGAAGGCGAGCGGGCCGCGGTGTTCCGCTTTGGCGAATATCAAAAGAATTTCGCACCTGGCCTGCACGTGCACCTGCCTGCACCGATTGAAACACACGAAGTGCTCCCATCAGAGCGTCAACAAGAGACACAAATCGGCATCAACCAAGGTGAAAGCCTGATGCTGACGGGTGACGAAAATATTGTCGACGTCCAATTCCGTGTCTTCTGGTACTATGATGGTGAAAACCCACAGGATTTCATTCTCAATATCGACAATGGCACGCCCCTCGTGAAAGCGGCTGCCGAAAGTGTCATGCGAGAAGTGGTTGGCAAGTCGACACTTGATGCGGTGCTAACAACCGGTCGTGGTGAGATTGCAACGATCGTGCGCGATCAGCTCCAAGAACTCCTCGCTGATTATGGTGCTGGTGTTCAGATTGAAAACGTCGAGATCCAAGAAGCGCTCGCACCGGCTCCGGTCCGGGCAGACTTTATTGACGTTATCAACGCGGGTCAGGACGCCGAGCGTTTGGTCCAAGAGGCTAACCGTTATGCGAACGATATCGTTCCGCGTGCACGTGGTGAAGCTCAGCAAATCCTTCAGGATGCGCAGGCCTATCGTGACCGCGTGATCGCGGACGCGACGGGTGAAGCCGATCGCTTCATTCAGATTCTACTCGAGTACCGCAAAGCGCCACAAGTGACGCGGGAGCGGATGTATCTTGAGACGATGGAGCGGGTTCTGAACCGCACCGACAAACTTATCCTTGATAGCAACTCTGGCGCAGTCCCTTACCTGCCGCTAGATCGCGTCAACCGAAGCGGTGGAGGGAACTAATCATGAAACCGTTTGGAGTTATTGGCATTGTAGCCGTGATCGCCGCTCTTGTGGCCGTGCTCAATTCATTCTTCATCGTGGACCAGCGTCAACAAACGCTCGTTCTGCAAGTTGGTGCTGCTGTTGAGGCATATAACGAGCCAGGTACTGACGAGGCCGGTCTGAAGTTCAAGATCCCATTCGTTCAGTCCGTCGTGACCTACGATAAGCGAAACCTCGGACTGGATGTACCGGACATTGAAGTCTTCGCGTCCAACCAAGAGCAGCTGATCGTTGACGCCTTTGTGCGCTGGCGGATTTCAGAGCCGCTCGCATTCTATCAGCGATTGGGAACGCAGCGTGAAGCTCAGAACCAACTTCTGCGCTTTACAGATACTGCGATCCGGAACGCGCTCGGTAGCCAGCTGCCAGAAGAGATAATTTCTGGGCAGCGTTCTGAACTGATGGACGAAATCAGAGACAATCTGAGTAATTCGATTTCAGGACGTGGTATCGATATTATCGACGTGCGGATCAAACGTGTGGACCTTCCACCAGATGTGTCGCAGCGTGTCTTTGACCGGATGGCGGCAACCCGGAACCAGCAGGCCGAACAAATTCGAGCCGAAGGCGACGAGCGTGCGAAACTCGTACGGGCGGAAGCTGAACGTGAGCGGACTGTCTTGCTCGCTGAAGCGCGCCGTGAGTCAGAGCAAATTCGCGGTGAAGGCGATGCGCAGCGTAATGAGATTTATGCGCAAGCGTACGAGCAAGACCGTGAGTTCTTCCGCTTCCAGCGTGCTCTGATCGCCTGTGAGCAGGCTTTCACACAAGGGACACAGCTTGTGGTTGGTCCTGATAATCTTGGCCTTTGCGATGAGTTTATCGAACAGGCTCGTGTAAACGGCACGGCGCGGCGCTAAGCGAACGCACCATATCTATTTAGCCCCGCCCAGCCTATGCTGCGGCGGGGCTATTTGATTCGGGAGCGGCTGACATGCTCACTATAATTCTCGCGGGCATTGGTATGTGGTTCCTCTTAGAAGGCGCGATCTATGCCGGGATGCCAGATGCCATGAAACGCTTTGGTGCTTGGCTATCGGAGATGCCCGAGAACACCATTCGACAGTCAGGACTGTGGTCCATGGCGATTGGAGCGCTGCTCCTTTACGTAATGGTGAGGTTTGGTGGGTGACAAAGGCTTGCACGCTGCCCAGATAACGCCCTAGTTAGCGTTAAGATGCGTTACATCTGTAGGAGAACCCGTTGATGCGTAAAACCGTCTCTGCTTTTGCTCTTGTTATGCTGGCCGCCCATACGGCCTCGGGACAGTCTCTCTCGGACATATTGAACCCTATCGAAACGCAAGATCAGCAGACGCGTCCGGATAGTTTCTCACAGCTGTCAAAGCAGTTGATGCCAGCTGTCGTGAACATCACCACGTCAAAAGTCATCGCCAACGACTTGCCGATGTTCGAAGACGGCGAGCCGCTGAGTGAGTTTAATCCCTTCTTTGGGCGCGATCCTGAGGGGTTCAGCCAAGAAGGCGCTCTGGGCTCCGGATTTGTCATTTCAGCCGATGGTCTGATCGTCACCAATGATCATGTGATCACAGGCGCAGATGAGATCAATGCGGTGTTCTCTGACGGACGGACGCTCCGCGCAGAGCTGATCGGAACGGATGAGGCGACCGATATCGCCGTTCTGAAAGTGGAACAGGATGAACCGTTTCCATTTGTCGAATGGGCCGATAGCGAAAGCGCTGAAGTCGGCGACTGGGTCATGGCGATCGGCAATCCATTTGGGTTCGGAGGCTCGGTCTCTGTCGGGATCGTCTCAGCGCGCAATCGAGACATCAAATCAGGCAATTATGACAACTATATCCAAACCGATGCTGCGATTAACTCCGGCAACTCGGGTGGTCCTCTGTTCAATCTCAATGGTGAAGTCTTGGGCGTAAACACCGCCATTATTACGCCTACGGGCGGCTCCGTCGGCCTTGGATTTTCAATTCCGTCAAACCTCGCAAACCAAATCAGCCAGCAGCTCATCGAATTCGGGAAAGCGCGGCGCGGTTGGTTTGGTGTAAACATTCAAAACGCAGACCGGGATCTCGCTCAAGCCTATGGTTTAGAAGAGGGGACCGGCGTCATCATCACGCGGATCACGGACGATGGTCCCGCGTCCAAAGCCAATTTCGAAGTTGGCGATTTGATTTTGAATTTTGATGGTCGCCCCGTTGAAGACGAACGTGCTCTCAGCCTAATTGTTGCAGATACCGAGATCGGGAAATCCGTAGAAGTCGAGCTGATCCGAGATGGCCGTACGCTGCTCGTCGAGTTTGAGTTGGGCGAACTCAATGCCGACACGGATGATGAAGAAGATGAAGTCATCGATACGGAAAGCACGCTAACCGATAACCTCTTAGGCGTTGATTTCGTTGCGCTGACAGAAGATGAGCGCCGCCGCTATCGTATTCCAGGCGATATCAATGGCGTCTTGGTGCGCTCTGTTTCGCCGCGGGGGCCGAGTTTCGGCAAACTCCAAAAAGGCGACGTTGTCATGGAGATGGCGTTTGAAGTGGTCGAAACGCCTGAAGCGGCTCTCTTAGCGATGGATGAGGCAGCCGATCGCGAAGGCCAGCCCTTGCTGCTGCGCGTCTATCGAAATCGCCAAACGCAGTTCCAGGCCATCGATGTGGATGTCAGAGGCTAAGCCTCAGCCCCGCCAAACAATCTCACTGTCTGAGTAACCTTGGAAATACAGAGCAGTGGTCAGATCGGTCACATTGATCGCCGCGTCGGCTGCTTCTGCCACGATTGGTTTTGCATGTACCGCGAGGCCGAGACCGGCGGCTTCGATCATGGCGAGATCATTTGCACCGTCGCCCATCGCAACAGCATCTTGCCGGTTCAGCCCATTCGCGAAGGCGGCGTCATCAAGCGCATCGAGTTTGGCTTCGCGGCCCAGGATCGGACGCCCGACCTCTCCGGTGAGCGCCGCGCCATCGTCAATCAAGACATTGCCGCGATCGCCTTGAAAGCCCGCAGCTTCGGCGACGCGTTTGGTGAAGTAAGTGAAGCCACCAGAAACGAGGAGGCAATAAGCGCTGTTTGCCGTCATCGTCGCGGTGAGCGTGGAGCCCCCGGGCATCAGCGTGATCCGCTCATCATAGCACTGTGCAAGGGCGTCTAGAGACAGGCCGCTCAGTTTTCCGACTCGCTCTGTGAGCGCGCCCTCAAAATCGAGTTCTCCTGCCATAGCGCGCGCCGTAATCGCGGCGATCTCGTCTTTTAGTCCCGCATAAGCGGCAAGCTCATCGAGGCATTCTTGTTGAATGATGGTCGAGTCCATGTCCGAGATGAGCAACCGCTTTTTGCGATTGCGTGCGGGGAGCAGCGCGACATCAGCAGAGTCGCCGAACGCCTCACGGAGCTGCGCGCGGGCCGACTGTATGTCGCCATCGCCGAGGGCAACCGCGATTTCCACCGCAGCCCATTTTTCTTCTGTCCCTAGTAAGCGGACATGGCTTGTCTGAACGAGGCCAGCGGATTGGCAGGCTGCTTCCAACTTCGCGCCGAGCTTCATGAACCCATGACTAACAGGCGCAACGGCCGTGGCGACATGTGAAGAGCGGGGAGTTTTGTCCGTCATCGCAGCATTCCTGGCTTTACGCTTAGCGGCCTGCTTCTTACGACTAAATGTATGAAGCCTGCAATCTTAATTCATGGCCCAACCGCCAGTGGCAAATCGGCGCTCTCCGTCGCCCTCGCCAAGCGCGTTGGTGGCGAGGTCATAAACGCCGATTCTATGCAGGTCTATCGCGATTTGAGGGTTATCTCTGCGCGCCCGGCGGCTTCAGAGATGGCGGGCGTCGAACATCATCTGTTCGGTCATGTGCCAGCAAGCGAGCGTTACTCGACGGGCAAATGGCTCGACGATGTGAAACCCGTCATTGCGAAGGTGCAAAGACGCGGAAAGGTGCCAATCATTATCGGCGGGACGGGGCTTTACCATCTCGCCTTAATCGAGGGGCTATCTGAGATCCCGCCTGTGCCAGAAGATGTGCGCAGTGACGTCACAGAGATTTTTAAAGCGGGCGGCGTGCCCGCACTGCGCGAGAAACTCGAGCAAGTGGATCGAGAAACGGCTGAGCGACTCGGTGAGGGCGACCGACAGCGATTGTCGCGCGCATTGGAGGTTTGGCTGGCGACGGGCAAATCCATTTCGAGCTTCCAAGGTAAAAAGGGGCGCGCAATATTGGGCGAGCGTGAATGGCTGGGAGTGGCGCTGACGCCAACACGTTCGCGTCTATATGCTCGAATCGATCGTCGCTTCGAAGGCATGCTGATGGAAGGTGCGATGGAAGAGGCGCGCGGGCTCGCGAGCCAGAGCCTGCCCGATGATCTTCCCGCTATGAAGGCCCACGGTATCCCTTGGTTGATCGCTTATTTGAAAGGCGAAATGAGCGCTGAAGGGGCCGCTGAAAACGCGAAACGCGATACGCGCCGCTACGCCAAACGGCAATTCACATGGATTGGTCGACAATTCCCATTTTGGCCGCGAATTCCAAGCCTCGCCATCGAAGATCGATTAAGGGTAATTCATGCCCTCTATAAGGAGGTTGACGGGGCATAAACGGTAAGTTATGCCCCAATTAACTTTTGGGAGGAAACGCTTCATGCGTCCAACAGTCGTACTCGTTATTAGGCACCTGCGCTGACGTTCTACTTCGTCGGCAGCAGGTGCTTATAACCGGGTCTCTTCACAGAGACCCTTTTTTTTAACCTGAAACTCGCCCCACCAACCCCTGCAAACCCTCAAGGATCAAGATCATGGAAATGCAGACCAAGCCTAAGGCCAAGACCGACACTGACCAGATGACTGGCGCAGAGATCGTCATCACTGCGCTAAAGGAACAAGGGGTGGAGGTGATGTTCGGGTATCCGGGCGGTGCGGTCCTTCCAATCTATGATGCGCTGTTCACCGAACCCTCAATTCGGCACGTCCTTGTTCGTCACGAACAAGGCGCGGGTCATGCGGCTGAAGGGTATGCGCGGTCTACAGGAAATGCCGGTGTTGCTTTGGTTACGTCCGGCCCGGGGGCGACGAATATGGTCACCCCGATCACCGATGCGATGATGGACTCGATCCCGATGGTTGTCTTGACCGGGCAGGTGCCAACGCACTTGATTGGAACAGATGCGTTCCAAGAGTGCGACACGGTCGGGATCACGCGCTGCTGCGCCAAGCACAACTACCTTGTGACGGATGTTGATGAGTTGGCGCGGACGATCCATGAGGCGTTTCTGATTGCCACAACTGGTCGTCCTGGTCCTGTTGTTATTGATATTCCGAAGGACATTCAGTTCGCGACAGGCACCTATGTCGGCAAAGACGGCATTCACAAAGCCACCTATAAACCGCAAACAGATCCCGACCCGCAAGCAATCAAACGGGCTGTCGAGCTGATGAAGCACGCGAAGCGCCCCGTCTTTTACACGGGTGGCGGTGTTATCAATTCCGGACCCGAAGCAAGCGAGTCTTTGCGCAAACTCCAAAAGCTTACCGGCTTTCCAGTTACATCTACGCTGATGGGACTTGGGGCGTTTCCGGCGAGCCATGAGGATTGGCTGGGCATGCTCGGTATGCACGGGTCGTATGAGGCCAACAATGCGATGCACGATTGTGATCTGATGATTTGTGTCGGCGCGCGCTTCGATGACCGAGTGACCGGACGAATTGATGCCTTTTCGCCGGGCTCAAAGAAGATCCACATCGATATTGATCCGAGCTCTATCAACAAAGTGATCCGAGCAGATGTGCCGGTTATCGCGGATTCTGGGAACGCCTTGGACGCGATGATCAAAGCTTGGGGGAAAGCCAAGCCGAAGGATATCTCAGACTGGAAGGCGCAAATCAGTGGCTGGCGCGCTCGCAACTGTTTTGCCTATGCGGAGAGCGAAAATGAGATCAAACCTCAATACGCGATTGAGCGCCTCTATGAGCTGACCAAAGATCGCGAAACCTATATTTCGACCGAAGTCGGGCAGCACCAAATGTGGGCCGCGCAACACTATCATTTTGAAGAGCCAAATCGCTGGATGACCAGTGGTGGCCTTGGCACGATGGGCTATGGATTGCCAGCGGCAGTTGGTATTCAAGCCGCGCATAAAGATGCATTGGTTATCGACATTGCTGGCGAAGCCTCCGTCCAGATGGTTCTCCAGGAAGTTTCGACCGCTGTTCAGCACAAATTACCGATCAAAGTGTTCATTCTGAACAATGAGTGGATGGGGATGGTTCGCCAGTGGCAAGAGCTTCTGCACGGCGAGCGATATTCCCACTCTTACTCAGAAAGCCTGCCAGATTTTGTAAAGCTCGCAGAAGCTTATGGGGCGCTTGGTCTGGTTTGCGATGATCCAAAAGAGCTGGACGGAAAGATACAGGAGATGATCGATTATGATGGTCCTGTGATCTTTGACTGCCGCGTCACCAAAGCAGAAAATTGCTTGCCCATGATCCCATCAGGCGCAGCGCACAATGATATGATCCTGTCGGAGATCACCGGCGACGAAATCGATGAGGCCGGACGAAAGCTTGTCTGATGACATCTGGCCTCTTTTCCCCAGCCTATGCCTCTGGCAGAAGCTTTCCTTCGCGCACACTACAAGCTGGAAGGATTGAGAACATGTTGGCATGGCTCAACAATCACATCGAAATTGTGGTTGCGATACTGTCTGCGATCATCGCTGTTTTCGGCGCTTTGGTCAGCCGTAATGAGACGCGCAAGCAGCAGTCGCTGCAGATGGAAAACTTGCGCCACAGCATTGATTCTCAAAGCCTGGCTTGGGGGAATGCGTGTATCGATACGCTCAATCGAGCCGCCATGTTTGCGCGCACGCGGCAGCATCAAGCAAACGACCAAAGCTTCTTCCAGCAGCGCGTGAATATGCTCTTGGCCCTTTCTTCATTGGTGGAGCGAGGCAGGTTGTTCTTCCCGAACATCGATCCGCAGAGCAAGGGTGTGGAAAAAGAGGGGGCCTATCGCGGCTCTCGTCCGCCAATTTTGGATGCGCTCATGTTTGCGTATTATGAGGTGGAGGCCCTGACGCGCCAGGGCGGGCCCACCGCTGACAACAGCGCCGAGTTCATTGAGGATTGCCGGCGTTTGCTCGTATCTGAACTGCAAGCACACCTCGACCCTCGTCGCCGCGATACGGTTGTTGATCGCTATGATGACCAAAGATTGGATCAACGAGGGGATGCGATCGAGCGCTCCAATGCGCTTCTCTCTACTCTTAAATCACGGCGCCCCGGGATAAATCTCGGCGAGCGCAAGGAGACACTACAGTGAGTGATAATCCAGCCAGTGCATACGATATGAGCCACGTCGAAGAGGACGAAGAGCGACGCACGCTCGCCGTGATCGTAGACAATGAACCTGGCGTGCTGGGGCGCGTCGTCGGGCTCTTTTCGGCGCGAGGATACAATATTGAAAGCCTGACCGTGGCTGAAGTTGATCGCGATCGTCATCGTTCGCGTATTACGATCGTTACGGCGGGGACGGCGCACACACTCGAGCAGATTGAGGCGCAATTGCTACGCCTCGTTCCGGTTGCAAGCGTTACAGATATCACGCGCTCGAAGCGCGGCATTGAGCGAGAGCTCGCTTTGATCAAAGTCGCTGGCGAAGGTGAAAAACGGGTCGAAGCCTTGCGTATCGCCGAGATCTTTCGCGCCCGCGTGATCGACACAACCAATAAGAGCTTCATTTTCGAACTTACAGGTGCAAGCGACAAGATCGATCAATTCTGTGCGCTTATGGACCCCCTTGGACTGGTGGAAGTTAGCCGGACGGGTGTTCTCTCCATCAAGAGAGGGGCCGAGAAGGGATGAATTCGGCGTTCGACCGCGATGTCTGGGCCATCTTCGGAATGCCGATAGACAATGTCAGTCTTGATGAGGCTGCGAGCCTTGTTGAGCAAGCGGTTGAGACGCGCACGCGTTTGTCCTTCGTAACCCCGAATGTGAATTGGATGGTCCGAGCATTGAAGAATGACAGCGCCATGCGCCAGATCGTGAATGCAGATCTCAGTCTTGCGGATGGTGCGCCGGTTGTCTGGCTCGCGCGTCAATTAGGAATGCCGCTGACTGAGCGAGTCGCTGGATCCGATCTGTTTGATCGATTGAGAGCAGACACATCGGAGAACGCGAAGCCGATCCGAATTTTCTTCTTCGGCGGTCGCGATGGAGCTGCTGAGGCCGCCCACAATGCTTTGCAGGATGAGCAAGGACGATTGATTGCGGCTGGATGGCACAATCCAGGATTTGGCGACGTTGAGAGCATGAGTTCCAGCGAGATCCGCGATAAGATCAATGCCGCGAAGCCAGACTTTGTCATCGTTTCGCTTGGGGCAGCAAAAGGACAAGACTGGATCGAACACAATCAATCTGAACTCGAAGCGCCGGTCATCGCTCATCTCGGCGCTGTGGTAGATTTTGTTGCGGGCACGATTAAGCGTGCGCCTGATTGGGCGACACGCATTGGCTTGGAATGGGTCTGGCGGATCATTGCTGAGCCATCCCTTTGGAAACGGTATTGGAATGACGGCAAAGACCTTATCGGGATCGTGAGTGGCAGCCTAGGTCGTTTGAAAAAGACCTCTCGAGCGAAGCAGGGCGTACAGGGCGTTGAAGCAACCTTCAATGGAAGCGCGCTGGCGCTATCAGGGGATCTCGTCATCTCCACTCGAAACGAGATCAGAGAAAATCTGTCCGTCGCTGCGCAAAAACCAAGCGATTGCCAGTTAGATTTGACGGCCGTTCGAACAATCGACGCCTCAGCGCTCGGTCAGCTCAGAATGCTCGAGCAAAGCCTGATGCGCCGGGGTAACCGCCTCGAGATATTACCATCAACCGAAATAGAACCGGCCCTGCAGGCCGCAAGAATGACCCTCTAAGGAGTAATGTAGAGATGAATATTTATTATGAGCAGGATGCAGACCTCGCCCTTATCCAAGGGAAAAAGGTCGGTGTTGTCGGCTATGGTAGCCAGGGCCACGCACACGCGCTCAACTTGAAAGACAATGGTGTTGATGTGCGCATTGGCTTGCAAGCAACGTCCGCGTCAAAGCCAAAAGCCGAAGCCGAAGGCCTAACAGTCATGAGCCCAAGCGAGATTACGCAATGGGCAGACGTCGTTATGATTCTGGTTCCAGATGAGAAGCAGGCGGTGCTTTGGGCGAACGAAATCGAACCGCATGTCCGTGATGGGCAGCACATCATGTTCGGTCATGGCTTTAATATTCACTACAACCTGATCCGCCCGCCAGCCAGCGTCGATGTTTCGCTTTCGGCTCCAAAAGGTCCGGGTCATACGCTCCGTGCGCAATACCAGATGGGATTTGGTCTACCAGGCCTGATCGCAATCCATCAGGACGCTACAGGAACGGCTAAAGACGTCGCGCTGTCTTACTCTAAAGGGATCGGCAATACGCGCGCTGGCGTTATCGAAACCTCGTTCAAAGAAGAAACGGAGACGGATCTGTTCGGCGAGCAGGCTGTTCTGTGCGGTGGTATCGTTGAGCTCATCAAAGCAGGTTTCGAAACGCTTGTTGAGGCCGGTTATGCGCCAGAAATGGCTTACTTTGAGTGCTTGCATGAGACCAAACTCATCGTTGATCTGATTTATGAGGGCGGGATTGCCAACATGAATTACTCGATCTCGAATACCGCCGAATATGGCGAATACGTCTCTGGCCCGCGCGTTGTCGATAGCGAAAGCAAGAAGGCGATGAAGGCGGTTCTTGACGACATTCAGTCTGGCAAGTTCGCCCGCGACTGGGTGCTTGAGAACCAAGCCGGTGCGCCGTCCTTCCTCTCAATGCGTGCGCGCACGAACGATCACTTGATCGAAGAAGTCGGGGAGAAGCTTCGGGGCATGATGCACTGGGCGCAGAATGACCGTCTTGTTGATAAAACGCGTAACTAAAGACCTGTAGGTTTTGGATACTCATTAGGCCCGGCCCTATGCGGCCGGGTCTTTTCGATTTTGGCGTACATATTTTGAGCTGCCGCGACGTTGCTAAAACATTGACACCGCTGTCACGCAAGCGCATACGGTCCGTGGAAAAACTACATTAAAAGGGAGCGGTATGGCGGAGTTCATTCCCGTCGGCTCGTTCGACATCGTAATCTTTGGTGGCACCGGCGATTTGGCGCGTCGGAAGCTGTTGCCGGCCTTATATCATCGCTGGGCAGATGGGCAGATCCCGGAGGATTCGCGAATCATCGGTATCTCTCGCTCAGAGATGGACGACAAAGCGTTTCGCGCATTTGCCTTTGAGGCTTGTGAGGAAGCGACGCCAGATAATCTCAGCAAGTCTGAGTGGAAGAAATTCGAAAAGCACCTCCACTATGTCGCGATGGATGCAACCAAGCCGGATGCTGACTGGGAAGAGCTCAAAAAACTACTGACGATCCAGGAAGACCGCCCCCTCGTTTTCTATTTGGCGGTCACTCCAAAAATTTACGTTCCGATTTGTGAAGCGCTCGGAAATGCGGGCCTCAATGCAGGGGCGTCTCGCGTCGTGTTAGAGAAGCCCGTCGGAACGGATCTGGCATCAGCGCGGGCGATCAATGAAGGGGTCGGCGCGGTCTTCGCTGAAGAATGTATTTATCGGATCGACCACTATCTCGGCAAAGAGACCGTTCAGAACCTGATGGTGTTGCGGTTCGCGAACTCATTGTTTGAGCCGCTTTGGAACCGAACCGCGATTGATCATATTCAAATCACGGTTGCTGAGCATTACGGTGTTGGCGACCGTGTGGGCTACTATGATGGATCCGGTGCGCTCCGGGACATGGTGCAGAACCACTTGCTTCAGCTGCTGTGTCTGATCGCTATGGAGCCACCAAACTCGATCGATGGCGATGCGATCCGGATTGAGAAGATCAAAGTCCTGGAGGCACTGCGCCCGATTACGGCTGAAAAGGCCGGACGGAATACTGTCCGAGCCCAATACGCCAAAGGCGCGGTACAAGGCGAAGCTGTGCCGGGATATCTTGAAGAACTCGGCGAAAAGAGCGGCACAGAAACGTTCGTCGCAATCAAAGCTGCGATCGACAATTGGCGCTGGGCACGAGTGCCGTTCTATCTGCGCACCGGAAAGCGCATGAAGGATCGGCATTCTGAAATTGTTGTTCAGTTCCGTGAAACGCCGCACTCCATGTTTGGACGCGTAGAGAGCCAATCCAATCGCCTTGTGATCAATGTTCAGCCGGACGAGGGCGTTCGGCTTTATTTGCAAATCAAAGAACCAGGCCCAGGTGGTTTGCGGATCAAATCGCTGCCGCTGAACCTGTCTTACGCCGACAATTTTCTCGTCAGATACCCAGACGCCTATGAGCGACTTCTGATGGATGTGGTGCGCGGAAACCTTTCGCTGTTCATGCGCCGCGAAGAAGTAGAAGCTGCCTGGAAATGGGTCGACGGCTTGCTTGAAGCCTGGGATGAGGCGGACGTTCCAATGGAAACTTATCAGGCTGGTCTTGAAGATGGTCCCGTTGAGGCTCGGCTGATGCTGCGCCGCGATGACCGAGACTGGTGGGAGGCCTAAAGCCTATGACCAAGATCCATGACACAATCGCTGAGGTTACAGCGCGAATAGAAGCCAGAAGCAAAGATAGCCGCGCGGCCTATCTCGAAATGATCCGAGCGCGGCGCCCATCTGGTTTTGCGCGCGCTAAGCTCACTGAAGGCAACCTCGCGCACGCTTCGGCAGGGTGCGCCGTCATGGATAAGACGCAAATCCTCGGATCGGGCTGGCCAAACATTGGTGTGGTGACGAGCTATAATGACATGCTCTCTGCGCACGCGCCGTTCGAGCACTATCCTGAGATCATTCGAGATGAAGCGCGCAAGAATACGGCGACCGCGCAAATCGCGGGCGGCGTTCCTGCAATGTGTGATGGGGTCACCCAAGGCCAAGAAGGGATGGAGCTGTCGCTCTTCTCTCGGGATGTCATTGCAATGGCGTCAGCTGTTTCACTCAGCCATGATGCTTATGATGCGGTTCTTAATCTCGGCGTCTGCGACAAGATCATTCCAGGACTTGTGATCGCCGCGCTACGGTTTGGGTGGTTGCCTCATTTGATGGTGCCCGCTGGCCCAATGCCGTCAGGATTGCCAAACCCGGAGAAGCAACGCATTCGCCAAGAGTTCGCGCTCGGAAAAGTCGGTCGCGACGAGCTTCTGCGCGCTGAATCTGAAAGCTATCATAGCCAGGGTACCTGTACCTTCTATGGCACGGCAAACTCGAACCAGATGCTTATGGAAGTAATGGGCTTTCATATGCCAGGTGCGGCCTTCCCAAACCCCGGGACGCCCCTTCGAGAAGCGTTGACGCGCGCCACGGTTCGCCAAGCGCTCTCCAATTCGATCAAGGGGGAATACCGTCCTGCCGGCGAGATGGTCGATGCGCGGACATTTGTGAACGCACTGGTGGGGCTCATGGCAACGGGCGGATCTACCAATCATGTCCTGCACATCCCTGCCATGGCCGCCGCAGCTGGATACGAAGTTACACTAGAAGACTTCGCCGATGTCAGCGCGGTGGTGCCATTGCTGTGTCGGATCTATCCGAACGGACCGGCGGATGTGAACCATTTCCATGCGGCGGGCGGAATGGGCTTCGTTGTCGGACAGCTCCTTAAAGCGGGTTTACTACAAGGCGAGGCGCAAGGCGCGTTTGGGCCGATCAGTACGTACTCTCAAGAGCCTTGGCTCGACGGCGACGAGCTAAAATGGCGCGAGGCACCAACGCAAAGCGCGGACCTTGATATTATTCGACCGATTGAAGACCCTTTCTCGGGATCGGGCGGCTTGCAAATGTTGGACGGCCCGCTCGGGCGTGGCGTGATCAAAATCTCCGCTGTGAAGCCAGAACGCCATATCACCGAAGCGCCTGCACGAGTGTTCGAAAGTCAGGAAGCGGTGAAGTCAGCTTTCCAAGCTGGCGAGCTTGATCGCGACGTTGTCATTGTTGTGCGCTTCCAAGGTCCTGCTGCCAACGGCATGCCTGAATTACACGGATTGTCGGGTGCGATTGGTGCGCTTCACGACAAAGGCCATAACGTCGCGCTGGTCACGGACGGGCGTATGTCGGGGGCGTCCGGCAAGTTTCCTGCAGCGATCCATGTTGGACCGGAAGCAAGCCGAGGCGGACCGCTGGCGCGCGTTCAAGACGGGGACGTCATCCGACTCGATGCAGTGGCCGGCCGGCTTGAGCTTCAAGTCGATGAGAGAGAATTCGAGGGCCGTAAACCGGTGCCATTCAAACCAAACATGTCGTCTATGGGATTGGGACGAGAGATGTTTGGTGGTTTCCGGTCGGCGGTCAGCAATTCGGAGCAGGGCGGGAGCGTGTTTTCGATGCTGGGGGGATTATGATGCCAGATAGTGTTTTAGTGGGGGACATCGGCGGCACGAATGTTCGGTTTGGCCGCGCACGTCTAGGGTTTGCGGGCCATCCCGAGGTCGAAGACATTGCCGTGTTGCCGGGTGATAGCTTTCAGTCGTTTGACGAAGCCTTGCATGTTTACCTCGGGCAGCTTGGGAACAATCGACCGCATCAAGCTTTGTTCGCTTTTGCCGGACCTGTGCGCGATGGAATTGTTCGACTGACGAACCGCGACTGGACGATAAATAGCCGGGATATTGCGCAGAAGACTGGGTTGGAACGTGTTCGCCTGGTCAATGACTACGCCGCGATGGCGCGCTCGATTCCGGAGCTTGGGGATGATAGTTTTCGGGTTTTGAATCCCGGCCGAACGCCAGATGAGCGCTCGCCAATCCTTGTTGCAGGACCAGGAACGGGCCTAGGCATGGCCACGCTTCTTCCAGAGGGGGAAAGAGGGTGGCGCGTGATGACCGGCGAGGGCGGGCATGCCGCATTCGCACCTCGTTCAGATCGCGAATGGGAGCTTACGAAGCGCCTCCAACAACGCCACGGCTATGTCTCCAAAGAACTCGTCTTGTCCGGATCAGGTCTAGATGCAGTACATGAAGCACTCTGCGATATTGATGGGGTCACTTGGGTTCGCACCACACCGGCAGAGATCATGCAGCGCGCACAGGATGGAGATCGAATCTCGAAAGATATTTGTGAGATCCGGGCAGGCGCGACACTGGACGCTTTAGGCGATGCGGCGCTCATCAACGGCACTCGAGGCGGTGTTGTAATCACCGGGGGCGTGGCGGAGCGTTTGGTGGATTGGCTCGCAACCCCGGCGGCTCTGTCCCGCTTTTTCCAGCGCGGACCCATGAGTCATTACATGGAACCCATTCCAATACGTTTGTTGATGCAAGGTGAAGCCGCCCTTATCGGAGCAGCAGCGCTACATTTTGATGAGGATCTCGACGCATGATCAATCTCGCAAGTTTTCGCGAGGCGCTTCACGGCGCTCCCATCGTTCCGGTCTTGACCGTAACCAAAGTCGCGCACGCCGCGCCATTGGCATCTGCGCTCATCAAAGGCGGTCTTCGTAGCGCTGAAGTCACATTACGAACGCCAGTTGCCCTTGAAGTTGTTACGGAGATGAAAGCCGCCGAGCCAAGCTTGGTCGTCGGCGCGGGGACCATTTGCTCTGAGGGTGATGTCGATGCAGCGCTTAAAGCCGGCGCGGACTTCCTGGTTTCTCCGGGAGCCGGGCCTGAACTTCTTAAAGCGCTTGCCTATCATGATGGCGTAATCTTGCCGGGCGTCGCAACCGCGAGTGAAGCGATGGCGCGCTTTGAAGAGGGCTACGGCGTTTTAAAGTTCTTCCCCGCTGAGGCGTCTGGTGGCGCCAACTTCTTGAAGTCGCTGGCTGGGCCGTTGCCGCACATTGATTTTATGCCCACAGGCGGCGTGAAACCGCACAATGCTCAGGATTATCTCAGCCTGCCGAACGTTATTGCGGCGGGTGGAACCTGGATTGCCTCACCTGCGGAAATGGAAGCTGGCGATTGGGCTGGAATCGAGGCCAAGGTCCGCGAAGCTGCAGAATTGGGCAAAGGGATCTGATATGAACAGACGGGCCGCCGGGGTTAGAGGACGATGCGCGAAAATCGTGGCCACCCTTGGACCCGGGAGCTCTGCACCGGGCACAATCCGATTGCTCGCCGAAGCGGGGGTCGACGTGTTCCGGCTGAATTTCAGCCATGGCGAGCAGGAGAAGCATAAGCAGACCTGTGACACCATTCGTAAAACCGAGGAATTGCTCGGGCGCCCGATTGCTGTCCTGGCCGATTTGCAAGGTCCTAAAATTCGTGTCGGTAAGTTTCCAGGCGGATCTATAAAACTCGAAATGCGCGGCGAGTATGATCTCGTCGTGGGCGCCGAGACCGACCAACCGAATACGATCCCGGTTCCGCGAGCGGAAATTCTGGGCGTGCTGGAAGAGGGTGATACGATCCTCGCTGATGACGGGCTACTCATCTTTACGGTCGTCAGTGCAGGCGACGCACCAAAGGTGCGGTCAGAGCTTCCTGGCGTATTGAAAGACCGGAAAGGGTTCACGGTGCGCGGTAAGGCGCTGCCTGTGCCCGCACTCTCTGAAAAAGACCGCAGTGACCTCGCTTTCGCTCTAGAAATGGGCGTCGACATTATCGCGCTCTCCTTTGTGCAAACGGTTGAGGACATCAATGAGGCGCGTGATCTGATTGGTGACCAGGCGATGATTGTCGCCAAACTCGAAAAGCCCGCCGCGATCGATAATTTGGACGCGATTGTTGAAGCGACTGATGCTGTCATGATCGCACGCGGCGATCTTGGCGTGGAATTCCCGCCAGAAGAAGTCCCGCTCATTCAGAGGCGTATCGTGCGTGTTGCTCGTAATGCCGCGAAGCCGGTGATCGTTGCGACCCAAATGCTGGAGAGCATGGTCGAGAATGCAGCGCCAACGCGCGCTGAGGCAAGCGATGTGGCAACGGCAGTCTATCAAGGCGTAGATGCGGTGATGCTATCGGCTGAGACCGCGGTTGGTCGGCACCCCGCCACAGCGGTTGCGATCATGAACCGGATTATTCGAGCCGTTGAAAAGGCCGATGATTATCGCCAAGCGCTTGTCCAATATGATGGCGGTGGTGAAGCTTCCGATGATGTCGACACGACTGCGAGTGCCGTTATGGAAATCGCGCAACGTAACGAGACGCCGCTCGCGCTGCGCACGGGAGACATTTTCCGGTTGGCGCAATTCTCACGTGTTCGCGGAACCCAACCGATCCTTTATGGATCACTCGATCAAAAGCGATTGCGACAAGCACAGCTCCTATGGGGCGTGAACTCCGCCAATATGGCACCCGGCGATGACTGGGCGCGTCGCCTGATGAGCACGGCATCCCTGGACGGGCCGGTCACCTATGCGATGTGGCGCGGGGGTGATGGTGTTTGGGCGTGGGAAATGGGCGTTGAGGCTTAAGCACAGCTTCACGCGCCTGTGAGGCGGTTTCCCTCTTTATTATCGCTGCGCGAATCCCCATAACCAGCGCTGAACAGATTTGCACCCGAGAAACGGGAGATGGAGAGCGTTATGGCGGATACCGCAGGCGACACACGTCATACTGAGATTTTGATTATTGGTTCTGGCCCAGCTGGCTGGACGGCAGCCGTTTATGCTGCGCGCGCGATGCGGGACACGCTTGTGGTTGCAGGCTCGCAGCCTGGTGGACAGCTCACCATCACCACCGAGGTCGAGAACTATCCTGGATTTGCAGAGATCCAAGGCCCGGAATTGATGGAAAAGATGAAAGAGCACGCGCTCAAGATGGGCGCGAACCTGGCTGAAGATCACATCACATCTGTCGATTTGGACTCGCGGCCATTCAAAGCCATCGGTGACAGCGGTACGACCTATACGGCGGATTCCGTGGTCATCTCGACGGGCGCTCAGGCGAAGTGGCTTGGTCTTCCGAGCGAGCAGAAGTTCCAAGGCTTTGGTGTCTCCGCTTGTGCGACTTGCGATGGCTTCTTCTATCGCCAGAAAGATGTCGTTGTTGTTGGCGGTGGGAACACCGCTGTGGAAGAGGCGCTCTTCCTGACCAATTTCGCGTCGAAAGTTATTCTCGTTCACCGCCGCGATAGCCTTCGCGCCGAAAAAATCCTGCAACATCGTTTGCTCAATCATCCAAAGATCGAAGTGCGTTGGAATACGACGCTCGAAGAAGTGGTTGGAGATGAGAACCCGCTTGGCGTGACCGCAGCGCGTTTGAAGAATGTGGATACGGGCGCTGTCGAAGATGTTCCTGTGCACGGTGTCTTCATCGCAATTGGACACGCGCCTTCGACGGAGCTCTTCGTTGGAAAGCTCGACATGCTCGACAATGGCTATTTGATCACCGCACCAGATTCGACCGCAACGAATATTCCAGGGGTCTTCGCTGCCGGCGACGTCACAGACGAGACCTATCGTCAGGCAGTTACCGCAGCCGGTATGGGGTGCATGGCAGCGCTCGAAGCTGAGAAATTCCTTGAGGAAGCCAAAGCAATCGAAGCTGTCGCTGCTGAATAGGCCCTAGAGCATTTGCGCGGCCGTTTTCTCGGCGCGCTTCCAGCTTTTGGTCTCCAATTCAGCGCGCAAGAACTCTGCTCGCCGTTGCATGACGTCTTCAAGCTGCGTCTCAGCGGTGCAGCCTAGGGCGGCTGCTAGGCTGGTAGATATTTCTTCTCTGTACCGCTTTGCATTCAGCGCTGTGAGCGCGCGGGCATATTGCCAATGGATAGATGCGTCATCGGGCGCTGAGGTAATGGCCGCTTGATAGTGTTGCTGAGCCTTCTTTGTGGAAGCGCCCATGACAGACCCGCCGATCGCACCGCCGCGTCGGCGAACCTCCAAATGCCAAACGGCTAGAAATCCATGCGCGTAAGTGTTGTCAGGATCATCACGGAGTGCCGCTTCAACCAGTTCTTTCGCTTCAGAGCCATATCCAGACCGCATCGCTTCGCGGTTTGAGAGTGGTCGGGCTTTCAGGGAAAGCGCGATGGCAAGCTGTAGCCTGGCCTCGACATGGTTAGGGCTAATCGCGATCGCTTGGCGCGCTTTCGCTTCGGCTTCATCTAGTAGGTGCGGTGGTGGAATATAGTTCGGGTCGCTGATGGCTTCTGCGAGTAAGCTGCGGGCAGAGAATGCGAGATTATCCGCTGAAGGTTCTGTCGCGGATAGAAGGACGGCCTCGTGATATCGCCCTTCCGAGAAAGCAATTCGCTGAGCCTCATCCTCCGCTTGAGCAACGGGGGAGGCCACGATCAACGCGAGTATGACCCACCTCATAGAATTCATGTTAGTTCAATTTGCGAGTGTGGCTAATCAAATATTCTCGCAAAACGCGAACACGCCTGTGAGGCAATTAGTATGCGTTTTCTAGACACACCGCTTATTTCGAACGCCAATGAGGAAGAGCAATGGGCTGTTCCCCGAACATCAACGGAGCCGGGACATGGCGAAGAAAGACAAAAAAGACAAGAAAGCGAAAAAGGCTGAGCAGAAAGCCCGCGCGCAATTCATGGGTGCAGCTATCGAAGCAAAGGGCTTCGACGTGGCGCACAAAATCTGGCTCGCAGGCGTTGGCGCCTACGGCAAAGCCTATGACGTCGCTTCTGAAGGCGTTGGCAAAGTCAGCGGCCAAGGCGAAGTTCTTTTTGAAGATCTGGTTGCACGTGGCGAAGAGATCGAAAGCGACGTCCGCGCGCGTCTCTCTTCAAACACAGCGATCTCTCGCATGACAGAGCAAATGAACCGTGTTGCTGAAGAAGCTGCAAAGGTTCGTGGTCGTGTGGCTGAAGCAACTGGCGAAGCGACTGAGGTTGTTTCCAAGTTTCAAGCTGACCAGCGTGAGCGCCTTGAAGCTCGCATGGAACGCATGCGTGAAGCGCTTGGCATCAAGCAGTTTTCACTGAAGTCTAAGAAAGCTGAGAAGCTGCACAGCAAGCTCGACGATCTTGAAGAGCAAGTTGCCGATCTGCGTGCAAACGCTGACGGCGCTGACGAGAAAGTCAAAGCCCGCGTTGAGCGTTTGAGCGAAGAAATTGCTTCTGTTGGTGGCAAAACCAAGAAAGCAAAGAAAGCCAAAAAGGCGAAAGCGAAAGCCAAGGCAGCGCCTAAAGCAGCGCCAAAGGCAGCGGCAGCTAAACCAGCTCCAAAAGCTGCAACGGCGCCAGTCACAGACGAGAATGGCGGAATCAAGAAGCCTCTCGGCAAAATCGACGACCTGAAACTGATCAAAGGCGTTGGTGCGGTTCTTGAGCAGCGTTTGAATGATGCTGGGATCTACCACTTCTGGCAGATCGCCAAGCTTCGCAAAGCGCAGATGGAATCGCTCGAAGGAATGCTGCGTTTTCCAGGTCGCATGACCCGCGATAACTGGAAGGCACAAGCACGTGCCCTCGCGAAGACCGTAACGGGTTAAGCTTTACGTTTTCGTCATGCTGGTTTGAACGGGTTTCCTAATCCCCGTATTTCCAGTATGACACCGACCAGTAGAGTATCGCGTAGAGTGTAGAGGGGAGGTCTTTTTGACCTCCCTTTTTCATATTTTGCAGGGACATACGGAGAGTCGGCTGCGCTCAAATTGAGCGGAGATCTATCGAATCGATACGGAGTCTTTGTGCGCGCCATTGCTTGAGACAGGGGCGTCCGCTTCGGCTTCTTCATCTGCCATAGCGCGGACCAAAGACACGAGAACACCTTTTAGGCGCTCATCCTTGATGCGGGCGAAACTGCGGACAAACTCCATCAGCAGTCTGGATGACCCTAGTTCATCAAAGTCTTCACTCGAGGCATCAGACTTCACGGGATCGAAGAACCATCCGGGCGAAACTTCTAAACGTGAAGCGATCAAATATAAGCGGCCAGCACTGACCCGATTGGCACCGGTCTCATACTTTTGAATTTGTTGGTATGAGATGCCAAGAGACTCGCCAAGCTGGTCCTGGGTTAAACCCATAAGTATTCTACGCCGACGAATTCGGTCGCCAACAAGTCGATCTACTTCACTCGCTGTCAGGTAGGTTTTTTCAAGGTCAGTCATAGCGTTCTCACGTGGCGGCACGGAATAGTGCATACCATCTCAAATAGGAAACTAGGTCGAATGCTCTTTGTGACAAGTGTGTAAACGCGTTCACAATACGGGTCTGGGCACAGTGGCGCACTTTACAAATTTCGCCTCGTGGGGAAACTGGCGCCAAACCAACAATGGGCATTTATTCTCATGCGTAAAGTACACTTCGCTCTGATTGCGACAATGGCCTCAACGCTAGCAATTACGGCCTGCCAAAACTCTAATCGCCGCCAAGAATTGGCGTATGTTGAGCGCCCGGTGGAGCAGCTCTATGCGCGTGCGGTGGACGAACTCGATAGTCGAGATTTCGATCAGGCCATTTTGCTGTTCAATGAAGTGGAACGCCAGCACCCTTATTCTGAATGGGCGCGTCGCTCTTCGCTCATGTCTGCTTTCGCTTCGTACGAATCACGGGCTTACGATGAGGCGATCACAACCTCTCAGCGCTATTTGTCGCTCAATCCGGCCGGGCAGGGCGCGTCTTACGCCTATTACCTGATTGCCGTGAGTTATTTTGATCAGATTATGGACGTGGGCCGCGATCAAAAGACGACAGAGCTTGCGCGCGACGCGCTTCTCGACGTTGTCCGCCGTTATCCAGAGTCTGACTATGCACGCGACGCGACGATCAAACTCGATATGGTGAGTGATCAACTCGCCGGTAAAGAGATGGAGATTGGGCGTTGGTATCTACGTCGCAATCAGCACCTCTCTGCGATCAACCGCTTTCGGACCGTTGTGAGCGACTATGAAACAACCAGCCATACACCTGAAGCGCTCCACCGTCTTGTTGAGGTCTATCTATCGACCGGGCTCAAGCAAGAGGCGCTCGCGGCTGGGGCCGTCCTCGGATACAATTTCCCAGATAGCGTTTGGTACGAGTACTCTTATCGGCTGCTGAGCGGACAAGGTCTGGACCCAGAAGGTGCTACGGAAGAGCAAAAAAGGACGTGGCTACAACGCCTTATCCCTGGCGGAAAATAGCACTTGTTCTCATTTTGTTCCTTTGGTATTAAGGGCGCATGTTATATGCGCTTTCGATCCAATCATTCGTTCTAATTGATCGTCTCGATCTTGAGGCGGCCAATGGATTCACGGCCCTCACCGGCGAGACCGGGGCAGGTAAATCGATCATTCTGGATGCACTCGGGCTCGTCATGGGCGGTCCCGCTGACCGGAAACAAGTACGCGTCGGTGCCGAGCAAGCCAACATCACAGCAGAATTCGCGCTCCCGCCGGAGCATCCCGTTTGGGACATATTACAACAGCACAGCATCGATCACAGATCAGATGAAATGCTCGTCTTGCGCCGAACCGTATCCCGAAGCGGCCCTTCACGCGCGTTTGTAAACGCTCAGTCGGTCGCAGCGTCTGTTTTATCTGAGTTGGCAGAAGTCCTGGTCGAAATTCACGGCCAGCACGCGGCATCCGCTTTGATGCGCCCGTCAACGCACCTCGAGCTACTCGACACGTATGGCGGTCTGGAGGCGCAAGCGGAGATCTGCCGAGATGCATGGTCTGCCTTTGAAACCGCTCGAACGGCGCGTCAGCAACTAGAGGCTGACGTTCAATCTGCGAAAGAGCGACAGGAATGGCTGACCTTTGCCGTCGAGGAGCTTTCGAGCATGTCGCCGGAGCAGGGCGAACTTGAAGCTTTAACCACACGACGCGGTGCGTTGCTGCAATCGGAACGGATTACGGATGCGGTTAGCGAATCGACCAAGGCGCTCGCAGATCCGAAATTAGAAGACGCCCTGATGCGCGCCGCCAAGGCGGTCGACAGAATTGTCCGTATCCCAGGGCTCGAAACTCTGGACGATAAATTGCCGGATGTGGCAGGGGGCGCGTCTGATGCGCTCGAGCGGACTCTGATCGAGCTTGCAGAAGCGCAATCCTGCGTGTCGACTCTGTCTCAATATGCGGCGCATGATGCGACACAGCTTGCGGCCGTCGAAGAACGTCTCTTCGCGCTGCGAGCGCTGGCTCGCAAGTATGACAGCCAACCAGAATTACTTGCCGATACATTGCAGCGATTCCAAGCCGAACTGGCGCTTTGCGACTCGGATGCAGAGGCGTTTGAGAACGCAGCGCGGGTTGAAGCGGAAACTCAAGCCACCTGGAGATTGGCGGCAGAGGCACTGAGTGATGGTCGAAAACAGAAAGCGACCGAACTCGAACATGATATCCAAACGCAACTTGCGCCATTGCATTTGGAACGTGTCCGGGTTCGCGTCGCCTTTTCGCCGATCGGTGAAGATGATAGCGGCGCTCGCGGCTTAGAGCGTGCCGCCTTTGAAGTTCAAACCAATCCTGGTGCTAGTTTTGGTCCACTAAAAGCCATCGCATCCGGCGGAGAACTCGCGCGCTTCTCACTGGCATTGAAGTGCGCGTTGAGCGAATCAGGACGCGCCTGCACATTGATCTTCGATGAGGCGGATCAGGGCGTTGGCGGCGCCGTTGCAGCCGCAATTGGCGAACGATTGGCCGAGCTCGCGAAAGATCGGCAAGTCTTCGCGGTGACCCACAGCCCGCAGGTCGCATCCGCCGCATCGCGCCAATGGCGCGTGATGAAAGAGATGAATGCAGAAGACCAAGTTTTCACACATGTTGCACAATTAGATGATGGCCAACGGCTTGAAGAAATTGCGCGAATGTTGTCAGGCTCCAGCATTACCAATGAGGCGCGCGCCGCCGCATTGAAATTGCTGGAGGCGGCATGAATGATCAGATAGCGGTTGAGGCCCTCACCGAAGACCAAGCTCGCAAAGAACTTGCGCGCTTGGTCACTGAAATCAAACTCGCTGATGCAGCCTATTATGGTGAGGATGCCCCCCACCTTACCGATGCGGAGTATGACGCTCTTCGTCAGCGTAACCTAGCGATTGAGGCACGATTTCCAACCTTAAAACGATCCGATAGTCCGAGTGATAAAGTATCGGGGGCGGTCAGCGATGGATTCGGTAAGATCGAGCACGGCGTGCCGATGCTCTCGCTGGACAATGCTTTCACCGATGAAGATGTCCAAGATTTTGCAGATCGTATTCGCCGATTTCTTGGGCTGGATGGTGAGGAGCCTTTGGAAATCACCGCCGAGCCTAAGATTGATGGTCTTTCGCTCAGCCTCACCTACCAAGATGGGCGGCTCGAAAAAGCCGCAACGCGCGGTGATGGGCAAGTGGGAGAAGATGTAACGGCGAATGCTCGAACATTGGATGATGTCCCGGAAGTTTTGCAAGGCGAGGGATGGCCGTCTCGCATCGAAATTCGCGGCGAAGTTTATATGAACGACGAGGCCTTTGCCGCGCTGAATGCAGTCGAAGAGGCCGCCGGTCGAAAACTCTATATGAACCCTCGAAACGCCGCCGCTGGGAGCTTGCGCCAGAAAGACCCCAAAGTAACGGCGCAGCGCCCCCTCAAATTCTTCGCCTATGCTTGGGGAGAGGTTTCGGAGCCGTTCGCGGAAACTCAAGTCGAAGCGGTCAAGGCGCTCAGCGAATGGGGCTTCGACACCAACACCTTGTTTAAAGCCCACGATCAGGTCGAAGGCCTCGTCGCGGCCTATCACGATATGATCGAGCGCCGCGCGCGGCTTGGTTACGACATTGATGGTGTCGTCTACAAAGTGAACCGTTTGGACTGGCAGCAGCGTTTAGGCAAAGTCAGTCGGTTTCCGCGCTGGGCGATTGCGCACAAATTCCCCGCAGAAAAAGCCGTCACCGTCTTGGAAGCGATTGATATTCAGGTCGGCCGCACTGGCTCACTCACGCCTGTCGCGCGATTAAAGCCGATCACTGTGGGCGGGGTCGTCGTCTCCAATGCAACACTGCACAATGAAGAGGAGATTGAGCGCCTCGATGTGCGGGTTGGAGACCAGGTTGAAATCCAGCGAGCAGGGGATGTCATACCGCAAGTCCTGAGAGTGCTCGATCCAGATCGAGCAGGGCGAGGAGATCCCTTCCAGATGCCCGAGGTCTGCCCAGAGTGCGGATCAGCCGCTGTTCGGGAGATTGACGATAAAGGTAAGATGGATGTCCGGCGACGTTGCACGGGCGGATTGATCTGTCCCGCCCAAGCGATAGAGCGGCTCAAACACTTCGTCTCACGTAAAGCGCTCGATATTGATGGCATCGGTGCGAAGCAGATTGAGATGTTTTACGAACGCGGCATTGTCAGCGCGCCGCAACACATATTCCAGCTTCCCGCCCGTATCGAGGCTGCCGGTTATCCGCCGCTGTTTGAGTGGGAAGGATTTGGCAGCGTCTCAGCTTCCAAGTTGTTTGCCGCAATTGATGAGCGCCGGAAGGTTCCCTTTGCGCGTTTTCTGAATGGTTTAGGCATCCGCCATGTCGGGCAGACAACTTCAGATCTGTTCTCGCGGACATTTGTGAAATGGTCGGAGTTTTGGAGCGCCGTTGAAGTCGCGCGCGACACACCAGACAGTGACGCAGAGCACGCGCTGGTGTCCATTGATGGTGTCGGCGGTGCTGCCGTTGGTGCTTTGAAAGCCTTTGCGTCAGAACCACACAATCAGGATATGATGGCCGAGCTCATTCAAGAGCTAGACATTCAAGACGGTGAAGCCCCTGCGAGCGAAAGTCCCGTCGCGGGCAAAACAGTTGTGTTTACAGGTACGCTGGAAGCGATGACGCGCGATGAAGCTAAAGCGCGAGCGACTTCGCTCGGTGCGAAAGTCTCTGGATCTGTGTCAGGGCGAACGGATATTCTCGTTGCTGGACCGGGCGCCGGATCTAAGCTGAAAAAAGCTCAAGATCTCGGCGTCACGGTGATGACCGAAGCAGAATGGATAGACCTCGTCAGCGGCCTTTAGAGCGGCTGACAGGCCTCTTCCATCCACGTAGCGGCGTCACCATCAATCAACGGGCCAATTTCGGTGAGAACGCGTTGGTGATAATCATCGACCCAGTCGCGTTCTTCTGCCGTGAGAAGATCCGTAACGATGAGCGCGCGTGCCAGCGGCGCAAACGTTAGACACTCAAAGCCGAGCATC
Organism: Henriciella sp.; assembly: GCA_013213785.1. GTDB lineage: Bacteria > Pseudomonadota > Alphaproteobacteria > Caulobacterales > Hyphomonadaceae > Henriciella. Next base: position 188,616 of record JABSPZ010000008.1, on the reverse strand, counting down.
GCGCGGTCGCCGCCTTCAATCTCTTCCGCTGGGGTCACGTATTGGAGGTTCTCAATCCGAATTCCATACGCGCCTTCCTTGTAGAAGCCAGGCTCGTTAGAGACGATCATACCGGGCATGAGCGGGATTGCGTTCCAGGGTTTCGCGATACGCTGAGGCCCCTCATGGACGCCAAGGTACACGCCGACGCCGTGCCCAGTACCATGATCATAGTCGAGACCTGCCTGCCACATGGCATGGCGCGCGAGAATGTCGAGATGCGTGCCAGTTGTACCTTCTGGATAACGCACTCGATCCAAAGCGATGTGGCCTTTTAGAACCAGCGTGTAATGGCGACGCATATCCTCAGATGGATCGCCGATTGCCACGGTGCGGGTAATGTCCGTGGTGCCGTCTGGGTACTGGCCGCCACTATCGACCAGATAGAGTGAGCCGCGCTCGAGCGTACGGTTGGATGCGGACGAGACGCGGTAATGCGGCAGGGCGCCGTTCGGACCCGCCCCAGAGATGGTCTCGAAGGACATGTCCTTCATGCTGGTATCCACGGTGCGGAAGTCCAACAGCTTCAAGGCAGCGTCAATTTCTGTGTACGTGCCCGATTGTGCCTCTGTATCGAGCCAATGGAGGAAGCGCGTCACCGCGACACCGTCACGCCGATGCGCCGCGGCCGTGCCCGCCAGTTCCGCAGCATTTTTACAGGCTTTTGGTAGCTGAACCGGGTCGGCTTCTTTGATCAAGGTTGCCCCAGCCGCTTCGAGGGCTTGGAAAAACCAGGCTGACGCCAATGCTGGATCCAAGCTTACACGTTGAGCGCCCATTTCGTTCAATGCGTCTGGCAAAGTGTCGATGGGGGCCAGCGTTACTTCATTGCCGAGATGCTCGCGCAGTCCTTCGCTCTCCTTAGCGGGATCTGCGAACAGTGTTGCGCTGCCATCAGAACGAACAATCGCTCTGGCGAGCGGAAGCGGGGAACAGGCAACATCGCCGCCGCGAATATTGAACAACCAAGCAATGCTTGCTGGAGCCGTGATAATGACTGAATCCGCGCCGCTCTCCTTAAGGACGTTGCCAATTTCAGCGCGTTTCTCTGTTGAGCTTTGCCCTGCGAATTCGAGATCGTGTGGATGAATGAGTTCAAGCGGTTGCGCAGGGCGGTCCGTCCAAGCCAGATCAACGGGATTGTCCGTGACGGATTTGATGGAAGCGCCAGCCTTTGTTGCCGCTGCTTCAAAGACCGCGACATCATTAGGGGTCATGAGCGCAGCGTCATATCCAAGAACTTTTCCCGACAGGTCTTGCGCACTCAGCCATCCAAAAGGGCCAGGATCTGGCACGTGAACGCGCTCGAAGAGATCATTATCTGTTTGATCAGCGGCCTGGATCGTGTAGCGGCCATCTGCGAATAGAACCGCGCGGTCCATAAGGATCATGGCTGAGCCGAAAGAGCCCGTAAATCCGCTGACCCATGCTAAGCGTTCATTGGCGTCCGGAAGGTATTCGTTCTGGTACTCGTCCTCATGAGGAACGTAGAAACCATCAAGGGCCTGGCGCTGCAATTCTGCGCGCAGCTTCGGAAGATTTTCGCGACCAATTTGCGGGCCGCCTTTAACGTCAAAGTTTTGTTTCATGGAGTGTGAATAGTCCCGATTGAGCCGCGGTGCAAAGACGAAACTGAGCTATGCGCCGATGCATGAAAGTTCACGAATTTGTATATTCTTTTGCAACCATATGCACCTATATAGCAGTCACAATAAAAAATACCTCCCAGGACTAAAACAATGAAAACCAATAGTATTCTGCGCGGCTATGCCGGGCTCCAAGCATTCTTCCCAAGTGTTTCTCGCAATGTTCAAGAGATCACGCCAAACAATGGGATCACCGTCGCGGTCAGCGAAGACGATCTCGTCGCTTCTAAGCCGCGTCTTCTCGCACAGCGCTCAGCGCGTCACGCACGTCGTCTTTCGCACTAAGACTTACGTTGCAAGACCAATGTCGACCATCCGTCTCTCCGGATGCGTTTGACCAGATTTAGTCCGCGTCCCGTATAGGCGGCGCGGACTAATGGTTCTTGGCGGGTGAGTAGGCCTGACAAGATGATGTGACCATCGGTCTTCAAAAGCGGCACCAGTTTCGGCGAAAGTCGGGTGAGGGGGCCTGCAAGAATGTTCGCAAAAATCAAATCATATGGCGCCGTGGATTGTATAATCTGATTGGTGGCGCCGCGCGTGAGATAGGTCGTGAAACGATTTGCGACACTGTTCTTGCGCGCATTTTCATTCGCAACAGCGACGCTTTGAGCGTCGATCTCAGTTCCTATGGCGCGTTGGGCTCCGGTTTTGATCGCGGCGATTGCTAGCACGCCTGATCCAGTTCCAACATCTAAGACTTTGTTCGGCACTCCGGTTTTTAGGACATGCTCATAGCCTAACAAGCATCCAAGCGTCGTGCCGTGGTGCCCGGTTCCAAATGCTGGGCCCGCTTCGATCAGGATGTCGGTCTTGCCCGGCGCTGTTTTGGTGAGCGCGTGGCTGCCCGCAACGATAAACCGTCCGGCCCGAACAGGTGGCAAGCCTTCGAGAGATAGCGTGACCCAGTCGCGATCCTCTAAGGCTTCGATGACAGGGTTCAGTTCAGGTGCGACTTCACTGATAAGCGCCGCGCTCGCCTCGGCGTCCTCTCGGGTTTCAGCATAAGCGTCGAGGCGCCAGGTTAGCCGAGTGTCTTCTTTAGCGTCCACGGCGCCGGCCGGAGATGGATCGGTCCAGGCAAGTGTGTCCCAAGCGGTTTCAATGGCCGCGCGAGGGCCCCGAGCAGATATCTGATACATGCGCGCGGCCTTAGCAGGGCGAGCGAAAGATGCCTAGTGGCGTTTATCGTTCGTACGGGACCGCCACTTGCGATCATAATGCGCCCACGCATGTGCGCGATCAGAATGGCCATCGCCTGCAAGAGCATAATCCCGCTCGCGTCGTTCGTCGTGGCTCAGCACGCGGATGTGCTGATGTTGGGAATGTGTTGAGTGATGCTCAACCGAGCGATAGCTGCGGTGTGAGTGATGGGATGTGTGTGAACGCGAATGGCTGTGCCCCGCATAGGGTTCGACGATGCGTGTATAGGTTCGTCGCTCTACCGTCGGATGCGTATATCGTCTAACATAAGTCCGGGTGGTCTGATGCGCTGCGCCGTGCAGTTCCGTTGCGCTATGGCTTGGGCAGCAACATGATCCCGTCACAGTATAGGTCGTGATATCGTGACTGTGATGGCCTTTAGCGCCGTGCGTGTGACTGAAGGTTTGTGCCATTGCTGGCAGGCTGAAGCAAAACGCGGCTGCGGCGCCAACCAAAGTGAACTTGATCATCATTACCCTCCATTCGCCGTTGAAACGGCTTGTTTTGTTAAGCTTAACACAGTCAAGCCGCTTGCCCAAAACAGGTCATGGATATGGTCAGAGAGGCGAAGCTCTGTATAAGGCGGGCATGACGACAAAACTGAACATCGCGATTGCCGGAAGTGCCGGTCGTATGGGGCGCCAATTGATTGGCGCGGCTCTTAATGCTGGCCATAATGTTTCGGGCGGCAGCGAAGCGCCGGGATCTGATCAGATTGGCAAAGATCTGGGAACACTTGGCGGCAAGGAACCAACAGGCAACGCTGTTTCGACTGATATCGCTATGGCGGCGCAGAATGCGAACGTTTGGATCGATTTCACAGTTCCGGCGGCAACTTTGTCCGCTCTGTCCGCATCCGGTTCGCCGGCCTTTGTCATCGGCACAACCGGGTTCACTGATGCGGAAGAGCAGCAGATTAAAGCCGCGTCCAGCTCTGCCGCGATCGTGAAGGCTGGAAACTTCTCGCTCGGCGTCAATCTGCTTGAAGCGCTCGTGAAACAAGCCGCGTCTCGGCTTGGTGAGGATTGGGATATCGAAGTTTTGGAAACGCATCACCGGCATAAGGTCGACGCGCCGTCCGGGACAGCTCTCATGCTTGGAGAGGCGGCCGCCGCGGGCCGCTCGAAACCGCTCAGCGACGTGCGCGCAGCACCATATGATGGCGCGGACGCCAAGCGAGTCCCAGGCGAGATTGGATTTTCGGTCCGCCGAAGTGGCGGCGTCATAGGCGATCACGAAGTCACTTACGCCTCAGAGATGGAGATTCTATCGCTGCGGCACACGGCCTTAGATCGCGCCGTATTTGCCTACGGCGCCATCAAAGCTGCGGAGTGGGTGGCAACGCAGCCTCCCGGTCTTTACGATATGAGCGATGTGCTCGGCGTCTAAAGATAGGCGTCCGGCATAAACGGAATATCGGTATCTTCCGGACTCGCCCCTGCAGCCGTCAGCATGGCGTGAACTTGCCCGCGATGATGAGTCTGGTGATTGAAGACCTGCATGATGCAAATCCCGCGAGGACTGGTCATGCCGCGCTTTAAAGTGCCGGAATACCATTCCAGATTTCCATCGACGTCCGACTGAGAGAGGGTTTCGCCCCAAGAGAGAAAGCGTTGGTCAGCCGCAGCGCGCCGGGCCTTCAGATCCTCCCAATCATTATAAAGCGGCACTTCTCGCGAGGTGCCACTCGGGGCGGTCCAATCTGACAAGCGGCTCATCCATAACTCATCGGCCCAAAGCACATGGGAGAGAGTAGCATGGATCGATCCAAAGAAGCTTCCGCGGTCCATTCTGCGGGCCTCGTCAGACAGGCCGTCCGCGGCGCCATAGATGCTTTCATTCTGCCAGCGATTATAGCGCGCCATGCGCTGTACATATCCAGGTGTAATCATTCCTGGAGTTTAGCGACGCAAAACTAGCCCGTAAATGTTCCTGAGCGCGGGAATCCACGCATCGCGACCTTACCGGCTTGAGCGCGTTTGCCGATCCATTCACGCCATTCAGGGAAGCCGCGCATCCGGCCAGCGCTATCGGTCACGATTAGCCCGTCTTCTGCATGGAAGACGATAGCATCCGCGAGCTTATCTGCGCCGCGATAGTTCTGGAGCTTATTCCCTTTGCCGCGAGACATTTCTGGCAACTCATCAAGTGGGAAAATGAGAAGCTTCTTATTTGTCCCGATCACCGCGACATGGTCTCCTTTGGCGAGATCGACTTTCAGAAGCCTTCTGCCATCTGGAACAGATACAACGGACTTACCGGCCTTACGGTTTGATTCCAGTTCGCTTTCTTGAACGACGAAACCATATCCCGCATCGGACGCCATGATACGCTTGCGAGAGCCATCCAGCTTGAACATGCCAACAATGTCGACACTATCTTCCAAGTCGATCGAGATCCGGATCGGCTCGCCGTGACCACGTCCGCCAGGCAGCTTATCGCAGGTCAGGGTAAAGGCGCGTCCGTCAGATGACATCAGGATGAGCTTATCCGTCGTATGCACTTCCTCAGAGAAGAGCAGCGTATCGCCATCTTTGAATTTGGCCGAGGCCAGATCGATGCCGTGACCTTTCATTCCACGGATCCAGCCCTTGGTAGAGAGAACTACCGTAAGCGGCTCTTTCGGCATTGAGGCTTCAAGCGCGGCGCCCACATCGATGATTGGAGCATCTTCAAAGCCAGCGCGGCGGCGGCCAAGCTCGGTGCTTGGGTCGAAGACTTTACGCGCTTCTTTCAGTTCTTTTTTGACCTTGGTCCACTGACGGCCTTCTGAGCCGAGCATGGCGACAATGTCGCTGCGCTCTTCGCTGAGAGATTCGTGCTCCTTGCGGATTTCCATCTCTTCGAGTTTGCGCAAAGCGCGGAGACGAAGATTGAGGATCGCTTCGGCTTGGATCTCGGTAATCCCGAACCGGTCGATCATCACCTGTTTTGGATGATCTTCCTCACGAATGATCCGGATCACCTCATCAATGGACAGATAGGCGATCAGATAACCATCGAGGAGGTGGAGACGTTTCTCGATCTTATCCAGACGGAATTGCGCGCGGCGAACAACAACCTCGCGGCGATGATCGAGGTAAGCGCGCAAGACCTGGCGCAGGCCCATCACCTGAGGCGCGCCTTTGTGGAGCACGTTCATATTCAGGCTGAAGCGGGTTTCAAGATCACAGATCCGGAACAGGCTTTCCATCAAGACGTCAGGCTCGACGGTTTTAGCGCGGGGTTCGAGAATGAGGCGGATGTCCTCAGCACTCTCATCGCGTACATCCGCGAGGAGGGGAGCCTTTTTGCTTTCAATCAGGTCGGCTAAGCGCTCAATCAGCTTGGATTTCTGGACCTGATACGGGATTTCGGTGACCACGACTTGCCAAGTGCCGCGTCCAAGATCCTCAACAGACCATTTGGCGCGCATACGGAAGCTGCCGCGGCCAGTCTCATAGGCCTCTAGGATCGATTCTTTCGGTTCTACGATGACACCGCCGGTCGGGAAGTCTGGGCCGGGCATGACTTCGAGGAGCTCTTCGGTCGTCGTCGTCTTGCGATCAACCAACATTAAAGCCGCATCGATCACCTCAGCGACGTTGTGCGGCGGAATGCTGGTGGCCATGCCAACCGCGATGCCGGTTGCACCATTTGCCAAGAGGTTTGGGAATCCGGCGGGAAGAACAACTGGCTCTTCGTCATTCTCGTCATAGGTTGGTTTGAAATCGACGGCGTTTTCGCTGAGGCCGTCGAGCAGAAGCTGCGCGGCTTCCGTCATTCGACTTTCCGTATAACGCATTGCAGCCGCGCTATCGCCATCAATGTTACCGAAATTGCCTTGTCCATCAACCAGCGGATAACGAACCGAGAAATCCTGGGCGAGACGCACCATGGTATCGTAAATCGAAGCGTCGCCGTGCGGGTGGTAATTACCCATGACCTCGCCAACGACCTTCGCACACTTACGATAGCCGCCGTCTGGATTCAGCTTCAGCTCGCGCATGCCGTACAGAATTCGTCGCTGAACCGGCTTCAACCCATCGCGCACATCGGGCAGGGCCCGTGACGTGATCGTCGACAGCGCATAGGCTAAGTAACGCTTGGTGAGCGCCTCGCTGAGCGGTTCGTTAATAATGCGATCGTCTTCTGGATCCAAAAGATCGGTCATGCGCACCTCTAAAGTCTACGATGGCGTAGAATCGCCACACTGATGTACAGGTTAACACAAAACGCCGATTGGTTAACGAAGGGATACCATGCGTCACTGGCGACTCGTTTTATTCGGATTGGCGGTTATCGGATTGGCGTATCTGGTACATCGATTTTTGCCGTATCAACACAATCCCTTTAGGCCTCCGGACCTCACCGAGCCCATCGGACTTGCGACTTATGGAAAGCTCACGGAGCTGAAATATGATGAAGCCCTCTGCCGCGCAAAATTGGAAGAGGCGGGTGTTGAATTTGAAGTCATCCGGGCGGATGGCGCTGAAACACGGTGCCCCTTAGAAGAAACGCTTAGATTGAAGCGCACACTGACGCCTTTTAACGCGGCGCCACTGCGTATGACCTGCCATCAGATCGCGGCGTTTCATATTTGGGAACGGAATGTCCTGCGTCCGGAGGCGGAAAAGATCTTTGGGTCGCCGCTGAGACAGATTCAAACCTATGGGTCGTTTAGCTGTCGGAACATTGCCGGGACGCGGACGCGATCGCAGCATTCCTATGCGAATGCGATCGATATTTCAGGTTTCGTTTTAGAAGATGGGACGCAAATCAGCGTCCGTCAGCACTGGCGAGAGAAGAGTGATGCTGGGAAATATTTGACCCGGGTCCACAAAAAGGCCTGTCGCCTGTTCTCAACCACCCTTGGTCCTGATTATGACGCTGCCCATGCCGATCATTTTCATCTCGACATGGGCAGCGTTGAAACGTGTCGTTAAAACCAAGCCTTAGGCTTAGTCTTGTTTGCAGGTATAGCCGTCTTCGGTGACTTTTTCGACGGTTCCTGGCCCACCGCAAACGCGCAGAGCAGTTTCGGTATTGAGGGCAATTTCTTCGGAATCTGACCAGTCACCTTCATCCACGTGAATGCAACCGACGAGTCCTAGGAGGGCGACGCTCATGGCGCCAAAAAGCACTGTATTTTTCATTATCAGCCTCTAATCTAATCTCTGCCCCTGAACACAGATCTCCCTTGCGCAGTTTTGTCTGAACGAAAGTTGAATGGCGAGGCATTTCAGCCAATCAATTTAGGAACAAGGCGCGCACGGGCCGGTGGTACGGGCTTATGTACTGCGGAGAATAGGCGTTCCTCCAAGAAATAGCCGGTGAGTTGCAGGGCGTTTTCGATATCTTCCGCCATCGCGAGGGCGCGTGGATCGATCAGAAACGCAGGCAATGGAAACAAGCGATCAACATAATGTTCCGCCTCGGATCCACGCACAGCGCGGCCCGTTTTTGGCGAGACGTGCGTGAGGCCATCATTCGCGCCAGACAATGCGCACTTATCGAGGTCCAATCCAAAGCCGAGCGCTGATAATAGTCCGAGTTCCCAACGCGCGTAGAGGGCCGGCCAAACCGGCCATGACTCAAGCGCATCCAGAAGAAGCGTCGTTGGCCCGAAAAGCGCTGACCCCGCAGCATCGCCCTCATTTACGGCGCCGCGCAACAGGCTTGAGATCGTAGTGATCGCCGATAGGGCTTCCGGGCGGTCCAAGTAACGTCCAGCGCGGCTGACGGTGACTTCGGCGACTGTGAAGCGCCCGAGTTGCTCTTCAAGACGTCCTGACCAACTCAGTTCAACCGAGTTTCCAGGCTCAAATTGTGCGCGTTTCTTCTTACTCGCACCGCCATAAACCAACCCTGAGCGTCGTCCGCGGGTCTCGGTCAGAACATCCAGAATAAGTCCGCTTTCACCGAAGCGCCGTCCGCCGAGTATCAGCGCCTGATCACGCCACTCCATTCGGACCCTCCTTAGGCGTCAAACTCCAAGCCAACCGATTGATAGGCTTCGCGTCGTTCCATCCATTTGGGATCGACTTTGACAAAAAGAATGAGGTGGACCGTTTGCCCAAGCATTTCGGTCAATTCTTCACGGGCTGCTTTGCCGATTGCTTTGATCGCGCTGCCGCCTTTACCAAGCACCATGCCTTTATGCTGCTCACGCGCAATGATCACTGCCTGGCGAACACGAACAGAGCCATTGTCGAAAGGCTCCCAGCTCTCGGTTTCCACCATCAATTGATACGGCAACTCTTGGTGCAGGCGGAGCATGAGCTTCTCGCGTGTGACCTCGGCCGCAAGCAGGCGCATTGGCAGATCGGCCGTTTGCTCCGGCGGATAAAGAGCTGGTCCCGCTGGCATTCTGGACGCGAGTTTAGCCAGCAAAGGCGCAACGCCGTCACCGTTCAAGGCAGAGATCATGAAGATGTCTTCGTAGACGCCCGCTTCGTTCAGTTCAGCCATGATTGGCAGCACTTGATCATGCGGGAATAGATCGATTTTGTTGAGTGCCAGGAAGGCTTTCTGTCCCGTCTCTTTCAGCGTTTCCATGACGCGCCGATCGTCTTCAACAGAGAGCTTTTGTGCGCCTGTCGCGTCGTCATTCTGTACAGCAACCCAAGCAGAGGCATCGATCAAGTGAACCACAGCGTCCGCTTCCTCAGCGCCAGACCAAGCGGCCTTCACCATGGCGCGGTCGAGGCGCTTCTTAGCGCGGAAGATCCCGGGTGTATCGACCAGCACAATTTGCGCAGTCCCCTCATGGGCCACGCCGCGGATCGGAAAGCGTGTTGTCTGAACCTTATGGGTGACAATCGCGACTTTCGTGCCGACCAGATGATTGGTCAGCGTTGATTTACCAGCATTTGGGGCGCCGATGATTGCGGCAAAGCCCGCATGGGTAATATCTGCCGCTTTCGGCAGGGTGAGGTCTGTGTCGCTCATGTTTTTTCCAGGAGATCGAGAAGGGCACTGGCGGCTGCGCGCTCAGCTTCAGCTTTATTACCACCTTTTGCGGTCGCTTCGCCATGGCCTTCAACAGAGGCCTTTACAGTAAAGATCGGATTGTGGGGTGGGCCACTCGTTTCAATCGTCTCGTAAACCGCGTAGGCGGAGCGATTTGCGCCGCACCAATCGCTGAGGCGCGTCTTTGGATTGGTATTTGGATCAATGACATCTTTGGTCAGGCTATCGAAGGTCCAGCATTTTTTGATGAAGCGCTCCGCCGAGTCCAAACCGCCATCGAGATAAATCGCAGCGATCAGGGCTTCGACAGCATCCGCAACGGCTTTGTCGTATTTGTTTGGGATGTTGGATTTCATGGTCGAGTCCATGAACAAATAGTCCCGCAGACTAAGGGCTGTTCCGACTTCCGCGCAGGTTTGACCGCTTACCAGGTTATGGAAATGCTTGGTCATGAAACCTTCGCGCTCTTTGGGGTATTTATTGATCAAAATCTCCGCAACGATCAGACCCAAGACGCGATCGCCAAGAAACTCCATTCGTTGATTAGAGAACCCAGCACCGCCTTTAAACTCGTCAATCAGGCTTGGGTGGATCAAGGAGTGGTTCAGCAGTTCGCTATCTTTAAACCGATAACCAATCGCCGTTTCCAACTTGGTCTGTTTTTCGCGGCTCAGGGTTGGTTGACTGGCGGCTTTAGCTGCGGCGCGAAGCCGGGTGCGCTTTGGACGGGACGGACGTTTCATGCGGGCAGGGCCTCAATAATAACTTGCGCTTCCGCCCAAGGATGATCGTCAGTCATCGTTAGGTGGACATGAGCAACAAGCCCCTCTGGCGTGATCTCGTGTAAACGTTTCAATGCGCCTTCCGTCAGGTTTAAGGTTGGTTTTCCTGAAGGCAGATTAACAACTTCCATCATTTTCCAATGAACGCCGCGGCGGGGAACACCTGTGCCCAGCGCTTTCGCACAGGCTTCTTTGGCCGCGAAGCGTTTCGCGTAAGTTTCCGCTGTGAGGCGGCGGCGGCGGGCTTTGGCAATTTCCCCTTCTGTAAAGCAGCGCTTCTCAAATCGTTCGCCGAACCGTTCTAGGGAGCCTTTGATCCGCTCTATGTTGCAGAGATCGTTGCCGATGCCGATAATCATGAGCGCGCTTCGTCCATCAACGCGCGCATCTTGAGAATGGCTGCTTCTAAGCCGACGAAGACTGCTTCGCCGATGAGAAAGTGACCTATGTTCAGTTCCGCCAGCTCAGGGATGGCTGCTACGGGGCCGACATTATCATAAGTCAGGCCATGGCCAGCATGAGGCTCGATCCCGCGCTTCGCCGCTTCGCTTGCAGCCAGCGCCAATTTCTCGAGTTCAGCGTCAACACCTGCTTTGTCACCCGCGAGCCAGAGCTCAGCGTATTTGCCAGTGTGAAGTTCGACGACGGGCGCTCCGAGCACTTCGGCCACTGCAATTTGAACCGGATCTGGTTCAATGAAAAGGGAAACCCGAGATCCCGCGTCGCGCATGCGGGCGACCGCAGGCGCAACCTGATTGTGAAGACCGGCGACGTTTAGCCCGCCTTCAGTCGTGCGTTCTTCGCGTTTTTCTGGAACGAAGCAGGCCGCGTGCGGTTTGAACTTCTCTCCGATCGAGATCATTTCGTCCGTGACGGCCATCTCAAGATTGATCGGGAGATCGGTGGCGTCTTTTACGCGGGTGAGGTCTTCGTCTCGGATATGCCGGCGATCTTCGCGCAGATGGATTGTAATCCCATCGGCGCCGCATTTGGTCGCAATTTCTGCAGCCCGCATAATGTCAGGATGCGCTCCGCCTCGAGCGTTTCGAATGGTCGCGACGTGATCGATGTTAACGCCGAGGCGAAGGTGTTCGCTCATTTTTTGAGACCTCTGCTTCCTGGCTTGTATGCGGGAATGGCTTCTAAATCTGGCGGTAAGTCGTTCGCGTCATAATCCGGGAATTTGATCGCGGCGAGCGAAACAAGGTCGCAACCGACATCTGCCTCACCGCCGCTACGGTCAATGATGCAAGATCCGCCAACGACTTGTCCCGGCAGTTTGTTCAGCGCGTCCACGGTCTCTCTGAAGGATAGACCTGTCGTGACGATATCTTCCGCAATCAGGACACGATCATCCTCGCCAATCTCAAAGCTCCGGCGGAGTTCGAAAGCGCCCTCGACACGCTCTACGAACACAGCGCGGCACCCGAGATGGCGCGCGAGTTCGTAGCTTGGGATCACACCGCCCATTGCAGGTCCGACGACAACGTCAATGTCACCTAAGCGCTCTTTGACTTTTTCAGCGAGCGCCGCGCACAGTTTGGCGGATTGCTCTGGCTGCGAAAATACGAGTGCCTTCTGAAGAAAAATTGGGCTACGCCGCCCAGATGACAGGATAAAATGGCCTTCTAGCAGGGCGCCCGCGTCGCGGAATACCTGCAGCACTTGTTCATTATTCAAACTCACTCTCCTCGATCCGTTCCACGCGCTCGACCACGGCGAGGGCACGCAATGCGGCTTTGATTTGTTCCAGATGTCGTAAGTCTTCGACTTCAATATCGAAGACAAGCTCCATGAAGCCTGGTTCACGGGCATGCGTAGAAACACCAATAATGTTTCCGCCTGCCTGTGCGACCACGCTACACTGCTGCGCCAGAACGCCTTTACTGTCCGCTGCGTTGACGGATATGCGGCCGACGGCGCGCACACCCGATTTTGCGAGTTCTGTCCACTGAAGATCAACCCAAAGGTCGGGCTGATCATCGAACTCGGCAACCTTGCCACAATAAATCGTGTGAACAACGAGACCTTTGTCGGGTTGTCGTAGCCCTACGATTCTGTCACCGGGAATAGGGTGACAGCATTCTGCTAGGTGCAAGGTAACCCCAGGAGTGAGATTCTCACCTGCGATCATGCTCGCAGCGTGTTCATCATCCAGGGTAACTTTATTCTTTGGGTTTTCCTGAACCACATCCAAGCCCGGGAAGGCGAGGTTCAAGATGCGGCTTACCTCATCATGGCTGCGCCCGAGGGCTTCAAACATGGCTTGGACGCCATCAAAGCCAGCGCGTTCGGAGATTTTGCGCATATCCACGCTGACAGGGTCGATCTCGTGCTGACGGATCGCTCGCTCCAGCATGTTCCGGCCCAGGTTTGCGAACTGCTTGGTTTCCAGCTCCCGGCGAAGCTTTCGTTGAGCGGCGCGCGCGCGACCGGTAACACAAAGCGTTTCATAGCCCGGCAGTGGACGCGGGTCTTCGCGGCGCACGATCTCGACGACGTCCCCATTTTGAAGCGGTGTACGCATGTTGCGTGGGACGCCGTTGATCTTTGCCCCGTCACAGGTGTCGCCAACCACCGTGTGGACAGCGTATGCAAAATCGAGCGGCATGGACCCAGCGGGTAACAGAACCAAACGCCCTTTGGGTGTGAACGCGAACACGTGCGTCCGGTACATTTCCATTTTGGCGTGCTCGAGAAAATCCTCAGCATCCCCGCCATGGGTTAGCAGCTCCCCGAACGCGCGAAGGTTTGCCGCTGGATCGAGACCGGCAGCGCGCGAGCTATCAATGTCGAAGCCATAGGCGCTGTTCTTATAGTTCCAGTGCGCCGCCACACCTCGTTCAGCGGTATTGTCCATTTCCTCAGTGCGGATCTGCAGCTCGACCAGGCGATTACCGCTGGCACGCACAGTCGTGTGGAGCGAGGCGTAGCCGTTTGGCTTCGGCACGGAAATGAAATCGCGGAACCGATCTGGCAGACAGGCCCATTCAGTGTGGAAGGCACCAAGCGCTTTGTAGCACTCAGAGGTCGTATCCACGATGACGCGGAACCCAAAGATGTCTGCCACATCCTCGAATGAGATCGATTTCTTTTCGAGTTTGCGCCAGATTGAGTAGGGCTCTTTACGGCGCCCTTTGATCCGACATTCGATGCCCTCGCGCTCCATGACCTGGCGGATCGCCAGGCGAATGCGTTCTAGATCGTCTTTGTTCCGCGATTCTAGAGCTTCGAGCTGAGACAAAATTTGGGCGCGCGCCTCAGGGTTGAGATGCTGGAAAGACAGATCTTCCATCTCAGAGGCGACATAGTGAAGGCCGATCCGCCGTGCGAGTGGCGCGTACAAATCCATCGTCTCGCGTGCCACACGACGGCGAGACTCTTCTTTCTTTTTGTAATGCAGCGTCCGCATATTGTGCATGCGATCCGCGAGCTTCACGAGCAAAACACGGGTGTCGTTTACAGTTGCAAGAATGAACTTCTGGAAGTTCTCGGCCTGTTTGCTGGCCTCACTCTGATATTCGAGTTGTCCGAGCTTGGTGACGCCGTCGACCAGCTCAGCCACGTCATCGCCAAACAGCGTTTCGATTGTTGCGAGATCGACATCGTCACAGTCTTCAACTGTATCATGAAGGAGACCTGCCATGATGGTGGCTTGGTCGAGCCTAATCGAGGCAAGGAGGGTCGCTACACGAACGGGATGAGAGTAATACGGGTCACCAGACTGGCGAAGCTGGTCGCCATGTTTTTCGCGCGCAAAGTCATAAGCCGAGTGTAAGAGGGCGCGATCAGCGTCCGGCTGATAAGCCAGCACCATACCGGCGAGTTCTTCTTTGGTTAGAAAAGGCTCGTCATCACGTATTCCGCGCGGCGGCCTTGAAGCGCGCGACCGATCTTCAGATTTGACGGTCGCAGTTGCCATTCACACCTACATTCGGTCGTCGCGGCCGGACTCAAGCTCGGCCTGGTAAGCGCGCATAACATCTTCTTCGGTCGCAGCAGGTGCAGACTGAAGGGCGAGACGATCTGCTTCACGCTCTTCCTCTTCTCCTGGACGAACTTCTTGAAGTTCAGCCACGAGCGACTCTTTCACGACTTTCAGGTCGATCGATTCGTCAGCGATTTCACGGAGAGATACGACTGGGTCTTTGTCATTGTCGCGATCAACCGTAAGAGGTGAGCCTTCACGGATCATGCGCGAACGCTGAGCCGCCAAAAGGATCAGATCAAAACGGTTTGGGATTTTGTCGACGCAGTCTTCAACGGTCACACGGGCCATGTAAATCTCCTGTAGCCCGCCCTTATATGCAGTGCAGCAGGCAAGCGCAACCCGGACTTGCATTGAAAAATGAGCTCAATTAGGCACGGCAGAGGTGCAAGTTCGAATAGCGCAGGGATGAGGCTCGAAAAGATGACAAAAATCCTGCCTGAAGCCCCTAAGGATTGCGATCTTTGCCCGCGTTTACGTCAATTCATTCTCGACCAGCGAGAGAAAGAGCCAGATTGGTTTAATGGCGCGGTTCCAAGCTTTGGGGACCCAGACGCAAAACTTCTCGTCATAGGCCTCGCGCCAGGAATGACCGGTGCAAACCGCACGGGCCGACCGTTCACGGGGGATTGGGCCGGTGATCTGCTGTATGCGACGCTCGGCAAGTTCGGTTATACGCGTGGGACCTATGATCGCCGCCCGGATGATGGTCTGGAGCTTAAGGGCGCCATGATCACCAATGCGGTGCGGTGCGTGCCACCGCAAAACAAGCCCGTCGGGGCTGAAATCAATCAATGCCGCCCGTTTTTGAAAGCTCGCATAGACGCATTGAGCGACGTGAAAGTCCTGCTTTGCCTCGGCAAAATCAGTCATGATTCGACCGTCAGAGCGCTTGGACTGCGCTTGAAAGACCATCCATTTGGGCACGGCTCGGAGTATGATCTGGGCGGCTTAACGCTGCTCTCGAGCTATCATTGCTCCCGCTACAACACCAATACCCGTCGGCTCACCGAGGAAATGTTTGAAGACGTCTTCGAACGTGCGAAGGCGTTGATCGAGGGTTGAGCCTTGCGCGACGGCAAGAGCGCCATTAGCTATTGTACGGGATCGAAATTATAGGGAGACATCTCAATGACGCCGCTTTTCGCCGTGCTCGGACTAGTCGTTCTGCTCGCGTTTTTCATTATCGGAATTTACAACGGCCTCGTCGCGAAGCGCCAACGCTGTAATCAAGCGTTTGCGGACATCGATGTTCAGCTCAAACAGCGCCAGAACCTCATTCCCAACCTCGTTGAGACGGTCAAAGGATATGCTGCGCACGAGAAAGAAACCCTCGATGCGGTTATTCAAGCCCGCCAAGGCGCGGTGAGTGCAAACACACCTGGTGAGATGGGCGCCGCTGAAGGCATGCTCGGACAGGCTCTAGGACGCCTCTTCGCGCTGGCAGAGGCCTACCCCGACCTGAAGGCCAATGAGAACTTCAAAGACCTCCAAGACGAGCTCTCTGTGATCGAAGACAAGATCGCCGCAGCGCGTCGGTTCTATAACTCTGCGGTGCAGGATTATAATACGGCTCGCGAACAGTTCCCGGGCTCTCTCGTCGCTGGCAGCTTCAATTTTGAGCCGCGCGAATTCTTCGACCTCGGGGAAGACCGCGTGACGATGAACACACCGCCGGAAGTCAAATTCTAAAGGTTTCACATGAGACCCAAGCTTGAAACGCCGTTCGCCATCCTAACCATGGCGGCGGCGCTTTTGCATTTTGCTGGCGAAACTTACTATCACGTCCTCTACGGCCAGCCATTCCCAGCCTATCTCGTCGATCTTATCGCCATTGGATTGATGCTGCTTGGATCTGGTAGCTCGCTGCTCCGCCGGGATATCAGTTCAGCTGGATGGATCGCGGCTGGATGGGCTTTCACGCTGTGTTTGAACTACCGATCCTACTTCAACCGTGTCTACCAAAAGCAGGCCGGTGGAGAGCTTGATGAGCCGTCCGTCGTCCTGACGATCTTAGGTGTCACGTTGATCACGAACGCGATTGCTTGCCTCTTTGCGCTTTGGCTCGCGCGGCCGACCCGAAGCTAAACGTGGCTAACCTAGGACCGATGGAAGCCATGTCGCGAGCGCAGGGATCGCAGCAACCAGAGCAATCATAATCAGCTGAAGCCCAATGAACGGGATTGCACCCCGCCAAATATCCAGCGTCTCAACGCCGTCTGGCGCTGCACCGCGCAAATAGAACAGAGCAAAGCCGAAGGGCGGGGTCAGGAAGCTGGTCTGAAGGTTGAGTGCCATCAAAATGGCGAGCCAAACTGGATCTGCCCCGAGAATGATAAGCGGCGGCGCGACGATCGGAACGACCACGAAGACGATCTCGATGAAGTCCAAGAAGAAGCCGAGGATGAACATCACGAGCATCGTGACCGCGAGCGCGCCCCACAGGCCGCCTGGAATGCTGGTCAGCAGCGCTTCCACATAATGATCCCCGCCATAGGCCCGAAAGACGAGCGCAAAAAGGCTCGCGCCGATCAAGATCAGGAACACCATGCTCGTGATCTGAGCGCCCGAATTTAGCGCACTGCCGAATTGGTTGGCGCGGATGAGAACACGCGCTGCGGATAAGAGGCCGCCGAGGAAGACCAAGCTGAGCAATCCCGCAAAGACGATCCCAATCATGTCGCCGGTCGGGATCACTTCTCGGCTGGCTGTGAGGTTCATGACATTGGAGAGAACGCCGAGCAGGATCAGGCTAAAAAACGCGCCCCAGATACTGCCGAGATCTCCTGTTTTTCCGTGTTCTTTTGCCAGTCTCAAGCCAGCGAGCAGCAATGCGCCACCCGCACCGATGGCTGATGCCTCTGTGGGGGAAGCTAGCCCGCCCAAGATGGAGCCCAGCACGGCAATAATTAGGAGTAGCGGGGCGCCAAGGCTGCGTGCGATTTCGGTTGCGGATAGAGGTTCAGCGTCATCATCAATCTCTGCTGCAGGGCTCGCGCTTGGGTTCAGGATCGCTGTGATCACGAGATAGAGGAGATACAAGCCAACAAGCATCATGCCGGGCAAGAGGGCTCCCGCGAACAGATCTCCGACAGAAACGACACCAGCGCCGCCTCCTGAGCGCATGGCCGCAGACTGATTGGCATTTGAGACAGCATCCGCGAGTAAGATCAGAACGATGCTCGGTGGAATGATTTGTCCAAGCGTTCCGCTCGCCGCAATTGTGCCCGTTGCGAGTTTTGGATCATAGCCTTGGCGCAGCATGGTTGGCAGAGCGATCAGGGTCATCGTGATGACTGTGGCGCCGACAATACCTGTCGAGGCAGCCAGCAGTGCGCCCACAATCACGACAGCGTAGCCAAGCCCACCTCGTACGTGCGCTAGCAAGCGGCTTGCGGTTTGGAGCAGGTCATCGGCAACACGAGACCGTTCTAGGATCACGCCCATTAATACGAATAACGGGACAGCGATAAGAACCTGATTTTCCATCGAACCGAGGATCCGGCTGGGCAGGTTCCGCAATATCGGCAAGGGAATAAGGCCAAGCTCAACGCCGATGAGCCCAAAGATGAGCGCCACGCCGCCAAGCGTGAGTGCCACGGGGTATCCGGCCAATAGAGCCAGAATGGCGGTTAAGAACATACCCAGAGCCAGGAGGAGTTCGAGTTCCATTACACCGCTCCCCCCGTAGTTGGCTCGTCTTCGGAGTCGGTTTCCAAACCACGAATGATCATTGCCGATTTCAGCGCTTGGCTCAGCGCCTGGGAGATCATCAGAACCGCGAAGACCGGGACGAGGGTCTTAAAGAGATATTGGATTGGCAGTCCGTCGCTCTCATTGAACGGCTCTAGGTCCGTCCATGTGCGCGCGATCAGGCCTGAAGCAGAATAAAGGATCAGAATTCCGATTGGGACGATGAAGGCCAGCGACCCAAACATCTCGATGCCTGCATTTGTTTTTGGGCTGAAGCGAGGGCGCAAAATATCCACGCGGACATGCCCATCATCGCGTAAAGTTGCGGCGGCGCCGAGCATGAAAATCATCGCGAATGAGAAGATGACGCTGTCATTCAACCAGCTGAAGCTGAGCCCGAACACATATCGCAACAGCACAGCAGCGAGTTGTATCAGAATAATGAGGAAGGCGGCCGTGACCGCAATGCCCATTGCCGCGCCGCTTATTCGATCAATGACGCTGCGGAGAAGTCGGGCTGGTCCAGCCAATGGCTTTGGTAAAATAAGCAATAGGATGGGGAGGATCAGCAAGGGTAGCAGGGCATAGCCTGCATACCGCAATCCCGTCCCAGCGATGGTAACAAAACTCTCCATGTATTCCGCCCATTATGCCCCTTCGTGGAGTCTTTTGGATTAGAGCTCGCGTGACGCCAAATAAGGCCCGTCAGAAATGCTCGCCCATCCGCGCATTTTCTTGAGTGCGTCTTCGAAGCTTTCATAAATACGACGCTCTAGATCTCCGCCAGATCCGGCGTCACTTCGGACGTCGGCTGAGGCTTCTTTCATCCGCGCCATCACTTCGTCAGGGAAGCGTCTCAACTCAATATTTTCTTCGTTTACGAGCTTTTCGAGGTAAACTCCGTTCTGGTAGGTGAACTCTCCAACCGAAAGATGATTTACTTCATTACAGGCGCTGCGAATGATCGCTTGCTCTGTTGGGGTAAAGCTGTCCCACTTTTTGCGATTGATCCCAACTGCGAGCGCACTGCCTGGCTCATGAAAGCCTGGGCCGTAATGGTACTTGGCCTCGCGATGGAAGCCGAGGAAATAGTCATTCCAAGGACCAACCCACTCGGTCGCATCAATTCGACCGGTTTGAAGCGCTTGATAAATCTCATTGCCGGGAAGGGCTTCAGCCGCGCCGCCGAGTGCACGGATAACATCGCCGCCAAGGCCAGGGATCCGCATTTTAAGGCCGCGTAGATCGTCTAGGCTGTTGATTTCTTTGCGGAACCAGCCGCCCATCTGGTGGCCGGTATTCGCGCCTTGGAATGCAATGACACCGTATTGGCCAGACAATTCTTCCCAGAGTGCTTGCCCACCGCCAAAATCGATCCAACCCATGATTTCTGCAGCCGTCATCCCCATCGGTACGGCGGTGAAGAAGTTGTAGGCCTTGGACTTGGACTGCCAATAATAGTCAGCGCCGTGATACATATCAGCATTGCCTGATGCGACTGCGTCAAAGGCTTCAAATGCCGGAACCAATTCGCCTGAGGCATAGACGTTTACTTCCATCTGCCCGTCGGACAGCTCGTTGATGCGGTCTGCAACACGTTGCGCTGCTGCGCCAAGGCCAGGCAGGTCTTTTGGCCAAGTGGTTGTCATTGTGAGGCGCTTCTTTTGGCGACGGACAGCTGGAGCTGCTACGCCATCACCCTCACTTGTTGATTGGCTACAAGCCGTGGTTGCGAGTCCTGCAGCGCCAAGCGTGGCCGCACCTAAGAGTTTTCGGCGGTCGATCATCCGGTTTCTCCCGTTGATTTATTGTTCATTTTCCAAAGGGCGCCAGCGTCCGCCATCAAGCACCTCAAGCGGCTGGAAGCGCCGCTTGTAATCCATTTTCTCACTATTTTTGATCCAGTATCCCAAATAGAGATGCGGCAAGCCAAGCTCACTTGCGTGCTTAATATGATCCAAGATCATATACGACCCGAGGCTCCTGCGGCGCAGGCTTGGATCAAAGAACGTGTAAACCATGGAGAATCCGTCGCGAAGGACGTCGGTCAATGACACCGCTACGAGAGGAGCATCCTCTGCGTCGCCGATGCGATATTCGAACATCAGCGTCTGAACCGGACTATCATTCACCATCGCACAGAACTCGCGATACCCCATGTCTGACATACCGCCCCCGTCGTGACGGCTTCGCAGATAGGTCTTAAGCAAACGGAAATATTCTCTGTTAGCTTTTGCCTCTACGGGTCTTCTGACCAAATCAGCATTCGTCCGGATCACGCGGCGTTGGTTCCGGCTCGGGACAAAGTTGGGGACATCTACTCGCACAGAGCGGCATGCATTGCAGGTCGGACAGGCGGGACGATAAGCGACGCCCTGACTTCTCCGGAAGCCTGCGCGACTAAGTTGATCGTGCAAAGCGTCTGGATTGTCCTGAGTGAGATGCGTGAATCCTTTTCGCTCGATTTGACCTGGCAAATACGGGCACGGGCTCGCGCCGGTTACGTAGAAACGTAAACCATGCCGGATACCCGGAAGTAGGAAGATCGACTCATCTAGCTTCATAGCGGTATTTTACGCATCTAAAGGCCAAAGCGCCAAGGGGCGATAATCGTGAAGGCTGCCCACATCAAAATCACGAGCGGCCCACCAAACCTCAAAAAGTCTCCAAACTTATAGTGTCCAGGTCCCATAACCAGCATATTTGTTTGGTACGCAATAGGTGTCGCGAAGGCACAGTTCGCTGCGTAGATAACAGCCAACAGGAACGGAAGCGGGTCAGATCCAGTTTGTTCTGCGGCAGAGATCGCGATCGGGGTGAACAAAACAGCGGTGGCCGCATTGCTCAAAATGTTCGTCAGAATCGCAACCGTGAAGAAGATCGCTGACAACACGGCTAACGTTCCGAATGGTGATGCGAGCAGGACTACAACTTGCGCCAGCATCTCGGCGGCTCCCGTGCTTTCCAGTGCTGCGCCCATCGCCAGAGCAGCCGCGATAACCAGGTAAATCCTAAGATCCAAAGAGCGTGCAGCTTGCCGGTGGTTTAGGCATTGCAGCAGGATCATCAGTGTGGCGGCGACAATCGAGGCCAGCGTAATCGACGCGACGCCGGTCGCGGCCGCGACAACCATTCCAATCGTAATCAAGCGAGCGACCTGGGCACGCGTCGTCGTTGGAAATTCGCTTTGAGACCACTCCAGCAAAATCAGATCGCGGCTGGTGCGCAAGTCGCGGAACGCGCTGATTGGACCACACAGGAGCAGCGTATCACCGGCTTCAAGCCGGATCTCGCCGAGTTTGGTTCGGATCATCCGGCTACGGCGCTGAATGCCGAGTGTTACTGCGCGCGTGAGGCGGCGGAAACCCAGCATCTCGACAGTTCGGCCGGCCATACGCGATCCCGGTGCGATGACAGCTTCGACCAAACCGAGTTGGCTCTCGCCGGAATCGTCCGTCTCCGGCACGCCCGACTGCCAAATATCTTCAAGCATTGCCGGTTTGTCGGACAAGAGGTCTGTCAGCGCCTGGCGCGTTGCGGCCACGATGACCAGATCGCCGGGTAATAAGCGAACTTCATCATAAGGCGGAAGCAGGGCGCGTTCCCCGCGCTGAATCATCCGCACGGTCATATCTTTGAGGTCCGGGAACATGCCTGCGATCGCTTCTTTGCCGTCCAAAAAGTGTCCAGGCGTAACTTCAAACTGCGCGACAAACTGCTTGCCGGACTTCATCATCGTTTCGGTGAAGTCTTCGCGATTGGGCAGGAGTACCCGCGAGGCGATCAGCAGGTACACCATTCCAACACCTGCCAGCATCAGCCCGAATGCAGACTGGTCGAAAAAGCCAAGTTGTTCCGTAGTCAAACGCTCGTAGGCATCGGCGGCGAGCAAGTTTGTAGAAGTCCCGATTAGGGTCGTCATACCTGCAAAGATCGAAACAAAGCTCAGCGGCATCATCAATCTGGAGGTCGACGCCCCCATACGAGCGGCGATTGCGGACATGATCGGCAAGAACATGATGACGACGGGCGTGTTGTTCGTGAACGCGCTCGTAAAGAAGACGGCGAGGAATGCCCCAAGCAGCGTCAAGGCGGGGCGCCGATCATAAGATCGTACGAGCGCTTTGGTCGGACCTTCTAGCGCGCCCGTCTGGAACAAGCCCTGACCCACAACGAGCAGTGCCATGATTGTAATCAAAGCAGGGTTAGCAAACCCAGAGAGCAAGACCGCGACGGTGACTTCCGAGCCATCAAAGGCCGTAGCGCCAGGCAGGCTGAAAAGCAGAAGCAGCGCCGCAATCACGCTGATTGAGACCAGCTCCATCGACCAGCGATCGAGCATGTAGAATATAATTGTAACCCCAACGGCCGCTAGGCTCGCCCACATGGGCCAGTGAGCCAATAAGTCTGCGGTCATTCCGCCTCCCGGATGATTCTCGTCGGACGCCTTTTAGTTAGGCTGTCTCGTCGCGAATGACCAGCACTATTGATATGCGGCGGTTGGCAGCGTCTTCTGGTGCATCCTGTAGGAGTGGTTGCGTATGCGCGAGGCCAGCAACCCCCGTAATGCGTGCTTCTTCGACCCCGGCTTCCATGAGCAGGCGGCGGGCGGAATTGGCGCGATCTGCAGAGAGTTCCCAGTTTGAATACCCTTCGGTCAAACTTGGGTGAGCATCTGTGTGTCCTTCGATCATGATTGGCAAATCAATCATAGAAATCGCCGCCCCAGCCAATCGAACAAGCCGCTCACCGGTGGGGTTGAGGCGCCCGTCACCCGTTTCAAACAGCGGTCGTTCGGCCATGTCAGACAAATCTATGCGAATAATGTTGGGCTCTTCTGTAATCCGCACCGATGCCCCAAAGGACGCTAGCGCTGGATCATTTCGAAGATTATTCGCGAGGGTCGAGGAAACGGCGGTGTCAGCAGTGGTGATGGCTGCCTCCGCTGTTTTCTCGGACCCAAACTGTTGTGCTAAGTTTTCTCGTTCTCCGGCAGAGATACCGTGAATGATCCACATGATGAGAAAGAAAGCGCACAAAGCCGTTAGGAAGTCCGCATAGGCGAGCTTCCAAGTGCCCATCTTGCGGGCGGACGCAGCGGGCCTTCTGCCCCGAGTGCGCCGGGATGAATAAGCAACAGCCATATTTTTCCCTAAAGACCCTTCTGGTCTGGTGACGTTCAATAGTGCATCAGGGTGAATATCGGTTTTGAAACGGTTGTTCGATTTAAATGAAATTTATCCGATCAACCCGGCTGCGAGTTTAGGAGAGTGCGAATGGCGCGCGTGGCATTTCTGGGATTGGGCGTCATGGGGTATCCCATGGCAGGACACTTGGTGAAGGCTGGACACGAGGTAACGGTCTGGAACCGGACAGGGACGAAATCTGAAGCGTGGGCGAAAGAATATGATGGCCAAGCCGCGGAAACGCCGGCTGAGGCAGCGTCCGGCGCTGAGTATATCCTACTTTGTCTCGGTGATGATCCAGATGTGCTGGCGGTTTTCGATGCGTTTGAGGCGAGCATCGCGACTGGGGCGGTGATTGTTGATCACACGACGGCCAGTGCGGGCCTCGCAAGATCACTCTATGCGCGGTCTGATGAGAAGGGGGCTGCCTTCGTGGATGCGCCGATTTCCGGCGGCCAAGCGGGCGCAGAGAACGGCCAGCTGACGATCATGTGCGGCGGCGACGCGGCGGCGTTTACGAAGGCTGAACCGATTATGCAGGCCTATGGCAAGCGTATGACTTTGATTGGAGACAGCGGGGCTGGCCAGCTCGCGAAATCGGTCAATCAGATTTGTATTGCGGGTATCGTACAAGGCCTCGCCGAAGGCATGCACTTTGCGGATGAAGCGGGCCTCGATGTCGCAAAGGTTATTGAGGCGATCAGTGGCGGCGCCGCCCAAAGCTGGCAGATGGAAAACCGATGGGAAACGATGCGAGACGGGCACTATGAGCACGGCTTCGCTGTTGATTGGATGCGTAAGGATCTCCGCATCGCGCTCGATACGGCGCGCGAAAATGGCGCGAGCCTTCCCGTCACAGCGATGGTGGATCAACATTATGCTGATATCCAAGCAATGGGTGGCCAGCGTTGGGATACGAGTAGTTTGCTCGCTCGTATGGGACGTAAGCCAAGCTAGATGCGGCGCCTCGACTTACACATCCGCGAGGGTGCAGCGTATGAGACCGCGCTGAAAGCGATCCGCGCTGCTGACCCGATCGACTATATCGTCGTGCCGCTTGAACGACAGGATCGCCGCTTGGTGTCGGTGTTCCTGCGAGATGGAACGCGCCAAACTCTGGTCGATAATCTACAAGATTGTCTGAAAGACGAAAAAGAGTGGCGTATTTCGCTTGTGCCAATCGAAGCCACCGCGCCGGCGATCCCTGAGGATAAGGACCTCAAGACCAAACGCGCGAGCCAGCGGAAAATGGCCCTCAGGGAAGAGATTTATCAGGACGTCCAGGCGGATGCGAAGCTTGACCGGGACTTTCTGATTTTCGTTGTCCTCTCCACCATCGTAGCGGCCATTGGCTTGCACTCGAACAGCGTCGCAGGCGTGATCGGAGCTATGGTGATTGCACCGCTGCTGGGGCCCATTCTCGGATTCTCTCTCGGAGCGGCTCTGGGGGACCGGAAACTCTTATTCGGCGCAGCGAAGACGTTGGGGGTCGGGGTTGCCCTGGCACTTGGTTGCGCGGTTTTGATCTCGTTTATGATCCCCGTCGACTTTTCGAGCCGCGAGCTGATGTCTCGCGCTGAGGTTCGATTGGATGGAATGGTGCTCGCGATTGCTGCCGGGGCGGCCGCAGCTCTATCGCTCACGCGCGGTGCAAATGCGACGCTTGTTGGCGTGATGGTCGCAGCAGCGCTCTTGCCGCCGGGCGCAGCCGTTGGGTTGTTCCTCGGGACGGGGGAGTTCGCACTGGCGTCGCGTGCTGGTCTCTTGCTCTCACTCAATGTGGCGAGCTTAGTCTTGTCGGCGCTGGTTGTGTTTCGGTTGAGAGGCATACGTCCTCGCACCTGGTTGGAAAAGAAGGGCGCGGACAGGGCTGTTGCCGTGAATATGGCGCTATCGGTATTGCTGCTTCTGATTGCGATTGCGCTCATTCTTGTTCTTGATCTGGGCGCCGCCGTCTCAATCGGCTAAGCTTTCCTCTGGGAGGATGATATGGCGAAGGCTGAAAACAAGACACAGGTCACGAAAATCGAGCCGAAAGACTTTGTCGCGGCGGTGGAGCACCCCAAGCGACGCGCGGATGCGGAAGTCTTGCTCGACTTCTTTGCGCGAGTGACTGGCCTGAAAGCGCAAATGTGGGGACCGAGCATTATCGGGTATGGGCGCTATCATTATAAGTATGACAGCGGACGTGAGGGTGAGAGTCTTTTGACCGGCTTCAGTCCGCGCAAAGGCAATCTCGTCTTTTACATCATGCCGGGATACCGCGCTGAAGAAATGCAAGAGATGCTCGGGCGGCTAGGAAAACATAAAATCGGGAAGTCCTGCCTCTATGTGAACAAGCTCGACGATATTGATATGGACGTGCTCGAGGAGATCGTCCTCGATGGGCTGGCGGATATGCGCAAGAAATATCAAACTTGGGATGAGTAAGCGCGAACAGATCATCGCTTACTGGCTGGTCCCTGCGCCAGAGCATACCGCACAATTTCATAGTGTCGTCGACAAGCTTGCCGATCAGCAGGGGGCACCGCGGTTTCATCCGCACCTATCGTTTGGTTCTATTGCCGGGAAAGAGCCTGATTTAACGGAGGTGGTAAGGCTTCTGCGCGGACTAGAGTTACGCGCCAGCGAGGTCGCCCATTCGCCAAGTTTTACCATGTCTCTGTTTGTTCGGTTTGAGCCTACGGAGCAGCTTTTGCGAGCACGATCAGCCCTAGAATCTTGTCCCGGATTTCGAAGCAGCCGTGATTTCGATCCCCATATCAGTTTGTGTTATGGCGCGCCGATTGACCGCGCCGCCCTGCAAGACGAGATCCGTGCGCTATTGGATCATACAGTGCGGTTCGATCGGCTTGTTGCGACCGAAATTACGCTGCCGGTTGAATCGCATGCAGACGTTGAGCTGTGGAGACAGCGTGCCGTTCACCAGATCCCTGGATCCGCTTAAACGCCGCGAGCCGCTTCGATCTTCTTCGCAAAGCCTTGCGCGCCATAGCAGCGTATCGAGAGCGTCCCGATCGCAGTTTTGACGTCGATAATCTGTGTTCCGATCCCAAAGCGCGTTTCGACAGAGGTGATGCTGCGAAGAGGGAGAATGACGCTCATCGAGTCGGGATCCTTGTGCAGCATGCGATTGATGCCGTTTGGATGAAACTCGACAGCGTCTTTGGTCAGGTAGGCCGTTCCGCCAACCCAAAGGCCGCCCATCAGTTTCTTCGCAGCATTGGTCCCAAAGCGGCCACCAGCGCCGAGCAGGCGCTGCGCGCGATCGCCGACTTCGGCGTCCTTCATCAATGCGTTGACCAGTTTTTTTGCGATGACGTTTTCTGGTTTGGACATGCTCACCTCATCTTTGAAGTCTGCTTAACATTGAACCGCGTTATGATGAACACCCTGTCGGATCTGACAGCCGTATTTTGGATTCCAGCGCCTAGACTGTGACGCAAAGAAAGCGATCTAGAAAGGGTCTCAAAATGCGAATGCTCAAAGCCGCACTCCTGGCATTGGCACTGACAGCAGGCGGCGTACCCGCGTCTGCTGAAGTCTGTGATCTTACCGACTTACCCTGCTGGGATGGCGGTAAGTGTAACATCAAGTTCAAAAACCATACGGGCAAAGGCACTGGCAGCGGTAAAACCCCAGAGGGGTGGCAACAAAGCTTGGCTCAAACGATCGTTGTCACAGCCAGAAAAGAGAATGGCTCCAAAACAGGTAACCGACTCGCGATTTCTGACACCGCGAGTAAGACGATGAACCTTGAGAAAAAGAAGAACTTCTCAAGTATTAGGATTTCACCGGCCCACAAAACGATCGACCCCGTCAAACTGGGATGTGGCACAATCAAATCAATCCTGCGCGGCAAAGCGCAATGCAATATATTCTATCAGGTCACTTATGACGAAGGCGAAACGCTCGCCTATGCCTGTAACAAGAAGCAAATATACGGGCCGAGATAAAGAAGCGCCGCGCTGCGCCCCGAAAAGACATTAACCGGGGTTAGGCGTTCAGCATTTCCGCGGCTGCCTCAGCGAAATACGTTATGATCCCGCTGGCGCCAGCGCGTTTGAAGCTGAGCAAGGTTTCCATCATCACCCGATCACCATCGATCCAGCCATTTTGCGCTGCGGCTTGGATCATCGCGTACTCGCCGGAGACCTGAAATGCGAAGGTTGGGATTTGGAATGTCTCAGAGACGCGGCGAACGATATCGAGATAAGGAAGGCCCGGTTTCACCATGACCATGTCGGCGCCTTCTTCGATGTCCATCGCAACTTCGCGCAAAGCTTCATCTGTGTTCGCTGGGTTCTGCTGATACGTCTTCTTGTCGCCGATCAAGGCCGTCGCAGAGCCGATGGCTTCTCGGTAAGGACCATAGAACCCACTCGCATATTTAGCGGCGTAAGAGAGGATCAGCGTGTTTGAATAGCCGCTTTCCTCGAGAGCAGCGCGGATCGCACCAATGCGGCCATCCATCATATCTGAAGGGGCGACGACATCGGCCCCGGCTTCGGCTTGAACCAACGCTTGCTCGACGAGGACGGCGCTGGTCTCGTCGTTCAGCACGTAGCCGCTTTCGTCGATCAAACCGTCATGACCGTGCGTGGTAAACGGGTCCAGTGCCACATCGCAAATCACGCCAACGTCGGGGGCTGCATCTTTCATCGCCTTTATAACCGTTGGGATAAGGCCATCGGGTTTTAGGCTCTCGCTGCCTTCTTCATCTTTGTGAGCAGGGTTGATATGAGGAAAGATCGCGATTGCCGGAATGCCGAGATCGCTCGCGCGTTTCGCCGCTTTTGCCGCTTCAGCGACATTCAACCGGTTCAGACCGGGCATGGCAGCGACCGGGACCTTGGCTTCGTCGCCATCATGCACAACCATAGACCAGATGAGATCCGCCGGCGTCAGCGTGTTTTCCGCGGTGAGGCTTCGGATCCAGCCAGACTGGCGCAAACGGCGCAGACGGGTTGCGGGAAAGGATTGGTTGAACGGAATGCTCATTCTGTCTCCGGCTTTGGTGCGCCAAAGCGAAATAGGGCGCGGCGTACTTTTCGGCGCATGAAGCAGCGCTTTGTCACGTCCATAAACGGTCTCTGCGCATCTTCAATCTCTCGCATATAGGGTTCGAGCTTTTCATTTGGCAGCTCTTTAAACCCCAAAGACGCATAGAACGGCCCATTCCACGGAACATCGCGGAAGGTCGAAAGACTGACATGAGGAAGCTTCCTGAGCTCGGCCTCAGTCAAAATACGGATGACGAGCGCGCGTCCAATGCCCTTTTGACCGTGATCAGGATGTACGCTGACTTGGTCCAGGTAGAGGCCATTTCCACGGATGCGGATGAGTGCGAACCCTACGGCCCAGCCATGTTGGTTGCGGGCGACGAAGACATTGAATAGCGGGATCTCCTGTTCAAAGACCTCCGCCGGGACATGATCGTCCAACGCGTCCTCGCTCAGCAAACCTGTTGCGGCGAACATAGAAGACGCTGCCTTATCTACGGCGATAAGCGCAGGAATATCATCCAGCTCTGCAGCTGTGATAGAATATCCTTCCGGAAGGTCAGACATTGACGAACGAATCCCCTATGGCATCTGTGCCGCCTAATAAGCATAAAGAGGGCTAATTGCTATGACCACTCGCCTGACAGAAGAACAGGTTATGATTCAGGATATGGCAAAGCGATTTGCCGCGGATCGCCTTGCGCCCAACACAGCCGAGTGGGACGAGAAAAAACATTTCCCCATCGATGTGATCAAAGACACTGCGGAGCTGGGTTTTGCGGGAATTTATGTCGGCGAAGATGTGGGGGGATCATCGCTGGGTCGTCTCGATGCAGCGCTGATCTTTGAGCAGCTATCATATGGCGATGTTTCCACGGCGGCTTTCATCTCAATCCACAATATGGCGAGTTGGATGATTGATAAGTTCGGCTCGGACGATCAACGCAAGATGTGGTTGCCGAAATTGACGAGCATGGAGCTGGTCGCGTCTTATTGCCTGACTGAGCCTGGATCTGGCTCCGATGCGGCGGCAATGAAAACAACGGCTGTGCGCGATGGGGACGATTATGTCCTCAACGGATCGAAGCAATTTATCTCAGGCGCCGGGACAAGCGATGTTTACGTCCTTATGGCGAAAACTTCTGATGCGGGTGCGCGCGGCGTGTCGGCATTTATCATTCCGCTTGGAACCCCAGGTCTGAGCTTCGGAAACAATGAAAAGAAAATGGGCTGGAATTCGCAACCGACCCGCCAGGTTATGCTCGACGATGTTCGTATCCCAGCAGCCAACCGAATTGGCGAAGAGGGGCATGGGTTCAAGTTTGCTATGGCGGGTCTAGACGGCGGTCGTCTCAACATTGCGGCCTGTTCCTTAGGCGGCGCTCAGCGTGCGCTTGATAAGGCCGTGTCTTATGCGAAAGAGCGCAAGCAATTCGGCCAAGCCATCGCCGACTTCCAAGCCATTCAGTTTAAGCTTGCCGATATGGAAACAGAGCTGCAGGCCGCGCGCGTGATGCTTTACGAAGCGGCTTCAAAACTCGATGCGAAGGCACCCGACGCGACGCGCTGGTGCGCGATGGCAAAGCGGTTTGTGACCGATACGGGTTTCAAAGTCGCCAATGAAGCGCTGCAGATTCATGGCGGTTATGGGTATCTGGCGGAATATGGCGTCGAGCAAATAGTGCGAGACCTTCGCGTGCATCAGATACTCGAAGGCACCAATGAGATTATGCGCGTGATCGTTAGCCGAGATATGTTGAAAGACTAAAGTCGGTCGCGCTCATTCTATTGAAATAGATCTAGCTTTTGCAGAAGCTGGGTCGCGATCTCAGTTGGACTGACGCCATCCGTTTGAAAGATAAGATCCGCGATTTCGGTCTTTGACAGGCTGCGAGACAGCTCGATGGCGCGGGCTTCATGCCAGTCTCTTCCCGCACCGGTTTCGCGCTTGCGCACCCGTTCTAGAAGGGTTTCGTCTTGTGCCATAAGCTGAACGAGCGTGCACCCAGTGCCCTCTACAGCCTCAGCAATCTTTTGCGCGCTGGCTTCGCTCTCAATGACACGGGCGACGAGGAGTAATCGTGGGCGGCTGTCTTGCGCATTGCTCCATACCGCCTTCAAATTCCTCAATGCCAATTCTTGCCCGAAAGGGTCATGATCGGGTCTGGGATAGGTGTGCGTGAGAGCATCAAGATCCACGAATGTGTGGGGGATCGATTGCGCGACGAGTAGGCCGCTCAACTCCTGAGCAACAGTCGTTTTGCCAACCCCAACTGGGCCGCTGATCAGAACTATATGCGTTGCGTTAGAGGACATGGACACGTTCTAGCCTGTTTCAGATCCGCTCGAAAGCAGGACTGCAAGACTTGATCGCCGCTAGGGAAAGTTCTTATGGTTTGGGGAGAGGCTTCCATAGATGGAGCCCATGGAGGAATGAGAAGATGCAAATTACGTCCGTTGATGGATTAGGCGCAGAGATTACCGACGTCGATATTAAGAGCTTGAGCGACGCTGAGTTTCAATCGATCCAAGAAGCGTTCGCGGAACATGGCGTCATCTTCTTCCGTAGCCAAGACACAAGCGAAGATGACCATATCACGTTCGCAGAACGGTTTGGTGATATCAACATCAACCGCTTCTTCGCAGCGCACCCTGAGTATCCACAAATCGCGTTGGTCGCCAAAGAGCCAGACCAGAAAGACAATATTGGCGGTGGCTGGCATACAGATCACTCATATGACCACGAACCTGCGCTCGGGTCAGTCTTGGTTGCGCGTGAGCTCCCGGAAAGTGGCGGCGATACGATGTTTGCCTCCATGTACAAGGCCTATGAAACGCTGCCGGATGAGCTGAAGGAAAAGGTCGATGGCTTGAACGCGTTGCATTCGGGCAAACACATATTCGGCGAGGGGCCAGACAGCTATTACAATACCTCCGACGCAGGCTCGCATGATGATGGAACCAACCGGATTGGGAACTCTGATGCGGCGGAAAAGCTAACCGACCCAGAACACCCGATCGTTATCACGCATCCCTTATCGGGGAAGAAAGCGCTCTATGTGAATCCGGCCTTCACTCGCGAAGTTGTCGGGCTGGACAAAGCCGAAAGCGATGAATTGCTGTCTGATCTCTATACGCACGTCTTCACGGGCCATGACTTCCATCACAGGTTCAAATGGGAGCCGGGTTCAATTGCGATGTGGGACAACCGCTCGACCTGGCACTGGGCCTTGAATGACTATCAAGGCCAGCGCCGGATCATGCATCGGATCACGATTGAGGGCTGTCCCCTCGAGGCTTAGAAGCGGAACCCAGCACCAACTGAGAGTGAGCTCGAGTCGGCTGAGTAAGAATTGAATTGAGTAAGGTCACCGCGCAAGTAAAGCGTGTCAGTCAAGTCAAACGTGGTTCCAACCCCAAAGGCGAAACTGTCAGAGGTGGTTACTTTTGATCCGCCAAGATTGGACTCTATCAAATACTCGTTTCGTACCACTCCGACACGACCATGAAGAGATAGTTTATCGCTAACTGGTGCAGAGTACGTTCCAAACAATCCGTAGGATGCGTCGAGGTTTATCTCGCCAAGTCCCAAGGAGTAGTTGGTGTCGCCGTCCAGACCTGTTTGTGCCTCCACTTCCAAACTGAAGTTCTTTGAAAGCTTGTAACCGCCTCTGAGACCAACACTCGACAAAGAGTTTTCATCTGGACCAACGACATAATCTTCGCCGTCAACGTAGATGCCAGCAACGAAGGTTTCTGCGTACCAATCGTCCGCTTGAGCGAATGGGAGGAAACAAGACAGCGTCAGCGCTGTTGATAAAATAAGTTTGTTAGGCTGCATTACAGATTGCCTTTTGCAATAGATTGTAACGCAGCCCCCGCGCCTTAGGCCGAACCTCAGACGTGCTCAAATTAACAAACAGAAATCCTGCTAAAGGTTCCGTAATTTACCATATTATCAGGGTCTTATCGCTCTTAAGCGATAGCGCCACCATCTAAGACGATCGTATGCCCATCGACCCATGCTCCGGCGCGAGACGTCAGGAATATGGCCGTGCCCGCGATGTCTTCTGGCTCTCCTGCGCGACCGCGAGGGATCTGCGCGACGGCCATCTTATAAATCTCGTCATTGTCGACGGCCGCTTTGGTCATATTGCTCGGGAAGAAGCCAGGTGCGATGGCGTTCACGTTGATCTTGTCTTTGGCGAGATCGGTGGCCAGGTGCTTGGTCAGGTGGATGACGCCAGACTTACTCGCAGAGTAGGCATAGGCTGGCATACCTGGATTATCGAAACCATGGATCGACGCGATGTTGACGATACGCGCAGGATCTTCCTGTGTCCCGTTCTTACGAAGCAAAGGTAGGCATTTCTGGGTCATGAAGAACATCGACTTGATGTTGATCGTCATCACTTTATCCCAGCCATTCTCTGGAAAATCGTCGATCGGAACCACCCAATTGGCACCTGCATTGTTGATGAGGATATCGATATGATCTTCTCGCTCGGAAACTTGGCTTACGAAGTTCTCAATGCCTTCGACGGTGGAGAGATCTGCTTGGATCGGAATACAAGTCCCGTATTCTGAAAGCTCTTTAGCGGTCGCCATAAGCGGACCTTCTTTGCGGGCCGAAATGTAGGTTTTCACACCATTTTCAACGAACCCACGCGCGATCATCGCGCCAATCCCGCTTGAGCCGCCGGTCACGATTGCGGTTTTTCCTGAAATATCAAACAGAGCTTTCATCTGCTCCTCCTTGTCTTGCTAGCGCTAAGCTGTAGCAGGCACGGCTGATTGTCCATCACTTGGACGTTGAAATCTTTGTATTTGCGCGTGGCTGTCAGTTAAGGGTGGCCGCTGGCGTGGAATTCGCTTAGGCAGCCGCTCAACTTCCCTGAATTAGAGAAACGCGCATGGCCCGTTCAACTTTTTCTGCTTACGCAGATCGCATCAACTTGACCAATTGGGCGCAAAACCAACGCGCAACCTTCACACCAGGCCGGATCAAGACTGAAACCCTGGCAGGGCTCACTGTCGCGCTGGCTTTGGTACCAGAAGCGGTGGCGTTTGCTTTCGTGGCGGGCGTTGAGCCTCTTGTTGGGCTCTATGCGGCATTCCTTGTAGGCTTGATCACAGCCGTCATGGGTGGACGTCCGGGGATGATATCTGGCGCAACGGGCGCGCTGGCTGTTGTCATGGTTGCGCTCGTCGCACAGCACGGCGTTGAGTACCTGTTTGCGACAGTGGTCCTAATGGGGATCCTGCAAGTCGGGGCAGGGGTGTTCAAACTTGGTAAGTTCATCCGCCTGGTGCCGCACCCGGTCATGTTGGGCTTCGTCAACGGGCTGGCGATCGTGATCTTCCTGGCTCAACTCGGACAATTCCAAGTGCCAGGAACCGCGCATCCCGATGGGCACAGCTTCTTGCCGAATGGCGACTGGCTGCCAGGCGGCGAGATGGCGATCATGCTGACGCTGATAGGTGTTACGATGCTGATCATTTGGGGGCTGCCGAAGCTGACAAAGATCATCCCAGCGCCGCTCGCTGGCATTGCAGTCGTCGCGGCCATTGTGATTGGCTTTGGGGTCGATACGCCGGTCGTTGGCGATCTGGCAAGCATCCAAGGTGGTTTGCCAGCTTTCCATATGCCGGCAGTTCCGCTCAATCTCGAAACGCTGGAGATCATTCTGCCTTATGCTGTAATCCTCGCAGCTATTGGATTGATCGAGAGCTTGCTGACGCTGAACTTGGTGGGTGAGATCACCAACCAGCGGGGCGGAGCTTCGCAGGAATGCGTTGCGCAGGGCACTGCAAACGTCGTGACCGGTTTCTTCGGCGGTATGGGCGGCTGTGCGATGATCGGACAATCAATGATCAACGTGAAGTCCGGCGGCCGCACGCGCTTGTCCGGGATTTCGGCGGCGTTGTTCCTTCTCGCCTTCATTTTGGTGGGGTCGAAATGGATCGAGATGATTCCGCTGGCTGCCCTGGTCGGCGTGATGTTCATGGTCGTGATCGGGACGTTTGCTTGGAACAGCCTCCGCATCATGTCCAAGATCCCTTGGACGGATGCATTCGTGATCATTCTGGTGACCGCAGTGACCGTTTGGCAGGACCTGGCGGTGGCCGTTGTGGTTGGCGTGATCGTCAGTGCGCTTGCCTATGCCTGGAACAATGCGAAGCGCATTCACATCCTCCAGCGCGATTCAATCCGCACGCCGGGCGCCACTGTGTACGAGATTGAGGGACCGCTCTTCTTTGGTTCTACAGCTGGGTTTGCGGAGCTGTTCAATCCCGCAGAAGATCCAGACGTTGTTATTGTCGACTTCATGCGCTCTCGGGTTGTAGATCAGTCTGCTCTCCAAGCGATTGAAGACCTAGCCGCGAAATATGAGGCACAGGGTAAGACGCTTAAACTGCGCCACCTGTCTAAAGACTGCCATACCCTGCTCAGCAAAGCCGGTCAGCTCATGGTCGATAGCGCCGACGATCCAGACTACGAGATTGCGGCCGACTATAATGTCCGTACTGGGATATTTGGCGGCGGGCATTAGCCAGGTCTGGACCGGCAAGCGGCTCCGCGCTAACGCCAGTGCATGACAGATTCAGTCCTTACCAAATCCGAAGGGGGTGTCGGATACATCACCCTCAACCGACCTGAGGCGCTGCATGCGCTCAATTTGGATATGTGCGAGAGCATCCTTGCGGCTCTGCGCGTTTGGGCGCTCGATCCGAATGTTTTCATGGTCATGATTGATCATGCTGAAGGGAGCAGGGGGTTCTGCGCCGGCGGCGATATTGCCATGCTTCGGGAAAGCGGCATGAGCGATGGCAAGGAGGCACGTGCCTTCTTCGCGGAAGAGTATCGCATGAACGCCGCGATCAAAGCGTTCCCCAAACCCTACCTCGCTGTGATGGATGGCGTGACCATGGGCGGCGGCGTGGGGCTCTCTGTACATGGTTCGCACCGGATCGCGACCGAGCGAACCCTGTTCGCGATGCCAGAGACAGGGATTGGATTGTTCCCAGATGTTGGGGGTGGGTGGTTCCTGCCGCGCCTAAAGGGACAACTGGGCACTTGGTTGGCCTTGACCGGAGAGCGCTTGAAAGGGGCTGATGTTGCAGCTGCGCGCGTGGGCACCCACTTTTTGCCGTCGGAATTGATCCCCAACTTGAAAGCCCAGATCGCGGAAGCAGACTTTTCTGGAGGCGCTGCGGAGATGCTTGGCGAGATACTCTCGAGACTGACCCATGCGGTTCCCGCCGGGGCGTTTGAAGCGCACACGGAGACGATCGACACCTGTTTTGCGCATGATCGTGCAGAGGACATTGTTACTGCCCTGGAAAGCAACGGGTCGGAATGGGCTTTGAAACAAGCTCAGACCATTCGGTCAAAGTCTCCGGAAACCGTGAAAGTCGCGCTTCGCCAGGTTCGGGATGGCGGGAAATGCGAAACCTTCGAAGAGAATATGCGGATGGAATATCGTATTGGTTGGCGCAAGGTTCAGTCGCCGGACTTCATTGAGGGCGTCAGGTCGGTGATCATCGACAAGGATCATGCGCCAAAGTGGTCGCCAGACTCATTGGAAGGCGTAACCGAGGCCGATGTTGCCCGCTACTTCGAACCCTTAGGTGAAAGTGAGCTGAGCTTTGACTGATCTACGCGAAGACCTGGAGGCCTGGTGCCGGTCTTATGTGGCGGCATTTGAAAGCTATGATGCTGAGGCCATTGCTTCACATTGGACTTTCCCGGCCTTGACCACACAAGCGGGAAGATCATTCACCTTCAAGTCAGCAGAGCACTTCGCAAAGAATACGGGGCTGCTGCTTGGTTTCTACAAGGCGCAAGCCGTGGAGAGCGTCGAACGACGCGTGGTCGACCTTCTGAATATGAGCGCGGATGCGGTCAGTATGACGGTGCAGGACCGGATGCTGCGCGGAGACGGACAAGAAATCGCTACCTGGCAGGCCGCTTATGTGCTTCAGCGCGTCGATGGGGCCTGGAAAGCCGTTGCAGCTGTTGCGGACGGAGAAGTTGATGCTTGGGCCGCGCGAGGAACGCCCTTAGGGGGCTGAATCAGTAAAAACGTATCTATTTGGGGTAAAAAGTAACACTTTCGGCTGTTTTGTTAACCAAGATGGCTCGAAAACAAGATGTGTTTAACGAAATATAAGGTTCGCTGCTGTAAATCTACTCAAACTACAACAAAAGTTGAGTGGTGATGGTAATGACAATTTCTTATAACGCGGCTGATGCCGTGAGCGAGCCAGTGAGCGTCGCAGAATCTTTCGTAAAATCTCTTTCGCTTCTGGAGCAGGCGCATCGTCGTCTCCACGATGTCGTTAAAGACGATCTAGAGCGTGGTGGCGAGCGTCACCTGACAGGTGTTCAAGCGCTTCTCCTGTATGAAATTGGTGAACACGAAACACCAGCTTCTACATTGCGCTCACGCGGTGCTTTCGCTGGAACAAGCCTGTCTTACAACGTTAAGAAGCTTCAAGAAGGTGGTTATCTCGTCCAGTCGCGCTCAGAGCGTGACAAGCGCACGGTTCGCCTGAAACTGACTGAGCGTGGCCATAAAGTTCGCCAACGCGTGGTCGATCTGTTCGATCGTCAGTCTGCGGCGCTTGAGCCAACAGCGAGTGTCCGTCAGGACGATCTCAGCCAGCTGAATAAGACGGTTTCACGTCTTGAGCGTTTCTGGACTGATCAAATCCGCTTTCAACTGTAGATAAGTGTACATTATCCCGAATACTAAATAAGTATTCAGGATGTGGGGGAAATTACTTATCTTTTCCTGCGTGCTGCCTTGGCCAATGGTCGAGGCGGCGCCTTGGATTCAAGAAGAGGGTGCTTTGTACACCCGTGCCGCTTTGGTGAAAGAAGCCGTCGAAGGCCTGCATGGCTATCGCGGTGATGTCTATTTAGAATATGGCTGGTCCGAGACATGGACGCTGACGTTGAAAGGCGAAGCCGTCCGCTATTCCGGCGTCGCCGGCTTTGACAGCCAAGGTTGGCGGGCAACGGCGCGTCGCCTTTTTTATGATTCTGATCGAATAAAGATCTCGGGCGAAACTGGGCTCTTACAAGGATCGGCGATCGGAGGTCGAAACGGGTGTGATCGGCTCGGAGCTGAAGCACGAATGGGCATATCATGGTCTAGTCGCCCGCAGCGCAATCCTTACTTTTTATATCTAGAGGGCGCCGGGCGCTTCCATGGATCTTGCGAACGCCAAAGGCTTGAGGCGGCTTACGGGTACGAAGCGTTCCCTTCTTTTTGGACAATTACGCAGATATGGATTGAGCGCGGTGCGACCGATGCGCAATCAGATAAAATACAAACCGAACTTGTTTGGCAGACCGAAAAATTCGACCTGTCACTTGGCCTCAGACAAGAAATAGGAAACGCCTTCCAGGAGGAAGGCGTTTTTATTGCGATCGCGCGCACCTTTTAACGTGCGTGATTGGGTTACTCCGCGCTGTAACCGGTTTCAGCCATGATATAGGCAATGACAGCTGTTCGATCTTCTGGTCGGCGCACACCTGCAAAACTCATTTTGTTCCCGGGCAGGAAGTTGCGGGGGCTCTCCAGCCATTCAGCCAAAATTTCAGGTGTCCAAACGATATCAGACTCTTGAACCGCCTTTGAGTAAGTGAAGCCTTCAACGGCGCCAATTTCACGGCCAAATATACCGTAGAGGTTGGGGCCAACGAGGTTTTGCCCACCCTCGTTCAGGGTATGGCAAGACTGGCAGAGCTTAAATGTACGTCGGCCTCGATTATAGTCCGCGGTTTGGTATGGCTCTGGAAGCGCAGCGAATGCGTTAGCGCCTTCTTCTTCTGGAGCGCTTGCCGGGGCTGCGGCACCTGAAGAAGTCTCCGTAACCTCCAGTTTTTCAACAGTATTTTGTGCAGTAGGGGTGGTGGTTGGTTCGCCACCACCGCAGGCGGAGATCACTAAAACAGAGCTAGCGAGAATGAGGCCAGGCTTCAAAAAAGTCATTTAAAAACGGTCCTTTGGCGTTCTTTTGTTGAGATATAATGCCAGTATTGCGGCGCTGTGCAAGCCGATATTCTGTCTCAGTTCGCGGAATTCTGGCCTAGCATTCCTGCCCGGACCTCCTTGGCTTGAGCCCGCGCGGCTAAGCCTTAAGTCTAATATTAACCATCACCGTGTATTCGCCAAGTATAACAAAAAATACCGATGGTGGTGAAAAATGAGATGGGCGATGATGGGGCTTACCGCAATAGCGGGAGCTCTTAGCGGGACTGCGTATGCAGGTCCTGAACAATCCGACGTATGGGTCGGACTATCTGACGATGTTAGCGGCTTCTTGCTGGATGAAGACACAGGCGATCTGTGGATGACGGGCCCATGCCTGAAATCCTTGGAGCCCGCTCAACAGTCTGGCAGCTCTTGGTCGTCGAGAACGATCGAATTGGTCTCGATCGGACGTGGTTATACGCAGCTCGATCAGCATTTCGTGCTCGATCTTTCCGAGGGCGCCGCACAGATCGTTGTTACGTCTGCAGGGCGCGGCGGTGCACAGGCGTTTCCAGCGCGTACAGACCGCGATTGTTCGGCAGGCGGGCTTTGCGCGCGTCTGATCCAAACCCAGCAGGCCTGTCAGGACTAAGCCACACGCGTCATGCGTATTCGGTTTGGTCTTCTGGTCGCTGCTTTCGCAGCCTACTCTGGTGCTCTATTGAGCGCCGGGGCTCAAACCGTTGCGACTGCACCTCATTCAGAGACCGATCTCCAATCCAAGCCAGCAATCGCGATCCTAGAGCCGATTGAGCTCGAAGAAGCGCCTGTTGCGGCTGAGAGTGTCGAATATGTGGATGTTATAATCGAAGGCGCTCTTACCTCGGTTCGCAGCCGTGAAACCGACGCTGGTAAGCGTTTGTATAACCTAACGGACATCGCGGAGCCCTTGCTCAGCCGAGTAGAGTTGCACGATACGCTGCTCGGCTATCATCGCCGCCAAGACGGCGTTCTGATGTCGATCAATATGGTCGATGGTAAGGTACGCTCGAACAAAACGGTGCTTGGTAAGCTGCCTTCATTCGAACCGCGCGAAACCGCAGACCCATGGATCGGCCTCAATGCTGTAACCATCCTGTCAGGCACGCATGCGTCCGAGGATGACCAGGGGCGTGTTGTTCTGACGCTGGATGAGCGTCTCTTGCCGCAGTTCGGTCTCGAGCTTTGGGTGAATGGCGTTCCAGTCGACACGTTCGAGAACGAGCCGCGCACGATTGGTCCTATGTTGCTCGTGCCTCTGCGTCCGATCGTCGAGGAACTGGGGCACGAACTTTCCGTAGAAAACGGCGTCGTGATCGTGCGCCGTCAGCAGGACCAGGCGACGATCCGTTTGGAGTTGGCGACGGGGCTCGTTTCTGTGAATACGACCCCGCGTGGTGTGGTGCCGAACATCCAGCTTGCGGATCGAGAGGAGCTGGTCCTCCCGCATGGCGCGGTCGAGAGCCTAACAGGGACCCATATCAAGCTTGTTCCTCGCACAAACCGCGTTGAAGTGACGTTGGACAATCGATTGACGTCGGCCGTGCTTCCCGGAGCGGATATTTCAGAAGAGGCCAAAAACACACCGCTAACGCTTGAGCACCTCACCTATCAATTAAGTGATCGTGGCCCGGTGCGCGTAGATACGGTTGGTCATGTGGGCAAATACAATTTCCGCACGCAGTTTGAAACTGCGGGCGGTCTTGGCAATTTGGCTGCTGAACAACCTGGTTGGGCGTCTGTGGACGTCGCGTCTATGGATGGCTGGACCGCAACGGTCGGTGATTATGCGTCTGGTTTCAGAGAACTCAGCGGCGTTGGCGCAAATCGCATGCGCGGCGTGGCCTGGCGCAAGCAGCGCGAAGGCGGATCTGTTCTCGCGCTCGCAGCTGGAACGCCGTTGGTGGGCAGCAAAGAGGACAGCGAGACGGTCGCAGTTCCGGAATTTGGCGGTTTTGTTGCTGGTGGGCGCTTGATCTCAAAGGATCAAACACAAGATGTCGGCGTCTCTGTTGCGGTGTCTGAAGATGGTGCTCGGTCGTCTGCTGTCCTGAATGGGCAAAAGTCGTTCTACTTCAACAACCGCGATAAAGGCCTGCAGTCAGCCTACGTGGCTGGGGACTTGGGCGTGTTTAGCGGGGATGAAAGCGGCGCGGACATCCAGGCGCGTGGGTCGCTGAACTATGCCATAAACGAGCAACTCGGATTGTCGGCTTCAGCTGGATATGAAGGGGCAAAATTTGCTGCTGGTGCCAATCGCACATCCTTCGAGGGTGTTTTTGATCAGCGCAATGGCGCTCGCACCAACTTGAATGTGGGTGCGACGTGGCGTGCGAAAGAAAAGATCGGCGCATTCCATCGGTTGGCTGTTAGCGGGCGTGGAACACTGCGTCATGAAGGCGGCGACGAAAGTAAAACCGCAACCACACTCTCCGCGGCGGTGAACGCGCAGGTTGGTGAACGTGGCCCGTCCGTCTCGGCGGTCGTGCAAACCAGCAACAATGACACATCTGGTGCGTCTCAAAAGACTGACTCAGTTCGGCTGCGTGCGGTACAACGCTTTGATTATGGAACGGTTTCAGCGTCTTACGGATACACAACCAACCAAGATGGTGAAGAAACGCAACAATTCGTCGCGACAGCGCAGGTTAATCCGTACAAGCGCAGCTTTGAAAATGGCGCCAGCGTTCAAGTTGTTCCAAACCTGAGCTTGAACTGGGACGGAGACCAAACGCGTGTGAATGCGGGCGCTTCGGTCGTTGCGGATTCTGGTGCTGCTCTTGGTCCACGGTTGAACGTACAGACGCGCCTGTCTTCTTTCTCAAGCTATGCGTCTGAAAGCGAAACGGCGCAGACGACTGGAATGCTTGGATCCGTGGAGGCGCGTTATGCGTTGACGCCGAATGCTGAGCTGAGCGCGATTTACACCGATGACTTCCAAGGCCGATCCGATCTTTCGATTGGTGTTCGCGGTATGGTT
This sequence comes from Henriciella sp., assembly GCA_013213785.1. Taxonomy (GTDB): domain Bacteria; phylum Pseudomonadota; class Alphaproteobacteria; order Caulobacterales; family Hyphomonadaceae; genus Henriciella. The sequence goes on along the minus strand of JABSPZ010000008.1, from coordinate 147,120 downwards.
CGCTTTAACCCGCCGCGGGTCAGCCGAATTCCGGACGAGGGGCGCGGTGTACTTAATGGGCGCGTATTCCTGGATAGAAATCGGGATGGCATTCGTCAGGACAATGAGCCGGGAGTTCCGGGTGTGCGCGTCAAAGTGATCGGAACAAGAATGGGGCTGAACACGACGGGTGAGGGTTACTTCACCATCCAAAACATCCCGCAAGGATTGTATGCGTTGACGGTTAGCCGAAAAAGTCTGCCGCTCGGCTATTTGGTTCCTGAAGAAGCGCAACCTCGCGTGACGGTGGGTGCAGGACGGCGCTCCGATGTTGAGATTCCGCTCATTCTCTCTGGGCAAGTTCGCGGCACCGTTTTTGTTGATGACAATGCGAATGGTGAGGTCGATCCGGGGGAAGAACGTCTGGAGGGGCAATGGATTTCCCTCGTTCCCAAAGATGGCGGTGAGTCGATTAGCGTTCACTCTGCCGCTTTCGGTCAATATGGGTTCGAGAGCATCGACCCGGGGGCTTACACGGCGCGTACCACCGTGGCGGGGCAGGCTGTGAGCGTAGATATTATCGTCCATCCGAAAAACCCATTCGTGGTCGCGGCGATACCCGTGCCGCCGGACTTGGGGGAGTCTGGGGCCGGTTTGGATTTCAGTTCAGGTGTTCTGGGAGAGCCATAAAGTGCTGAAATTCAACAAAAAAAGCCCGCTCATCAGAGCGGGCTTTTTAGCATTATCTATCCGGAAAGACTTACTCTTCGTCTTCTTTCAAAAGTTCTTCTTTTGAGACGGTTTCGTCTTTGACTTTCGCGACCTCAAGAATGTGGTCGACAACTTTTTCCTCATAGATTGGGGCGCGCAATTGCGCCATTGCGTTTGGATCTTTTTGGAAGAACTCGATGACCTGACGCTCTTGGCCTGGGAAGTTACGAGCTTCGTTGATGAGAGCTTGTTGGACTTCCTGCTCAGAAATCTGGATATCGGCAACGCGGCCAATTTCAGCAAGAACAAGACCGAGGCGAACGCGGCGCGCCGCGATTGTGCGGTACTCTTCTTTCAGATCGTCTTCTGATTTGTCTTTGTCTGCTTCAGCGGTGCGGCCTGCATCCATTTCAGCCTGCAGCTGTTGCCAGATCTGATTGAACTCTTGGTCGACCATTTTAGGTGGTAGTTCGAAATCATGCTTCTCGTCGAGAACGTCGAGCAAGCTGCGCTTCGCTTTAGAACGTGATGCACCGCTAAACTCATTCTGAATTTGCTCTGTGACGAGTTCTTTCAGTTTCGCGAGATCGTCGAGGCCGAGACCTTTCGCGAATTCGTCATCAACGTCCGGGGTCTTTGGGACGCGAACTTCGTGTACTTTAACTTCGAACACGGCATCTTGTCCGGCAAGATTTGGCGCTTGATAGTTTTCTGGGAAAGTAACGTTCACGTCTTTCTCGTCGCCGGCTTTGACTCCGATCAACTGATCTTCGAAACCTGGGATAAAGCTGTTAGAGCCAAGCACGAGCGTGTGCTCTTTTGCAGCGCCGCCTTCGAATGGCTCGCCGTCGAGCTTGCCGAGGAAGTCGATAACGACCGCGTCGTCTTTGCGAGCTTTCGCTGTTTTGGCGCGCTTATCAAATTTCGGGTTTGCTTCAGCAATTTGCGTCAGGCGTGCGTCGACTTCTTCGTCATTGACCTCCGCGACCGGGCGCTTGATGGACAGCTTCTTGATGTCGACTGGTTCAAAGTCTGGCATGACGTCGACATTCATCTCATACGCGAGATCTTCGTCGCCGGAGAGCACTTTCTCCATGTCGCTTTCCATCTTCATTTCCGGCTGACCGGCTGGACGCACGTCAGCATCCTCGATGGTTTTTTGACTGGTTTCTTGGACAAGCGCCTGGACGACTTCACCCATGATGTCCTTACCGAACATCTTCTTCACGTGGGACGCAGGTACCTTACCAGGGCGGAAGCCTTTCAGGTTCATTTGCGGGCGAATTTCTTCGATTCGCTGATCAAAGCGCTTTTGCAGGTCAGCTTTAGAGACGCTTACCTTATAAGTGCGGCTCAACCCATCAATGGTCTCAACGCTTTCCATACTGGTCATTCCTTATTGCGGGTCGGGTTGGCAAAATTGAGCTAAAACCCGCGCCATGATTGGCGTTTTGTGATCTGAAACGGCGCTCTATAGGGCAGGGGAGCTATTGTGTCCACGCTGTCTGTATGACCTTTTGCAGAGAAATGCATGAGGAGGGGTTGAGGTGGTCGAATTCGCCCGCTAAATGCCCCGTTCTACTGATGCGGATGTGGCGAAATTGGTAGACGCACCAGATTTAGGTTCTGGCGCCGCGAGGCGTGGGGGTTCAAGTCCCTCCATCCGCACCATTTTGATGGTTTTCATGGTCTCTCCTTGGAGGAGCTTGAAGGGCAATGCCTTCTCGGCGACACAGCTCGGCAATCGAATGTTCGCCCCGCATGCCTTCCAGGACAATGCGGATCTTCTCTTCAGCGGAATACTTACGCCGTGTGCGGCGCTTCACCGATTTTATGTGCTGCTCGGCACTTTCGGATTTTTTGCTCATCTTCACTCCTTGAGTCAGGTGCGATGAGCCAAAAATCCTCCTTAAGCAAAACAACCAAAGTGTCTTACGGTCGCTGAACCGCTACAATTTTTGTAGTTGCAAATCGTTCTCAGCGACGTGACGCCTAGTCGCATCATGAGAGGGGAGAAATGCCGCTGAAAAAGGATAGGATAAAGCGCCGAGACTGTATTGCGCTGCTCGGAAAACCGTCTTATCCGGGCGCAAATAATTGTCCGCCACACTCACTGGGAAGGTGCGCGAAATGTCTGAAGTTGAACGCCTGGCATTAGATTATATGCCGGTCATCCTGTTCCTCGGAATCGGATTGGCGATGTCGCTTTTGTTTATCATCGGCAACGCGATCCTGGCGCCGAGCAATCCGGATCCGGAAAAAAATTCGGCCTATGAGTGCGGCTTTAACGCATTTGATGACGCTCGCATGAAGTTTGATGTGCGCTTCTATCTCGTCGCGATCTTGTTCATCATCTTCGACTTGGAAGTGGCATTCTTATTTCCTTGGGCGGTAAGCCTCGGTGCGATTGGTGTCTTCGGCTTTTGGTCCATGTTGATCTTCCTCGGCGTGCTGACAATTGGCTTCATTTACGAGTGGCGCCGCGGCGCACTTGAGTGGCACTAGGAGTTCTCGAGAGATGTCAGGGGAATTCAAACCATACGCATTGAGCAGTGGTCGCGCAGGCGTTGAAGGCGGGTTTAACGTCCGTCCCGATGACCCGTTTTACGCTGGTCTTTCAGACGAGCTTGCGGACAAAGGCTTCTTCACCGCGAAAGCAGACGACCTCATCACTTGGGCCCGTACCGGCTCACTAATGTGGATGACGTTCGGCTTGGCGTGCTGCGCGATTGAGATGATGCAGGCGGGCAACCCGCGCTATGATCTTGAGCGTTTCGGCATGGCGCCGCGTGGGTCGCCGCGCCAGTCAGACGTCATGATTGTTGCTGGCACGCTGACCAATAAAATGGCGCCTGCTTTGCGCAAGGTTTACGACCAAATGCCGGAGCCGCGTTATGTTATCTCTATGGGGTCCTGCGCCAATGGCGGTGGCTATTACCACTACAGCTACAGCGTCGTTCGCGGGTGTGACCGCATCGTGCCGGTGGATATTTATATTCCTGGCTGCCCGCCCACCGCAGAGGCGCTGGTTTATGGTTTGTTGCAGCTTCAGAAAAAGATCCGCCGTGAAGGCTCGATTGATCGCTAGAGGGCGTTGAACATGGTAGATCAAACCGAAGCACTGACCGAGCTGGGCGAGCATATTGCCAGCAAGATGCCTGACGCCGTGCGTAAGTTTGACGTCCGCGTTGGCGAACTGAATCTCTATGCAGAGCGTGATCAAATTGTCGCTTTGCTCGATTTCTTAAAGCGCGACTCAATGTGCATGTTTGAGATGGTCGTTGATATTTGCGGCGTCGATTACCCAGAGCGCAGCCAGCGTTTTGAGGTGGTCTATCACCTTCTCTCGATGCGCCTCAATCAGCGCATGCGCGTGAAGATTTCGACTGATGAAGATACGCCGGTTCCGAGCATTGTTGGATTGCACCGCGGCGCCGATTGGTTTGAACGCGAAGCCTTCGATATGTACGGCGTCGTATTCTCAGGCCATCCAGACATGCGCCGTATTCTGACCGATTACGGTTTTGAGGGATATCCGCTGCGCAAAGACTTCCCGCTGACCGGCTTCACCGAGGTTCGCTATGACGATCTCCAAAAGCGCATCGTTCATGAGCCGGTTCAGCTCACGCAAGAATACCGTAACTTCGATTTCCTCTCGCCTTGGGAGGGGATGACCTCTGAAATCCCAGGCGATGAAAAAGCGACCACCGAAGAGGAGGGCGCCTAATGGCTGATGATATGAAATCCGTTCCTGAGGAAGATCGTACGTTTACGCTGAACTTTGGTCCGCAGCATCCTGCGGCGCACGGCGTTTTGCGTATGGTGATGGATCTGGACGGCGAGCTTGTTGATCGCATCGATTGCCATATCGGTTTGCTACACCGCGGTACAGAAAAGCTGCTGGAATATAAGACCTATCTTCAGGGCCTGCCTTACTTCGATCGGCTTCACTATTCGGCGCCGATGAATCAAGAGCATGCCTGGTGTCTTGCCATCGAGAAACTGATTGGCCTTGATGTGCCACGCCGGGGCAGCTTTATCCGCGTGCTCTATTGCGAAATGGGCCGGATTCTCGAGCACCTACTCAACATTGGAACGTTCATCCTAGACGTCGGTGCGCTCACGCCAATCACGTGGGCATTCGAAGAGCGTGAAAAGCTCATGGGCTTCTATGAGCGGGCTTGTGGTGCGCGTCTCCACGCAGCCTATTTCCGCCCAGGCGGCGTTCATCAGGATCTGCCACAGGATTTGATTGACGATATCATGACCTGGTGTGAAGAGTTTCCCGCCATTATGCATCGCCTGGAAAGCCTGATCACCGAGAATCGTATCTTCAAACAGCGCAACGTTGATATTGGCGTCGTTGATGAGAAGACGATCATGCAGTTCGGCTTTTCTGGTCCGATGGTGCGCGGGTCAGGTCTCGCTTGGGATCTGCGTCGCAGTCAGCCTTATGAGATCTACTCAGAGATCCCATCTTCTGTGTTTCCGGTCGTAATCGGTAAGAATGGCGACAATTACGATCGCTATGTCGTGCGCATGGAAGAGATGCTCGTGTCTTGTGACATCATGAAATGGTGTATCGAGAACATGCCGAAAGGGCCTGTTCTGGCGAAGGGCACAAAAGTTTCGCCGCCGCGCCGCGCTGAAATGAAAAACAGCATGGAAGCATTGATCCACCACTTCAAACTGTACACCGAGGGCTTCCACGTCCCAGAGGGTGAAGTCTACGCCGCGGTTGAAGCGCCGGCGGGTGAGTTCGGGGTGTACCTCGTCTCAGACGGATCCAACCGTCCATACCGCGTTAAGCTGCGTGCGCCGAGTTTTGCCCACCTGCAAGCCATGGATCATATGTGTAAAGGCCACCAATTGGCGGATACGTCCGCGATTCTGGGGTCGCTCGATATCGTGTTTGGTGAGGTGGATCGCTAGTGCTGCCAATCCCAGCCTCCTCCGCCATCTATTTGGCCTATGTCACGGGAGCGTTTCTGCTTCTGCTTGGAGTCGTGTTTGCGATTTCGCCGTCGCGCGGACTCGCAATGACAAAGCATCGCGCGGAAAGCCTGCCCACGATTATGGCGGGTCGTTACTTCTTTATGGTGCTTGTGGCGGTCGGCATTGCGATCACTGGAACACTTCAGCAATTGGCTTTTGTCTTTATGGGGCTGGCCGGCGTCGCCTTCTTTGATGCCGCTACTTATGCCCGCGCCAAAAAAGCCGTGATGCCACATATTCTTGCGGGCGTCGGCGCCTTGATTGTGGCGTTTATCGCTTTGGAGGGGCAGGTCTAATGAGCGCGTTTCCTGAACACCGCCTGTCGATTATCACGCTCGGCGTAAATGACCGCGCGACCATGACGACATTCTATGAGGAAGTCATTGGCTTCAAAAATGTCGGCCCAGAAGGCATGACCATGTTCGACATGGGCGGTTTCATTTTAGGGCTTTGGGAAGCCGACAAACTTGCCAAAGATGCTGGCCAAGGGCCGCGCCCGGCGGAGGGCTTCCGAAATGCGGCTCTCGCTTACAACGCTCGATCAATTGAAGAGGTCGATGGAATCTTTGCGCGCCTGACAGAGGCTGGCGTGGAGATCACAACACCGCCCCACAAGGCATTCTGGGGTGGATATTCTGGATATTTCGCGGATCCCGAAGGCAATGCCTGGGAAGTCGCATTCAACCCATTTTGGAAGTTTGACCAGGCAGGCCGTGTGGTCTTGCCGACCGGGGAGACAGCGTAATGGCGCTGAGACGATTTGATCTTGAAGCCGGCGGCGATAGCTTTGCCTTTAAGCCGGAAACAGAGCCGACCATCGCGTTCTGGCTGGGAAAGTACCCAGAGGATAAAAAGCGCTCCGCAGTGATTCCACTGCTCTGGCTGGCGCAGAAGGATAATGCAGGTTGGCTATCTGAGCCTGCGATGCGCGAAGTCGCGGACCGGCTGGAGATGCCATATATCCGCGTCTACGAAGTTGCGACCTTCTACACGATGTTCCGTCTTCAGCCTGTCGGGAAGCACCACATCCAGCTTTGTGGCACGACACCTTGTATGTTGCGCGGCGCCAATGACCTCAAAGAGGTCTGCGAAAAGAAAATCGGCAAGCCGATGCACGTCACGGATGATGGTCGCCTTAGCTGGGAAGAAGTTGAGTGTCTTGGAGCATGCGTGAACGCGCCGATGGCTCAGATCAACGACTATTATTACGAAGACCTGACGACTGAGAGCTTTGGCGAGATTCTCGACAAGCTTGGCAATGGTGTGGATGTCGACCCAGGTCCATTCGTGGATCGTCTGAACTCCGCACCACAAGGCGGTTTAACCAGCTTGATGGAAGGGGATCTGTTTGATGGTTCTCGGAATGCTATTTCTGAGCTTCCAAACCTTCCGAGTGCGGCGCCGGCTGAACCAGAGGCCGCACCAGCGCCAGCGCCTGAGGCTGAAGCAAAAACGACGCTTATCAAAGATTCCAAGCCTGCCCCGAAAGCAGAAGACAAGCCGGAAATTTTGACGGTCGCCGCTGGCGAAGAAGACGACCTGAAGCGCATTAAAGGTATTGGTCCTGTGAACGAAAAAGCTCTTAACGAGCTCGGTATCTTCAAGTTCCGCCAAATCGCAGCTTGGACGCCAGAGAATGTCGACTGGGTCGAAGATTTTATGTCCTTCCCGGGCCGTATTGAGCGCGAAGACTGGATTGCGCAAGCAAAGACCCTCGCCGAAGGCGAAGAGACAGAATTCTCCAAGCGCGTCGATGCGGGTGAAGTTGAGTCCTCCAAAGACGAGGGAGAGACTTAATGGCGCTCAGTGAGAAACCTGACCCTAGCAAAAAGCTCATGCTTGCCGCTGGGATCGATGCGATCTTCGTTATTATCGGTGTCGCGATGTTTCTTACGTCTGGCAGCATGCTGTGGGTTATTTTGGCTTTGGCAGCGGGAGCTGCAGTGAGTGCGCCAATGATTATTTTAGCCGTTCGCGAACTTAGGGAGCAAAACAATGCTTCAGGATAAAGATCGTATTTTCACCAACTTGTACGGGGCGCATGATCCGGGTCTCGAGGGCGCGAAGCAGCGCGGTGCCTGGCACCTGACGCGAGAAATGCTCGCACAAGAGCCAGACTGGTTGTGCAACCAGATCAAAGAAAGCGGTCTTCGTGGCCGCGGCGGTGCTGGCTTCCCGACCGGCCTGAAGTGGACCTTCATGCCGAAATCTGTAGGCGAGCGTCCGCACTATCTCGTTGTAAACGCAGACGAATCTGAGCCAGGCACGTGTAAAGACCGCGAAATTATGCGCCACGATCCGCATCTTCTGATCGAAGGTTGTATGGTGGCGAGCCGCGCGATGCGCGCACATGAATGCTACGTCTACCTGCGCGGCGAATACATTGCCGAGCGTGAGGCGCTCGAGAAGGCTGTCAAAGAAGCTTATAAAGCGAAGCTGATCGGCAAAGACAATGTGAATGGCTGGGATTTTGATATCTACGTCCATCACGGCGCTGGCGCTTACATTTGTGGTGAAGAAACAGCGCTCCTGGAAAGCCTTGAGGGCAAAAAGGGGCAACCACGTCTGAAGCCGCCTTTCCCGGCGAACGCGGGCCTTTATGGCTGTCCAACCACCGTAAACAATGTTGAATCGATTGCCGTTGTGCCGACCATTCTGCGCCGCGGCGCGAGCTGGTTTGCTGGCTTTGGCCGTCCAAACAATACCGGCACGAAGCTCTTCTGTGTCTCGGGTCATGTCAACAAGCCGTGCAATATCGAAGAAGAGATGTCGATCACGTTCAGAGATCTCATCGACACCCATTGCGGCGGTATTCGCGGCGGTTGGGATAATCTGAAAGCGGTTATTCCAGGCGGATCCTCGGTCCCAATGGTGCCGGCTGAGCAGATCATGGACGCGCACATGGATTTCGACACCCTGCGCGATCTTCAATCCGGTCTTGGAACAGCTGCCGTTATCGTCATGGATAAGTCGACCGACCTGATCCAAGCGATCTCACGGATTGCCTATTTCTATAAGCATGAGAGTTGCGGCCAGTGTACGCCATGCCGGGAAGGCACTGGCTGGATGTGGCGCGTCCTCGAACAAATGGTCAAAGGCGAAGCGCATCATGATGACATCGACAAATTGCTCGATGTATCGAAACAAGTGGAAGGCCACACAATCTGTGCGCTAGGCGATGCAGCGGCTTGGCCAGTTCAAGGCCTCATTCGCCATTTCCGCCACGAAATTGAAGACCGGATTACGCAGTACCGCGCCCCACGCGCGCTCGTGCAAGGCCACACTGTGGCGGCGGAGTAAGAGATATGTCTGACGATCTTTTTAAACTGAATATTGACGGCGAAGAAGTTGAAGTGCCGCGTTCTTACACCCTGATGCAGGCGTGTGAGGAAGCTGGCGCTGAGATCCCGCGCTTCTGTTATCATGAGCGCCTTTCTGTCGCTGGGAATTGCCGGATGTGTCTGGTTCAGTGGCATGGCGCGCCGAAACCGATTGCCTCTTGTGCGCAAACGGTCGGCGATATGCGAATGAACCCAGACGGGACGCCGCCAAACATCTCCACCAAGGGTGACTATGTCGAAAAAGCCCGCAATGGGGTGATGGAATTCCTGCTCATCAACCACCCGCTTGATTGCCCAATCTGTGATCAGGGTGGTGAGTGCGATCTGCAAGACCAAGCGGTGGCCTATGGCCGCGCGGATAGCCGGTATGAGCTGAATAAGCGCGCTGTCGAAGACAAGAATATGGGCCCGCTGGTCAAAACGATCATGACGCGCTGCATCCAGTGCACACGCTGCGTCCGCTTTGCGGCTGAGGTGGCTGGCGTTGAAGAGATTGGGATGATCTCGCGCGGTGAAGGCGCTGAGATTACGACTTATCTGGAAGAGAGCCTGACCTCGGAGCTTTCAGGCAATGTGATCGACCTTTGCCCGGTCGGGGCTTTGACCTCCAAGCCATACGCTTACAATGCGCGCCCTTGGGAGCTGCGCAAGACCGAGAGCGTCGACATCATGGACGCCATGGGCGCAAACATCCGCGTAGACGCCAAAGGCGACGCTGTGATGCGCATCATGCCGGTCATCAATGAGGCGGTGAACGAAGAGTGGCTGTCCGACAAATCCCGTTTTATCTGGGATGGTCTCGCACGTCAGCGCTTGGACAAGCCTTATGTGCGCCGTGACGGCAAACTTACCCCAGTGAATTGGGGAGAGGCCTTCGCTGCGACGAAAGACGTGCTTTCTATTGCCCCAGAAAAAATTGGCTTCGTGGCAGGCGATCTGATTGAGGTTGAGCAAGCCAAAGCGGCGCTAGACCTTGCGCGTGCGATGGGGGTTCAGAACACAGATTGTCGCCCAGCGGGCGCCGCCTACGGAACATCAGGCGTGCGTGAGCACTATCTTATGAATGCACCGCTCGCTGCCGTTGAAGAAGCTGATGCGCTCTTCCTGGTCGGCACGAATCCTCGCGTCGAAGCGGCGGTTTGGAACGCGCGGATCCGGAAAGCGTGGCTTTGGAATGAGCTGAAAGTCTTTGTGGTCGGCGAAGCGTCCGATCTGACCTACGATTATACGCATCTAGGCTCAGACCCGTCAGCGATCGCTGAGATCGCCAAGCAAGCAGGCTTTGAAAAGCCGATGGTCGTTGTCGGTGAGAGCGCTCTGGCGCGCGAAGACGGTAACGCCATTCTCGCGGCGGCGAACGATGCCGCCCATAGTATCGGCTCGATCAAAGAAGACTGGGCAGGCTTCGGTGTCCTTCACACCGCTGCGGGCCGGGTCGGTGCGCTTGATACAGGGTTCGTTCCTGGTGAAGGCGGCGTAGACACCGCAGGCATCCTGAATGGCGGTATGGACGCTATCGTTCTGCTCGGAGCTGACGAAGTCGACCTCTCTAAAACGGGTAACGTCAAGATCATCTACATCGGGAGCCACGGTGATGCGGGCGCAAGCAAGGCGGACATCATCCTGCCAGCAGCGGCCTACACAGAAATGGCGGCGACCTATGTGAATACGGAAGGTCGTGTTCAAATGACCCGCCGTGCCGTTCAGCCAAAAGGCGAAGCACGCGAAGGCTGGGCGATCCTTCGGGCACTCTCCGATGTGCTTGGGAAGAAGCTTCCATACGATTCGGCAGACGACCTTCGCGCGGCGCTCCGCGAGGCGAATCCTATATTTGCGGGTCTAGGCTATGCGCCAGGCCATGAAGGGGCAGAGGCTCTAAATGAAAAAATTGGATCAGGCGGAAGCAGTGTTAGCGGCGCGCCATTCACCGCAGCCATTAGCGATTTCTACATGACCAACCCGATCGCACGGGCGTCTAAAACGATGGCGGAGTGTTCTCTGCAGAAACAGGGTCTTGAAACCCCAGTGGCAGCGGAGTAGGGCGGCGCGATGAGTGGTTTGATCGATCAATACGGCGCTTTAGCAGGGTGGCTCTTGGTGCTCGGCCAAGTAGGCTTGTTCACGCTCGTTCTTTCGCTGTCGATCGCGTTCTTGCTTCTGCTCGACCGGAAGGTTTGGGCGGCTGTGATGATGCGCAAAGGGCCAAACGTTGTTGGCCCGTTCGGTCTGATGCAGAGCTTCTCCGATTTCGGAAAATTTCTGCTCAAGGAAATCATCATTCCGGCTGGCGCGAACAAAACAGTGTTCTTGCTGGCGCCGATCCTGACTTTGACCCTTGCGTTTGCGGCATGGGCAGCCATTCCAGTGGCGCCAGGCTGGGTCATTTCCGACATCAATATCGGTATTCTTTACCTGTTCGCGATCTCATCTCTCGGTGTGTATGGCATCATTATGGGCGGCTGGGCGTCTAACTCGAAGTATCCGTTCCTCGGCTCACTTCGTAGCGCAGCTCAAATGGTTTCGTATGAGGTTTCAATCGGCCTCATCATCATCACCGTGATTTTGCTCGCGGGCTCCATGAACCTGACAGAGATCGTCAATGCGCAGGATGGTGGCCTGTTTACCTGGCACCTACTGACGCTCAAACACCCTCTCATGCTCCCGGTTATGGTCGTGGCGTTTGTGATGTTTTTTGTCTCTGCACTTGCTGAGACCAACCGCCCCCCATTCGACCTTCCGGAAGCTGAATCAGAGCTCGTCGCCGGATATCAAGTTGAGTACTCAGCGACCCCATATTTGCTTTTCATGTTCGGTGAGTATCTGAACATTGTTCTGATGTGCGCGATGATGGCGCTGCTCTTCCTCGGCGGTTGGCATGGTCCAATCCCGATGGGCGCAGACTTCGTAAACATGTTCCCGGCTTGGATTGTCAATCTTGGGCACTTGGCCTGGTTTATGGCGAAGCTTGTCTTCTTCTTCTTCCTCTTCGCGCTCGTGAAAGCCGTTGTGCCACGCTATCGCTATGATCAGCTGATGCGTCTGGGCTGGAAGATTTTCCTACCAACTGCACTCGCCGCTGTTGTCATTGTCGGCGGGTACGTCGTGTACGCAGGAGTTCAAGCATGATCTTCTCCGGCGCCCTCGTCTTAGCTCCTATCGTCAAAGCGTTGTATCCAGCCTGGTTTATGGTTGGACATGTCGCGGTGACATCCGCATTCCTGGGGACACTCTAATGAGTTTGATGCAAACCATCCGCGGTGCGATGCTGACAGACTTCGTGTCCGCCTTCGGACTTGGCCTGAGCGAAATGTTTCGCCGTAAAGCCACGGTGAATTATCCGTTCGAAAAGAACCCGGTTAGTCCGCGGTTCCGCGGTGAGCATGCGCTCCGTCGGTATCCGAACGGCGAAGAACGCTGCATCGCCTGTAAGCTTTGCGAAGCGATCTGTCCGGCCCAAGCGATCACGATTGAGGCTGAACCACGCGAAGACGGCTCGCGCCGGACGACGCGGTACGACATCGATATGGTCAAATGCATCTATTGCGGCTTTTGTCAGGAAGCTTGTCCGGTAGATGCGATTGTTGAGGGACCAAACTTCGAGTTTGCGACCGAGACTCGTGAAGAACTTTACTACGATAAAGAGAAACTGCTGGCGAACGGGGATCGCTGGGAGCGGCTCATCGCTAAGAATTTGGAACTGGACGCACCTTACCGGTAGCGCCCGCTAATGAGGGGCGGGTAACCGCCGGAAGGGAACTGGGGCTTAGCTCGTGGAACTGATCGCCTTCTATATTTTCGCGGCCATTGTGACCGTGTCGGCCTTAGCTGTGATTATGGCTAAGAACCCGGTGCATTCGGTGCTCTGGCTGATTTTGACATTCTTTACTGCTGCTGGATTGTTCGTCCTGATTGGGGCTGAATTCATCGCGATGCTGCTTGTCGTCGTCTATGTCGGCGCGGTGGCGGTGTTGTTCTTGTTCGTTGTGATGATGCTCGATGTCGACTTTGTTGAGCTCAAACAAGGGACGCTGCGCTATTGGCCCTTTGCCGGTCTTATCGGGCTCGCTTTTATCGCTGAGATTGCACTTGCAAGCTTCGCGCGCGAAGGGGGCAGCACGGCGACGTTCGACGCTTCACCGGGCGCAGATACGAATGCCGAAGCCATCGGTCAGGTCATGTACACCGACTACTTCCTCTTGTTCCAACTAGCGGGGCTTATCCTGCTGGTCGCGATGATTGGTGCGATTGTTCTCACGCTCCGCGAGCGTCCGGGCGTCAAACGCCAGAACATTGCGAAACAAACGTCTCGACGCCGGGATGATGCGATTGAAAAAGTCGCGGTTGAGCCAGGACGGGGGATCTAGATATGGACCTGACGATCAATCATTTCCTGACCGTCTCGGCGATCCTGTTCACCATTGGTGTGGTCGGGATTTTCGTGAACCGCAAGAATATCATTGTTATCCTGATGGCGATCGAATTGATCCTACTGTCAGTCAACATCAACCTGGTCGCGTTTTCCGTCTATTCGGGCACGATTTCAGGTCAGATCTTCGCCATGCTGGTTTTGACGGTCGCTGCTGCTGAAGCGGCGGTGGGCCTCGCCATTCTCGTCGTTTACTTCCGCAATCGCGGAGACATTGCGGTCGAGAGCGTCGACCTGATGAAAGGGTAGGGGCAAGATGCTATCTGATAACTTCATCGAATTCATTGTCCTCGGACCTGGCCTCGCGGCTTTGGCCGCAGGCCTATTGATGCGCTTTATTGGTGATCGCGGAGCCATGGTTATTACGACCGGCACCGTCGGCATCGCCGGTATTCTCTCGCTCTATCAGCTCTTTATGTACGCGTCCGGCACCGGCGGTCATGGCCACGTCGAACATGCGGCACTCGCTGCAGACACAGGCGGCGCAGCCACCTATGTCGGTCAGCACATCATCAAGCTTGTCACATGGATGGACGTTGGCGGGTTTAAAGCTGATTGGGCGATCCGCGTTGATGCCATGTCAATCGTCATGATGGCCGTAATCACAAGTGTCTCTGGCCTCGTTCACCTGTATAGCTGGGGCTATATGGAAGAAGACCCGCACAGAGCACGCTTCTTCGCTTATCTGTCGCTGTTTACGTTCGCGATGTTGATGCTCGTCACCGCGGACAATTTCATCCAGCTCTTCTTCGGTTGGGAAGGTGTGGGCCTCGCCTCATATCTCTTGATTGGCTTCTGGTTCCAGAACAAAGCGCCGAACGACGCAGCCATCAAAGCGTTCGTTACGAACCGAGTCGGCGACTTTGGCCTCGCGCTCGGGATTATGGCAATCTTCCTGGTCTTTGGCTCTGTTGAGTTTGAACCAGTCCTGACCGCAATCAAAGAGAATGCGGAAGTCGTTCCGCTCGCTTTGGCTGAAGCTGGGAATGTTCGCGAACTGGTAATCCCATTCTTGAGCTGGAACGTTCCAGCGCTCGAGCTGATTGGTGTCCTGCTCTTCATCGGCGCGATGGGGAAATCTGCGCAGCTCTTCCTGCACGTCTGGCTCCCAGATGCGATGGAAGGCCCGACCCCAGTGTCCGCGCTGATCCACGCTGCGACCATGGTGACGGCGGGTGTCTATCTCGTATGTTTGGTCTCGCCGATTTATGAGTATGCGCCATTCGCAGCATCTATTATCGCTCTGGTCGGCGCGGTGACGGCTCTCTACGCGGCCACCGTTGGCATGGCGCAGAACGACATCAAGCGCGTGATTGCTTACTCAACCTGTTCGCAGCTCGGTTATATGTTCTTTGCCGCAGGTATCGGGGCCTATGAGGCGGCGATGTTCCACCTCTTCACCCACGCCTTCTTCAAAGCGCTTCTCTTCCTCGGTGCAGGTTCCGTCATTCACGGCGCACATCATGAGCAAGATATGCGGAATATGGGCGGCTTCGCGAAGTATATGCCACTCACCTATGGCGCGATGATGATTGGGACGATCGCAATTATCGGTCTGGGTATGCCGCATGTTTGGGGTCTGTCAGGCTTCTTCTCGAAGGATGCGATTATTGAAACAGCCTTCGCCGCGGGCATGAATGGCGTTCCATTCGCTCAGCTGGCTTTCTGGTTCGGGATTGTCGCGGCTCTGCTCACAAGCTTCTATTCGTGGCGCTTGATCTACATGACCTTCCACGGCCCACGTGCCGAGGTTCATCATGATGAAGCTCACGCGCACGACGATGATCACGGTCATGACCATCATCACGGGGACCCACACGAGTCGCCGCTTGTCATGCTCATTCCGCTGGGCGTGCTCAGTATCGGCGCCGTGTTTGCCGGTTCGTACTTCTATGATGCGTTTGTCGGACACGACTATAAAGCGTTCTGGGATGGCGCGATTTACACGGCCAAAGAGAACACGGTCCTGAAGGACAAATATAATGTCCCTGAATGGGTGTTCTGGGCACCGCTATTCGTCACGGTCACCGGTTTTGTGATCGCGACCTTCACATACTTGTTCAATCGCGGTGTTGGTAAGCGTATCGCCGATGGCGGTGGTCCACTGCACAGCTTGTTTGCCAACAAGTGGTACTTTGACGAACTGTACAACGCGACATTGATCCGTGGATCGGCTTGGCTCGGTGACCTGTTCAAATCTGGCGACAAGAAAGTCGTTGATGGTGTCGGTCCAGACGGTGTTGCAGCCCTCGTGCGTTGGAGCTCTCGTCGCCTCTCAGCCATGCACACCGGATATCTCTATCACTACGCGTTCGTGATCATTGGGGCGGCCCTGGTCTTTGGCGCGATCTTGTTCTTGCGCAGCGGAGGCGCGGGCTAATGGAATTCCCAATTCTCTCTGCGGTGACCTTCATCCCGCTCGCGGGTGCGATCCTGATCCTCTTGATCAAATCTCTCACCGGATCACAGGTTCGATCCGATGGCAGTGAAGACGATCGCGTCCTGTATGTCGGCTTGCTTTTCAGCTTAGCAACATTCGTCGTTTCGATCGTGATGTTCTTGAGCTTTGATACCCAAGGCACGGGCTATCAATTGGTCGAAGAAGTCGATTGGTTTGCGAACGTGAAGTACAAAATGGGTGTCGACGGTATGTCCGTGTTGCTCATCCTGCTGACCACGCTCCTAACGCCGATCGCCTTGATCGCGAGTATAGGATCGGTAAAGCACCGTCTCACTGAGTATACGGTCGCCTTCCTTGTCCTAGAGACATTTATGATCGGCGTTTTCTGTGCGCTCGATCTAGTCGTCTTCTACGTCTTCTTTGAAGCAGGCTTGGTCCCGATGTTCATTGTGATCGGTGTCTGGGGCGGCGTTGACCGTATCTATGCGAGCTTCAAGTTCTTCCTGTACACGCTACTTGGTTCGCTCTTCATGCTGGCGGCCGTGGTCTATATGTACCTGGTTGCAGGAACGTCAGATGTCGTCGTTCTAGAACAGTATGAGTTTGCGAAGTCTGCTCAGATTTGGCTCTGGCTTGCGTTCTTCTCCTCATTCGCGGTGAAGCTACCAATGTGGCCGGTTCATACCTGGTTGCCAGATGCGCACGTCCAGGCGCCGACAGCTGGCTCCGTCATTCTAGCGGCGGTCTTGTTGAAAATGGGCGGCTACGGGTTCCTTCGGTTCAACCTGCCAATGTTCCCAGATGCGAGCCTCTTCTTCCAACCATTCGTGTTTACGGTTTCCGTAATCGCGATCGTCTATGCCTCGCTCGTCGCTTGGCGTCAGACTGATATGAAGAAGCTCATCGCGTATTCGTCAGTCGCACATATGGGTTTTGTGACGCTTGGTATTTTCTCATTCACGGAGATCGGTGTTCAAGGTGCGATCTTCCAGATGCTCAGCCACGGTCTGATCTCTGGGGCGCTCTTCCTGATTGTTGGGGTCGTCTATGACCGCATGCATACCCGTGAAATTTCTGCCTATGGCGGTCTCGTGCATCGTATGCCGGTCTATGCGACCTTCTTTATGCTCTTCACGATGGCGAATGTCGGCTTGCCGGGGACCAGTGGGTTTGTGGGTGAGATCCTGACCATGGTTGGGGCATTCCAGGCGAATACCTGGGCTGCTGCCGGTGCCGCGCTCGGCGTCATCTTCTCAGCGGTCTACATGCTGACCCTTTATCGTCGCACGGTGTTTGGAAAAATCACCAATCCGGATCTCGAAACGATCGAAGATGTGAATATGAAGGAACTGATCTGTCTTATTCCACTTGCGATTGGGACGATCCTGCTCGGCATTCTGCCAAACCTCATTTTCGATATTACGCGTGAATCATCGCTTCACGCCCTCGCCCAGATGGCGGGAGGATAGAGCTCATGTTTGATCTTGAAGCCATTTTGAACACGGTCGCGCCTGAACTCCTGCTCGCTGCAGCGGGCCTCTTAGGTGTAACCATCGGAGCGTTCCTCGGAGATCGTTTCAACAGCATCTCGTTCAAGTTTGGAGCGGTTGTCCTGCTTATAGCGGCTGCGCTTGCCGGGAATTACTGGGAAGGTGGCCGCGCCTTTGATGGACTGGTTGAAACGACGAGCTTTGCAAACTTCGCGAAAGTCGTCAGTTTCGTCTCCGGCGCAATTGCACTGCTAATGGCAGAGGGTTTCCTGAAGCGGCATGACACCATGCGCTATGAGTATCCGTTGCTCATCATTTTCGCAGCGCTTGGTATGGGCGTTATCTTGTCGTCCGCCAATTTCATGACGCTCTATCTCGGTGTTGAGACCTTGAGCTTGTCGTCTTACGTGCTCGCATCTTTCCACCGTGATAGTCCGCGATCCGCAGAAGCAGGCTTGAAGTACTTCGTCCTCGGCGCCTTGGCTTCAGGCATTCTGTTGTACGGAATTTCGCTCGTCTACGGCTTCTCTGGAAGTACGAGTTACGAGGTGGTTGCAGACACCGAAGCGTCTCTCGGCTTCATGTTCGGCATGGTTCTGATGATCACCGGCTTGGCCTTTAAGGTATCCGCCGCGCCGATGCACGTTTGGACGCCTGATGTGTATGAGGGATCACCAAGCCCAGTCGTCGCTTTCTTCGCAACGGCGCCGAAAATGGCTAGCATGGCGGTCTTTGCGATTGTTATGTTCACGGCATTCCCGCAAGCCATTGCCTTCGATAACTGGCAGATGATCATCGGGATCATTGCCGCGGCATCCATGCTGATCGGTGCTTTCGGTGCTTTGCCACAGACCAATCTGAAGCGGCTGCTCGGTTATTCTTCAATTGCGAACATGGGCTACGCGCTCGTCGCGATCGCTGCGGGCATTCAATACGGTGCAGGGTCTCTCCTGATCTTTATGACCGCCTATGTGATTGCATCGCTCGGCCTTTTCGGCGGTGTTCTGTCCATGCGTCGTGAGGGCGGCATGGTTGAGAATATTGACGAGCTCGCCGGACTTATTCGCCGCCAACCTGGTCTCGCAACGGCTTTGACAGTTTTGTTGGTGTCAGTGTCTGGGTTCCCGCTCGCATTTGGGTTCTTAGGGAAACTGGCAGTTCTTGAAGCGGGTTGGAATGCTGGCTTGATGCCATTGATCATTACGCTCGTGCTGAGCTCAGTGATTGCGATGTATTACTATCTGCGGATCGTGAAAATCATGTGGTTTGATGATCAAGTCGCAGATTTCGAGCCCGTTGATGGCTGGGTGACGTCGACCGTCTATGTCACCGCAATCGTGAGTGTTGCGCTCCTGATCTTCGTCAGCCCATTCAGTGAATTGGCGGCATCTGCGGCGGCGAGCTTGCTCTCGTGATCGAAAACGCACCAGTTTACTGGTATGATGACATCGACAGCACCAGTGAAGAAGCAAAGCGCCGCGCGAAGCGTGGTGAGTTGAGCGCAGTTTGGATTGCTGCGAAGTCCCAGTCAGCGGGCAAAGGTAGATTAGGCCGCTCCTGGGAGTCCCCAGAAGGCAATCTGTTCTCGACTCTATTGTTCCCGGAACCCGATGGATTGGTGTTTGCAGGCCGCATTCCATTCGCAGCAGCCCTGGCAGTCAGGGATGCCTGTGTCCAAGCCGTTCCGAAGATAGAAGCAGAGTTGAAATGGCCGAATGATGTCCGGGTGCGTGGTCAGAAGATGAGCGGCATCCTCACAGAGTCGGGTGAGACCAATGGTGTCTTGTGGATTGCGCTGGGAATTGGGATCAATGTTAAAACGGCTCCCGAGGGAACTGGTCAGGAAACGAGTTCTCTGATGAAAGAGGGCGCACCTCCCGGAATGACTCCAGAAATGGTGCTACCGGACTTACGTGCAGCCCTGGCGAAACGCTTGAAACAGGCAAGGCAGAGCTTTGATAGTCTGCTCTCCGATTGGATGCGATACGCTGAAGGTGTGGGCCAAAACGTACAAGCAGGCCCAGCCCACAATCGGATTGAGGGAATTTTTGAAAGTCTCGCAACGGATGGTGGTTTAAACTTGCGTTTGCCGAATGGTGCGCTGCACACCATAAGGGCGGGTGATGTTGAATTGGTGAAACGGATAGGCTGATGCTGCTAGTAATTGATGTCGGCAATACCAACACGGTTTTTGCGCTGCATAGCGGAACCGATTGGATCTCGAGTTGGCGCTCAGCAACGGACGCAACGCGCACCGCTGACGATTATGCTGTTTGGCTCGGAACGCTCATGCGGATGGAGGATCTGGAGCTATCACGGATCACGGGATGTATTATTTCCTCTGTGGTTCCGCAGGCCAAGTTCAATTTCCGGAATCTGTCTCGCCGTTACTTCGATGCAGAGCCGATGTTTATTGGCGAACCAGAGACTAAACTCGGCGTGCCGATCCGAATTCGTCGTCCCGAACAGGTTGGCGCAGACCGTTTGGTTGCAGCCATTGGAGCGCACATTCTGTATCAAGGACCTAAGCTTGTCATCGACAGCGGGACGGCGACAACATTTGATGTCGTTGGTCCAGATGGTGGGTTTGAGGGCGGAATTATCTCGCCTGGGATCAACCTTTCTATGCGAGCGCTCCATGATGCAGCGGCCCAACTGCCTCGGATTGCGATCCAAAAGCCGCCCCAAGTGATCGGTCAGGACACGGTTTCGGCGATGCAATCGGGTGTATTCTGGGGGTATGTCGACCTGATTGACGGCCTCGTGAACCGCGTAAAAGACGAATACTCCGGATCGCTCAAAGTTATTGCAACTGGCGGTGTCGCGTCCCTGTTTGAAGGCGCCAGCGCAACCATCGACCATTTTGATCAAAGTTTGATGGAAGTCGGCCTGCTCGAGGTCTATCGTCGGAACAAGAAAGACTAACGGGACCTATGACCAAAAATAGCGACGAAGAGCTTGTCTTCCTACCGCTTGGCGGCTGTGGAGAGATTGGGATGAACCTAAATGCGTATGGCTATGGGCCTGCGCATGATCGTCGTTGGATTTTGATTGATGTTGGCGTGACGTTTGGCGGAGACGACACACCTGGGATCGACCTCATCACGCCAGACCCGGCTTTCCTTGAAGATCAAGGTGATAAGATCGATGCGATCTTTCTCACCCACGCTCATGAAGATCATATTGGTGCGATTGGTTTGATCCTGCCGCGCCTGCAGACACGGGCGCCCATTTACGCGACACCATTCACGGCGCATCTCGCTCAGGCTAAACTTATCGAGCGCGGCCTCAAGAAGACCAGTATCGATGTCTTACCTCTCGGCGCAGAGGTTCAGGCCGGCCCATTCAAAGTCCGCTATATCACGCTGACTCATTCAATCCCTGAGCCGAACGCACTCGCTTTGGAAACCCCGCTGGGCACGATCCTGCACACCGGAGACTGGAAAATTGATCCTGATCCACAACTAGGGGAGGCGACGGACATCGAAGCGCTTTCCAAGCTTGGCGATGATGGCGTGCTGGCGATGGTCTGCGACAGTACCAATGTCTTTGTCGATGGCGAAAGCGGTTCTGAGGGTGTTGTCCGCGAGAATTTGATTGAGCTCATAGGCAGCTTAACAGGCCGCATCGCAGTGACGACATTTGCCTCGAATGTTGCGCGGGTGGCGAGCGTGATTGAGGCCGCGCGACAAGCGGGTCGAAGTGTCTGTCTGGTCGGGCGCAGTATGCACAAGATTACTGATGCAGCAGTCGCGACGGGCGTTATTAAAGATCTCCCAGATCTCATCAGTGAGGATCAGGCAGGCAGCCTGCCGGATGACAATTTGCTATTCCTCTGCACGGGCTCACAGGGAGAAGCCCGCGCAGCCCTGGGGCGCATTTCTCGCGATGATCATCGGCACATCAGTCTTGGCGACGGCGACACTGTAATCTTCTCAAGCCGGGTGATCCCGGGCAATGAGAAGGGCATCTATGACATGCAGAATGCTCTTGCGGAGAAAGGCGTCCGGATCATCACCGATAAGATGACTGAGGGCCCAATCCATGTCTCCGGTCACCCTGCGCGGGATGAGCTGCGCCGGATGTATCAATGGGTGCGTCCGAAGATTTCGGTTCCCGTCCATGGCGAGCGTCGTCACATCGTTGAGCACGCTGCTTACGCTAAGAGTTTGCAGGTCAGCGAGGCCGTCACGCCGCGCAATGGCGATTTGATCCGCCTCGCCCCGGGAAAAGCGCAAATCATCGACAATGTTCCGAACGGACGTCTCTACTTGGATGGTAGCCGCCTGGTGCCAGCGGAGAGCGAAGGCATTCGTGATCGCCGGGCTCTCGCGAATTGGGGCTATGTCAGCGTCGCCATCGCGATTGATGAAGATGGTGATGTCGTAGATGGACCGCTTTTGGCGGCGCGCGGTCTCTCCGAACCAGATGGCAGCTCAGCCGATGAGAGCCTGATCGATGTCGATGAGGCGGCCGAACTCGCCATCAGCGAAATGAAGCGCCGTCGACGTATGGATGATGACGAAGTCGAACGCGTCCTCGCGCGGGCTGTGAAAAAATCATGTGAGCGGACGTTCGGTCGCAAGCCGATCGTGGATGTGAGTGTGCTAAGGGTATAGGTCAGGAGACTTATCATGACCCAAGACTTCAAAATCGGCCCGCTTAATCACGTTGGTGTGGCTGTTCCTGACATTCAGGACGCCATGGACACCTATCGCACCTTGTATGGGGCGACAGACATAACAGAACCTTTCGATATGCCGGCTCAAGGCGTGAAGGTTTGTTTTGTGAACCTGCCGAACAGCCAGATCGAACTGATCGAGCCTTTGAACGAAGACAGCCCAATCCATAATTTCATTCAGAAGAACCCCAAGGGCGGACAGCATCATGTTTGCTTTGAGGTTGAAGATATCAACGTGGCGGTCACTGAAATGAAATCCCGCGGCGCAACTGTCTTGGGAGAGCCCCGCATCGGCGCGCATGGAACGATGATCATTTTCGTCCATCCAAAGAATTCCAACGGTGTGCTGGTCGAGCTGATGGAAACACCAAAAGACGGGCACCACTAATGGACCCCGTTGGTTTTATCGTCGTCTTTATTATCACTTGGTGGCTAAGCTTCTTCTGCGTTCTTCCAATCGGCGTACAAGGACAGTTTGAAGATGATTACGATGTGATTGAAGGCACGGAAGCGGGGGCGCCCAAAAAGCCCATGCTCAAGAAGAAAGTTCTCTGGGCGAGCATTGGTGCGGTGGCGCTCACGCTGATCGCGCATTTTGTAGTCGTGCCGTGGCTGGCGAGCCAGTAGAAAACGAACTTATGCAGCGAAATTGAAGCATCCCTCCTTGCGGGGGATGGTCAGTTTCATGAGCTTATGATAGCGCTAACATTTGCGGCGGAGTGGCGTAAACGAAGCCGACCAAATGCGCGGAGCTTAGCGAATGTATCTTGGCTTAGATATCGGTACGTCTGGCGTCAAAGCGATCCTTTTATCCGATCATGGTGAGGTCGCCGCGCAAGCCACAGCGCCTTTGCCCATTTCTCGTCCGCGATCGCTTTGGTCGGAGCAAAATCCCGCAGATTGGTGGACAGCGACCAACTCGGCTGTCGATCGACTGCCCGCAAACCTTAGATCGAAGGTCCAAGCGATTGGATTAGCCGGGCAAATGCATGGTGCCACTCTGTTGGACGAGGATGATCAACCCTTACGACCTGCAATCCTTTGGAATGATGGACGTAGCGAGGCAGAGTGCACAACGCTTGAAGCCCGCGTCCCAAACTCGAGAGAGATCACCGGCAATATCGCGATGCCGGGGTTCACTGCGCCAAAACTAGTTTGGACCGCAAACTTCGAACCGGAGATTTTTGAGCGAACCGAAAAAGTCCTGCTGCCCAAGGACTATGTCCGATTTCTGATGACCGGGGAGTTCGCGACAGACTTGTCAGATGCTGCGGGGACACTTTGGTTAGATGTCGCTAAGCGCGATTGGTCGGATGACATACTGCGAGCGTGTCATTTGTCGCGTGATCATATGCCGTCGGTCTTTGAGGGAAGCCAGATTACGGGGGAGGTTTTGGCGTCCGTTGCTGAGGCTTGGAAAGTTCCAACTGGAACGCCAGTCATCGCCGGTGGAGGCGACAATGCTGCGGGTGCCGTTGGGATGGGTGTATTCGATCCAGGCGATGCTTTCCTGTCGCTTGGGACTTCGGGCGTTCTCTTCGCCGCCGATGACGCCTATCGCCCAAACGCTGAAAGCGGCGTCCATACGTTTTGCCATGCGGTGTCGGATCGATGGCATCAGATGTCGGTCATGCTGTCTGCTGCGAGCTGCTTGGATTGGGCGAGCCAGTTCGCGGGCATTAATGATGTGGGGCGCCTGATCTCTGAGGCGGAGGCGCGTGGAAATATCGGAAAGTCAGAAACACTTTTCCTCCCATATTTGTCTGGAGAACGCACACCTCACAATAATCCGAGAGCAAAAGGCGTGTTGTTCGGCTTGAGCCATGAGAGTGACGTTGGTGAACTTGGTCAGGCCGTTCTGGAAGGCGTGGCCTTGGCGTTCGCAGACGGACTGGATGTCCTTGCCTCTAGCTCTGACATTGCTTCAATCAGTGTAATTGGGGGCGGTGCCCGCTCTCCCTACTGGGGACGTATACTCGCCGCTGCTTTGAACCGCCCATTGGTGTATCGAGAGAATGCCGAGGTCGGCCCCGCATTGGGCGCGGCTCGTCTGGCTCAGATGGGCGTGAATGGGGAGACCCAACCAAGCTTCAAAGCGCCGCCAATCGCTTCAGAAATCAATCCCATCGCTGACGACGTAGACCGCATGAAAGCGAAATTAGACCGCTTCCGCAGCCTCTACACGTCAACAAAACACCTGCTCCAAAAGGACGCGACCAATGTTTGACACTTCCAGCTTTTACGACGGCATCGGCAAGATTGCGTTTGAGGGCGCCGAGAGTTCCAACCCGCTCGCCTATCGCTACTATGACAAGGATCGTGTCGTCATGGGTAAGCGAATGGAGGATCATTTAAGACCCTCCATTTGTTATTGGCACACATTCTGTTGGGATGGTTTTGACGTGTTCGGGGCGGGAACGTTCAATCGCCCGTGGCATGCGCTGGAAGGCCAAGAGATGGCTGAGGCGAAACTCCAAATTGCGTTCGATTTCTTTGAGCGCCTGGACTGGCCATACTTCGCATTCCACGATGTCGATGTCATGGCGCCTGCCGAGAATATGGTTGAGCACACGGAGAACTTTGCGCGCATTCTTGATCCTCTTGAGGCGCAAATGAAGCGCACCGGAATGAAGCTCCTATGGGGCACGGCCAATGTGTTTAGTCATCCGCGATACATGGCGGGTGCCGCAACAAATCCAGACCCTGAAGTCTTTGCGTGCGCTGCGATGCAAATTCGGCAGGCGCTTGAGGCGACGCATCGCCTGGGCGGCGAGAATTACGTCCTATGGGGTGGCCGGGAAGGCTATGACACGCTCCTGAACACAGACACTGGACGGGAACTGGACCAACTCGGACGGATGCTGTCGCTCGCCGTTGAGCACAAGCATAAGATAGGCTTCAAAGGTCCCCTACTTATTGAGCCCAAGCCGCACGAGCCAACCAAGCACCAGTACGATCGCGACGCGCAAACCGTATTCGGGTTCTTGCAGAAATTCGATCTTCTGGATGATGTGAAGCTGAATTTGGAGACCAACCACGCGACTCTGGCTGGAAACGCCATGGACCATGAAATCGCAATGGCGTTCTCTCACGGAGTCTTTGGATCTATTGATGCCAATCGCGGCGATCCGCAGAATGGATGGGACACCGATCAATTCTGGATGGAGCCCCTCGATATTGCGAGATCCATGGTTCACATCGTCAAAAATGGCGGGTTCACCACGGGTGGATTTAACTTCGATGCGAAAGTTAGACGCCAAAGCATTGACGCAGCCGACCTTTTCTATGGCCACATTGGCGGTGTTGATGCGCTCGCTCGAGGTTTGTTGGCGGCGGAAGCCATTTTGGAAGACGGCACTTACGAAGACTTCCTCACATCTCGCTATGCGGGATGGGACGACTCAATGGGCAAGTGGATCCTCGAAGAGGCGTCCTTGGAAGACATTGCGAAAAAGGTGGAAGCTGGCGGTATCGACCCAGCGCCGCGCTCAGGCCGTCAGGAAATGCTCGAAAATCTGTTTAATCGCTTTGTTTAGGCGGCCCGGCCGATTTGCGAACGATGAGTTCGTAATCGAGCGTTTGGCTTTCTGTAGCCAGCGCCGCATCTTTTCCGACGCTCTTGGCTAAGGATTTAATCGCGCTGTGCGCCATTTCGCGAATAGGTTGGCGTACAGTCGTGAGGGGCGGCCACATTGCGGAAGCGTTTGCTGTATCATCGAAGCCGACAACAGAAACATCCAGGGGGACGTCCAGGCCAAGTTTATGCGCCGCCGCAATTGCGCCGGAGGCCATATCGTCATTGCAGGCAAAGATGGCCGTGGGCGGTTCGTCTGAAGATAAGAGTTCGCTCGCTGCTTGCATCCCCGAGACGTAGGTAAAGTCCCCAGAGACAAGAAGCGAGGGATCGATCTCTAAATCGTGCTTTCCCATAGCGTCTTTGAAACCATTCAGCCGCAACTCACTCGACACCAAGTCTCGAGGTCCGGTGATGAGAGCAATCCTACGATGACCCATACTCAGAAGGTATTCGGTCATATCCTCTGCCGCATCCCGGTCATCCATGCCAACGCTGAGGCCGATCTCCAAATCTGGGTTTGGGCTCACGCATACGAATGGAATGCCGATGCTTTGCAGGGTTTCGATGAGTTTCGGGTCATCTGACAGAGGGGGAATGACGATAAGGGCCTGGACGCTAGTATCGAGAAAGCGTTTTTCGATCAGATCAAGATCGACCATATTGTCATCAACGAGTGGCTCTTCCACGATCAAATAATGACCGAGCTCCCGGCACGCATTGAGCGCTCCCATCAAGAATTCACTGAGATAGCCGTAGCTCGGGTTGCGATAGATCAGGCCAATAAACAAACCAGACCGACCGGCGAGGTTTCTTGCCATAATATTTGGGCGATAATTGAGTTCTCGCATCGCAGTTTGAACGCGCTTTCGCGTGCTATCACGAACCGTATCTTGGTCATTCAACACGCGGGAAACGGTCATCTGAGATACGTTAGCGAGCTCAGCAACGTCTTTGATTGTTGCGTTCTGTCTTTTGGTCATCGCCCATCGCGCCGCCGTCTCAAATCTTAGAGGTCAGGAAGAACCTGCAAAACCTATGCTAATCCTCCTACTAGGCTCGATCGCGCGTGCCCTCAACACTCGCGCGTTGGATCGTGCTGACTAGGGTGAAACGGATTTCAGGTGGGCGATCAGGTCATTAAAGACTTTGACGCCTTGCGTGAGCTGCGCCTTGTCTACGAATTCATTTGGCTTGTGAGCCTGATCGATTGAGCCAGGGCCGCAAATGACCGCCGCCATGCCTGCTTGATGAAACTGCCCGGCTTCGGTTGCATAGGCGACTGCGCGGAGAGCATTATCGCCCGTTAGGGCACGCACCAGAGTTTCAGCAGCATTGTTTTCGCCAGGCGCGAGGCCCGGCACATCGGTATACTTCGTTACCTCTACGCCGCACTCAGGATAGCGTGCTTTTAAGGCGGCGTCTTTTTCTGCAGCCGCCTTAAGAAATGGCGCTAAGATTTCATCCGGATCATATCCTGGTGGGCAGCGTAGATCGAAGTGAAACTCGCATTCTCTCGCCAATATGTTTGTCGCCGTTCCGCCATGGAGTTCGCCAATGCTCAGTGTGGGGTAGGGGGGATCAAAGGGCGAGTCCGGATCCGCATTCGCTGCGAGGTCTCTCTCGATATCTCTGAGAACCATCATCAAATCGACCGCCTCACCGTTTGCGGATACACCCAGATGCGGAAGGCTCGAATGCGCTTCTCGTCCTGTCACGACCACCTTGGTCAGCATGATGCCTTTATGCCCCGAAACGACTTGCCATAGCGTTGGTTCTCCGACCCAAACGGCATCTGGCCTCGCGCCGCGCTCGACCATATCATCGATCATGAGCGGGGCGCCTTGGCAGCCGACCTCTTCATCATAGGAAAATGCGAAATGGATCGGCTTTTTCAGATCGAGCGTAGCGAATTTGGGGGCGAAGGCGAGACAAAGCGCGAGAAACCCTTTCATGTCGCTCGTCCCGCGCCCGAACAAACGCCCATTGATCTCAGTCATATCGAAGGGATCAGTGTCCCAATGTTGCCCGTCGACGGGAACCACATCTGAATGTCCGGATAGGACGAGCCCTCCCGGGACGTCTGGTCCAATACGCGCCCAAAGGTTGGATTTGTTGCCTTCACTATTTTCGATGCGCCGACAATCGAATCCTAACGGAATAAGTTGCTCCTCAACCCAGGTGATTAGATCAAGGTTCGAATTGCGCGAGGTTGTGTCGAAGCTGATCAGCTTCGCGAGACGGTCCGTGACGGTGGCTGTATCGGTCATAGGACTGCCTATCGCGGAGCTGTCGCGAATAGCAATAACTTATTCCGAGCAGAAGGGCGCCTTCTGTCGAAATGGCGATCTCTGCGTCATGTCTCGACACAGTCTGATCAACGTGACAAGGCGCAAAGCTGAACCGGCAAAGGATCCCCAAGATGGCCACTGTTCTAGCTGCTCTGCTGCCGATCGCGGCCATTCTGGCGCTTGGTAAAGTTTCAGCATCGCTCAATTTGCTGACCCGCGAAGGATGGATCGGCCTGGAGCGGATCACTTACTTTGTGCTGTTCCCTGCCTTGATTGTGAGCAAACTCGCCGTCGCTGATTTCTCCGGGATTGATTGGCGGATGCCGACCGCTTTGATTGGCGCACAGCTGCTCTTATCCCTCGCGACCATTCTTGTGGCCGGCGCGCTTGGCACCGCGCGCGATAGAATAGGGGTCTATGTCCAATCCGCGGCGCGATGGAACACATTTATCGCGCTCGCCTTGGCGCAGGACCTGTTCGGCGCGCAAGGCCTGGCTTTGGTCGCTGTCAGTGCTGCCGTGATGATTCCAACGGCTAACATCTTGTCGGTGTCCGCGCTCATGCACTTTTCGAATGAAGCTGTGAAACCAGTTCAGATGCTGAAAAAGCTCGCGGTGAACCCGCTGGTGCTCGCCTGTGCTATCGGGATCGGTCTGAATGTTTCGCGTTTGCCTTTGCCGGGGCAAGCGTTTGAGATTCTCGACTTGTTGGCCCAAGCCACGATCGCTCTCGGGCTTCTAACCACGGGCGCAGCGATTGATCTTAAAGGTAGGGGCAGCTCAATGACCGCGGCAACCGTTTGGTCGGTTGTGCGCCTTGCGGGTCTGCCATTGATTGCGGGGACCATCGCAATCTCCTTCGGGCTTTCTGGCGATGTCTTATACGTGATCCTGATTGCCACAGCCGTTCCTACAGCGGTGAATGGAACCATCCTCGCACGCCAACTCGGCGCAGACGCAACCCTCGCCGCAAATCTCATCGCGTTCCAAACGATCGGATCAATCCTATCGATCTCGGTCGTTTTGTGGATGGCGGGGATTGGCGCTTAAAATCTGGTGCCGCGAGGGAGAATTGAACTCCCGACCTCATCATTACCAATGATGCGCTCTACCACTGAGCTACCGCGGCCTTTTGTGTTGCCGGGGATTAGCTTAAGCTAGAACAGAAGAAAAGATGGTTTCTGGATAAAGACTGCAATCATGGTTGAGAAAACGAAGACCCCGGAGCGGGATGCGCGCCTAAAATCAGCGTTGAGGGACAATCTCAAGCGCCGAAAAGCCGCCTCACGGAAGGCGCAGCCCGCCGCAAAACCGGACGAATCCAAATCATAACACCCGCGCTAGCGTTTGTAGCCAAATAACATATCCGCGAGTGAGCGAACGGTTGCAGAGGCCACTTGGATCGAGGTTGGCTTCTGTCTGTGGCTCCAGCGCGTGAAATGCGCGCAATTTGATTCGTGTAAACTGTAGGGGCGGCCTTTCGCGCGTCGTGCGCGTGTCACAGCCGCACTCCCACTCAACGCGTCTGTTCGTTCGCATAGGCGAACGCGCTTTCCGTTTGCGAAATCGTGGAAGGTCTGTTCAACCACGCCGCCATGTTTGCGAGAGTTGGAGATGACCGTGCCTGAGGCGGTGACGATACCATAATGCGAGAGGCCGATGCCGAAGGGAATCGCAACAACGTCGCCGGGTTCAAAGCCAAATGATCTTGCTATCATGACTCTTCATATATCGATATTCGATAATTTGTCAAAGCGGACCCATTATCCGCTTCGAAGCTGCCGCAATTGCGCCTTTCGTTCGCCGTGCGGGCAGGTATAGAACGCAAGTATGGACAGTTTGAAAATTACAGGCGGGCGGACGCTCAACGGCACGATCCCGATCTCTGGTGCAAAGAATTCTGCGTTGAAACTTATGGCAGCAACATTGCTGACCAGAGAGCCTTTGACGCTAACCAACATGCCGAATTTGGCGGATACGCGGTTCCTCAGTCAATTGCTGGCAAGCCTCGGTGTCGAAGTCTACTGGCCCAAAGGCGATAATGAGTGCCGGCTCAATGCAGCTGAACTGACCTCGACCATCGCGCCTTATGATCAAGTTCGGAAAATGCGTGCCAGCTTCAACGTGCTTGGGCCAATGCTGGCGCGTGAGGGACACGCGACGGTGTCACTTCCCGGTGGGTGCGCGATTGGTGCGCGGCCCGTAGATTTGCATTTGAACGCTTTGGAAGCGCTCGGCGCAGACCTCAAGGTTGAGGCGGGTTACGTCAAAGCCGCGGCAATTCACGGGCTGAAAGGCGCTAAAGTCGTATTCCCATTTGTCTCTGTCGGAGCCACGGAACACGCGATGCTGGCAGCGACGCTGGCGAAAGGCGTGACCGTCTTGGAAAATGCCGCGCGAGAGCCAGAAATCGCGGATCTTGCGGACTGTCTGAACAAGATGGGCGCAAAAGTCAGCGGGGCGGGGACGGCGACTGTCACGATTGAAGGCGTCGAATCACTGTCCGGGACACAGCATTCAGTGATGCCTGATCGTATTGAAACTGGAACTTACGCCATGGCGGCCGCAGCAGCTGGCGGTGACGTGACGCTGGAAGGCGCTCCGGTGAAGGCTCTCGGCGCAATGATTGACGCCATGCAGCGCTGCGGGGTCACGGTCGACGCGGATGAGGCGGCTGGGACTATTCGCGTGCAGCGCAATGGATCAGCCCTGCAAGCGATTAATGTGGACACACAGCCTCACCCAGGGTTCCCGACCGATTTGCAAGCGCAGTTTATGGCGCTGATGTCGATTGCGGACGGGACGAGTGTTATCCGCGAAAACATCTTCGAGAATCGTTTCATGCACGCGCCGGAATTGTCTCGCCTTGGGGCCGATATTCAAGTGCGCGGGAAGGAAGCCATCGTTCAAGGTGTGAAGCAGTTGCGCGGCGCCCCCGTTATGGCAACCGACTTGCGCGCCTCTGTCTCACTCGTCATCGCTGGACTTGCTGCCGAAGGTGAGACACAGGTGAACCGGATCTATCACTTGGATCGTGGTTTTGAACGTTTGGAAGAGAAACTCTCTGGGTGCGGTGCTCTGATTGAGCGTGTCAACGGAGAGTAGAGGCAAATATGGCTGAGGGCAGGGCATTGCGTTTGATCGCAGAGGAAGCGGCTGATTTGGAAGTTATTTCCAGCGCCGTCCAAGATTCTGTTCTGAAGGCAGAAAACCTCAAATTTGACCGCAAGCGTCGACGCTTCACGCTCGAAGTGAACCGCTTCCAGTGGGAAGACTCAACGTCTAAGCGTGGCCCGCAAGGTCGCGTTCGTGCTTTGCTCGCCTTTGACGGTGTCCTCAGCGTAAAAACGCGTGCCATTACCAAGGCGGATCCGGACCTCGTACTTTCGATCCTGTCGCTGACATTTGAACCGGCTACGGAACCTCCAGGCGGAACAATATCGATCTTATTTTCCGGTGACGGCGAACTCGCGCTTGAAGTCGAGGCGATTGATGCCACTTTGCTCGACAGCGCGTATGAGTGGTCGACCCGGCAGCGCCCGGATCATGATAAGAAACGGCGATAGGCATGGCCCGCACATTTGATGCTCGCAAAGCGAGTTTTGAGTCTGAATTCTCAGCATTCCTAGCCGAGCCGCGCGGTGCGGTTGAGGATGTCGCTGAAACTGTTCGCTCGGTTATTGAGGATGTTCAAAACAATGGCGGTGAGGCGGTTGCGCGATACACGGCCAAATTTGACGAATTGGTCTTAGACCCGACCACGCTTCAATCGGATAATGTGGATTTGCATCGCCTCGCGCATGCCTGCCCAGAAGATCTCAAAGCTGCGGTCGATTTCGCAGCCGGGCGGATCGCAGCTTATCACGAGAAACAGCGGCCGGACGATCATCAGTTTACCGATGATGCCGGCGTACAGCTCGGCTGGCGTTGGACAGCGCTGGATAGTGTTGGCGTGTACGTTCCCGGTGGACTCGCGTCGTATCCAAGCTCTGTGTTGATGAATGCGGTACCGGCGAAAATTGCAGGCGTTGAGCGTGTTGTGATGGTTGCGCCGGCCCCAAAAGGACAGTTGGCGCCTGCGGTCGCCTATGCCGCCCTAAAAGCCGGAGTAGACGAGTATTATCCAATTGGCGGCGCCCAAGCTGTCGCGGGTCTCGCGTTTGGTGCGGGGCGGCTAAAGCCTGTGGATAAAATTGTCGGCCCAGGAAACGC
Organism: Henriciella sp.; assembly: GCA_013213785.1. GTDB lineage: Bacteria > Pseudomonadota > Alphaproteobacteria > Caulobacterales > Hyphomonadaceae > Henriciella. Next base: position 115,020 of record JABSPZ010000008.1, on the reverse strand, counting down.
TTATGTGGCCGAAGCAAAGCGACAAGTTTTCGGTAAAGTCGGGATCGATACGATAGCAGGGCCGTCTGAAATCCTTGTTATTGCCGACGATACCGCCAATCCAGCATGGATCGCTGCAGACCTCCTCAGCCAATCAGAACACGATGCGAGCTCACAATCGATCCTGATCACCACGAATGAAGCTGTGGCTAAGTCTGTGGAAGAGGCTGTGGAAAGCCAGTTGAAATCGCTCTCAACTGAGGCGCGTGCGCGGATCGCTTGGGACACGCACGGCGCATTTATAATTACGAATACCCTTGATGAAGCGGCCGATGTCGCGAATGAGATTGCTGCAGAGCATTTGGAACTCGCCATCGCAAATCCAGAAGCGCTTCTTCCCAAAATCAAGCATGCCGGAGCGGTCTTCCTTGGACACCATACGCCAGAAGCTCTTGGCGACTATGTCACCGGATCAAACCACGTTTTGCCGACCAGCCGCGCCGCAAGATTTAGCTCCGGCCTCGGTTTGTATGACTTTCTAAAAAGAATGAGTGTACAAAAGGCGGGTCCGAAGGGATTCGCCGCGTTGGCACCCGCAGCGCTCCGCCTCGCAGAGGCTGAAGGCTTGCCAGCTCACGCGCGGTCGGTTTCGATCCGGACGAACGAAAGCTAAGGCACGAAAGACGACAATGTCCGAACACCGATTGGTCAGCGTGGATATTGATGATGCAACGCTCGCCGCGTCCGGTCCGGATGCCGAGCACGAGCGTCGTGTGGCGATCTTTGATTTGCTGGAAGAGAACAGCTTTGAAGTCGAGGGCAAGGATATCGGGCCCTATAGTCTCAAGCTCTCGATGCAAGAACGCAAACTGGTCTTTGAAATCAAGACAGAGCAGGGCGATCCCGTGCATGCCTTCTTGCTTTCAATGACGCCTTTTCGAGGTGTCATCCGCGACTATTTCATGATTTGCGAAAGCTACTATGACGCGATCCGAAGCTCGACACCGCATCAGATCGAAGCGATCGATATGGCGCGCCGCGGCATTCACAATGAAGGCTCAGACCTCGTTGCAGAGCGTCTTGAGGGCAAAGTGAAAGTAGACTTTGACACGGCGCGGCGATTGTTCACGCTCATTTGTGCGCTTCATCAGGGGCAGGTCCGCGGTCAAGTCCGCTAAGCGTGCATCGCTGCAAAAGCTTGGTCCAAATCTGCGATCAGATCATCTGGATCTTCTAGACCGACATGGACGCGTAAGAGCGGGCCCGCTCTGTCGTGAATGCGGTCACCTTCGATACGGTCGAGCTGATCGTCACAAGGGATTAGAAGGCTCTCAAACCCGCCCCAGGAAAAGCCCATTCCGAACAGTTTCATTGCTTCCAGAAACTTATCGAGCTTTTCATCGCTAGTTTCATTCAAGGTTAGCGAGAAGAGTCCATTCGCGCTGGAGAAATCCCGCTTCCACAGTGCATGATCAGGATGGCTCTCTAGGCCCGGGTGTAGAACGCACTCAACTTCAGGGCGCTCAGCGAGCCATCTCGCGACTTTGTATCCGCCTTCTTCGTGCTGTTTGAGGCGAAGGTGTAAGCTCCGCAATCCGCGGAGGCCCGCATAGGCATCATCTGGTCCCAGACTGATGCCCCAGTCTTCGCTGCACATGGCAATCTTGTTTGCCAGCCTTGCACTATTAGTGAGCACCGCGCCGCCTAAAGCATCGGCGTGCCCGACTGGATACTTGGTAAGAGCTTGCATCACGATGTCGACGCCAAGATCCAAGGGCCGAATTGCGACCCCCGCGCCCCAGGTGTTGTCGAAAAGCGTGATCAGGCCTCGGTCTTTTGCGATTTGGACCACGGCTCGGACATCGATGATGTCCATCGTCAAAGACCCCGGCGACTCGATCAAAATGGCTTTGGTATTATCTTGAACCAAGTCGTCGAGCTTGGCGCCCAAAGTCGGATTAAACCGTGTCGAAGAAATCCCCATCGCGGAGAGACGGCGCGTGCAATACCGCCGGCTCGGACCATAAGCGCAATCCGGAATGAGGATATGGTCGCCCGCTTCGAGAACAGCTCCCACGGCGAGGGCAATCGATTGCAAACCGTTTGAGGTCAGACGGCAGTGCTCAGCATTTTCCAGCAAACAAAGCGCCGCCTCTAGCTCGCGATGTACCGTGAGGCCCATCCGCCCGTAGACTTTGCCATCGCCATATAAGATTTCGCGCGTTGGCAGCAGCACCGTAGATCCACGTTCGACCGGTGGATTTACCGTTTTAACTGGGCCGCGGCCTGACCGGGTGTGGATGATCTTCGTTTTATCTTTCATGAGGCCGTCGCAATCGGATTGTCTGAATTGGCGGCCCACTCGCTCCAGGACCCGTCATACAGCGCGGCATCCCAATTCCCCGACCGTGCTAGGGCGAGCGAGATAACAGCGGCGGAAACACCAGACCCGCATGAGGTTACCACTCGTGTCGCCAGAAACGGATCCAGGATGGGAGCGAGATCTGATTTGGACAGCATCGTACCAGTGTCTGAAAGCAAGGCTGTGGCGGGCACACAATAGCTGCCTGGCATGTGTCCAGATGGTAGATCTACTCGAGGTTCAGGGCTCGTCCCGTCGAAGCGACCTTGCGCGCGAGCGTCTAGAATTTTGACGTCGCCCTGGGCGACATGCTCCCGCATGGCGGTTTGATCACGAACGAGGTCTGGAAGATAGGTCGCCGCGAACGTTTGAGGTGTGGGTTCGGGCGTCTTGGTCTCGATAACGCCGCCAGCAGCTTTCCAAGCCGCGAGGCCGCCATCGAGGACAAAAACCTCTTCATGGCCCATCGCCCGAAACATCCACCAAGCGCGCGCCGAAGCGAAAAAGGAATTGCTGTCATAGACAACCACCCGAGTCGCGTTCGAAACGCCGAGTGCTCCCACTTTCTCTGCGAATACGTCCGCTGACGGGAGCATATGTTTCAAGCCGGAACCCGTATCTGCGATATCATCGATATCGAAATAGCTGGCGCCCGCGATGTGACCGCTTTGATAGCAAGACTTGCTGTCTGGCCGATCCTTCAAAAAAGGCGGGACCCAGGTCGCATCTAACACACAGATGTCGGATGCCGTGATATGCGCTTTGAGCCAGTCTGCAGAGACGAGAGGGTCGCGACCGCTCATTTTTTAGCCTTCCAGCCAAGCAGGAACTGGCAGATCCTTGGAGCGCAAGAATTCCGGATTGAACAATTTGTCTTGGTAGCGGTTCCCATAATCGCAGAGGATGGTCACGATTGTGTGGCCGGGTCCCATGTCTTTCGCGAGCTTCACTGCGCCAGCGAGATTGACGCCAGCGGATCCGCCGAGGCTCAGCCCCTCATGCTCAATGAGGTCGAATAGGATATCGAGCGCTTCGCTATCATGCACGCGGTAGGCATAGTCTACAGTTAGATCTTCGAGGTTCCCGGTAATGCGGCCTTGTCCGATCCCTTCCGTCATAGAGGTGCCTTCGGCTTTCAGTTCGCCATTCTTATAATATTCAAACAAGGCAGCGCCACCAGGATCCGCAATCCCGATTTTGATCCGACCTTCCGATTTTTCGCGCAGTGACATCGCCGTACCGGCAAGCGTTCCACCAGATCCAACCGCGCAGATGAAGCCATCCACTTTGCCGCCAGTCTGTTCCCAGATTTCCGGTCCCATCGTCTCGAAGTGGGCTTTGCGATTGGCTTGGTTATCAAACTGATTGGCCCAGATCGCCCCATTCGGTTCGGTCTCATTGAGTTCTTCCGCCAGGCGCCCCGAATACCGCGCATAGTGATTTGGATTGGAATAGGGAACTGCATCCACCTCGACGAGCTTGGCGCCAAGATTGCGGACGGCGTCTTTCTTTTCTTTCGATTGGGTGCGCGGCATGACGATGACGACTTTGTAGCCGAGTGCAGCGCCCACCATAGCGAGGCCAATGCCTGTGTTCCCGGCTGTGCCTTCAACGATTGTGCCGCCTGGTTTCAAACGCCCTGAAGCCTCAGCCTCGCGCACCATGCCGAGCGCCGGACGATCTTTGACCGACTGGCCTGGGTTCAAGAATTCGCACTTTCCGAGGATTTCGCATCCCGTCTCTTCAGAGAGCCGATTTAGCCTCAAAAGGGGCGTGTTTCCGATCAAGTCTAAGACAGAGTTGGTGATGGTCATGTTTGGCCTTTTTTGGTTCTGCGTCACGCTAGGCTTTGCGCTGCAGTAATTCAACTGGGGTTCGGTGATCCAAATGGGAATGAGTTACGTAGAACGCTATAGAACAGACACATGAGTTTTGCTGAATGAATTCTGACGCTTATCACGCATTTATGCTCGACCATGCGAGCGGGGCCCTTTCTAATGACATGGCGCTCGCCGCTGAGCTGCATGTTCTCCTGTCTGAAACAGGACGAACGACTGCGAATATTTGGCAGTCGACCCGCGATTCTATCTCCGCTTGGGCCAACGAAACACGTGCTCTAGAGCATGAATGTTTACCTGAGGCGCTAGAGTTCGCGAGAGGCGACTTTGAAACCGTGCCGTGGAAAAAAGGCCTATCTGGCGTCCACTACGCGAAACGCGGCAGAGGCAAGGGTAAGCTGATGAGATTGGACCCCGGTCAGTCCGCGCCCGAGCACAGCCATTCCGCCTTGGAGGCGACGGTCGTGCTCGAGGGACAGTTTGAGGACGGACACGGCGTTTATCAGCGCGGTGATTTGGTCCTGGGACGCCCCGGCGTTCGCCATCGACCAGCAGCGCATGGGACCGACATGTGTATTTGTTATGTGGCGCAAGAAGCGCTGTCATTTTGGAGATTTAGCTAATGAAGCGATTTGCGATTGCGGGCATTTTGGGGGCCTTTATCGCATTTGGGGTTCAGGCTGAGGAAACAGCGGACTTAACATCTATTCCGACGCCTTGGATGGCGACGGACGGTGCTGTCATCGATTTCACGGTGCTTCGCAAAGGCAAGCCGTTCGGCACGCACAAACTTTCCTTCGATCGCGACGAGGGCGGTGAGCTCACGGTTACGACAGACGTGGACTTACAGGTTAAGTTTGGCCCAATCACCGCCTTTAAGTATCGGTTGGACAGTGTTGAGAACTGGGTGGAAGGGCAGCTGGTCTCTCTGTCCGGAAAGTCCAACAATGACGGACGTAAGGGCAAGGTCGTGGCCGAGGTCGCGGACGATCAACTGATGGTCGAAGGCACCAAGTTTAATGGCGCTTTGCCCCTCGCAACAATCCCATCGAGCCATTGGAACCGCTTGCAGGTCTATCAAGGACAAATGCTCTCTACGGAAACGGGAGAAGTCTTGGACATTGAAGTTGATACCCTCGGCGAAGACATTGTCCAAGTTGACGGGCAAGACCTAGAAACCACGCACTACCGGCTCAAATCAGATATCACCGTAGATCTTTGGTACGATAACCAATCGCGCTGGGTGAAGCTGGCGTTTGAAGTGCGCGGTCAAGACATCGAGTATGTCCTAAACAGCCTCTACTAAGGCCAATCACACAAAATCATTTTCCAAAGCAGGCGATGGTTCGGCTCGCGAGTGAGCCCACGTCTTCTTCGCGGGCTTATTCAGGCCTAGAAAAGCCTATCCGCAAAGTTTGATGCGGATATAGGCGATGATATCAGTTTGATTTCTGGGGTGTGCGTCTAGGCGCTACGAAGCGTGAAATGGCCGACACTGATGCGGCCATTGTCAAAACCAGCCTCGCAATAGCTCAGGTAGAACCGCCACATCCGGCGGAAGCGTTCGTCAAAGCCGAGTGGTGCAATCTGGCCCCACTTCTCTTCTAAGGCCTTAGCCCAAATGCGAAGTGTCTTGGCGTAGTCAGGACCAAAATAGTGCGTTTGCTCGATCTGCAGTCCCGCATCCATGACCTGTTCGCGGAGTGCTAGCTCGCTCGGCAACATACCGCCTGGGAAAATGTAACGCTGAATAAAGTCTGCGCGTTTTCTATACCGCGGGAACAGGGAGTCTTGGATTGTAATGATCTGCAGAGCGGCTTTAGCGCCGTCATTCAAGCTCTCGGACACTTTGGAGAAATAGCTCGGCCAGAAACTTTCACCGACCGCTTCAAACATCTCGATCGAGGCAATTCCATCATACTTGCCTTCATGATCGCGATAGTCTTCCAAACGAATGGAGACTTTCTCACCTAACCCTTCGCGTTGGATACGTTTGAGAGCCCAATCGCGCTGAGACGGTGAAATGGTTAGGCAGGTGACATTCGCGCCGCATTCTTTCGCAGCATATTCCGCAAACCCGCCCCATCCGCAGCCAATTTCAAGGACGGAGTTCCCTTCGCCAACACCAAGTTCGTCGACGATGCGCGCATACTTGGCGTTTTGGGCTTGCTCCAGAGAGAGGTTTTGATCGGTGTAGAGGGCCGACGAATAGGTCATCGTTTCATCGAGCCACAGCTCATAGAATTCATTCCCGAGATCGTAATGAGCTTCGATGTTGCGCTTTGAACCCGCTTTGGAGTTCCGGTTGAAGATATGGCGCACCATGTTCGTCATGCGCACCATGAAGCCACCCACAGCGAGTTGGCCGGCAGCTTCAAAATTCTCAGAGAAAAACTCGAGTACGGATGTGAGATCAGGCGTCGACCATTCCTGATCCATATAGCTTTCCGCGAACCCCACATCACCGCCAGCGATTGCGCGTTTGGCAAAATCGAAATTATGAACTTGTACAACCGCATTTGGGCCTGGCTCGCTATGATCGAACAGAACGCTGCGGCCGTCCGGCAAATCAAAGCGGATTGTCCCGCGCTTTGCCCGCAGCACCATCATACCAGCAAGTCTAAATCCAGCAGGAATGCCCGAGAGCCTTCGCAAGGTCTCCGGTGAAGCATGAATCAGATTGGATTGCTGTTCTATGTCGCGGTCTAGGGTGGTGAAGCTCATGCCGTCGTCTCCGGAATTGGTGCTGTTTGTGGAGCAGCACTCCTTGATGTTGCTATTGTTGTACGCACTGGGGATTGCTTTGGTTTCGAATGATATTTCGCGCCCTTCAGCCAAAGTTTCAGCGCTTGCCAGTGGATCGCTGCGGTCACCCCAAGTGTTGAGAATGGTTTTGTGAGCGCCACGCCGATAAAGGCTCTGCTCGTCGCAGGCGAAGATTTCGCGGAAATGGTGGCGACGTGCGATTGCCCTGATTTCGTTTTAGTTGCGACCACCAAACTAAGTTGGTCCGCTGTACGCTTTAATGTGAACTCGTAAGTTCCCGAAACGTCGAAGAAGGGAGAGACGTGAAATGCTTTATCCGTCCCGTGTTGATGGCGGCTGCTCTCAGGCGTCGCGGCGACGTAGGTGTGCGTTTCGCCGAACGTATTGTTGACCTCGTAGAGAATGCCTCTCAAGGCACCATCTGGGCCAAAGCCGAGCCATAATGATATGGGTGCAAACTTGTAGAGTGCGTGTCGCGGGAAGGTGACGAGCCGGATTGCGCCGTCTTCAAGCTGAACGCCCGCATTTTGAAACTGTTCTTCGGCCCATGGACGCAGCGGCGCATCTTGGCGTGCGCCATGGTCCCTTCGATTGAAAGAGAAAAGACTGGAACGATCGACGGAGAAGAACGCGCTTTGTTGGCTCGCTTCGTCTAATCGATCGATATCAAGATCAATAAGTGCCAACCCATATTTGAACCGGTGCACGAACGGGATCGACCGTTGGTGTACGGTATGTCCTTTGAGGATAGAAAGGGCAGGCTGCTCCGTCACGATTAAAGGGCTCCAAGCGCGATTTTATCAGTTTTTGGAGCATCCGTCATGGGAGAGGCAATTTCGACGCCCTCAGCGGTCCAAGGAACCTGACCACCTAACGATAAAGCGCATGACAGACCGGATTTAAGGCCATCCTCATGGAAGCCGCTGCCCATCCAAGCGCCTGCGAGCCAGATCTTATCCTGTCCCTGTTCGCGTTTCAGCGCGCGCACGGCAGCTTCAGCAGGCGCATCGAACTGCGGATGGGCTTTCTCCATCGTCGCAAAGGTGAGGTCTGCGGCTGGAGGCGTCTCAGGGTTCAGAGTCACAAAGAGAGGTTTGTCTTCTGGAAGATTCTGGAGCTTATTCATCCAGTAGGTGAGGCACATTTCTGGCGTGTTCTGTTTGATCACATTCCAGCTCGCCCATGCCGCTTTCTTCTTCGGCATGAGGCTTTCGTCTCGGTGCAGATAAATCGTGTTTGGGCGATAACGAACGGATCGGAGAAGGAAGTTTTTGCTTTCGAATGCTGGGTCCAGGAGGTCGAGCGTCGTATCTGAGTGGGTCGCCAGAATAACGTCGTCATAGACGGATGTCGGACCATTTTTTTGATCAACGCGAACCTTATCGCCGAAGGGGCGGATTGATTGAATCGCGGCCCCGAGTTTGAGGCGATCACCCAAAATCGTTTCAAGCTTGGACACATAATTGCGCGAGCCGCCCGTTACAGTTCGCCACTTGGGGCGTTCTTTGTGCATGAGGCGATGATTTTCGAAGAATTGGAAAAAACTAATCGCAGGATAATCCATCATCTCTGCTTCAGGCGTCGACCATATCGCGCCGCCCATCGGCAGAATGTAATTATCGAGGAAATCCTGATCAAAACCGTGCTTGCTAAGCCAAGATCCAAGCGAAACCTCTTGGATTTTCCCAGCGTGGAGCTCTTCGCGAGCGAGGTCATTGAACTTGAGAATAGTCCGCCAGAAGCGATGGAACTTCGGACGAAAGAAGTTGCGGCGTTGCGCAAATATACCGTTGAGCGTTGAGGCCCATTCGTAACCGTCTGGATTGGAAACCGCGAAGCTCATATCACTCGCCTCGGTCTCAACACCGAGGGCCTCGAAGAAACCGATTAAGTTTGGATAATTCAGAGCATTATAGACGATGAAACCAACATCGACGCTGATTGGTGTCCCGTCATAATCGACGTCCATTGTATGGGCGTGCCCGCCAGCTCGGTCATTTGCCTCATAGACCGTAATGTCGGCGGTGTCCTTCAGCGCGTACGCTGCGCCCAAGCCTGAGATCCCAGATCCGATTATGGCTATCCGTTTCATGCTGCGTCTCGTCTCTCTTTGAGGGTCTCATAGGCGTCGAGCGCGCGCTGGCGCCCGGATTTGTGATCTACAATAGGTTCCGGGTAGGTCTCACCGAGTTTGACCCCGGCTTGGTGCAGGATAAGTGGGCCGGCTTCCCAAGGTTGATAGAGATACTTGCGCGGAAGTTCGGCGAGTTCCGGACACCACTTTCGGACATAGTCCCCGGTCTCATCAAACTTCTCACCTTGAGTGATTGGATTGAACACGCGGAAGTAAGGCGCAGCATCCGCGCCGGAGCCTGCTGTCCATTGCCAGCTCGCGCTATTCGAAGCTGGGTCTGCGTCGACAAGCGTATCCCAGAACCAATCCTCACCATGCCGCCAGTGAAGCAGAAGGTGTTTGGTGAGGAAGCTCGCAACGATCATGCGAACACGATTGTGCATCCACCCCGTATGCCAAAGCTGTCTCATCCCAGCATCGACGATTGGATATCCGGTTAGCCCTTTTTGCCATGCCTCTAGGTTTGCCGCGTCATCACGCCAGGGCATTAGGTTGAAATCTGGTTTGAAGTTTTCAGTCGCCAGGTCTGGATTGTGATAAAGGAGAACATAAGCAAAATCGCGCCATACAACCTCAGAAAGGAAAGTGTGGGCGCCCTTTTCGGCGACCTCGCCCGCATCCATTTTTGACTTGGTCGCGCGCCAAATCTGGGCCGGTGAGATTTCACCAAAGGCCAGGTGGGGCGACAGGCCTGATGTGCCGTGTTCAAGATCAGGGCGATTGCGATCGTCGCCATAGTCCGACACCGATTTGCGTAAGAACTTTGAGAGGCGATCTTTTGCGCCTGCTTCACCTGGCGCCCAAGATCCGTCGAATCCCGTGGACCAGTCAGGTCGAGAAGGGTGAAGCCCCCAATCTGTTAGGTCATCTGATGTGACTTGTATCTTTGAAAGCCGGCTTGGTGCCGGCACGGGCTCGGGCAATTCGTAATTTGCTTGAACGGCCCGCCAGTAAGGGGAGTAGACTTTATAATATCCGCCAGATCCCGTTTTTTGCGTCCACGGCTCTGTGAGAACAGTTCCATTGAAGCTTTCGGCCTGGATGCCATTATCCTTGAGGTGAGCTTTGATATCTGTGTCGATATCGCGCCCCGGTTGCTCATAACGCCGGTTCCAAAAAACAGCCTTTGCGCCCGTCTCAGAGATGACGCTGTCGAGAACAGATTTTGCGTCGCCAGCGCGAAGTGTGAGCGCGCCGCCGGCTTTCTCAATGCTGTCTGTTAGAGACCGCAGTGACTTATCGAGCCACCATTTAGAGGCGCCGCCCAAGGCGCGCCCGTCAGGCATATCTTCAAGAACATAAAGGCAAATGACATGACCGTCGCTTGCGGCAACTGCTGCCCCCAAGGCTGGATTATCATCGAGACGAAGATCTCGGCGAAACCACATAATTACGGGCGCTGATGATGCGTTAGTAATGACGGTTCCTCCACGCGCTTAAGCTGTATGATATTGATACGACACACTTTCCCGATCGGATTGCAAAAAAATTGGGAAACTGCAGTCCGCCACATCTGACGCTGGCGCGGCATGTGGAAACCGACTAGGCAGAGAGCATGACAAAGACCGTGATTTGCATGAAATGGGGCGAGCGCTATCCGGCACATTTTGCCAACCGCCTCTATAATATGGTTCGTCGAAACGTGACGGGTGATCTCCGCTTTGTCTGTTTCACTGACGACAAAGAAGGCTTGTTGCCAGAGGTCGAATACCAGCCGCTCCCTCCGATTGATCTGCCGGATAAATTCCGATGGCTCCCTTGGCGTAAAATTTCGCTTTGGCAGGATGGTCTTGGCGGCCTTGAGGGCGAGGTGTTGTTTCTAGATGTGGATCTGATTGTCACCGGAAACATGGACCCGTTTTGGGAGTTTCATCCTGGTGAAATGTGCATCGCGGAGAATTGGACCCAAAAGGGCATGGGGATTGGTAATACGTCCGTCTACAAATGGACCATCGGCGAGCATACGGAGATCTTCGAGAAGTATATGCGAGACAGCGCGCCCATCCACGCCGAGTTTCGGGCAAGCCAGCAATATGTCTCTGCGATGACCCCCAATAAAGTCTATTGGCCGGAAGAGTGGTGCGTGAGCTTCAAACACTCATTGATGCCGAAATTTCCACTGAACTGGTTTCAGACGCCGAAGCTCCCCGAAGAAACCAAAATCGTTGCTTTTACGGGGCGTCCAGATCCTGACGAGGCGCGCGACGGTAAGTGGCAAGCGCCGCTCCATAAGAAGATCTACAAGCATGTCCGCCCAACACCCTGGATCAAGGAGCATTGGCGATGAGCAGTACAGATACGAGCGCGCGGGATGCCGCCATGGCCTTGCTGACCCAGTACGGTGACGATGCCAGCGTGATTGCGACGCTGCGTGCTGCAGAAGTTGCTGCGATGGGGGATGTTGAAGCCCTCGCGCATTGGGACGCTGTTATCTCATTCTTGGAAGAGGGCCCAGCGCCAGAGCAGCTGAGTTGAGATTTGCCGGCCGCTAACACCTTTGTGACTTCGCTTTTTGGACAAACAATTTAAACACGCCAAATGCCCGACACTGTTCTTGTTGAGAAATTTCAGGATCCCAAAATCACCGTTAAAGGTGAGACACGCGCGACCGTTTCTTATGGCGCCACAAAAACGCTCTGGTTCAATACCGGCACGCTCTGCAATATCGAATGCGTAAATTGCTATATAGAAAGTTCGCCAAAGAATGATCGCCTCGTCTACCTAACCGTAGCGGACGTTACCCCGTTCTTAGATGAGCTAGACGCGGCGGGTGAACGCAATATCGAGATTGGCTTCACAGGCGGGGAGCCATTTATGGCGCCCGAAATGCTCGACATCCTTCGGGGTGTTCTTGAGCGGGGACACTCAGTCTTGATGCTCACCAACGCGATGCAGCCGATGATGCGTCCTCGTATCAAGGGTGGATTGATGCAACTGTTAGAGGATTACGGAGATCGTTTGACGATGCGCGTGAGCCTCGACCATTTTTCGGAAGAGTTTCATGATCAAGAGCGGGGCGAAGGCTCCTTCGCGCTGGCCATTAAAGGGCTGCGTTGGTTGTCCGAGAACAAGTTCAAACTCGCCCTCGCGGGACGCACGATTTGGGGTGAAGATGAGCAAGTGGCGCGTGTTGGATATGCGGATCTGATTGCGCGAGAAGGATTGGCGATCGATCAAAACAATCCGAGCGAACTTGTCTTGTTTCCAGAGATGAAACCAGATGAAGACCCGCCTGAGATTACAACGGCATGTTGGGGGATCCTAGATAAGGACCCAAACGAGTTGATGTGTGCGTCGCAGCGGATGGTGGTGAAGCGTAAAGGCGCCGGCAAAGCCTCCGTCGTGGCGTGCACGCTGCTACCCTATGATGAGCGATTTGATCTCGGCAGTACTTTGGAAGAGGCTCGGCAAGACGTGTCGCTCAATCACTCTTACTGCGCGAGCTTTTGCGTCTTAGGTGGCGGCAGCTGTTCGGCTTAGCTCTTAGCTGTTTTCAAGCCTGAATAACGCGGTTGATCAATCTCAACTTGAGCCATCACCGTTGTCTTCAAATGCGATAACAGTCCGGGCGTCTTTACTGTTAGGTCGCCCGTTTGAATGCGTTCGCTGAGCAATCGATTTAGGTCTGACGTTGATTGATCTTCAGTGCCATTCAGCAATGCAATTAAGCCTTTTCGTTCTTCGGCTTCTGCGGCCGGTCGCTGCTCAAGATCTCGGAGGACAGTTGCTAGCGCATTGCTCGCAACACGCGCGTGGAACGCGGCATGCCCCGAGAGCTGCGGCGACGCTGTCTCGTCGATGAAAGACTTCACCGCTACGACCAGTTCCGACACGCTTGGTTGGTCATGCATGAGCCGTCTCCAATAGATTGATGAGATCGATTTCAGTTTCCGAGACGCGGCGACCGATCGCAGCGCGCTCGACACTTGGGTCAGCACCAGAGCGGAAGGCTTCATACATGATCATGCACATGATGCCCCATTTTAGGGTTCCAAGCATTTCCCACCAATCGATGTCATTGGAAGAGAAGTCTGTCCCGCGTTTTTCGTTATACGCATTAAGCAAGTCGTCGATCTGACCAAATCCGCCCACGCGATTTTGACTTTGCCCAAACCGCCATGAGTTGACGCAGAGCCAGGCGATATCTTCTCTTGGGTCGCCCAAATGCGCCAGTTCCCAGTCCAGAACGGCAACCAGACCGTTCTCATCGATCATAAGATTGCCGAGCCGGAAGTCCCCGTGAACCAAAACGGCATCAAGCGGCTCGGGTGCATTTGACTTCAGCCATTGAAGCGTGAGCTCAAACACAGGTCGCGGAACGTCGAAGCCCCGATAGATTTCCTCATACTGCGCGATTTGAGTCAAACCATCGCTCAATTGGAGCTCGCTCGGTAGGCCTTCCAACGGGATAGAGTGGATATCTGCGAGTGCGTTGCCGCATTGCGCGGCCAGAATGGTTCTCGCTGCAGCAAATTCGTCGTTTCGCAGGATCGGACGCGCAATGGTTTCGCCAATTACCCGACTCATCAGGAAGCCATCACCCAGGCCGTCATCTGGCGCTAAAACATGTAGCACCTTTGGCACGGGAACGCCCGCGATACCCGCTGCTTCGATCAGTTTGGCTTCTGCAGGCAGACCAATCGCCGCGGAGGATCGCGCCATACTTGTCCCGCCGGGGGCGCGCCTGAGAATAGAGGAATGCGATGAGTTGCTAAGCGCCCAAGTTTCCTGGCTCGCGCCACCGGAAAGCCGTTTAAACGCATCGAGAGACTGAGAATCCCCGAAAACTCTTGTGAAAAGAGTACGAAGACCGGTTTCAAAGTCAGAATTGTTTCCCATCTTTGCCACAATTAACGTCAAACTAGGTATCGCCAAGCTATAACGGCGCGGTAGGCGTGGCTGAGGATTATGCAATGTCGAAGGGTAAGACCCCTGGAGAAATGATTTCAGATGTGAATAAGCCCAAACCATTGGGTTTGTTTGCGTGGCTGCGTGGACGGTTCTTCGCCGGCATGGTGATCGCTGCGCCGCTCGCTGCGACGTTCTTCATCCTGCAGTTTTTGATTACGTTCATTGATGATCGGGTGAAGCCGCTGCTACCTCCTCTGCTTCAGCCAGAGACATATACAAACTACGCCATTCCCGGTTTTGGGGTTTTGGTTTTAGTCGTTGCGCTGACCATTTTAGGCGCCATTACAGCGAACTTGGTCGGACGCTCTTTGTTGAGGGCGACGGACCGGATTTTAAGTCGAATTCCGATCGTAAAAAACGTCTATGCGGCGATTAAGCAGCTGACCGAAGTCCTGGCGAACAATCAACAAGCCAGCTTCGATCGATGCGTTATGGTCGAATATCCGAAGAAGAATTCGTGGTGTATTGCCTTCGTTTCGTCTCACGCTCAGGGCGAAATCGGGAGCAAGCTCGGCACCAGCAAGATTGGCGTTTTTGTTCCGACAACCCCTAACCCAACATCAGGCTTTCTCATATATGTCGAAGAGTCGGAGACGATTGCGCTTGATATGACGGTTGAAGAGGGCGCAAAAATGATCCTCACCGCGGGACTGGTTGTGCCGGACTTTGATCCAGCGAACCCGAACCTATCAGTCGCTGAACCTGAGGTCCGGACTGAGAAGCTGACTGAGCAGGCCTAGGCCTTCAGCGCGCGATTTTGAGATCGCCTCAGCGGTCTCGACCGCGCTTTGCGCATCCTTGCGTGCGATTTCGATCAGATCGGAGTGCTCCGGAAGGTTTATCAAGCGATAGTCGACCAATCCGGATTGAGCCTTGCCGAGGAGGTCTCCCGGGCCACGAAGCCGGAAGTCGGCTTCGGCAATCTCGAATCCGTCTTCGGTCTGTCGCAGTGTATCCAAACGTTCACGCGCCATTTCTGTGAGCGGCGCGCGATACAGCAAGAGACAGAAACTCTTCTGTGATCCCCGACCTACGCGGCCGCGCAACTGGTGGAGTTGTGCAAGCCCAAAGCCCTCAGCTCGCTCGATCACCATAATCGTCGCCTCCGGAACGTCGACGCCCACCTCGATGACGGTCGTGGCGACCAAAACGTGTGTTTTGCCGGTTCGGAACGCTTCCAGAGCGGCGTCTTTTTCTTCGCCTTTCATACGTCCATGAACCAGTCCGATCTCGGCGTTCAAAGCATCTCGCAGCATCGCGGCACGTGATACGGCGGAGCTGGAGTCCTCATCATCCGCATCGACCCGCGGGCACACCCAGAAGACTCTTTCGCCGCGGCCGAGCGCCCGACCGACCGCGTCTGTGACATCGTTGAGGCGCGTATCGGGAATGGCTCTCGTCTCGACAGGTTGTCGACCAGCAGGTTTCTCGTCCAGGATGGAAACGTCGAGGTCACCATGCACCGTTTGTGCGAGTGTTCTCGGGATTGGCGTCGCCGACATAACCAGCATATGCGGAGCTTTACCCTTGCTCATCAGCTTCATTCGATCTGCAACGCCGAACCGATGTTGTTCGTCCACGATCACCATCGCGAGGCGTTTGAAGCTCACCCCTTCTTGAAAGAGCGCGTGCGTCCCGGCGATGACTTGAATTGAGCCATCCGCGAGTCCCATTAGGGTCGCCTCTCTCGTCTTCCCCTTATCCCGCCCGGTCAGGACGGCCACTTCGTAGCCGAGTGGAGAGAGCAGGGCATCCAGCGTGTCATATTGTTGGCGCGCCAAAACCTCAGTCGGCGCCATGAAGGCCGTTTGAAAGCCGCCCTCTGCTGCCTGGACGGCCGCGAATGCGCCCACGAGTGTCTTACCCGCCCCAACATCGCCTTGGAGCATGCGCCGCATTGGATGGCTCTCAGCGAGGTCCTCCATGATTTCTTTCGTCGAACGAATTTGCGCGCTCGTTGGTTTGTAGGGCAGCGTTTTTACCAGCCTGTTCAACGCTTCGTTCTGAGGTGGGACGGAATTCGCAGATTGCGCACGTCGTGTCGTTCGCACACGCGCGAAGCTGAGCTCACGCGCTAAAGCTTCATCATATGCGAGCCTCTTCCGAGCCGCGTCGATTTTCTCTTCATCGAACGCTTCAGGCGCATGAACCCAGGAGAGGGCTGCTTTGAACCCTGGCCACGATTGCGCTTCTAGAAGATGCGGGTCGATCCATTCAGGAAGTGTTTCATCAACGGTGCCGAGCGCTGCCTTGGCGGTCGAGTGTACACGTTTGTTCGTTAGTCCAGCGGTGAGTGGGTAAATTGGTTCCACAGGCGGCGGATACTCGCCTCTGGCCGGATCCAGGATGAAATCCGGGTGGCTCATTTGGCGCTCGCCCTGCCACTCGGTCACTTTTCCAGAAACGATCCGTTCTTTTCCGACTGGAAACTGGCTCTGAAGCCAACGACCATCTGCTCGGAAAAATGTAAGCGTTAGAAAGCCGGATCCATCAAACATCAGGACCCGGGTTGGCGCGCGATCATTATAGGGCGCTTTCACAGCGTGTACCTCGCCGCGCACCGTCGCGATTTCGTCAGGAATAATATCCTCGAAACTGTCGCGAGGACGACGATCTAACCATCGCTCCGGCATATGCGTGAGCAGATCCCATATCGTTTCGCCGCCGACAAGGCGCTCTAGAACTGGTTTCAGTTTTGGTCCAATACCGGGCAGGGCATCGAGAGGCTGAAACAAAGGAAAGAGGCGCTCGTCTCGCATACCTGCCCTTATGGGCCAAACCGATCCGGGCTTACAAGAGCTATAGCAGGCCGCGACAGGATAACCCTGTGCAGAAGCGAGGCAGTGAACTATCTCTCCAACCGACAGGAGATTTTGCCATGAGTACAGACCAGTTGAACGAACGGCGGCGGAAGCTGAAATTTCGCGCATGGCGTCGTGGGTTTCGGGAAATGGATCTGCTGATGGGATCGTTCGCGGATGCGCATATTGCGGGCTTGAACGAAGATGATCTTTCGGAGTTTGAACGGCTGCTCTCCACGCCCGATTGGGAAGTCTATGCGTGGCTCATTGGGCAGAAAGCTGTACCGGGAAATTACGAAAGTGAGCTGCTCACGCGAATGATGGAATTCAGGTACGAAGCCCACGCGGGTTGAGCCGTACCTCCTAAATTACTTCAAATTTGATCGAAAATTTCCGATGCAACCTTAAGTGGTCATTGTTCATTCTTTGGTAAGTCCTGCCCAAGCGTGGGATGTTAATCATGTTGAACAAGCTATTCAAAAACGAGCGCGGCAATGTCGTAATGATATTTGCTCTCGCTCTGGTTCCGATACTCGCGGTTGCTGGCACAGCGATCGATATTTCGCGTATGCAATCGGCTAAGATCCAGATGAGTTCGCTCTTGGATCAGGCTGTATTGGCATCAGCAAACCTGTCTTACACGGATGAGCCGGAAGCTCTCATCGAAGACTGGATGAAATCTCAGGTGAGCCAGTTTGGATATGATCCGGCTGATTTGGAAGTGACTGTCGTCTCGAACGTCGCTTTGAACTCCAAAGAAGTGACGGCGACGGCCCGCCTCACGATGGATACGGCGATCATGTATATGTTCGGGCAGGATCGGGTAACGATCGAAGTCGATTCAACTGCGGTTCAATCGATCACGAATATCGAAATCGCGATGGTGCTCGACATTTCGTCTTCTATGCGTGGGAACCGCCTCACGAGTTTGAAGGCGGCCTCTACGGACTTCATCGACATTATGCTGACGCCAGATACGCTCAACACGACGTCGATCAATGTCGTTCCATTTGGCGGGACTGTGAACATTGGCGACTCGTTGTTCAACAAATTTGCCGTACCGATGCTTAGCCCAACGACGATCGTTGATCCCGATGACGACGACTATGATATCGGGACGAGCGTTGAAACGAGCCCGTTCCGTTTTACGAATGGCGAGACTTGTATCGAAGCCGTCCAAGACGACTATGACATCGATATGCTGCCGCTTGCAGGCCGCGGCCAAGTTCCGGACTTCTGGCGTTGGTGGAATAACCACCCTTGGTGTCCAGAGGATGCGAGCGCTGTCTTCTTGAACTCGAGCAATCCAACCGCCCTTAAGAACCACCTGAATGGCATGGTTCTGTCGGATGGCACTGGAATGGATATCGGCACGATGTGGGGCTTGAAGGTCCTTTCCCCGAGCTTCCGCGGTGAGTTAGGCGGCGACTATCCAGGACGTCCGTTGGAATTCGATATTCTAGAATCGCAGAAAGTTATGATCGTGATGACCGATGGTGCGATTACAGCGCAAAACCGGCCTGAAGATCCAGACATTGGGAACGTGCACACCAATCGACCTTGGAATAGAGCGCCGCATACAAGCGCAATCTCCAACCAAGGCAATCGTCAGAACATGCAAACGACTCGCGGTCGTGGGAGCGCAACGACATCGTCTTCGAACAATAGTGGTGTGGGCCGCTTCAAGAAAGCCTGTGAAGAAGCGAAAGCGCGCGGTGTTCAGATCTTCACAATTGGGTTCCAGATCCGCTCGGGCTCTCTGCCAGATCGAATTTTGGAAGAGTGCGCGACAAGCACGTCCTATTACTATCACGTTGAAGGCCTAGACCTCACGGCGACCTTCCAGTCGATTGCGGCCCAGGTGAACGCTCTGCGCATCACGCAGTAGTCCATAAACAGACGCACAAAAGAAAAGGCCGCCCGGAAACGAGCGGCCTTTTTGATTTGGACAGAAGAGACGGGGTTATTCGTCGCCTTCTGGAGCTGTGTCGAGTTCAGCAGCTGCTTCAGCCATTTCTGAAGCTTGCTCTTCAGCGGCAGCTGATTGCTCTGCTTGCATCGTTTCGATGATGTTTTCACCGGCTGCCTGACGCTCGGCTTCATCTTCTGAGCGAGCAACATTGATGGTGACATCAACGCTAACTTCCGCGTGAAGGCGAATGCCGACTTCGTGCAGGCCAAGTGTTTTGATCGGTGCGTTCAGGCGAACTTGCTCACGCTTAACAGTGTGACCAGCATTGCCTGCAGCTTCAACGATGTCGCGTGCAGAGACAGAACCGTAGAGCTGTCCGGTTGCGCCAGACTGACGGATCAATATGAATGTATTGCCGTTCAGGCTCTCGCCAGACTGAGTCGCTGCGTCGCGTGCTTCCGCGTTACGCTTTTCAAGCGCATCGCGTTCCGCTTCGAAACGTGCACGGTTCTGATTGTTCGCGATAAGCGCTTTGCCTTTTGGCAGCAGGAAGTTACGGGCGAAGCCGTTCTTCACGCTGACTTCGTCACCGAGGCCGCCAAGGTTTTCAACGCGTTCGAGGAGAATAACTTGCATTGGTCTGTCTCCCTTACTTCACGGTGAATGGCAGGAGAGCAAGCATGCGCGCACGCTTGATCGCTTTTGCCAGTTTGCGCTGGTTCTTGAAGTTCACAGCCGTGATCCGAGACGGCACGATTTTGCCCTTCTCAGAAATGTAGCGCTGAAGAAGCTTCACGTCTTTGTAGTCGATTTTCGGGGCTTTCGCGCCGGAAAACGGATCAACCTTACGACGGCGGCCGAATGAACGACGTGCCGGAATGTTGGTGATGTTCATGCCCGTAGTGTTTCTAGAAGCCATGATAAGTGTTCCTTCTTCTAGTCGTCGCGACGGTTTTTACGGCTCATCATAGGAGAAGGGTTCTCGTCGAGCTCTTCTACTTTGATGGTCATGTAGCGCATGATGTCATCTGAAATGCGGTGCTGACGCTCCAGTTCGTGGATCGCTTCAGCAGGTCCGTCGATGTTCAGAAGGGAGTAGTGTCCCTTACGCTGCTTATTGATTGGGTATGAAAGATTGCGAAGTCCCCAGTATTCGGACTTAGCGACTTTCGCGCCTTGCTTGTCGAGGAATGTCGACAGCTCTTCCATCAAACCTTCAACTTGTGCAGGTGAGATGTCCGGCCTCGCGATGAGGACGTGCTCATAAAATGCCATATTGTCTTTCCCAAAGTTCTGGCTTGCGGCGCAGATGGGTGGGAAAACCCTTCCACGATGGCCCCTCTTGCTCGGCTCATTCCGAGGGTGAGGACCGCAAACCGTACGAAGCGCGTCGTAAAGCAAAAGTGTGCTGAAGAATCAAGCCTAAAGATACATGCTTAAGCCAATAACCACCGGGTTATTGCTCAAACATCAGTTTGCCTATTCGGTCATATCCGTTTGTGCCCTCTAAGAACCCAAAAGTTCCGGGGCTCAACAACTCTTCGCCCGCTTTGATGAGCGCGTCCATGGCGACATTCGCAAGGACCGCTCCCACACTGATGCGCCGTACGCCGAGTGCCGCGAGCTCCGATACCGGTTTCAAACCATTTTGAGGGCCCATAAGGACATTTATTGGCCTGTCCACGGATGCCAGGACGGATTTAATATCCTCCATGCTCCTGAGCCCGGGCGCGTACAAAACGTCTGCCCCAGCTTCTTGATAGGCCTGTAAGCGTTTTATCGTATCATCAAGGTCTGGCGTGCCAGTGAAAAAGTTCTCCGCGCGGGCGGTTAGAACAAATGAAAACGGCTGCGCGCGTGCAGCTTCCACAGCCGCAGCGACGCGGTCTCTCGCCTCTTCAATCGGGTATTGAACACCGGGTTCCCCAGTGAAGTCTTCAATGGATCCGCCCACCAATCCCGCTTTTGCACCGAGGGAAATTGTTTCGCGGCAGTCTTTCGGCGCATGGCCAAAGCCGTTTTCTAAGTCCGCAGACAGCGGTAAATCCGCATTGGAGCTTAGGTCTGTAATATGCGCCAAGACTTTTTCCGCGTGAGCTCATAATCATTGACGCCTGTTGATCTCGCAAACCCAGCACTCGTCGTTGCGAGGGCAGGAAACCCCAACCCTTCCAGAATTTTGGCGGAGCCGACATCCCAAGGGTTTGGGATCACGAAACACCCACTTTCATGTAGCATTTTTGAATGCCGCTGCTTTCGTGTTTTGGTCCGTCATCTTCTGCCCTTAGTGTTGCTCAGCCTTCCTATCCACGCCGAAGAAGTTTCACCACCCGATACTTGCGCACTTGAGCGCAGCGCCTTAAGCGGGCGCCAATTCGAGTATAGGAGCGCATATGAGCAAGTTTGCGTTTATCTTCCCCGGTCAGGGCAGCCAGTTCATCGGTATGGGTAAAGACCTCGCCGATAATTTCGGATCTGCAAAAGCGGTGTTTGAAGAAGTTGATGCGGCACTGAGCCAGAACCTGTCTGATTTGATGTGGTCGGGTTCAGAAGACGAGTTGAAGCTGACAGCCAATACGCAGCCGGCCTTGATGGCTGTGAGCGTGGCAGCCATGCGCGCTTTGGAAGAAGCTCACGGTATTGGTGCGGATAAAGCGGCCTTTATTGCCGGACATTCCCTCGGCGAGTATTCCGCGCTGGCTTCTGCAGGCGCTATATCTGTTGGGGATTGCGCAAAAGTGCTGCGCATCCGCGGAAACGCCATGCAGGACGCTGTTCCAGCGGGTGAGGGCGCAATGGCCGCGCTTTTGGGGGCAAGCCCCGAACAAGCAGCTGCTCTGTGCGCTGCAGGCGCTTCAGACGGGCCTTGTGAGATCGCAAATGATAATGCGCCGGGCCAAATCGTGATTTCGGGCGCGAAAGCGGCTGTCGAGCTTGCGATTTCCGGCGCGAAAGAGGCGGGTGTGAAGAAAGCGGTGCTGTTGCCGGTATCTGCGCCATTTCACTGTTCCCTGATGCAGCCCGCGGCGGATGCGATGTCTGAAGCCCTTGCCGGGATCGAGATTAAATCCCCAGCGGCGCCTCTGGTTGCGAACGTGACTGCAGCAGCTGGGAGCGATCCGGAAGCGATCCGGAATCAACTTGTAGAGCAGGTCACGGGTCAGGTCCGCTGGACCGAATCGGTTCAGTTCATGGCTTCAGAGGGCGTTGAGCAGACAATTGAAGCGGGCGCCGGAAAAGTATTGAGTGTCATGAACCGCCGTACGGTTCGCGCACTTGAGGGCCTCACCATGGGGTCTCCAGACGAGATAAATGCCGTCGCAGAGCGGCTAAACGTATAAACGGGGCAGGAGAGATAGAATGTTCGAATTAAGCGGAAAAACCGCACTCGTGACTGGTGCCACTGGTGGCATTGGCGAAGCAATCGCCAGAACCATGCACGCTGCTGGTGCAGAGGTCGTCCTGTCTGGTCGTCGGGTAGAAAAGCTTGAGGCCCTTGCAGGTGAGTTGGGCGAACGCACGCATATCGCGGCTTGCGATCTATCTGATCCCGATCAAGCCGATGCGCTTGTTGGGCAGGCGATCGAAGTTGGTGGTAAGCTCGATATCCTCGTTGCGAACGCAGGTGTGACCCGCGACAAGCTGCTGATGCAGATGAAAGACGAGGATTTTCAAGACATTATCCGCGTGAACCTGGAAAGCTATTTCCGCATTTGCCGCAAAGCTGTGCGCCCAATGATGAAGGCGCGTGGCGGTCGAATTATCGGAATCGCCTCGATTGTTGGCGTCACCGGAAACCCAGGTCAGTCGAATTATTGTGCCTCTAAAGCGGGAATGATCGGTTTTACCAAATCTCTCGCGCAAGAAGTCGCGAGCCGGGGCATCACAGCGAACACAATCGCTCCTGGTTTTATCGAATCACCCATGACCGATGTCCTTCCGGAGGCTCAAAAAGAGCTCCTTCTGGGACAGATTCCATCGGGTCGGTTGGGGCTAGGGAAAGATATTGCAGCAGCGTCTGTGTATCTCGCCTCTGACGAAGCTTCATATGTGACGGGACAAACCCTACATGTGAATGGCGGAATGGCGATGATCTAGGGGATTGCCCCATCGTCATTGCACTTTCCGCAGTATGCAGGGCTTGGCGTTTTCGCAAAGTGTGTGCTAACGGCAACACCATGGCCCGTAGAAGCCTATCCATCAGACAATATCAGAGAGGTATCCATGTCTGACGTTCTTGAGCGTGTTAAAAAAATTGTTGTCGAAAATCTCGACGTTGAGGGTGACAAGGTTGTTGAGAGCGCAAGCTTCATCGATGACCTCGGCGCTGACTCACTCGACCTGGTCGAGCTCGTGATGGCCTTTGAAGAAGAGTTCAACATCGAGATCCCTGACGACGTACAGGAAAACATCCGCACCGTTGGTGATGCGGTTACTCACATCAACGCTCACGTCGGGTAGAGGTTGATACATGCGCCGCGTCGTCATTACCGGAATCGGAATCATTTCGCCCCTCGCGTCAAACCGAGAGGCGACCTGGGAGCGTTTGATCGCTGGGGAATCTGGAGCAGGACCGATCGATACGTTCGATCCGGAGAACACTGCTTGTAAGATTGCCTTCCAAGTCCCCTACAAAGACGGCCGCGGCGGTGGGTCAGAAGATGACCCACATGCGTTTGACCCAGATACAGTGGCAAGCGCGAAAGAAAGACGACGTATCGACGAGTTTATCTTGTATGCAATCGGTGCAGCCGAAGAAGCTGTACAAGATTCTGGATGGGTCGCTGAAACGACTGATCAACAAGAACGCACAGGCGTTCTGATCGGATCGGGTATTGGCGGTCTTCAGAGCATCTATGATTCGTCGATCAATCTTTACGAGAACGGGCCACGCAAGGTGAGCCCATTCTTCATTCCGTCCGCTTTGATCAACCTGGCGTCTGGCCAAGTGTCGATCAAGCACGGTTTCAAAGGTCCAAACCATTCCGTCGTAACGGCCTGTGCGACAGGTGCCCACGCGATCGGTGATTCCGCACGCCTTATTCAGTATGGCGATGCAGATGTTATGGTCGCGGGTGGATCTGAGGCTGTTATTTGCGAACTCGCGATCGCTGGCTTCTGTTCAGCAAAAGCGATGTCGACGAAATATAATGACGAACCAAAACGCGCGTCGCGTCCATATGATGAGGGCCGTGATGGCTTCGTGATGGGCGAAGGTGCTGCTGTACTCGTCCTCGAAGAGTATGAGCATGCTAAAGCGCGCGGCGCGAAGATTTACGCAGAAGTGGCAGGCTACGGTCTCACCGGCGATGCGCACCACATTACAGCACCTGCTGAAGGCGCTGAGGGCGGCTACCGCGCGATGAAAATGGCAGCGGGTCACGCAGAGAAGAACCTCGGCGTAACGCTCGATCAAATCGACTATGTGAATGCACACGGTACTTCAACTCCTCGCGGTGACGAAGGTGAAGTCGGCGCTGTTGAGCGTCTATTTGATGATCACTCGAAAAATCTGTCGCTCTCGTCTACGAAATCGGCTGTTGGGCACCTGCTCGGCGCGGCTGGGGCGATTGAGACAGCTTTCTGTGCTCTTGCGATCCGCGATCAAGTCATGCCGCCGACACTCAACCTGGATAATCCAAGTGTTGAATCGCCAATCGATCTGATTGCGCACAAAGCGAAAAAAGCGCCTGTGCGTGCTGCGATGACGAATTCCTTCGGTTTCGGCGGAACCAACGCATCCTTAATCTTGAAGAAGGTTGACTAGTCAGCCGACTATCGCGACCAATTTAACGCAAGGGGCCGGGCTATTGAGAAGGTCTAAATGCGTTTTCTAAAAGCTATTTTTGCGTTGATGCTGGTCGCCGCCATTTTGGGCGGCGCGGCTGCAGGTTTTGGATGGTTTTGGTTGCGAGGTGAGATCGCCAAGCCAGGCCCAATAGGACAAGAAACAGAGTTTACGATCGAACGCGGCGAGGGTCTCGCCAGCGTCGCAAACCGGCTGGAAGCACTCGGCCTTGTTTCTGATAAGCGGGTGCTCCGCGTTCATGCTCGGATCGAAGATGTCGAGAGCGATCTGAAAGCAGGGTCTTATCTGGTGCCAGCGCGGGCCAGCGTCGCGGATATCCTACAGCAGTTTATCGACGGCGAAGTCATAGAGTTTCGCCTGACGATCCCAGAAGGTCTCACAACCGCTCAAATCCTACGACGAGTAGAGGCGGCGACAGATCTGGAGGGCGATATGCCAGAGCGCGCGTTCGAGGAGGGTGTTCTCCTTCCCGATACATATGTCTTTGGTGCGGGGACCACACGAAGACAGTTCATTGAGCGTATGGAAGCGGCGCAAGACGCACTACTAGCGGATTTGTGGGAGGGCCGTCAGGACAATCTACCGGTCGCTACGCCGTATGAGGCTGTCATCTTGGCCTCAGTGGTTGAGAAGGAAACCGCGCATGCAGATGAGCGATCCTTGGTGGCTGGATTGTTCGTTGGTCGTCTAAGGCGCGGGATGCGCCTCGAAAGCGATCCAACCATTATTTACGGCGTTTCCCAAGGTGAGCCCTTATACAATCGACAAGGCCAACGCCGGACGCTTTACCGGTCTGAAATTGACCGAAAAACGGATTGGAACACCTATCAAATAGATGGTCTTCCGAAGACACCCATCTGCAATCCGGGACGTGATGCGATTGCGGCTGTTTTGAACCCACCAGAGACTGACTACGTCTTTTTCGTCGCTGATGGGAAGGGTGGACATCTGTTCGCTAAGACCTATGCCGAGCACCAGCGAAACGTGGCGGCCTATCGCCGCTTTGAGCGGGAAGAGATTGCCCGCGAACGGGAGAACTGATGGCACTATCTGGGATGACCGGCTTTGCGCGAGAGAGTGGTGAAGCCGAATGGGGCACATGGAGTTGGGAAGCGCGCAGCGTAAATGGACGTGGCTTAGACGTACGTCTGAACGTTCCATCAGGGCTGGAAGTCATTGAGCAAGCGGTCCGGAAATCTGTCAGTGATGCGTTCAAACGCGGTAATCTACAGATTGGCTTACGGATAGAAATGACCGGGTCTGAGAAGATTGCGGTGAATGAGTCCGTTTTGCAGACTTTGGTCAAAGCTTACGAGGCGGCCGATGGGACTATGGCGACTGGGCCAGCGCTCGCCACGCTGATGGGGATTAAGGGTGTCGTCGAAGCGCAGTCCACGTCGCTTCGAGATTTGGTCAACGTCGATGGGGCTGTGGATGCCTTAACGGCGTCTGGCAAGGCGCTGGTTCACGGCTTGAAAGCTGCCCGCGATAAAGAGGGTGATGATCTGGTTGGAATGCTAACCGGACATTTGTCCGAATTGCAGGATTTTTACACGCAAGCTGTTGATTTCGCTGAAGAACAAAAAAATCTGATCTCAGAGAAATACCGTCAACGGATCGCCGAGTTCGACACTGAGGGATCGCTTTCGGACGAACGTTTGGCGACCGAAATTGCTGTTCTTTCCGCAAAAGCCGACGTCACAGAAGAGCTAGATCGCCTCGCAGCGCACATCGCGCGCGGGAAAGAATTGCTTGATGGCAAAGGCGCCGTCGGCAGAGATCTTGGTTTTTTGGCGCAGGAGCTCAATCGTGAAGCGAACACTTTATGCTCTAAGTCTGCATCTCTGGATTTGACGAATGTGGGCCTAGCGCTCAAAAGCGTGATTGATCAGTTCAAGGAGCAAGCCGCGAATGTCGAATAGCGCTGAACTCGAGCCGCGTCGTGGCCTCATGCTGGTTATCTCTAGTCCTTCAGGGGCGGGGAAAACAACGCTCGCCCGGATGTTGATGAAAGAATTCGAGGACGTGGTCCTGTCGGTATCCGCGACGACCCGCGAAGCACGACCGAACGAAAAGAACGGGATCGATTACCACTTTCGATCAGAAGATGACTTCCGAAAAATGATTGCTGGCCGCGAATTTCTCGAGTGGGCGAAAGTCTTCGACCGCTATTACGGAACGCCGCGCGCAGATACAGTCGCTCAGCTTGAAGCGGGCAATGACGTTTTGTTCGACGTAGATTGGCAAGGCGCAGATGCACTTCACGATCAGATGCCCAATGATTGTGTATCGGTCTTTGTACTGCCGCCTAGCATTGAGGCCCTCGAGCAACGTCTTGCGGCACGAGAAGGCTCATCACCGGAAATGGTGGCGCGTCGGATGCGAGATGCTCAGGCCGAGATCCTGCACTGGCGTCGCTATGATTATTGTATCGTGAATGATGACCTACAGTTGGCTTACGAAAAGCTTCGCCGCATCTTGCTTGTGGAGCGCACGAAGCGATTGCGCGAACACAATCTAGAGGATCACGTTCGGCGGCTACTGGGCGAGCTCTAGCGCTCCACCGACAATTTAATCGTTCCGGAGAGGGTTTCGCCAGGATTGAGCCAGCGGCGGCCCGTTACGGTATCCGGCAACTGACTGTTCACGGCATTCGGCGCGTGCGTAATTGGTTCAGCGCAAAAGTAATCTTCGCCAGGCGGCACATATATCGTCGCATGCGTGAAGATACCGTCCGATAGCATCGTAACGCGATGCGTAGGCCAGGTCACTTCTATGATCGGGTCTGACACGCTGAAAGCGGTGTCCAGCTTTAGGCTTTCAACTGCTCGTCCAGCGGACAAATCACGCTCTGGTGCCATCGCGATAGGCTGATTGTCTCCCGTTTCCTCATCTGGATGCCATTCATGGCTCGTGGGCAGTTTTAGTCTCGCGTCTTTTCGACGATAGTAGGGATGCCATCCCAATCCTGCCGGCATCGCATTCGAGCCATTGTTCGTAACATCTATCTCGACGATCAAGGCGTCTTCTTTGAGTATGAACGTTTGCAACGCCGTGTAGTCCCAGGGCCAGGCGTCTTCAGAATGTTCATGGATGAGCGTCGCGCTTTGGTCGGTTTGCGCTTTGACTTTCCAACCCGTTTGCCATCCGAACCCGTGAATGGAGTGTGGCTCTGGTGGCAAGTTTGCGTGGAGCTGAATATCCATGCCGTTCACGCTGCAGCGCCCATTATGGATCCGTCCCACATAAGGAACCATCGGGAATGCAGAATATTGGCGTGGATCAAAGGTGGGACCACTACGCGCGGGACCAGAACGAAGAATTTCCACGTCTCCGCATCGCAAGGCGCTTACAGACCCACCTGCTGCGGGGTCTAGCTCCAACACCATGTCGCTATTCGCTAATTTTAGTCTCAAACTGCTGCCTCCCCAAACTTACGCGCTAACGCCCTGAACTCCATTTGTGTCAGTGTTTCTGCGCGCGCAGTCGGATCTATTTCGCAGGATTCTAACCATTCAACAGCGTTCAAGTTCACGGTTTTAGCGAGCGGTTTGAGGGCGGCCCGCAGCATTTTGCGTCGCTGTCCAAATGCCGCCGTCGCAACTTTCTCAAGCGAGGCGATGTCTGCAAACCGGTTAGCGCCCTGGAGGGGACGAAACACCGCAACGGCACTGTCTACTTTTGGAGGTGGGCGGAACGCGCCGGGT
Organism: Henriciella sp.; assembly: GCA_013213785.1. Lineage (GTDB taxonomy): Bacteria > Pseudomonadota > Alphaproteobacteria > Caulobacterales > Hyphomonadaceae > Henriciella. Next base: position 86,801 of record JABSPZ010000008.1, on the reverse strand, counting down.
GGGAGCGTAAATGAGATTGCGGCGTCACACACGCCAGCCGTCAAAACCGCTAAACGTCCGTAATGGCGTTCTCCAGGCCGGGCGCACGTTCGCTCAGCGACTTCCTTCTGGAACATGAGCGCCATCTCTCCGCGCCACGCGTCAGCCTTGAGCCAATCGACAAGGAGCGGCGTACCAACATTGTACGGCAAATTCGCGACGATCATCACGGGAGCTGTGGCGTCTGCTACGCCGTTTAGGCGTTGCCATTCGACTTTTCGGGCATCGTGTTGAATGACGCGTAGCCGTCCGTCGTTCGCTTCCGGCCACTCATTTAGAGCAGCAGCAAAACGCTCGTCGGCTTCGACGCAGGTCAGCGTATTTGTTCCGGCGTCTAAAAGGGCGCGGGTCAGTCCACCAGGGCCAGGCCCAACCTCAATCACATCGCGCCCGTCCACGGGACCCGCTGCTAGCGCTGTGCGTCTCAGAATGTCCGGATCGAACAGAAAATGCTGGCCGAGTGCCTTGCGCGCACTGGCCTGGGTAAGAGCAGGGCGATCAGTCATGTGCTGTTCTTTGAATAGAGGCCAAATCCGCCGCGAGCTTTAGCGCCGCGATGAGGCTATCAGGTCGGCAGGCTCCTTGGGCAGCGGCGTCATAAGCCGTGCCATGATCTGGACTGGTTCGAACAATCGGTAGTCCCAGCGTAGTGTTTACGCCGCCCCACATATCGAGCGTTTTAACGGGGATCAGGCCTTGGTCATGCGTCATAGCAATCACCGCATCATATTCGCCGGAAAGAGCTTCATGAAACACCGTGTCGCCAGGTCGTGCGTCCGAAATGTTCAAGCCTTCAGCCCGGAGGGAGGAAGCAACCGGGTTTATGATGTCCCGTTCTTCAGTCCCAATCGTTCCGTCTTCTCCAGCATGAGGGTTCAGGCCGCTAAAGGCGATCCTTGGCGAGGCCAGACCAAATCGTTCGACGAGAGCGTTATGTGTGATCTTCGAGGTCTCTATAAGAGTTTGCGGCGTGAGATGATCTAGAACCCGCATCAACGGCACATGGATGCTTGCCAAAGCAACCCGTAATCCGCCTCCAACCAGCATCATGACGGGCTTGAGGTTCGTTTCTCCGGTAGAGCACAAATCAGCGATATACTCCGTGTGGCCGGGGAACTGGAATCCAGCGTCATAGAGGACTGCCTTGTTAATCGGGTTTGTCACGACTGCGGCAGCTTTGCCCGAGAGGCAGAACTGTGTTGCTTTTGATATGCTGCGTGTGATGGCGGACGCATACTCGCTGCGCGGTGTACCGGTTTGCAGTGCGTCTGCACCCGAGAGTTCGATTGGAAGTACGGGGAGGGCGGCGCCAAACGCGTCCATAGCTTCATCTGGAGACGAGATTTCAGCGATAGGAACGGAGGCCGCGTACAGTTTCGGATCAGCCAGGACAAAAAACGGCGAAAAACCGAGCGCTTCGCGTTGTTCCCACGCTTTAACAGTGATTTGTGGTCCGCACCCCGCCGGATCCCCCATCGTTACCGCGAGAGGTTTGACTGGTCCGGTCACGATTGGATTATTGTCTTCGGATAATCGTCGCTTCGCGACGCAGGTTACGCAAGCTTCGCTCCGAGATCATACCGAGCTGCTGGCTGTACAAGCGGTCTTGGATCTGATCGCGATTTGGCAGCGCTTCGACATTGTCTCGGCGATCGCAGACGAACATGACCGCCAGCGTTCCAGATTGCGCGAAAATGTCGGTCGCAGCGCCAATTTCGGTGTTCATCACCATAGACCGACCTTCGGGGCCGAGGTCTTCAATGTTCAGGTCAGACAGCGCAACGGAGCGTAAGTTTGAATCAGCGACGACAACGTCTTCGATCGAGGAACAGCTTTCAATGGAATCGACGGCGGCCTGCAAATTTTGCTCAGAGCCGTCATTCACGGTCACCCGTGTGACGTCGACCATGGTCGTAGAGTCAGACGGATCACGTTTGCTGCGGATGTTCAGCAAATAAACACCATCCTCAACGACCACAGGATCCGTTAGGCCCGGGCCCTGCATCTCAGAAATTGTTGATTTTCGCGCGTCATCGAATTCATCAAGGACGATCCAACCCATGTCACCGCCAGTTGCGGCTGTGGGAGCGGATGAGAATCTCTGCGCCGCGACTTCGAAAGGGGCGCCTGCGCGCAATTGCTCAAGGATCGAATTGGCAGCGACAAGCGCCTGCTCTTTATCCTCATCCAGCGGCGCATAGAGAAAGATCTCTGAGGTTAAAAACTGCTCTTTTTGCGCATCGGCGCGAAGGCGCTTCAGCTGCTCGGAGACTTGGTTGTCTGATATACGGATCCGCGATCCATAAAGACCGCCCATGATCCGGCGCCAAGCGATGTCAGCACGGGTTTGTTCTTCGAGGCTGATCGGGTTTACGCCAGACTGAATAAGGCTCTGCAACAATCCGTCCCGAGAGATGCCAGATTGTGCGGCTAGTCGATCGATTGAGTTCGCGATGTCAGCATCAGAGACTTCAACATCGTATTCGGCAGCTTCTTGCAATTGCAGCTTCTCATCGATGAGCTGCTCAAGGGCTTGCGTTGTAAACTGTTGAATTTGCTCTGGCGTTGGCTGTTGCCCGCCAAGGCTTAGCAGGAGGAGGCGAGCGCGTTGCCGAACGTCTGTGAAAGAGATGGGGTCATCATTCACAACCGCGACAATGCCTTCAATTTGCTGGACTTCTGGAACCGCTGGCGCAACCTCTTGGGCTGTTGCGGTTACTGCACCAGTCAAAGCCATGATGGACGCAAGCGTGATTGTTCGAAGCATACTCTATCTCCTGCGGGTCTTAGTCCGCCGTACTCTAATGGCCGAAACATAACGACTGCTGAACAATGCGCAACGTACATGGCTGCAATGTGTCCAGACTGCGATTGCCACGCTAATCTACGTCGCTCGATCCGAAATCACCGAGGGTCTTAAGCGCGAATCGGAACTTGATCGAGTCCTCTGGACCAAGATCGCGGTCACGCGCTTCTGAGCGTTCAAAGAAGATCTCAAAACGTGAACAGTCATCTTCATAGGCGACCCCGACTGTTTGGCGAATGTCAGCGGGATCGGTAAGGCGCCCATTTATGTTTGCACGACCCGAAATATCGCGATTGAGGCTGTACAGAAGGTAGTAATTATCTGTCACTTTGAAGTCTGCTGAGACCTCAATACCTTCATCGCTAAAGCCGGAGTTCGTAACGTTTCCGTTGATGCTGTAATAGCGAGCATTGCTGCGAAAACGCCACAAATTGGTTCTAATGCGCGCATCAATTCTGTTGAGTGCCAGGCTCTCATCGTCCAATCGAACGCGTGTTTCAATTTTCAACGATTTTCCCAAGTCGGCCGAGATGCCCGCCACCCAGTCAGACACCGTGCCATCAAGGTTGGACCCAACATCAAAGACCGGGTCAGACGTATCGCGCCAGCGACGACCACCGAGCGCTGAAATGCTCATGCCGTTTTTCCAGCGTGCGGAAATCGACGCGCCGAGGGAGGCTTTGCTTCCACCTTCGTAAGTATCAAAACCGGATGCAGCGTTAGCTTCAAAAAGCGAAGTTTCATCCAGCTCGTAAAACAGGCTGTCTTCAACCGGAATGTCGGGATCATTGGCGCCAGCGGTGCCATAGGCCACCATAGCTTCTGGCTCGATCAGAATATCGACTGTCTTCCCAGGGCGATAAAGCGGATAGGAGAGACGGGTCCCGACGTTGGCAGCGCCGCGCGAGATTTGTGTTTCGCCGCTTGGGATATTGTCGAGTTGATAATAGTCGTACCGACCTTCCGCAAACGGCGTAACGAGGAGACCGTTTCCGACAACTCTTGAGGTCGACCAATCGACCCCTGTCGACGCACGATAACTGTCTACGCCAATCTCGCGCTCGAGAATGGCAGTCGAGCCGGACAATGCGAGTGTCCCGAAATCGCCAAAATCGTAGAGTTTCTCACCGAACATTAGCGGGAGCGCGCGCGGCAGACGCGCATCGCTATCGCCCTCACGATTGGTTTCGAACGTCAAAAGGGCGCTCTCGACATACCAATCCGTGCTTTGCGCCTGTGTGTAGAGTTGGTTGAGAAGATAACGCGGCTGGCCTGCATATAGGCCGCGTTTATCATTCTCACCCTCGATATCGTAACGACGCGTGTAGAGGTCATCGCTCACTTGCTCGACGGCAAATCCCCAGAGCCAGCCCGGTCTGATCGCGAAGCCGCCTTCAGCGAATAAGTGCCCGCGGAATTCGTTATCGCCGAACTTCTCGCCATCAGAGTCAAACTCTTGTTCCTGGGTGACACTGAAGTTTGCAGACAGTGATCCTGACCAGAATCGTTTGCGATATTGCATCTCAACCAGCGGATTGACGTTCGCCATCACTTTCGGTGCGATGGTCAGGTCTTGGTAACGCGAAATCGCCCAATAATAGGGCTGCTCATAGAACACGCCCAGCTTCGAAGATGTTCCGAAGTCGGGCTGCAACAACCCTGAGCGGCGTTCAGAGTTTGGATCTGGGTGAGCGAAGAACGGGAGGTAGAAGACCGGAACGCCAGCGACTTCAAGCACGGCGTCGCGGTACGACATCATTTGTGCTTCTTGATCCAGAACAGCGCGGCGGGCGCGCAAAGCCCATGTTGGGCGATCATCGTCGTCACAGAGCTCACATGACGTATAAACGATCTTGTCGAGCGCGTTATAGCCTTCTTGCGTGCGGACGGCGGATTCAGCCACGGCAAGACCGCCATTCGGTATGCGGGTCGAATAACCGATTGCGTAACCGTCTGCGAGGTTGGAGTCTGTTTCGATTTCGTCGGCGAAGCTTTCGGTGCCATCAGCGTCGATGATGACAATATTCCCCGTTGCGCGGACTTTATTGGTCTCGCGATTGTAGACGAGACGATCCGCTAGAAGGATTCGGCCCTCATACTTCGCTTCGACACTGCCTTCCGCAATAACCGTGTTCTCGGCCTCATTGACGAAGATATTGTCGGCATCGAGAACAACCGTCGGGACACGAGGCGCAACAGGGGCAGGCGAGGCATCGATGGGCGCAGCGGCGGCGTCCTCAGTCGGCTCAGCCACGACTTCTTGAGGGGCGTCTTCGGTGACATCTTGAGCGATGGCGAGTTCCATATGCGCGGCACTTGCTGCCAAGAGCAGAAAACAAGTCCATTTGCGCATGCCGAAGCTCCGTTATTCTAACGATAAACCCGCTTAAAACGTGCAGTTGCCAGCGTCCAGTGATGCATTCCTAGATCGATGTTAAATAGCAGTCAGCTGTGGCTTTAGAGCGCCAGAGCGGCGAATCCTCCGGCAAAGGTTACAGCGTCTCCGGCGATTTCGAGTTCGACCAAAATCGAAGCGCAACGCGCGCTGCCTATGTCAGCGGCTCTCGCGATTTCTTGTATGGAAAGCGGCTGTGGACCAAACGCCATCTTCACAGCTTCGATTTGTCCTATCGAGATGACCAGTTCGTCCTCCGGATCCTCAAATGATGTTGGTGTCGGTGATTGCATCGTCCGAGATTGCGGAGCGCTGAGCGCTTCAATTACATCCTCTGCGTCGCGAACGAGCATGGCGCCGTGTTTCAAGAGGCGATTGCTCCCTGCGGATCTTGGTTCCAGAGGGGAGCCGGGCACAGCCATGACTTCCCGATTCTGCTCGAGGGCCGTTCTAGCAGAGACCAAGGAGCCTGAGCGCTCTGCGGCTTCGATGATTACTACGCCCTCGGATAAACCTGTGATGATGCGATTTCGACGCGGGAAGTCTCTGGCCGTCGCGCGGTGACCAAATGGACTCTCACTGACGATGCATCCTCTATCCGAAACTGCTCGGTACAAGTCTCTATGTTGAGGGGGATAGATATGATCGATCCCGCCCCCCAAAACAGCGACTGTGCCTCCGCCCAAACTTGCTGCGTGCGCTTCTCCATCTATGCCGCGCGCCAGTCCGGAGACGATCGAGAAGCCCTCGCCGGAAAGCGCCGCTGCGATATCCCGAGCGAGTTTGCGACCCGCAGCAGAGGCCTGACGAGAGCCAACTATGGCGACGCTCCGCTTCTGGAACAGAGATATATCTCCGAACACCGAGAGAACAGGGGGCGGCGGTTCAAGCTGTTTGAGGAGGGGAGGAAAATACCGTTGCGCGGCGCAGAGAATTTGTCCGCCATACTCTAGCGTTTTGGAGTATTCTCTCTCCACCTTGGTCCGTTCTGGGATGGAGGTCGCGGATCTACGATCCGTGAAAGATGGCAGGGCTTTGAGCGCGGCTGCTGCCGAGCCGTACCGAGCGAGAAGTTAAAAGAAAGTGACGGGGCCGATGCGCGGTGTGCGCGCCAATTGCAGCCAGTCGATAATTTCTTCTGAAGTCAGTCCCCCAGAACTGATATCTATTTGGATTTACTCCCAAATTTTGGCTCAGTCCCCGCGAGGAGCCGTTTGATGTTTTCGCGGTGTGTCCAAAACACGAGAATACTTAATGCCAAAAGCGCGCCTGCCGCAAACTTTGTTTCGCCGAGATAAAAAGCTCCAAACGGGACCATAGCTGCCGCGATGAGGGCAGAAAGTGACGAAATACGTGTGATCGCAAACAAGCCAAGCCAAACAGGCGCCCCAACGGCCAGCGCAAGCGGTGATGCAAAGGCTAACAAACCCGCGTAGGTCGCGACACCCTTGCCGCCTTTGAAGTTAAGCCAAACTGGATAGCAATGCCCAAGAAAGGCGACGGCGCCGGCTATCAGTCCGACATTACGATCGTCGCTCAGGCTAGCCATTAGAAGAACGGCCAAACCCGCTTTAAAGCTATCAAGAAGAAGGGTTGCGAGCGCGAGGTCTTTTCGTCCAGTGCGAAGAACATTGGTCGCGCCGATATTTCCGGATCCGATGTCTCGAATGTCACCCAGTCCCGCGATGCGCGTGATTAAGAGACCAAATGGGATCGAACCCAAGAGGTAGCCCATAGCAATCGCAGCTAAGTACCAAATCATTTTCCGCCCTCATCCAACTGTCGTCATTGAACGCGCACCGCGTTCAGCGTCAAGGCGATCAGGGCATGCAGGTGGTATTTGAAAACCTGTCCAGCTGTGACGGAAATCTAGGATCGCTTGTCAAACCTGTCGCACTTCGTAAGAAGCAAACTAGAGAATTAATACGAAACCGTAATGATTGCACATTTGTACTAGAAGGCTGAAATGATGTCCGACGCAGGCACGCGTAAGTCCGGCCCAAGAGGCGCCAATCGCGAACGTATTCTGCGTGCTGCACTGGATATCATCTCGACGAAGGGTGTTGATAAGGTCACCCACCGTGCTGTCGCTGCGGTCGCAGGGGTTTCTCCTGGCACGACAACCTATCACTTCACAACGCGCGAAGATCTCGTGAGAGATGCGTTTTCGCTCTACATCGATGATTACCAGCGAACGCTGGTCGAAACCCTGACGAATCGCCCGGTTGAAACCAAGGATGATTTCATTCGTTTTCTCGGCGGCATGACGACGCTCGATCCAGCACACTCTGGATTAGAAGCGATTGAGTATGAAATGGTTCTGTTCGCTGGACGCGACGATGCGATGCGTATGCGCGTGGCGGCGTGGTCTCGGACTTTGGAGAGCTGGCTTTCAGATCCTTTGGAACGACTTGGTGCCAGCAGACCTTTGGAAGCTGCGAGAATGCTTGTCGCGCTTTCACGTGGCAGCGAGTTTGAAGTCCTCTCGCGCAGCCAAGAGATCCATCGTGAGCAATTTGCGAAAAGACTTGGGGCGCTTCTGGACGCAGTCTTGCGTTAGGCCGTATTTGCCAAGCGATCGAGCGCGGTTTGTAAGATGATCGCCGCAGCAGATGCGTCGATGGCCTCAGCTCTACGCGCACGGCTGAGATCTGCCTCGATCATCACGCGTTCTGCTTCAGCGCTAGAGAGACGTTCGTCCTGAAACGCTAATGGAATTTCTTTGTGCTGCAGAATGTTGAACACCAGCGCTTTGGTTGCTTGAACGCGCGGCCCTGGCGTGCCGTCAAGATTCAGCGGCAGCCCGACCACCAGCCCAGCACAGTCTCTCTCATCATATATCTCAAACAGACGCTGCAGGACTGGCTTCAGCTTTCGCCCCCGCGTTATGACTTCAATCGGAGTCGCAATCATCCTCAAACCGTCAGAAGCGGCTATACCAACTGTCTTCGTTCCTGGATCAAGTCCAAGCAGTGGTCCAGATTTGGGCAGATTTAAGAGATCGAGTTCAGGCATGGGCTTGTCTTACGGCTCACTCGCGCGTATCGCTGCGCCGGTCAATCGGAGTTACCAGTCCATGAGCGTTACCAAAGCCGACGTACGCAAAGTTGCGCGCCTCAGCCGTATTGCGGTGCCGGAAGAGAAGTTAGAGACGCTCGCAGGCGAACTGAGCGGTATTATGGGTTGGATTGAGCAATTGAACGAAGTCGATGTCGACGGCGTAGAGCCGATGACATCCGTCGTCGCGGCGAAACTGCCAATGCGCGACGACGCTGTCACGGACGGTAGCATCCAAGACCAGGTCTTGGCGAATGCTCCAAAGACTGACGAAGGGTTCTTCGTCGTACCTAAAGCGGTCGAGTAGGGCGCCTAATTCGCTTCAGACGTTTCGACGGCCTCTTCAGACTCTGTCGTATCCTCGGCATCGTCATCTTCTTTGCCGGCGTCTTTATCCCAAGCATAAATAGCTTTGACGCGGCAGGATTGTTGGATGCCGCTGTGTCCAGCATTTCCGAATGGGGAATCAAACGCCAGGATCCGATCGCCTTTAGAGAGACAGCTGCTGAAGGAGTCGATCGCGAGACCTTGGGCATGGTCTAGATCAAAACAGCCCGGAAATGTTTCAATCAAGAAGTGATCGCGTCCTTCTCGAACAACGACTGCGCGCTTGGTTGTTTGCTCAAAACCATCGATTTGGCTGGCGAAGCAGAGATTTCGAACTTGCTCACCGCGGCGAGGGTCATTGGCAAAGACTTGATCAGCCTTTTGCTGTTCTCGCGCTTCAAGTTGTTCTGTGGTGAGTTCAGTCGCACATGCAGATGCGACCAATAATAGAGCAGTGAGGGTAATACGATGGGACATAAGAGCAGCTCCTTTTGCTGTGCTGGATAGTACGATTAAATTGGGAGCCTGCAAATCAAATCATAGCGAACCTGAACGCAACACAACGAAGTTCTTGAAGGAACGGCGTTTAAGGCTTGTCTTTAGCACCCAAGGCGGCATACGAAGGCGCCTAAAATTACGATAGTGGAGCTCGCATGAGCGATCTGACAAAACTGACCCTTACCGCAGCGATGGATGGCCTTGAAAAAGGCGACTATTCGAGTGTTGAGCTGACGCAGGCTTTCGTGGATGCCATTGCCGCGTCGAATGCATCTTTGAATGCTTATGTCGTAGAAACACCCGAAAAAGCGCTGGAGATGGCGGCTGCTTCAGATAAACGCCGCGCGGATGGCAAGGCAGGCCGCTTGGATGGGGCGCCTCTCGGCGTGAAAGATCTCTACTGCACCAAAGGTGTGCGAACGACGGCGTGCTCAAATATTCTTGGTGAGTTCACGCCGACCTATGAAAGCACCGTCACTCAGAATCTTTGGGATGAAGGCGCCGTTATGCTGGGTAAGCTCAATATGGATGAGTTTGCGATGGGGTCTTCAAACGAGACGTCTCGGTTTGGACCACCCTCAAACCCTTGGCGCCGGGCGGGTAGCAACGCCACCTTAACCGCGGGGGGATCTTCAGGCGGATCCGCAACGGCCGTTGCGGCCGACATCTGCCTTGCGGCGACAGCGTCCGACACCGGTGGCTCTATCCGACAGCCTGCAGCGTTTACAGGAACGGTCGGAATCAAGCCGACTTATGGCCGAGCGTCGCGCTATGGCATGGTCGCCTTTGCGAGTTCTCTCGATCAGGCGGGCCCGATCGCTAAAACAGTTTCTGACGCCGCACTTTTGACCGAGGTCATGTGCTCCCATGATGACAAGGACTCGACGTCTTTGAATGTCCCAACGCGGGATTGGATGTCGGAAGTGGGCAAAGGCGTCAAAGGTATGAAAATCGGTGTGCCGAAAGAGTATCGGATCGACGGAATGCCGGACGCGATCGAAAAGCTTTGGCAGCAGGGCATCGAGTGGTTGAAACAGATGGGCGCTGAGATCGTTGATGTGTCTTTGCCGCACACGAAGTATGCGTTGCCTGCTTATTACATCGTGGCCCCGGCGGAAGCATCGTCAAACCTCGCGCGCTATGACGGTATGCGTTACGGCGCGCGCCAAGATGGCGATGGTCTGATCGGTACATATGAAGGCACACGAGCCGACGGTTTTGGCGCCGAAGTGCAGCGCCGTCTGATGATCGGGACCTATGTGCTCTCATCTGGTTATTACGATGCATACTATCTTCGCGCTCAAAAGGTTCGGACGCGCATCCTACAAGATTTCGAGGCGGTCTTCGCCGACGTCGACGCATTGCTCACGCCAACCTGCCCAAGCGCAGCGTTCGCGTACGGCGAGAAGACGGAAGACCCGGTGCAGATGTATCTCAACGATATCTTCACCGTGACCGCGAACCTAGCCGGTCTTCCAGGCATCTCGGTTCCCGCTGGCATAGACAATGATGGACTTCCACTTGGTCTGCAGGTGATTGGCAAAGCGCTCGATGAAGCCTCATGCTTCCGCGTGGCCGGCGCCATTGAAAACGCCGCGGGCTTTGTCGCGAAACCGGAGAAATGGTGGTAGAAGAACGAGATGAGCCGACGCTTTCTCCTTCTATCGGGCGGCGCTTTCGTCATTTGCGTAAGTTTGGTCCTGCTCACCGCCTACAGCGTAGGGGCTGATCCGCTCCATCCCAGGTCGCGGCATATTTGGGCCCTTTCATTGGTGGCCGCTGCTTATGCTTCGGTGAGACTGGCTATGATCGCAGGTAAAATCATTGATGCGAGAAATGGCGAGAGCGATTCAATCGATCTCGGGATATTTGGTAAGAAAGAACATGCTATTGATCGCCGTTTAGCTGAGCGCAAAGCGCGGGTTGAAGCGGCGCAGAAGCGCGCTAAAGACACAGACGAAACGAATAAGGAAACAGGCGATGAGTGATCGTCCGACATATACGCTGAAAGGTGACACAGGTGACTGGGAGGTCGTTCTGGGTCTCGAAGTTCACGCGCAGGTCTCTTCAAACGCGAAGCTCTTTTCCGGAGCGTCGACGCAGTTTGGTGCTGAGCCTAATCAGAATGTTTCCCTGGTTGATGCGGCAATGCCGGGCATGCTGCCGGTAATCAATGAGTTTTGCGTCGAGCAGGCGGTCAAAACCGGTCTCGGTCTCAACGCCCAGATCAACAAGTATTCGCGCTTTGATCGGAAGAACTATTTTTATCCAGACCTCCCGCAGGGCTATCAGATAAGCCAGTTTGAGCATCCCATCGTGGGTGAAGGCGAAATTGAGGTCGATGTTGAACCCGCTCATGGTGATCCGGCTTATGCCTTCACAGTGCGGATTGAACGGCTTCACCTTGAGCAAGATGCCGGCAAGTCGATCCACGATATGGATCCAACAGCTACGTATGTGGATCTGAACCGGTCCGGCGTTGCGCTGATGGAAATCGTGTCCAAGCCAGACATCCGAACACCTTTGGAAGCTGCGGCTTATGTCAAAAAACTGAAATCAATCGTGGTTGCGCTCGGCACGTGTGACGGAGATATGGAGAAGGGCAACCTTCGTGCGGACGTGAATGTCTCGATCTGTAAAGCCGGGGCCTATGAGAAGTTCCGTGAAACAGGGGACTTTAGCCATCTGGGTACGCGCTGCGAGATCAAGAACATGAACTCATTCCGCTTCATTCAGGCAGCGATCGAGTATGAAGCGCGACGCCAGATTGAGATTGTTGAGGGCGGCGGTGAAGTCGATCAGGAAACACGTCTTTATGATCCAGATAAAGGCGAAACACGGAGCATGCGCTCGAAAGAGGATGCACACGATTACCGTTACTTCCCGGATCCTGATTTGCTTCCGCTCGAAATTGATGACGCATTTATCGAAGGCATCAAAGTCAATCTGCCGGAGCTTCCAGATCAAAAGCGCGCGCGCTTTGAGTCTGATTACGGGCTCTCACGCTATGATGCGGGCGTTTTGACGGCTGATGCCGAGAGTGCTGATTTTTATGAGACTGTTGCTAAGGGGCGCGATCCGAAACTCGCCGCCAATTGGGTGACGCAAGAGCTGTTTGGCTATCTCAACAAAGCAGAATTGGATCTTTCGACGACTCCGGTCTCTGCCGTTCAGCTCGGCGGATTGATCGACCTCATTAGCAGCGACGTCATTTCCGGTAAGATTGCCAAAGATGTCTTCCAGCGCATGATTGATGGCGAAGGCGATCCAGCAGATATTGTCGAGAAGCACGGCCTCAAGCAGGTCACGGATACAGGTGCGATTGAAGCAATCGTGGATGAGGTGATTGCCTCTAATCCAGATCAGGCTGCGGCCGTCAAAGAAAAGCCGAAAACCATTGGCTGGTTCGTCGGTCAGGTGATGAAAGCCTCTGGCGGTAAAGCGAACCCGCAAGCGGTGAATAAGATTCTACGAGATAAACTCGGTCTTTAAAGCCTAAGCCAATTCAGCGCGGATCTTAGTGGCGATTGCCTCGAGATCCGCGATATCCGCCATTTGCCCACTCGCATGTCCTGAGAGCGCTTTATCGCTCCAGCGTGGAATGACGTGGAAATGAAGATGGAAGACCGTCTGTCCGGCGGGGGCCCCATTGAATTGAGTCACAACGACGCCGTCTGGACTGAGCGCTTTCTCAACCGCGCGAGCGACCTTTTGGACGCGCTCCATATAAGCGCCGACCTTTTCTGTCGGTAGATCCAGAAAATTGCACGCCTGGACGTCTTTCGGGATGATCAGCGTGTGACCCTCCGATTGCGGAAAGACGTCCATAAATGCGAGCACCGTCTCGTCTTCATAGACCTTCACGCTAGGCATCTCTCCGCGCAAGATTTTGGCGAAGATATTGTCCGGGTCATAGTCAGCGTGGAGGGTCATGATGGATCCTTTTTGAACGGTGTGCGCCGCTCTAAGTAAGCAGCTTCATGTTTTACGGCCTGGCGTTCGCGTTCGAGATACTCGTTGATGGCAAGGCGCAGGCCCTTGTGAGCAATCCAGTGCGCAGATTGTGTCGTGACCGGCCCATATCCTCGAGCAAGCTTATGACCGCCTTGCGCGCCGGCCTCTACAGAAGACAATCCATGCTCTATCGCATAATCGATGGCTTGGTAGTAGCAAGTTTCGAAATGTAAGAATGGGCGTGGGTCTGTGCAGCCCCAATAGCGGCCATACAGCGTACCTGAACCGATTAAGTTGAGCGCGCCGGCGATCGGCGTCTCTTCGTCATACGCCATGATGAGCAGGATCTTGTCGGCGAGACGATCCCCCAAGACTGTAAACGTATTACGATTTAGATACGGATAGCCCCATTTGCGCGCTCCTGTGTCCGTGTAGAACTCAAAGAATGCGTCCCAATGCGCCTCAGTGATCTCGTCGCCACTCAGATGTTTAAAGGTCAGCCCAGCCTGGGCTTTCGCGCGTTCTTTTCTGAGATTCTTTCGCTTTGCCGAGGATAAGGCCGCTAGAAAGCCATCAAAATCCTCATACCCATCATTGCTCCAATGGAACTGCTGATCCGTGCGGATGAGCAGGCCCGTTTCAGCCATCTGTAGAGCGAAACCTGGTTCGATAAAATTGATGTGTAGAGACGAAAAATCATTCTGGACGGCGATTTGGATGGCCGCTGAGAGTAGGGCGTTCCGCAAGCACTCTTGATCTGGTCCAGGTGAAACCAAGAAGCGTCTGCCAGCGACCGGGGTAAACGGCACAGCGCTGAGGAGCTTCGGAAAATAGTTGCCCCCCGCGCGCTCATAAGCATCCGCCCATGAGTGATCGAACACGAACTCGCCCTGACTGTTGGTCTTGGCGTAAAGCGGCATAGCCGCCACGATCTCTTCGCCTCGCCCTTCCACCAAAACATGACACGGCGACCAGCCCGTTTCAGGAATTGCCGCTCCAGAGGACTCCAGCGCCTCCAAAAACTCCCACGTGAGGAAGGGATCAAATGGCAAAGAAGGCGGATTAGCTAAGCGATTCCACGCCTCAGGTGAGACTTCGTTCAGCCCCGATATAATGCGCGCTTTGAAAACCGTTTCGTCCATACCGCTCTATGTATTCAAAATATGTCGTTTTGCGAGCGTTGGATCAAAGCCTTCGAAAATTTGACTGTTTGTGAACGAAACGAGGGCTTCGCAAGTTGCTGGGTCTTTGACGGTCCAGGTAATCAAAGGTCGGTCTTCACGCGCAGCTTGAAGCGATGCGTTGGTGGCGTCGCTGGTATGGCAAGCAAGGTAATCAACGGGCACACGCGGTGTCTCAGCGAGGTTCCTTGATGTCCGACCCTCGCTTGGCGCTATGAGTTGTCCCCGCATGATACTGTCCGGAATGGCGGCGACAGCACGCGTTGAAAAACTCATCATCGCAGCTGGTCCCCCATGCTCCATAATAAGCGCGGCAACGGTTTGACAGAAAGCTTCTGGATCCGTGTTCCCATCCACTTTCATTTCACAGAGAAGCGGCGTCTTAGCGGGCCAAGCTTCGAGCAGCTGTTCTAGTGCGATGATCTCGCCGCCCCCCTTGAGCGTCAGCCCGACCAATTCCTTTGCCGAGCGCTCCTCCGTTCGACCGCTTTCGGTCGTCATTCGATCGAGTTCCGGATCATGAAAGATAACCGGAACGCCGTCCCGAGAGGGACGCACATCGAATTCGATCCCTAAACCTTGTTGAGCGGCCTCTAGAAGAGCTTCCAAACTGTTCTCTGTTAGTCCGTCGCGGGTCCAAAGGCCGCGGTGCGCATAAGCGAAGTCGCTGAGGTAAAACCGCTCAGCCAATCTCGAACACGCCGTCGACTTCAACGGCAACTCCAAGCGGCAAAACCGGACTTGAAACCGCAGAGCGTGCATGCCGGCCAGCGTCTCCAAACACATCGACCATCAGGTCCGAACATCCATTGATGACTTGAGGGATTTCCACAAAATCTGGGTGCGCATTGACGAACCCGCCGAGCTTGACAACCCGTTGGATGCGCGAAAGGTCAGATACAGCGGCCTTACACTGAGCGATTAGGTTCAATGCGCATAGCCGCGCTGCAGCTTGGCCTTCTTCCAGTGACATATTCTCGCCTAGGCGTCCTATCACCCGTCCATTTGGTCCGGCGCTCACTTGTCCGGAGACGAAAAGCTGATTGCCCGTGATTACAAAGGGCACATAATTCGCGACTGCGGCCATCGGTTCAGGCAGGGTGATGCCAAGGTCGGCGAGACGGCTTTCTGGGGTCGTCATGTGGGCAAATCTCCTTTTCGTTCAGCTAGCGTATCAGCGGCTTTAAACGCAAGTGAGATTACGATTTGCGGGCCTTTTCGGCTGCGAGCTTGATCGAACGACCAGTCACGACAGATGACAGACCGAATCTGGATCTCGCAGCATCGCTCGCGCGCTCCGCTTTCGCGCGTTTCTCAACGCCCGGATCCACCAGATCTCGATTGTCGAAACGCGCTTCCTGTAAATGGGAGAGGCCGATGCCGATCAATCGATATGCACGCTCACCTTGCGCCTCTCTCGCCAGCATTGGCTTAGTTACTTTGAAAAGCGCATTTGCGAGATTCGTAGCCGTCGAAAGTGTCGCCGAGCGAGTGAGTGTTCGAAAGTCTTTGGTTTTAAGTTTCAGAGTTATGGTCGACCCTTCGACATTATGACGTTTGGCGCGAATGGCGGATTCTTCGCAGACCTGCCATAGGCGGTCTTCCAGCGTCTCATAGTCTCGAATATCGGTTTCAAATGTTCGTTCCGCGGAGACCGACTTTCGAATGGTGTCCGTCCGGACTGGGCGATTATCGATCCCTTGAGAGCGTTGGTGTAGCCAAAGCCCCGTTTCGCCATAGTGACGGATCAGATCCCGGGCTTCGCTGCTTTGTAGGTCGCCAACATATCGAAATCCATCGCGTTCCAGCTTCTTGGCAAGTTGTTTTCCGACGCCGTGTAGGAAACCGACGGGTTTGTCGGCCAGGAATGCTGGTGCTTCGGATTTAGAGAGAAGTGCGAACCCTCGGGGTTTGTCCAATTCACTTGCCGTCTTTGCGAGAAACTTGTTCTCCGACAAGCCAATTGAAATCGTAATCCCGACCTCTGCTTCGATCTCTCTGGCGAGCTTGCTCAATGACATGGCTGGGAAGGCGCCAGAAAGTCTGGTTGTACCTGCGAGATCGAGAAAGCCTTCGTCTACGCTCAGCATCTGAACGGTCGGGGTTAAGGTTCTGAACTTCTCTTGGATTTGCTTAGACGCTTCGGAATAGGTTTCCCGGCGAGGCTTAACAACGATTGCTTCTGGGCAAGCTTTCAGCGCTTTGAACATGGGCATGGCGGAGCGAACCCCATGTAGGCGTGCGATGTAGCAACAAGTTGCGACGACGCCCCGTTTGCCTCCCCCAACAATAACCGGTTTGTCTTTCAACTCGGGATTGTCGCGCTTTTCCACCGCAGCAAAGAAGGCGTCACAATCGATATGAGCGATCGAAAGCGTTTCTAAATTCGGGTGGGATACCATGCGATAAGAATGGCAATTCGGGCATTGCTCTGCCGTGTCGGAGACAATGGTATCGCAGTCTCGGCACATAGAGGGCATATTTGTTCATGCCATGTTCTGGTGCGTGGCGCAATTGGAAAAGAATCGTTAACGAAGCTAACGTTAGAAAGAATCGGGGCACATGAATGCCCGGAATGATTCGGAATCAAGCGGATGGCAGAGACGACCCCTCGCAAAGTCCTAATTGTTGAAGACAACGCGTTGAACATGCGGTTGTTCAGCGATTTGCTGGAAGCTAGCGGCTACGAAACGCTACAATGCGTTGACGGTGCAAAAGCCGTAGGCATCGCGCTGGAAGAAACGCCGGATCTGATCATCATGGACATCCAACTCCCCGAAGTATCCGGGCTCGATATTACGCGCTGGCTCAAAGATGATGAGCGAACTTCAGAGATCCCGGTTTTAGCCGTCACGGCATTTGCGATGCGGACAGATGAAGAGCTGGTTCGCGAAGCGGGGTGTGAGGGTTATCTCTCTAAACCCATCCAAGTTCGATCTTTCCTGAAGACCGTGGATGATCTCATGACCAATGAGGCGCCCGCATGACGGCCACCGTGCTGGTTGTTGATGATATCGAACCCAATCGGCGCCTGCTCCAAGCCAAATTAGAAGCCAAATACTACACTGTTTTCTTAGCGGAAAATGGTGAGCGAGCAATAGAAAGCGCCGTGCGGTTGCAGCCAGACATCATCCTCTTGGATGTCATGATGCCGGGTATGGATGGCTACGAAGTGTGCCGACGGCTGAAGAATATGCCGCAAACGAAGCACATTCCGATTGTGATGGTGACTGCGCTCGTAAATATCGAAGATCGGTTAAAAGGTTTGCAGTCCGGAGCAGACGACTTCTTGTCCAAACCCGTGGACGATTTCGGCTTGTTCACCCGCTTAGAAACGCAAATGCGCTTCAATATGGTCGCCAATGAGCTGAGGGTGCGTGGGAAACGGAATGCACCGGTCACGCATTTCTCCGACTATGAGAAAGAGCTGATCAATGCGCCGTCGAATGTGTTGGTGATCGATCAAGACAATGCTGAGGCGCGACGTGTATCCGCGGCTTTGACGACGATGGGCCACACCGCAGTGTCCTGGCGAGATGCGTCAGAGGGCAAGATAGAGTTCCGGGATTTGGACCTCGTAATTTTAGCGCTGTCCGGTCAGGACCACGATGCGCTCAAACTCTGCGCGCACCTTCGAACGCTCAAAGAGGCGCGAGATTTTTCGATTCTCGTGACATATCAGTCCTCAGATCAGACGCAGGCATTAGAAGCGCTGCGATTAGGGGCGGCAGACCTTATATCAGCCCCCTTAGAATTGGCTGAACTGCAAGTACGCGTGCGGACGCAAACACAGCGTCAACGCTATATCGACGTGCTTCGCCATAGAGTCGATCGAGGTATGGAACTCTCCGTGATCGATCCACTCACAGGACTGTTCAATCGGCGCCATATGCTGGAACGAATGCAGGTTTGGATGCGGCGGTCTCGCGAAGATGAGCCTTCTCTGACCGTGGTGGCTTTTGACATCGATTATTTCAAATCCATCAATGATCGCTTCGGACATGAAGCCGGTGATGATGTGCTCAGAGCCTTTTCAGAGCGTCTTAGGATGAATATCCGGCCGAAAGACATCGCTTGCCGGGTTGGAGGCGAGGAATTTCTGGTCATCATGCCCGAAACCGAAATGGAACTAGCGCTAAAAGGCGCTGAGCGCATCCGCCGCGCAATCGCCAGCGAGCCTTTTGTAAATGAACGCACGGGGCAGGCGATAGACGTCACTGTCAGTGCAGGTGTCGCGTCCCACCAGGGCCAAAGCGAACTCTTGGCGGATCTACTCCATAGAGCGGATAGGGCCCTTTATCAGGCCAAGCAAAATGGTCGTAACCGCATCGAGAACCTTGCGGCATAAAAAAACCGAGCACTGGGCTCGGTTCTTTTGAAATTCTTTTAAAGCGTAGATCCTACTTGATCTTACCTTCTTTGAATTCGACGTGCTTCTTCGCAATCGGATCATACTTCCGCTTGACCATTTTCTCGGTCATGTTGCGTGGGTTCTTTTTCGTGACGTAGAAGAACCCGGTGCCTGCAGTTGAATTCAGGCGAATTTTAATCGTTGCCGGTTTGGCCATGACGGTGCGCCTTTAATTTAGGGCTGGAACTCGAAAACGCGTCTAATGATGGGTTGCGAGGCTGAAGTCAACCGCTTCGACGCATCAAATTCGATCTGCAGAATGACCTGACCGTGTCCACCTTAGAAATGGTGGGCCGAGATCATCCGTTTTCGTCAGTCGCTCTTCGATTTCACCGAGCATAAACCGCGTGACATTCGGTAAATCGAGATCGAGTGCGTCTTTTAGCGAAACCCATTGCAGATCATGTAATTCCGCTCCATCGAGGGGTGGGCGATCATCAATGAGGATCTTTTCGGCGTCCGCCATAAAGAAGCGTGCATCAAACCGCTTCGGACGATAGGGCGGGGTGACCGCGCGCCCGATGAACCGCAGGTGTTGCAGACATGGCGCGATGTCCATGTCATAGAGCGGCTGCCATCCTTGTGGTGCTTTGCGCGGCATTTCCGCTTGCCGCCCTAGCAAGAGGCCTGTCTCCTCGAATGTCTCGCGGATCGCCGTCAGGGCGAAAGCTCTCGGCAAGCGCCGGGACTGATAGCGTAAACGCAAATCCTGCGTCGCATCCAATTCCGTGTAACTGATCGCGCGCCCGTCTTGGGGGTCAACACGACCGCCCGGGAATACGTACTTGTCTGGCATGAAGTCGTGCCGGCCAGAGCGCTTTCCCATCAAGACTCGCGGCTCTGCATGATCCCGCCGGACCAGGATCAATGTCGCTGCATCTTTTGGACGCGGACTTGGCTTGTTTTCGAGGATAATCTCGCCCGCATCTTCGCGGTCATAAGCTGTGCCTAAGTCTGGTTTACTCATCGCCGTTTCTTGCCTTTTCCGCCAGACTTTCCTTTTCCCCGCTTCATGCTGCCAGAGCTTCGAGACCGATCAAAGCGCTTCCCCCGCGTCCGTGGCTGAAATTTATCATTGGGGTCGCGCGGGCGCGGATCTGAAATGATCTCCACCAAGAGTCCGCCTTCGAGCGGAGTGACTTCCCTCAATCGAACCGTAACGGACTGTCCGAGCTCATACCGTTTCCCGGACTGATCGCCAACCAGCGCCTGCGCCGCTTCGCGATAGGCCCAATATTCGTGTGAGATCTGCGAGGCTGGGCAGAACCCATCAGCGCCAGTTTCGTCTAAGCGCACGAAGAGGCCAGACGCCGTAACACCCGTGATCCGGCCAGAAAACTCCGCACCAACACGATCTACGAGGAAGTGTGCAAGATATCGATCTGTCGCGTCTCTTTCTGCTGCCATTGAACGACGTTCAGTTTGGACCAGATGCTCCGCTGTTTCGTCGAGTTGCACTGCCTGTTTCTCATCCAAGCCATCAGGACCGTACTTCAACGATTTGATGAGTGCGCGGTGGACGATCAGATCGCTGTAACGTCGGATGGGACTGGTGAAATGAGCGTACTTTTTAAGATTAAGACCAAAATGTCCGATATTGTCGGGACTGTAGATCGCTTGGCTCTGAGTCCGCAAAATGATTTCAGAGACGGCCTCGGCTTGGTCGGTTTCTTCGAAATCGGAGAGAAGTTTATTGAAACGGCGTGTTTGCGTTTTCTCTCCCAGCGGCCATTTCACGTCCATCGTCTTTAGATATTCCGCCAAGGCGGCAATTTTCGCATCAGATGGGGCGTCATGGACGCGATAAAGAAGCGGCGACCCTTTTGATTCAAGCGTTTCAGCCGCACAAACATTTGCTTGGATCATAAACTCTTCGATCAGCTTATGAGCGTCAAACCGTTCTTTTGTGCGAATTCCTGAAACTGTACCATCTGTTGCGATTTCGACCTTACGTTCAGGTAGATCGAGTTCAAGTGGCGCGCGAAGTGTGCGGGCTTCGGACACAGCTGCATAAGCGGCCCAGAGAGGTTTCAGCACAGTGTCCAGCAGACCTGCAGCGCGCTCGGTCGGTTGACCGTCAATTGCTTGCTGCGCTTCCTCGTAAGACAGGGCACCCGCCGACCGCATGACAGCGCGTAGGAAGTGATGTTTCCGTTTGGTGCCAGATTTATCGAACTCGATCTCTACGGCCATGCATTGACGGTCTTGGCCTTCTTTCAATGAGCAGGCGTCAGCGCTCAGTTCAAACGGAAGCATCGGGACCACGCGGTCCGGGAAGTAGGTTGAATTACCTCGCTTCAGCGCTTCGCGATCTAGCGCACTGCCGGGTGTTACAAACGCTGCGACGTCGGCAATCGCCACAATAACCCGATACCCGTCCTCCAACGCTTCTGCGTAGACTGCATCATCATGATCGCGGGCATCGGCTGGATCGATTGTGATGAGCGGTGTGTCGCGGAGATCCGTGCGTTTGACCTCGGCAGGCGCCTTTGTCCGCGCTTGCTCTAAAACCGTTTCATGAAACTCTGTTGGGATATCATAGGCTGCGATTGATAGGATTGAAGCCGCGCGAGGGTCTTCGCGGCGCCCGAGAATTTGAGTGATTTCCGCGCGCACTGGGCCATAACCGCGTTGCGGATAGGGAGAGGCCATGACCAAGTCGCCGTCTTCCGCGTCATTTCGATCTGCTTCTCTGATGTGCAGCTCGTGCTTGATCTTGCGACTAGCGGGTTTGACCCGGCCGCCGCGGTCTGTGTTGATATAGACACCCGTGATCAGCCGCTCTTCATCGCGCGCTTCGAACAGTTTCATCAGGCGCGCTGTCCAAACGCCATCTGTCTCTTTCAATCGAGCCAGCCCGCGATCGCCGACACCTGGGGCAGGGCCGCGTGCTTTACCTGAATAGCCGTCAAAGATGAGCTCGGGTCCGTAGGCGCCTTGCTTGCCGAACGCGCGGGCGATCAAATCGCCATTATCATCGGTCTTTTCAAACCTTATGACCGACGTTGGTGGCGGCACATCCGATTGCACCCAGGCGCGTTTCCCGGTCTTTGTAAGCGTTCCATCTGCCTCCAACTCTTTCAGGATCGCGCGCAGAGTCTGGCGCTCACGCCCTTTGACTTTAAGGCCGCGTGCAATGTCTTGTTTGGTGGTCGCGTCTGGGTTCTTCTTTAAGAACGCTAAGACGGTGTCTCGATCTGGAAAGCTCATGGGGCGCGCCATACAGGAAGTCGCGAGGCTTGGCTTCTGTTTATTTTCAGGGCGTATGTTTAGGGACCGGTGGCGTCGCGCTTAAGAGTGATCGTCCAGGTTCATTCTCATTTCTAAAATGTAGGGTTCGAACCCAACCTTTTCATAAGCACGGATGGCGGGCGCGTTGTCGGGATAAACAGTGAGGTGAATTTCAGGGAGGTCGTTGGCGCGCGCCCACGCGAACAGATGTTCTAAAACGCGCTGATTAACCCCTCGGCCTCTGAAATCAGGTTCCACATACAGAAATCCGATAAAGGCGTGATAGGGCGGATTGAGATAATGACGAGAGGCTTTCTTGATCGCATATCCTGAACCGATGAGGCGCTCTCCTGAGACAGCGACAGCAACTTCAGCATCGGCATCAGCAATCATCTCGCCGATATCATAGTAACTGATTGGGTCCGGCTTAAGCGTCGAATCATATGGGCGCTCAGCAGAGATAATTCCCTGTTCGAACGTCAAAAGTGTCGGGAGATCCTCTAGGGTCGCTGCGCGAATAAGAATGTCATCAGTCATACGATCACCTCTACGTCTCAGACAGTGTCGGGGTCCAGTCGAAAACTTGGCCTCCGAAAAAGTCGCTTATTCTCGATGCTCGCAGACTTCAAATCGAATTCGTCAAATTATTGGGTTTCTCATTATACAATTATAAATGGAATATGAGTTTACTGAATGTCTCAGATATCAAGTAAAGGTACAGACAAAATCTGCGTTTCAAGTCGCAAACATCGACCAAAAACCTCGGGGAGCGTTCGATGGATGTGAATAGATTGGGGATTGAACACACTGTTCAATCGAGCCAGGCGAATGAACTTAAACGTAGAGCTTCTGCAGCTTTATCGCTGCACACATTTAGTCGACCTCTTAAATCGCGCGAGCCAGATATTTGGACACGTCGATTTTAAACATCTCTCTCTCGATTGGATCCCTGGGCCCGCGATCCCTCATATTATGCAGGAAAACCTATCACCGGTTTGGGATAATTATGAGGATAGCGTTGGGTCCAAGGCGGACGACCTTAGAGCCGCATTGGGGGCATCTTGGGAGGCAATTCTAAAGTCAGATATCGCCGAAACGAGACCCTTCTTAGAGTGGCAGTTTGCACAAGGCGGAATGATATGTGCCACCCATAATGCGTCTCCGGTTTTTGAGAGACAGCATCGAGCAATTTCCAGCGTCCAAGATGACCCCTGGACCGAGTTTTTGTCTCACACGATCTGCCGTGAGCGCGATCGGGTGCTGCTGCTCACGGCAAAAACGCAGTCCGCAATGTCTCAGGCCATGTATGACTCAGCCTCGGTGATCTTTGATACATTCGTTGCTGCGTATCGCTACCTTCACAGTCAATCGATCACGATTGAGGTTAAGCCTGTCCAACCTTCGCTAAATTCGCCGCTCTCACGTCGAGAAATCGAGTGTTTGCAATGGCTGGCTGTCGGTAAGACAATTTCCGAAGCGGCTTGTATCCTAGGTATCTCGGAACGGACGCTGCGCTTTCACGTCACCAATGCACGCAATCGTTTAGGCGTGAGTACGACAATGCAAGCCGTGGTCGCGGCCGCTCTGAGATATGGGTTTGATCCAAATGATCCGCGACGTTCCCTCTACACAGCCAGCAGGGGGAAACTGAACTCATTCGCCTAAACGGCTATTTTCAGTCGTTAGTGCGGATCAGCGATCTGAATAGGTGATTTCGGCATGGCCGCTAATGTACTTGCCGTCCACCGTCAGGCCGCGCGCTGGATTATATTTCGTATAGCTGTTGTGTGATGAATTTTGTTCATAGTGGAAGTGCTTTGTTCCCTTACCGCCGCCATGATCAAAAGCCCAATTGGACGTATATGCTGTCACGGGCTTATCTCCAGAAACACCGCAATACTCGAAGAACTCTACGGAGGGTTTGTAATAATTATTCCGAACGCTCTTGCCGCCTTCGTCGGTGTACCAAGCATAGACTTTGCCATAGCTCGGTGAGCACGCACCGCACTCTGGGTCGCATTTGTGGCCGTCTGGTTGAACGCCGACCACACCATATTCGCCTGCTTTGATCGTATGAGCACTGACCCGCTTTCCATCCCACGTCAGGTGAACATGTTTGGAGTGGCCGTCTTGGAGTTTGAACGTCAGATCTGAGCTCGTGTTATTGGTAATGCGCAATTCGTAGATAGAGGCTTCTGCCTGCGCGTTTGGTGTCAGACATAAAGCGCTCAAACCCACGCTGAGGCTCGTTAGTACGGTTCGGGTCAGCATCCTTCTCTCTCCCTTTTAAATGCCGGCGAAGCCAAGCCGACTTTCGAGACAGTCGAATACTGTCGGATATGATAGTCGCCGTGCCCCCACCGCGCATTTATCGAAGAGGCTCATGGAGCCACAAAAAAGGACTGTTATGCTTACCACGTTCCAAAAAGTCGGTGCGGCAATGCTAGCCACGACGATCGTTACGGCGCTATCGCCGATGTCCCCCGCTCAGGCAGGAGAGACCACCCGCTATAAGCATCACTCTTGTGATGGAGCGAATGCAGTCTGTGGTGTCATTGTCGTTGGGAATGCTGGTTCATATACGCTTGAATGGACGTCATTGACCGCGAGAGATGACCAGCCAGGTGGCCCTGCGACTCATCCAGAATGCCCCAGTGTGGATAAGAAGATCGATGATGACGTGTGGTCTGGCAGTTACAACACATTCATAGTGCCCGCATCTTGCGCTTACAAACTCAAGCTCAAAATCAAAGCGGCCAACAAAAAAGATCAAAATCTATATCTGACGCCAGGCTGTAAAATCGTAACACAAGTGAAAGGCACTACGGCCTCGAACAGTTGGAAAGGGAATGACGTTGAGCCGCTGAATGACAGTGTTCCAACAGTAAACGGGAAGCCTGTCGATGCTATGGGCTACAAGTGCGGTCAGCAGGGCAGCGCCGGATTCTGAGCTATGTTGAGGCCACAGAGCCTCGCGCAATACAGAAATCTGCAAATATATTGGGCTGCTGAAGACCATGTCGAATAAACCGCATACAATGGGTTGGACAAAACGATATGGCGCCGCAGCCTCATTACCCCTTTTGCTCTCAGCGTGCATCGCAGATCCAAATCTTCATGGGCATAGCGATCAAGACGATTTAATAAACGCGTATCGTGCTCAGACAGAACGTTTTGCTGCACAACAACAGCAAGCCGAACAGCGCTCAATGCGTCTCGTAGATGTTAGCCCCGATCCGAGGACGGACGAAGCCTTATTGTCTGTTGATCTCGCCCAGGCAGATCTGCGCGCTGTGCTCACGAAAATCTTAGATAATCCGCTTTTGCAGTACAGCTCAGAAGCCGTCTTACTATCTGGCACAATCTCGGCTCGGTTTAAGGATAAACCGATCATCGAAGGCATGAACGTCATATTGGCGAACACGGGTGTTTATGTCGAAGAGATCAACGGCGTTCTGACGTTTAAAACCGGGCTCCGAAGCGCAGAAAACTACTCATCTGATGATGACGTTGACGATCCTGTGCTTGGCTTCACGAGTCGCGAGGTCCCAATCAAGCATCTCTCGTCGGCTGATGTTGTAACTTTGATCGGAAATCTGTTTCCATTCGCCGAATTCTCAGACGATCAAGGACTAACAGCAAGCAGCATAGACGAAACCAATTCAGTCTACCTGGTCGGTCCTCCAATCGAGGTTCAGGAAGCGCTGAGCATTATTGCGAAAGCTGATCGACCGGTCGCGCATGTGATTATTGAAGCGCTTGTGGTCGACATCAACACATCATCGATCGAAACGCTCGGCCTCAGCCTGACAGAGGGGGCAAGCGGTAAATTCAACGCCGCGCGCCTCGTCCCAGGCCAGACGAATGGGAGCATTGTCGCGACTTTCTCTGATCTCGCGTCGGAATCGGCGCAGGTTACGGCGACCATCGATTTCCTCGCGGCTCGGAATGCCGCTCAGGTGCTCGCGCGTCCATATATAGCCACCCGCAGCATGCACACGGCGAGTATCTCCATCGTGGATGATCAATTCGTACGCGTTAGCACGGAAGACACATCTATCGTCAGCACTGATTCCATCACGGCAGGGATCTCGATGGAGATTACGCCCGCAGTCATGGCTGATAATTCGATCCGAATGGATGTGACGCTCGAAGATTCGCGCATTGGCGCGACAGCGGGGGAAGTTGTTCTCACAAAACAGCGCAATTCAGCCTCAACCTCTATGATCGTGGGGTCCGGTCAAACCATCATGATTGGGGGATTAAACTCACGTTATCGGATCACCGAGAAGGATGGCATACCCTGGCTTCGCCACATTCCCGTTTTGCAAGCGCTCGGCGGGAAGCAAGGCGCCATTGAAGCGCGCACGCAGTTGGTCGTCTATGTGACGCCATATATTTGGATACCCGGCATGGACATGCCTATGCCACTACAGGGCACGCCTGACGCAAAAATGCCTCGTCTCATGAGCATTGAAACAGGTGGCCGGCTCAAATAGCGGCCACCAGGTCTATTTCTTCGCCGGAGCCTTCTTCTTGGCAGGCGCCTTTTTCTTAGTCGCGCGCTTCTTCTTGCCGCCCTTGGCTTCTTTTTCTGCCAAGAGTTCGAGTGCCTGATCGATATTGATACTGGTTGGTTCAGTATCTTTCGGCAGGGTCGCATTGGTCTTCTGGTGCTTGATATAAGGACCATATCGGCCATCAAGCACTTGTACCGGATCACCGCTTGTTGGGTGTGCCCCCAGATCTTTGAGAACCTTCGGCGCAGCACGGCCACCACGACCGCCACCGGCGCGCTTATCAGCGATCAAGGATACGGCACGGTTTAGGCCGATCGTGAACATCTCTTCGACGCTCTGCAGGTTCGCAAAGGTACGCTGGTGCTGCACGTAAGGCCCATAACGACCAAGATTTGCCAGAATTGGCTCTTCGTCTTCAGGATGTTTGCCAACCTCGCGCGGCAAACTGATCAGCATGATCGCCTGATCGGCTTCCAACTCTTTCGGGTTCCACCCCTTTGGTAGGCTAGACCGTTTCGGTTTCTCCTCACCAATATCCATTTCCAGGTACGGTCCAAACCGCCCGGACTTAAGCATAATAGGTTGGCCGCTCTCTGGGTGAACAGCAACTTCTTCGCCATCAGGATTGATCGCGTTTTCGGCTTCTTCTTGTGTCGAGAACGGACGCGTGAACTTACACTCCGGGTAATTAGAGCAGCCAACAAACGCACCATGGCGTCCGAGCTTCAGGCTGAGTTCACCCTCATTACAGAGCGGGCATAGGCGCGGCTTCTCTTTGACGTTGCCATTCTCATCAACGGGCGGGAAAACATGATGGCCAAGCGTTTCGTTCAGCACGTCTAGAACGGCCGATACCCGGAGATCCTTGGTTTCCGCGATTGACGCCGTGAACTGTGTCCAGAACTCGCGGAGGAAGGCTTTCCAATCGAGCTTACCGTCCGAAATGACGTCGAGCTTCTCTTCCAAGTTCGCAGTGTAGTCGTACTCGACATAGCGTTTGAAGAAGTTCTCCAGGAACGACGTCACCAGGATCCCTTTATCCTCCGGAACCAGCTGTTTCTTCTCAATTCGCACGTAGTCTCGATCGACCAGAGTCGACATCGTCGAGGCATAGGTCGATGGGCGACCAATGCCGAGTTCTTCGAGCTTCTTGACCAGTGACGCTTCAGTATAGCGCGGCGGTGGGTTGGTGAAATGCTGCTCAGATTTGGCTTCAAGCAGATCCGCATGTTCGCCTTCTGAGACCTTCGGAAGACGCGCTTCGGCATCCTCATCCTTGTCTGTATCGTCACGGCCCTCGGTGTAGAGCTTGATAAAGCCATCAAACACCAGAACCTGGCCAGTCGCGCGCAAGGTTGCAGACTTGTCTTTGTTGAGCAGATCAATCGTCGTCCGCTCGAACTGCGCCGGTTCCATTTGAGAGGCGACCGCGCGGCGCCAGATCAGCGCGTAAAGCTTCCAGAGGTCGCCATCAGACTGTTTGTAATCATCTGGGCGTAAGCTGAAATCTGTCGGCCGGATGGCCTCGTGCGCCTCTTGGGCGTTCTTCTGCTTAGAGGAGTATCGACGAGGTTTCTCAGGCAAATACTGTGCGCCATAGTTGCCTTGAATGTGCTCGCGTGCCGCGTGGTAGGCTTCTTCAGCCATGTTCACGCCATCGGTCCGCATATAGGTGATGCGGCCTTCCTCGTAGAGCTTCTGAGCCGCCTGCATGGTACGCTTGGCAGAGAAGCCGAGCTTCCGAGACGCATCCTGCTGCAGGGTAGAAGTAATGAAGGGGGGAGGCGGGTTCCGTTTAACCGGTTTGGCTTCGACGCTCTCAACGCTGTAGCCGCCAATTTTTACGGCATCCAATGCCATTTGAGCGGCTGCGGCGTCCGGAAGATCGAACTTCTTGAGCGACTTGCCATTCAGCGCGTGCAAACGAGCTTCGAAATCCGTGCCATCCGTTGCGCGTAGTTTCGCGCCAATCGTCCAATACTCCTCGGGCTTAAACTGCTCGATCTCGAGCTCACGATCCACGACGATCCGAAGCGCCACAGATTGAACGCGTCCCGCCGAGCGAGAGCCAGGTAGTTTCCGCCACAGAACCGGTGAAAGATTGAACCCCACAAGGTAATCAAGCGCCCGGCGCGCCAAGTAAGCGTCAACGAGCTCTTGATCGATCTCACGCGGATTGGCCATCGCGCTGGTCACCGCGGACTTAGTGATCGCGTTAAAGACAACTCGCTCTACAGGCGTGTCTTTTTTGATGGCGCGGCGTTTCTTCAACGCATCGAGCAAGTGCCAAGAAATCGCTTCGCCTTCGCGATCAGGGTCGGTCGCGAGAATGAGTTTGCCGCCAGCTTTTACGGCCTCGGCGATTTCGCGAATGCGGGCCTGGCTCTTAGAGTCGGCCTGCCAAACCATTTCAAAATCATTGTCCGGATCGACCGAGCCATCCTTAGAAGGAAGATCTCGAATATGCCCGTAGGATGCGAGCACTTTATAGTCTTTTCCGAGATACTTGTTGATTGTCTTCGCTTTGGCGGGGGACTCAACAACGACTACATTCATGGGCAGAGTGCTCCAGACAGGGCTTCAAGGCGCCGGAAATTGGTTGTGGCCGCGTCTGCTGTCAAGGATGGAAATGTTTAACCATCTTCTTGATAGGCCAAAACGGTCAATGAAATGAAGAGTGCACAAAGGGCAGGCGACCAGGCCGCAATAAGAGCCGGGATGGCGCCCGACGACCCGAAACTTGAGGCGATCTGCGTGACAAAGAATAAAGCCACCGCAGCACCTGCACCAACCGCGATCAATCGACTGGTCCCACCGAGTCGCGACAAACGGAGACAGACGATCGCTCCGATTAAAGCCATCGCAGTATAAAGGACTGGAAGGGATGTCAGACCAAACCAACGCATAGAGAACCGTGATGTATCCAACCCTGCTCGGCCGGTTTGACTGATAAATGAGGGCAGTCCCCAAAAGCCAATCGTATCTGGAGAGGTAAATCGGGACAGAAGTGTATTGGGGTCGAGATCGGTCTCGATCGCCAGGCTCGCGAGTTCCTGGGGCGGATTGCCCGGCGTGTTCTCAACCAAATTAGACAGCTGCCAAAATCCGCCGGAAATACGTGCTGTTTTCGCGTCTATGCGGCGTGTGAACCTGAAACGCTCTGTGGGACGTGCGCCTTCATAGATGCGGCCTTCTTCCAAGAAGCGCACATCCGTGAAGACCTGGCCGGTACTGTCGACATTGGCGGCGTAGATCACGATTTGGCTGTCATCGTCCCCTTGCCGTAACCAAACGTCAGAGCGCTGGCGCTCAACCACGCGACCACCTTCTTGCAAGAGATTGGCCCGTGTTGACTCAAATCGCTCCGAAAGCTGAGCGCCGAGCGGATTTAGGATCATCATTGCAAATAGGCCAAGTCCTGCAGCCATGACCATGACAGGTGCCAAGAACTGCCAGGCGGATTGTCCCGTGGCGCGAATGACTGAAAGCTCTGAGCTCTTAGAGAGTTGGTTGTACGCAATCATCGCGGAAACCAAAACGGCGAACGCCAAGGTCTCTTCCAAGAGGCTTGGGAGTTTCATCAAAGAGAGCTGGACCGCTGTCATCGGTGACAGATCGATGTCGCCGCCAACCGTCCGAAGCTGCTCGACGACATCCACGAGCATGATTGTGATCGCAAATATGCCCACAACAAGCCCTAGCGCTGCCAAGCATCGCATAAAGACATAACGCTGGATCATCGAACCGGTCACGTCTTGGGCGCTCCCTTGATGCGATTGCCGCTGACGAAAAGCACGAACGAGAGACCGCCAATTGCGGCAAGTGGTACGATCCATTGGCCGATATTCATCATCGGCGCGCTGCCGCTTTGCGACTGCACCGACAATTGGAAAATAATGAGAAGCAACGCGCCGCCGGACGCGATTACGATCCGCCTCGCATACCCTCGGCGACTAAAATTGCCGCCCATGACGGCCAAAGCGGCGAGTAGGGCCATGGCGATACTAATTAGCGGTGACGACAGGCGTGAGTTTGCTTCGGCTAGGAACTCAACCTCATTGCGGCGTTCATTGTAGCTGGAGCGATCAATGAAGAGCAGTTCGTGCAAAAAGCGATCGGACGCTTTGAGGGTGAGCTTTCCATCCTCGCGAGAGAAGGGTGTGAGGTCGAACGTGGATTGTTCGAAGTTCAGAATGCTCAGCGCCCCGTTTTGATCGAGCTGATGGATCTGGCCGTTGAACATCACGATCGCTGGTTTGCCATCAACTTCGATAAAGCGTCCGCGCTCAGCCAAATAGTCCCGCGCGTCTGGTTGGCCAATCCGTTCGGAAATTTGAACCCCGATCAGATCTGGTCCGTCCTGCTCACGCGCAAACACGGTAAGGTTTGCGTCCGGCGTTGTGAATTGTCCTGGGCGAACGAGAGAGGATGCCAAATCAGCGCGTGCTTCGCTGATCGTAGCCCGCATCTCACGCTGCGCAGAGGGCTGGATCCAGAGATTGACGCCAAGGTGCACAACAGCGCCGAGCACAGCCAAGCGAACAATTGGCGAGGCAACCTGCCAACGCGTCATCCCTGCGGCTTGCGCGACCACAATCTCGCTATCGCGATGCAATCGGTTCAGCGCCCAGATGGTGGCAACGAACATCGCCATCGGCGTCAGCAGCGCGACAATTTGCGGAACGCCCAAGGCAACGATCTTGAAGAAAGTCAGCGCGCCTTGGCGATTATCGACAATAATATCGGTCTGAGACAGGCCTTGAGCCAAGATCGCGAGCACGGTCAGACCGCCCACAATAATCAGCACAGATCGCAAAACGCGATTGAAGAGATAGCGCTGGACTTGGTTCATTGGTGTTTTTTGTTTGTTTTCCTGTCTGTTTTTCCTGCCTAGCGAGTTGCACGCGGCGCGTCGATGCTTACTTTGCGCCTCAAACGGAGTTGTTGCATGAAAATTACATTCACAGATGCCGCAAAAGGCGACATCCACGGATTTCTCGTCGATCAGGGTGGAAAATTGCCGAAAGCTGCAGAAGCGCTGGACGCGGAATCAGGCGGTCTGATTACGGAAGCGCTCAAGTCGGGTCGCTTCGAGGGCAAAACTGGACAACAGGCTTTTGTTGTTCTGCCAAAGGGGAGCGAAGCAAAGCGCGCGCTTCTGGTTGGCGGCGGCAAAGCGAAAGACCGGAATGATCGGAGCCTCGAGCGGATTGGTGGCTTGGTCTATAAGGCGCAAGCCAATAGCGGCTTTAAAACGCTGTCACTCGTCGTCGATGATGCAGAGGCAGGCGCGCGGATCGCATTGGGCGCCAAGCTGGCGGCCTATCGGTTTGACGATTACCGCACCAAGCTGAAAGAAGAAGACAAACCAACACTGTCCACGCTTTCTGTCGTTACTGAAGACTCCAAAGCAGCGAAGGCCGCGTTTAAACCACTGGATGCGGGTGCAGACGGCACCTATCTGGCGCGCGACCTCGTCAATCTGCCGCCAAATGATCTGTATCCTGGCAGCTATGCCAAGAAGATTGAAGAGCTCGCTGAGCACGGTCTCGAGATCGAGATCCTCGGCGAGAAGGAACTCGCAAAGCTTGGCATGAACTCCATGCTGGGTGTCGGGCAGGGCAGCGTCAAAGAATCGAAGCTCGGCATTATGAAGTGGATGGGCGGCAAAGCTGGAGAGGCGCCAGTCGCGCTTGTCGGTAAAGGCGTCTGTTTCGACACAGGTGGCATCTCATTAAAGCCTGGTGCTGGCATGGAAGACATGCGCGGCGATATGGGCGGCTCAGCGGCTGTTGTCGGTACAATGTTGGCGCTCGCGAAGCGTAAAGCCAAGGCGAACGTCATCGGCTTGGTCGGCTTGGTTGAAAACATGCCAGATGGCGACGCAATTCGTCCGGGTGATATTCTGAAATCTGCATCTGGTCAGACCATCGAGGTTCAGAACACGGATGCGGAAGGCCGTTTGGTTCTCTGTGATGTGCTTTGGTACACACAGGAGCACTATAAGCCGTCGACCATCGTTGACCTCGCAACCCTGACCGGCGCGATTGTGATCGGTCTTGGTCACCACCATGCGGGCATGTTCACCAACAATGATGATCTCGCAGATCAGCTTACTAGCGCAGGTCTCGCCGAAGGTGAGCGCGTGTGGCGCATGCCGCTTGGACCGGAATACGACAAGCAGCTGAAGTCCAAATTCGCTGACATGCGAAACATTGGCGGACGCGCCGCTGGCTCGATCA
This sequence comes from Henriciella sp., assembly GCA_013213785.1. Classification (GTDB taxonomy): domain Bacteria; phylum Pseudomonadota; class Alphaproteobacteria; order Caulobacterales; family Hyphomonadaceae; genus Henriciella. The sequence goes on along the minus strand of JABSPZ010000008.1, from coordinate 54,140 downwards.
CGGCTGCCCAATTCCTACAGCGCTTCATCAATGAAGGGCAAACCTGGGCGCACTTGGATATTGCCGGTGTGGCTTGGGTCGAAGGTGAAAAAGCGCCAACCGATCCTAGCTGGGCGAGCGGCTTTGGCCCACGGCTTCTCGATCGCTGGATCGCAGACAATCACGAAGGCTAGACTATGAGCAAGGCCCCAAAGCCCGAATGGTGGTTTTACCATCTCCAACATACGACGTTGGAACGGGCCGTGGGGCCTTTGCTCGAAAAGTGCCTGGAGCGCGACTGGCGCGTGCTTGCGGTGAGCCCAGAAGCATCGCGCCGGGCGGCCTTAGATGAGGCGCTCTGGACCTATGACGATCAAAGTTTCCTCCCTCACGGTCAGGCAGAGGCGGAAGGTCTCGCTGCAGCGGAGCAACCGGTCCTCATCGCCAAGGAGACTGAGAACCAGAATAACGCCGCGGTCGCGCTACTCATGGACGGTGTTGATCTTCCAGTCGATGCCGGTTTCGAGCGCTGTATCGTGATGTTCGATGATGGCGACAGTGCCACCCGCCAAAAGGCACGAGAGCAATTCAAAGCTGCGAAAGATGCTGGCTTGGTCGCGCGCTACTTCCAACAAAGCGGCCGCGGATGGAAGGAAGCTGGGAAGTAATGGAACTCCTCCTCGGAAATTTGAATTACTCATCCTGGTCGATTCGGGCCGCTCTTGTGGCCCGGGGCTGTGGACTAGACATCCCGGAACGCGTCGTGCCTTTGGGGTTTGATGAGACTAAACAATTCTTACTCAAAGAGACCGGGCTCCATACGGTTCCGGTCCTAAGAACAGATCATCTGATTATTCGTGACAGTCTGGCGATCACAGAATGGCTTGCTGAGAAGTCCGCACCTGGAAAAGTCTGGCCCGAAGACTCGGATAAGCGCGCCTTGGCGCGATCTGTTTGTGCCGAAATGCACTCGGGTTTCTTGGGCCTGCGCAGTCAAATGCCGGTCAACATTCGAGCGACGTCCCCAACCCCTGCGTTAGAAGGGGATTTAGCGGTGGACATAGATCGTGTGAAAAAGTTCTGGAATGACCTTCGCACCCAATTCCAGCGCGATGGGGAATTTCTATTCGGTGCGTGGAGCGCTGCCGATGCCTTTTATGCCCCGGTCGTCACACGCTTTCGAACATACGGATACGGTTTAACGGGCGCACTCGCGGATTACTCAGACGCCGTCTGGGAGCGCGACTTGCTTAAAACCCTTCGCGCGCAAGCTGAGGACGAGCCCTGGGAAATCGAAATGGGTCATTTGGGCCCCTTGAGGGCCTGGGTGCGCGAATAAGTTAGTGCTTTTCGCCAGCCGGCTTGGTGATGATCGTGATAACAAAGACGATCAGGGTCAAAATACCGTAGCTGCCGAGCACTTTGAACGTGTGCGCAGGAAGCACGCCCGTCCACAGGAAATACAGTCCGTAACCAGCAGCGATGAGAACCGCCATTGCGAGCATCATTCTAAGCGTTCCGGCCATAAGTGCGCCTCCTAGCATTTCGTTTTCTAGTACCAGAATTACACTCAGTTATGAAGAATTCATGGCATCCTGCGTCCAGCGGTTGCCGGGGCCACTTTGCGTCGCTATAGGCGCGCCAAACCTAGAAACACTGATAACAGGAGCCCGGCATGGCTGGAACTCGCACATTTTCGATCATCAAGCCTGACGCGACCGCGCGTAATCTCACTGGAGCGATCAACAAAGTGATCGAAGAAGGTGGCCTGCGGATTATCGCTCAGCGCCGCATTCACATGAGCCAAGCGCAAGCAGAGCGTTTTTACGCCGTCCACAAAGAGCGTCCGTTCTTCGGTGAGCTTGTTGAGTTCATGACCTCTGCGGCTGTCGTCGTTCAAGTGCTCGAAGGCGAGAACGCGGTTGCCCGCTACCGTGATGTTATGGGCGCAACAAACCCAGAAGAAGCTGCAGACGGCACGATCCGTAAGCTCTTCGCGAAGTCTATCGGCGAGAACTCTGCGCACGGCTCAGACAGCGACGAGAATGCAGCGATTGAAATCGCTCAGTTCTTCAGCGAGGCCGATATCGTCGGCTAGTTCTCGGAAGAGACAGAATTGAGAAAGCGGGCTGCGTCGTAATGCGGCCCGTTTTTTTGTCTAGCGCGCGAGTATTTGCGCCGCAGCGATCTGAACCGCTTTGGGGTAGAGATCATGTTCGGCTGGTAAAACACGTTCCGCCAACGCTTCTGCCGTGTCATTTGGAAGTATTGGGACACGCGCTTGCGCAATGACATCCCCCTCATCCACACCTTCCGTGACCCAATGAACAGAACACCCAGCCTCTTTATCACCGGCTTCGATTGCGCGCTTATGGGTGTGAAGGCCTGGATATTTCGGTAATAGTGACGGGTGGATGTTGATCATTCGGCCTTCCCAATGGGATACAAACCAAGGGGTTAGGATCCGCATGAAGCCCGCGAGAACGACCATTTCAATTTTGTGCTGGTTCAGCGCATCTTGCATGGCTCTTTCGAATGCTTCTCGATCTTTGCCATAAGGTTTGTGATCAATTGCGATCGCTTCAGCGCCAGCTTGTTCCGCATAAGTGAGGCCGGCTGCATCTGGCCGATTAGAAAGAACAAGGATCGGTTCGACCGAGTACTCTGGCTGCTGCGCCGCTTCTAAGATAGCGGACATGTTTGAGCCGCGACCCGAGATCAGTATTGCGGCTCTTAAACGCGTCACGCGTCTACCAAATCACCGAGAACGACAGCCAATTCGCCCAGCGCCTGCAATTCGGCGAGCACGGCGTCCACATTGTCCGGAGACACAGCCAAGATCATACCAATTCCCATATTGAAGGTTCGGTGCATCTCGTCGTCTGTTGTTTTGCCAACATCTTGCAACCAATCGAACACAGCTGGAGCTTGCCATGCGGTTCGATCAACGCGCGGGACGAGCGTATCTGGACACATACGAGGCGTATTCTCGGTCACACCGCCGCCAGTAATATGCGCGAGGCCGTGTACCAAATCTTTCTTGAGGAGGGGCAGAACATGCTTGGAGTAAAGCCGTGTCGGCGTCAGCAACGCTTCCCCAAGCGTCTGCGCGTTTGAGAACGGCGCATTGTCTTCATAAGAAAGGCCAGAGCGCTCAACGACTTTCCGAATAAGGGAGTATCCGTTGGAGTGAGGCCCACTCGAAGAAATCCCGATCAGAACATCTCCCGCCCTCATATCGGCATGACACGGCAGAATGTTTGCGCGTTCGACGGCGCCAACAACAAAGCCCGCCAAATCGTAGTGTCCAGGAGGGTACATGCCTGGCATTTCCGCGGTTTCGCCGCCAATGAGGGCGCATCCAGATTGCTTGCAGCCTTCCGCGATCCCAGCAATGACTTGTTCCGCAATGCCGTTCTCGAGTTTTCCTGTCGCAAAATAGTCCAAGAAAAACAGTGGCTCGGCGCCTTGAGCGAGCACATCATTGGCACACATCGCAACCAAATCGATCCCGACCGTGTTGTGAATCCCTGTTTCGAAGGCGAGCATCAGCTTCGTGCCGACGCCGTCTGTCCCTGAAACGAGGACTGGGTCTTCCCAGCCATCCTTTTTGAGATCAAAGAGTGCCCCAAAACCGCCGAGACCGCCCATAACGCCCGCTCGGCGGGTCGCGTTAGCCAGTGGACCGATAGCTTTGACTAAATCTTCGCCTGCCTCAATATCGACACCAGCATCGCGATAAGACAGGGAATCAGGTGTGTTCGTGCTCATGGCGCGCGCGTTAGCATGTGCTCTGTCTGGTGACCAGCATGCATCTACGGTTCACGTACACTCTGACAATTGGTAAGAAGAGACACGTTAAGAGGCCCTTAGATATGATTCGTCTTTTCATCCTGGCGTTCGCGCTGATCACAACCGGTGCCCTGAGCACGCATGCGCAAAGCCGCGACGCTTATACGATTAATGGCATTGAAGTTGACGAACGGGCGCCAACGGTAGGTGAAGCTCAGCTAAAAGCCTTTTCAACAGCGAAACTCATCGGCGCTCAACGCCTCATTGAGCGCCTCACGCTGCCGGAGGATCGCCTCGCCGTCACAGATCTTATTATTGATCAAACCTTGGCGGATCGCATTGCCGCGGCTGTTGATGTGGAAGAAGAAATCGCGGGAGCAGGGCGCTATCGAGGTCAATTGGCCGTCGTCTACAATCCAGCGCAAGTACGCGCGGCGCTGAAACAAGTCGGTCTGCCGTTCACCGATAGCCTCGCCCCAAAAGCTGTTTTGTTTACGTCAGCTTCGAATGGCATGGACCTCGCGTGGAACCTTGCTTGGGAAGGGCCACCTAAGGGGAGCCTCGTTCCTCTGATGGTCAGCCGGGCAACTGGTTACTCTGCCGAGACGCCTTGGGAAGTGATGGAAACCGAAGTTGCGATCAATGGTGCGCAGCGGGCGATCTTCGCGGATCTTAGGGGGGCAGCGGGCGGATATCGCGTAGACTTGGTCTCGATAACGCCCTCAGGTCCACGCCGGATCGGGATTACCTCACGCGCCTCAACACTCCAAGGCGCGATTGACGCCGTCGCTGTTCGACTAAACGATGATTGGAAACAGACATCAATTGTACGCGACACGTCGCGGACATTGATCGAGGCGACAGTGAAGTACACTTCGTTGCCTGAGTGGGTAACCCTTCGCAACGCGCTCGCTCAATCGCCGCTCGTATCGAATTTTCAAACACGCGCAATATCTATCGATGGTGCCGTCGTGGCTTTCGCATTCGCCGGCAATGGCGAGCGGTTGACCAAGGATCTTCGCGATCGCGGCGTTGTCATCAATGCAGATCCAATTGGGTGGGTTATGACCTCTGCAATCAGCCCAGGTTTACCGATCGAAGGCCAGTAAAACATGCCGCCTTCGAGGCAAATTCCCATTCAATTCCCGGAGGCGTCTCTCAGTTTTGAGGACATGGCCATTACGGACGCAAACCGAGCGGTCTGCGCAGCGATTCGGAAACCGGAACGTTGGCCATATCATGCCTTCTGTTTGATAGGTGCGGCGGGGAGTGGCCTCACAACAATTGCGAAAGCGTGGGCCAATGAGAGAGAGGCGCACTACTTTAGCGGAGATGAATTCTCTCAGCTCGGGATCAGCGAGATAGAGGCCATCACAGCAACTGACATCGCGATTGATGACGTCGAAACGCTAAACAATGCAGAGACGCTCTTGCTATCCTTGAGCGGAATTAAGCGGCGCGATGCGCGAATACTGCTCGCGGCGCATACCATTCCGGGGCTCTGGCGCATTCAATCACCCGATCTGTTATCTCGCTTACAAGGCGCGCCTTTGGCTGAGCTTCCGGCGCCGGATGAAGACCTGATGCGGGCCAGGCTCAAGCGCGCTTTTGCACGCTCATATTTGGACCTCCCGAAAACGGTTGAAGATTATCTTGTCACGCGGATCGGCCTGGACTACTCGCTAATCGAACAATCCGTTGAAGTTTTGGCTGGGGCAAGCGGGGACCGACCTCTAACGATCCCTCTCGCGCGCGAAATTCTTGGCGAAGACTGAACTGCATTTGAGAAGAAAGATTCGATCAAATGAGCGCTGCGTCCAAAGCACCATCGGCCGCCTCTGAGCGATACATCAACCGTGAACTCTCTTGGCTTAAGTTTAACGAGCGTGTTCTCGAAGAAGCGGAGAATGAGAATCATCCGCTTTTGGAGCGGCTTCGGTTCTTGTCCATTTCAGCCAATAATCTCGATGAGTTCTACATGGTCCGATATGCAGGCCTCAGAGAGCAGGTGCGCGCCGGCATTCAAAAGCTGAGCATCGAAGGACGTACTCCGGCCGAACAGGTTCGTGATATCGAGGCGTCGATCAAACAGCTCATCAAATCGCAACAAGCGTGTTGGGCGGATTTAAGAGCGGAACTCAAACAAGAGCAGATAGAGGTCTTATCGGTTTCGGAGCTTAAGCGCACCGATATGACTTGGCTTAAAGAACGGTTTGAGAGCCAGATCTTCCCAATTTTGACGCCGCAAGCTGTCGATCCAGCACATCCATTTCCGTTTATTCCTAACCTTGGATTTGCGGTCGCATTCCAGTTGAACCCAGCAGATGGAAACGGCGAGACAATGGTTGGGCTCGTACCCATGCCGGCCTTCTCCTCCCGCTTCATTCGATTGCCAGACAAGAAATCTGGTTTGCTTCGTTATGTCCGCCTGGAGAGCGTAATCGCGCATTTCCATGAAATGTTGTTCCCCGGATTTGATGCGATCGGACACTGTGTCTTCCGCATCGTACGAGACAGCGACATCGAGATTGAAGAAGAAGCAGAAGATCTGATCGCTGAATTCGAGATCTTGCTGAAGCAACGCCGACGGGGGCGCATTGTTCGGATCCATATTGATTCTGATGGCCCTGAAACGCTCCGAGATTTCGTGGCACGAGAGATTGGTGCTGAAAGCCGTGATGTCACGCTGATTGATGGCATGCTCGGCATGAAGGATTTATCTGGCCTGATCGCAAAAGACAGACCCGAGCTTCTATTCCAACCATTTGAAGCGCGCTTCCCAGAACGTATCCGCGAAATGGGCGGCGACTGTTTCGAAGCGATCCGTGCCAAGGATATCTTGGTTCATCACCCTTATGAGTCGTTTGATGTGGTCGTGCAGTTCATCCGTCAGGCAGCGCGCGACCCAGATGTCATCGCGATTAAGCAGACCCTCTATCGGACAACGCTCAACTCACCGATCGTTGCAGCGCTCATTGAGGCGGCCGAAGAAGGCAAGAACGTTACAGCATTGGTCGAGATTAAAGCGAGGTTTGATGAAGAAACCAACCTCCGTCTCGCCCGTGACCTAGAGCGTGCTGGCGTGCAAGTCGTTTATGGCTTCATCGACTATAAGACCCACGCGAAGGTGTCGCTGATTATCCGCCGGGAGCAGGACGGCCTACGCACCTACACGCATTTCGGAACCGGAAATTATCACCCGATCACGGCGAAGATCTACACGGATTTGGCCCTCTTCACCGCTGACCCGATTATGGGGCGTGATGCTGGGCGATTGTTTAACTACATCACGGCTTACAAAGAACCGCCTTCAACCGGTCCGGGGCTTGAGAAAATCATCATGTCGCCGTTCGCGATGGAAGCTTACCTAATTGACCAGATCAAAAAGGAAGAAAAAGCCGCTAAAGCCGGGAAGCCATCGGGCATTTGGGCAAAAATGAATTCGCTGGTCGATCAGGATGTTATCGATGCCCTGTACAGCGCGAGCCAGGCCGGGGTTCCCATCCGTTTGGTGATCCGAGGTATCTGTTGCCTCCGCCCTGGCGTGCCTGGGCTTTCCGAGACGATCCAGGTGAAGAGCCTCGTCGGGCGGTTTTTAGAGCATTCGCGGATTGTCTGCTTTGCCAATGGAGAAACCCTCCCGTCTGAAAAAGCTAAAGTCTATATGTCCTCCGCTGATTGGATGGATCGCAACTTAAAACGCCGCGTCGAGGCTTTGGTCCCAATCGAAGTGCCGACCGTTCACCGTCAAGTGCTCAACCAAATCATGGTCGCGAATCTCAACGATGATCAGCAGAGCTGGGATATGGGCGCCGATGGAAACTACACGCGAATAAGCCAAAGTGGCTCTGATGGCGGGTTTAGCGCGCACCGATACTTTATGGACAATCCAAGTCTTTCGGGCCGCGGCAGCGCCTTGGTCGTCAGCGAGCCGCCTAGACTGGCGCCGCGCAAACGCGAGCGAAAAGCCAAATGAAGTCCGCCGAAAAGATTGCGGTCGTCGACATAGGCTCGAACTCATGTCGCATGGTCATCTACGAACAGTCCGGCGCGGCACTGATCCCCTATTTCAACGAGAAGGCAATGGCGGGTCTCGGGCGCGACTTATCGGAAACGGGGCGCCTATCGCCAACTGGGTCAGAACTTGCGCTCCAAACCTTTCATCGGTTTCGAGCGATTACAGCGAGTCTGAATATCAAAAACGTCCGGGCTGTCGCGACTGCCGCTGTTCGAGAGGCCAGTGATGGTCCCGAGTTCAAGAAACGCGCAGAGGCTATTTTGGGCGCGCCAATAAAAGTTCTGAGCGGGGCCGATGAGGGTCGTTTGTCTGCCGTTGGTGTGTCTATTGGCTTCCTCGGCCCAAAAGGACTCATCGCCGACCTAGGTGGCACCAGCATGGAGCTGCGCCCCGTCGATCAAGATGCCGTGGGTGAATCGTTTCTTCTCGGCCCGCTTGCGCGAGCACAAGACACCAACTTGCCGTTCGAAAAGCGCCGAAAAACGATGCGAAAGATCCTCGCAAATAGCGAATTCGTCAAAACCGCCGCGGGTCAGGATCTCTTCGCGGTTGGCGGCGCCTGGCGGAACGTAGCGGCGGTTCACATGATGTTGCGGGATTACCCCCTTCGCGTCGCACACGGTTACAAAATGACTCAAGATGACGTGGAGAACGTTATCGAGGCGGCAGAACTCGCAAGATCCGATAAACTCACCAGGGAGCAATTACTTGGCGTCTCAAAGCGCCGATTTGATACGCTTCCGCATGCGGCCTTGCTCCTGAAGACGCTGATGGAGCAATTGAGCGTCGACAAAGTGACCATTTCTTCGTTCGGTCTGCGGGACGGCGTTGCTGCCGATGGATTAGAAGTCGATGGCGCAACCGGGCTTTTGGATGCCGTACCGCTCTTCTTACGCTCCACACCTCAAAGCAAGCTATTCGGGCGGGAATTGTACAGTTTCATCCATCCCATCTCCAAGCGGTTCAAAAAAAGTGAAACGCTTCTGCGAGCAATCTGCTCGATGGCAGATGCGGGGGCTCGTATGCACCCCGATCATCGCGCACAACTCGTTTACGAGCAGGTGCTGCGCGCGCCCGTTCCCTCCATGAGTCATTCAGAGCGCTTATTTGCCGCCTATGCTGCGGCTTCGCGATACACGTTTAAACTGGTTGAAGATCCACGGTACGCCCGTTTGTTGGGACTCGGCGCGAAACGGCGTGCGAAAGTCCTGGGGACGGCGATGCGGTTGGGGAGTGTTTATTCCGGGCGGTCTGGCGCGATCTTGGCGACGGCGAAGCTCGCAATCAAAGATGACACGCTCAGCATGACGGTCGATAAAGCCTACAGTGATTTGGTGTCAGAAACAGTCGGACGCCGGCTCAGCCAACTTGCTGGATTGATGCAATTGCAGCCGAGGCTGACCATCGACTGATAGAGTGCTAAAGCTCGAATAGCCTGACTTGACCGTTCTCAAAGGAGAGGGCGAGTTTGCCAGACAGCAAAGCGAGCGCCTTTCTCCCGAACAGATCAAATCTCCACCCGTTTAGCGCGGCAATGTCTTCTGACGTTTCTCCGCGTGCGAGACGTTCTATGTCTGCTGCATTCGCAATAAGGCGCGGGACGACATTCGCTTCGTCGCTCACGGCTTTCAGTAAAACTTTGAGCATCTCTGGCGCGCCGGCTGGCATCTCAGGATTATGCTGGCGTTTAGGAAGCTTCGGCGCGTGGGCTTCAGGATTCGAAACTGCCGCATAAACAGCGTCCATAAGACCTTCGGCATATTTCGAACGAATAAAGCCTTTTGGAACTGCGCGGAGACGCTCAAATGCCTTCTCAGATTGCGGTTTCTGGTCAGCAATTTCTTGGATCGCATCATCTTTCAGAATGCGGCGACGTGGTTTGTTGAACGCTTGCGCTTTTTCTTCCCGCCAACCAGCGACTGAAGCGAATACGGCCGCATACTCTTTGTTTGGTTTGCGCATTTTCAAGCGCTTCCAAGCATTAGAAGGCGATGTGTCGTAAAGTGCTGGATCTTCCAAAACCGACATTTCTGCCTGGGCCCAACTCATCCGGTTTTGAGCGTTGAGTTGTTCGAGCATCGAGACATAGGCATCGCGCAAATGGGTCACGTCACCCATGGCGTAATTCAGCTGCTTATCGGTGAGCGGACGCCGCTTCCAATCGGTGAACTGACTGGATTTATCGATGCGGCGCTTCAAAACCCGTTGAATGAGATTGTCATACGAGACGGAGTCACCGATTCCGAGCGCCATGGCTGCGACCTGTGTGTCGAAGATCGGACGGGGAGGGTGGCCGATTAAGCGGTTAAAAATCTCTAGATCCTGGCGGGCGGCGTGAAAGACTTTTGGTCGACTCTCATCGGCTAGAAGCGTGAGAAACGGCCCAATGTCTAAATCGTCGGCCATAGGGTCGATGATAACCTCGTATCCCTCACAAGAGGCTTGGATGAGACATAGTTCTGGCCAGTAGGTCGTTTCTCGATGGAATTCAGTATCGACACACAGGAACGTCCCTTCAGCCAGCCGCTGACAGGCATGGTTGAGGTCCGATTGTTCTTTGATCGGGGTAAGACGCTCACGATTCATTCGTGTGGCCCTAAATGAAGCCGCGCGTGATGGCGACCCTGATTCTGCAAAATGGAGGCGCCTAGTCCGATTTGCGCTTCAGCAATGACCGAGGCTTCAGTGTGACTTCACTTTTTGCGTCCGCGTAAGAAGGGGCAGGGGCGGTGGCAAAAGGCTCATCATGTAGCACCCATTCTTCTGCGTCATTAACGGTTTGGTGCTCTTTCGAGGAATCGCCTCGAAGCGCAGTCACGATATCGGTCAGGCTGGCATTATCTTGCGCCATGATATCGTCGCCATCAGATACGTTTTGGCTGGATGGACGAGCGCTGAGTGCAAGATTGCGGAACCGCATACGCATAGGCGTTGAAACAGCGCTACCGAACGCGATACATTCCCGGTCAGCGAGAGAGGAGAGAAAGGCGAGCGTTGACCGCGATCCGTTTGAAATCGCCTTACGCATCACGTTTTGGTCTTCATCATTGCCCAGTCGCAGCGAGAAGACGGTGTTACACTGAGACAGAATAGTTGGATCCAGTTCATTCGGGCGCTGCGTAATAATCGCGAGTGAAACGCCATATTTACGACCTTCTTTCGCGATCCGTGCAATCGCGTCGCGTGTCGGTGCGAACGCCGACCCAGAATCAGACGGGATATATCGGTGAGCTTCTTCACATACGACGAGCGTCTTGACCTTTGAGTTACTGGCAAGCGCCAAATCAAAAGCGAGGCGACACAATACGGACGCAACGGAGTTCACAACTTCAGACGGGATCCCCGACATCTGGAAAACAGTGATAGGTTTCCCCGCGATCGGGACACGATAGATATTGCTCAGAACGCTATCGATCCTGTCGCTAGCGTCGTGCGAGCCAAATAGGAAGCTAAAGCGGGGGTCATTAATCGCTGCCTCAATCCGTGACTTCAGGAGGCGCAGCGTCAAGCGGCGGAGCGCGCCGTCAAGGGAGCCAATCTCCTCGTCGATCAGTTTCAACAGGTCTGCCAAGCGATAGGGTACAGGCGTATCGGCCGTGAATGATCCACCGCTACCCGCTTTTCGGCGAACGCTGTTGCCGGCACCATAGCGATACATGGTTTTCGCTTGCGGAATGAACTCGCGCAACGCATCGACTTCTTCCTCAGAGCCTTCGCGACCTCGGAAGATCACTTGTTGGAACTCTTCAAGGTTCAAGAGCCAGAATGGTAAATCGAGCGATTCAGCTGTGATCGTATTCGCTTTGTCCCCGAACGCGCTGGTATATTCGTTATGTGGGTCAAGGATGAGGACGCGTTGATTAGGTTTGTGCTTTGCGATCAAGTGGAGAAGCAGTGTCACCGCCGTCGATTTACCGGTGCCGGTTGTTCCAACCACTGCAAAGTGGCGCGAGAGAAGCGCGTCCACTGAAACAACGGCCGGAATATCCGCGGATTGGCTCAGAGAGCCAATCGTGACCGCTGACGGATCACTGGAGCGATAGATGGTGGAGAGATCCTTTTTTCGGATCCGGTGCGCCACAGCGCCGATATATGGGTACTGCGTAATCCCGCCGGAGAAGATCATGCCCCGCCGCTCATCGGCACGCACCTCGCCTGAGAGTTCAACTTTCAGCAAGATCGGGTTCTCGCTGTTTGAATCCCAAGTCTCCGCATCATGTTCGACGGTGTGGAGTAGCCCGACAACGCGGTTCTTTCCAACTTGGATGGAGATGAGCTGACCGACGGCCCAATAGGAGTCCGAGGCCTCCGTATCGCCTGCAACGGTTGAGATTGTCGCCTCGGTTCCGTTACATTCTACAACTATTCCCTCTGCACGATCACGATGCAGCAGCCCGACATTATCAACTTCGGTAGGAAGCGGTGCTTGATTCGACATGTTCGCAGTAAAATAAATAGGCCTGAAAAACCGGTTAATATCTCAGTGTCTTATTGTTGCGGGTAACTTAGTGTCGGTGGGCCTTGACATCTTAAGCCCCGGAGCGCCAAAAGCCGCCTTTATTTCTCCTCCCAAACGGAGCGCACCATGCACGCCTATCGCAGCCATACCTGCGGCGAACTTCGCAAGTCCCATGTCGGGCAAACCGTTAAACTCTCAGGCTGGCTTCACCGCCGCCGAGATCATGGCGGAGTGATGTTCATCGACCTGCGCGACCATTACGGTCTGACGCAGTGCGTCTTTGATCCTGATTTCCCAGCCTTTGCTGTGGTTGAGCGCCTTCGCACCGAAAGCGTCATCACCATTGAAGGTGAAGTTCTGGCGCGTGATTCTGAGCTCGTGAATGACAACCTCGATACAGGCGAAATCGAAGTCCGCGTGAAAGAAGCGTCAGTTCAGTCAGAAGCGGCCGAGCTGCCGCTCCCCGTATTTGGTGAGCCTGATTACCCAGAAGATATTCGCCTGAAGCACCGTTACTTGGATCTTCGCCGTGAGACTTTGCACGCGAACATGATCCTGCGCGCAGAAGTGATTGCTTCGATCCGTCGCCGTATGGTGGAGCAGGGCTTCACAGAGTACCAAACTCCAATTATGACCGCGTCTTCGCCAGAGGGCGCGCGTGATATCCTAGTGCCTTCACGTTTGCACCCAGGTGAGTTCTACGCACTTCCACAAGCGCCACAGCAGTTCAAACAGCTCCTCATGGTGTCTGGCTTTGATCGCTATTTCCAAATCGCGGCGTGTTTCCGTGATGAGGATGCGCGTGCGGACCGGTCGCCAGGTGAGTTCTATCAGCTTGATATTGAGATGAGCTTTGTCACCCAAGAAGACGTCTTCCAATCCATCGAGCCCGTCATGCACGGTGTGTTTGAAGAGTTTGCAGACTGGCAGGGCAAAGGCCGCAAGCTTCCAGAAGGGCCGTTCCCGCGGATCCCTTATGCGGAAGCGATGTCGAAATACGGTTCAGACAAGCCAGACCTGCGTAACCCGATCGAACTTGTCGATGTGACCGAGTTCTTTGAGGATGACAGCAAAACTGGGTTCTCAATCTTTGCCAAAATCATCAAAGGCGGCGGTAAGGTGATTGCGATCCCTGCGCCGAAAGCGACCGAGAACCAATCTCGGAAGTTCTTTGACGATATGGACAAGTGGGCGAAGAAAGAAATGCAAGCGCCAGGCCTCGGCTATGCGCGTCTACGTGCTGGTGATGACGGCGTAGTCGTGAGCCAAGATCCAGTGCTCAAGAACTTCGACGCAGATCACCTGAAAGCCTTCCTCGAGCATACAGGGCTCGGTGATGGCGACGGTATCTTCTTCTCCGCTGGCAAGAAAGGCGATGCTTACAAGCTTGCTGGCGCAGCCCGCACCAAAGTTGGCGAAGAACTCGGCCTGATCGAGCAGGGCGTGTTCCGCTTCTGCTGGATCATCGATTTCCCGATGTATGAGTGGGACGAAGACAACAAGAAGGTCGACTTCAGCCACAACCCATTCTCGATGCCGCAAGGCGGCCTGGAAGTGCTGGAAGCGGCTAAGACTGACGAAGACCTGCTGGCAATCAACGCATTCCAGTATGACATTGTCTGTAACGGGATCGAGTTGTCCTCAGGGGCGATCCGGAACCACCGTCCTGAAATCATGCTGAAAGCGTTCGAAAAGGCTGGATACGGCCCGGAAGTCGTCGAAGCAGAGTTTGGCGGCATGCTGAACGCGTTCCGCTATGGCGCGCCTCCGCATGGCGGGATTGCCCCTGGTGTGGACCGTATGGTCATGCTCCTAGCCGACGCTGAAAACATCCGTGACGTCACGCTGTTCCCGATGAACCAGCAAGCGCGTGACCTGATGATGCAAGCGCCAAGTCCCGTGCGCGATGAGCAATTGCGAGAGCTGCACATCCGTTTGGCCCCGCAAGTCAAAGACAAGTAGGCGAATAGGGCGCTAGACGCCCCGTTCGCATCAGCCTAAACGCTAGCCCGAAGAGTAATGAGGCGAGCCCATGTTCGATATCCGCGCCATCCGCGAAAACCCTGACGCGTTCCGAGACGCCTTTGAGCGCAAGCAAAAAGGCCTTGGGGACGTGGTCTCTCATATGCTGGATCACGATGCAGCCGTTCGGAAAGCTGTATCGGACAAGCAAGAGGCTGAATCTGCGCGCAACGCAAAGTCGAAAGAAATCGGCAAAGCGAAAGCCAGTGGTGACGATGCTTTGTTCGAACAGCTACGCGCTGAAGTGGCCAAGGCGAAAGACGTGATTGAAGCGGCCGGCGAACAAGAAGCCGCAGCGCGTGAAGAGCTAGATAAGTTGCTGCTCGGAACGCCGAACATCCCAATGCCGGATGTCCCTGTCGGTGAAGACGAAGCCGGCAATGTTGAGCAACATAAATGGGGCGAGCCAAACGCACGTCTCGCCGGCCGCAACAATGTGCAGGATCACGCTGATCTCGGCGCTGCGCTGAAGAATAGTATTGGCCAGCCGTTGATGGATTTTGAGGCTGCCGCGGCAATGAGTGGCGCTCGTTTTGTGGCGCTGCGTGGAAAGATGGCGCGTTTAGAGCGTGCACTCGCTTCCTTCATGCTGGATAAGCAGACGGGCGAGAACGGGTATGAAGAGATCACGCCGCCACTCTTGGTGCGCCCGGAAGCAATGGTTGGTACTGGCCAGCTTCCAAAGTTCGGAGAAGACTCTTTCGAGACCACTGACGGATTGTGGCTGATCGCCACCTCTGAGATCTCGCTCACCAATCTCGTGCGTGAGCAGATCCTTGATGCGGGCCAACTGCCTATTCGTATGACGGGCCATACACCCTGCTTCCGATCTGAAGCAGGCAGTGCGGGGCGCGATACCAAAGGCATGATCCGCCTTCACCAATTCAACAAAGTTGAGATGGTCTCGGTTGTTGGCGGCGAAGAGGAAGGGCTCGCAGAGCTCGAGCGTATGACCAAATGTGCAGAAGGCATCCTGGAAGCGCTCGACCTGCCATACCGCCGGATGCTGCTCTGTACTGGAGATATGGGCTTCGGTGCCCGCAAGACTTACGACCTAGAAGTGTGGCTCCCGAGCCAAGACACGTATCGTGAGATCAGCTCCTGCTCTTATTGCGGTGACTTCCAAGCCCGCCGGATGAGCGCACGATGGCGCCCCGCGCCGAGTGAAGAGAACGCGAAGCCGAAACCAGAATTCCTGCATACACTGAACGGATCGGGCCTCGCCGTCGGGCGCACGCTCGTCGCGGTGCTTGAGAACTATCAGAACGAAGATGGCTCCATCACCGTGCCAGACGTTCTCCGGCCCTATATGGACGGCCTTGAGGTGATCGCGTGAAGCATTGGCTCAACCTGAGCCTAGTGGTCACTCTCGCACTGTTCGCGGTTCACGAAATGGATGCGATGACCCATGCGGAGTGGCGATTATTGCCGGTCCTGAGCGGTATGGAAGATGAGGCCGCGAGAGACTGGTTTGTGCTCTTACACATCCCGCTATTCATCGCCGCTTTTTGGATGGTGTTTTTAGCTCCGTGGAAGCGCCTGGCGGGGCAGGTTCTGTCAGGACTAACAATCGTACACGCAATCGTGCATTTTCTTTTGTCGGGCCATCAGCTTTACACCTTCCTCCCGCCAATTGAGACGATCACCGTTTATGGGGCCGCGCTGAGTTCGGCAGTCTTTCTAACACTCTCTTTCCTGGAGACCTCAGAATGAGAATTCTTCTAACCAATGATGATGGCATCAATGCTCCGGGCTTAGACGTCTTGGAACACATTGCCCGCGAACTGAGTGATGATATCTGGATCGTCGCCCCTGAACTGGAGCAATCGGGGAAGGGGAGAGCGATCTCTCTCACGGAGTTTGTTCGCGTCCGGGAAACGGGTCCGCAGCGCTACGCCGTAAACGGCACGCCGAGTGACTGTGTGTTGCTCGCACTCGATGAATTAATGCCGGAACGCCCAGATTTGATCTTATCCGGCGTGAATGCCGGGCAGAACATCGCCGAGGATACGACTTTCTCAGGGACCATTGCTGCAGCGCTCTTCGGAATGCAGCACGGCGTCCCAAGCATTGCGCTCAGCCAGTCCAAAGGCTTCCAGAACCCACAATCATGCCCTTGGGAAACGCCAACGGCATGGGGTGCCAAGGTCTTGCGCCCGATCATCGACAAAGGCTGGCCGAACGACCTGGTGATCAACATCAACTTCCCAGACCGCGCCCCCGACAATGTCGAAGGTGTTCGCTTCACGAGTCAGGGCCTGCGCGATGAGCGCATCATCCGAACAGAAGCGCGTGAAGATCTGCGCGGCAATGCCTATTATTGGATTGGCTATCGTGGAAAGCTATCGAATCCCAATGAAGGGACCGATTTGCGCGCGATCTATGATGGTTACATTTCTGTATCCCCCCTACATGTGGATTTGACGCATGAGGCATTTCTCGCTGAGATGCGAGAGACATGGCAGACCTGATTCCAGACCCAATGCGCGCTGCGCGATTCGTGCTTTCCCTGAGACGCCAAGGGATAACGGATGATGGGGTTTTAACGGCCTTAGAGACTGTCGATCGGAGCGTGTTTGTCTCCGATGACCTGAAGGCGATGGTGGGCGAAGATTGTATGCTGCCCATCCCATGCGGTCAGAGTATTCCAAGGCCGATTGTAACGGCGAAACTGTTGAGAGCGTTGCAGATCCCACCAGGGAAAGAAGCGCGGGTATTACTGATCGGCTCAGGAAGTGGCTATACCGCCGCTTTATTGAGCCAGACCTGTCGCCATGTGTACGGCGTTGAGCGATATGAGCGGCTTGTCGAACAGTCTAGAAAGCGCCTGAAGGAGCTCGGCGTAGACAATGTCACGATCCGACATGGCAATGGCCTGAAAGGCCTAGCCCAACACGGACCGTTTGACCGCATCCTATTGGCCGGGGCCATCAAGACCATACCAGCGGCACTGATCGATCAACTCTCGAAAGATGGGTCACTTGTAACACCGATAGAGAGCAGCAAAGGGCCGCAAATCCTGCGCACGGTAACGGCGACAAAAGACGTCATGGACGAGCCGATGCCAGATCGTCTCGCTTTATTATCGGAAAGCTCTGCTTTGAGCTTGTAGCCTATTCGGTATCCGGGCTCGCGCATTCGCCTTCAATGGCGACGCTGACACCGTTTGCAGCGGCATCACAGGCGTTCGGATAGGTTTGGCCATCGCACCCACAAACAGGGCGATACTCTCTTGTGCAAACTTCAGGAATTGGCTGGCACGTTCCAGCACCATCCATGACCTCAAGGCACTGACCTGTTTCTTGTTTGCAGTAAAAGCTCGCCGGGCACTGTGTTGCAGCGATCCCGCCACAGGTTTCCCCGGTCGCATCCAGAGCAACTTCTCCCACTACTGGATCAGTTACTTCCGCTACAGGCGGCTCAGCGACCTCATCCGTCGCATTCTCTGTGCTCCCGCAGGCCGCAAGCGCCAACGCACACAATGAAAAGACTAGTCCACGCATATGGCGCTCCCCGTCAGTCCCACACATCAATACAAACGTTGTAGATAATAAAAACCGGCGAGGCTATAGGCTACCGCCGGTTTTACTAATTTTAGTTGTATTTGCCGCAGCGCTAAGCTTTAGCAGCCGCCTCTTGCAGACGAGCAAAAATGTTCTGGCCGTGACCAGCACCCGAATCAAAATGCGTTTGCACAGACGTATCGGTGATCTCGTCCCATTTCGCTTCGACGGCTTCTGCGGTGAGCGCTTCGCCTTGTCCAACAAATGCGCCGCGTGTCTCGACGATTTGGGCCATTGAGAAAGCTCCAGCGCCGGCTGATAGAATGACACCGGTCGGCGCTTCGTCTTTCACGAGGTTCATCACGCCTGGCGTTACAAATTCAGGTTTGAGGTTGTCGAGCATGGCCTGAGGCATCAGGCCTTCTGTCATGCGGGTCGCCGCAATCGGGCACACGGCATTGATTTTGATGTTGTTTTTCGCGCCTTCAATTTTCAGCGTGTTCATCATGCCAACAACGCCAAGCTTGCCAGCGCCATAGTTGGCTTGACCGAAGTTACCGTAAAGGCCGGTAGAAGAGGTAGTTACGACGATACGGCCGTAATTCTGCTCTTTCATGATGTTCCATGCGGCATGGACAGGCTTGAATGTGCCACGCAGGTGGACGTCCAGAACGAGGTTGATGTCGTCAGTCGTCATCTTGGAGAATGACTTATCGCGGAGGATACCCGCGTTCGCGATGATGATGTCGATGCGCCCAAAAGCATTCATCGTGTCATCGATCATTTTCTGGACACCAGCGTCATCAGCCACAGAAGAACCGTTGGCGATCGCTTCGCCGCCCATGGCCTGGATCTCTGCGACTACCGCTTCGGCGGCTTCAGAGTTGCCGCCAGATCCGTCCATAGATCCGCCTAAGTCGTTGATAACGACTTTTGCGCCACGGCGCGCGAGTTCGAGCGCGTGCTGTTTACCGAGGCCGCCACCAGCGCCAGTTACAATTGCGACGCGATCATCAAAACGAATAGACATAAGTGTGTCTCCTAATACTTTTACTCATTGTGCGAGTGCGAAGGCCTTGCACCATCCGCTGACGTAAACGTCAAGCTGCGACGCTGCGTTACCTCTTGCGTTCTAACTAGGTGCATGGTGCCTAGAGGCCAGCACCCATTACAGGAGACCCCCAATGCTTGCCTATGTGACACTCGGCTCAAACAACACCGAAAAAGCTCTCGAATTCTATGACAAAGTCCTGGCTGAAGTTGGCGCGACCCGATTTTTCGACAATGGCCGTCTGTATTTCTACGGCACTGCACCAGGTCAGCCAATGCTCGCAATTGGCGGCCCTTATGATGAGGCTGCAGCGACTTGCGGGAATGGAATCATGCCGGCGATTGCGGCACCGGACAATGAAACTGTTGATCGCGTTTATGCAAAAGCAATTGAGCTTGGCGCTCAAGATGAAGGCGCGCCGGGGAAACGCATGCCGACTTTCTATGGCGCGTATTTCCGCGACCCGGATGGTCACAAGATCTGTATTTGCAAACTAGGTTAGACGTTTCGCTGACAACTGGACTAGCCCGCGCGGGATGTGCGGGCTAGGTCGTTAATAGGGAAACGAAACTGTGAGGACTGCCGATGGAATGGGGTTGGGACAATGCGCGGGCGCTATTAGGCATCGCGATGATTTTCGGGATTGCTTGGGGCCTCTCAGAAAACAAAAAAGCCTTTCCGTGGAAAATCGTTCTAGGCGCCGTGGCAATTCAGTTTGCGTTCGCTCTTATCCTGTTTGGCATCCCGATAATCCGTGAAGCCCTTTTTGCGGCCAACATTGTCGTTGATAGCCTGATTGCAGCAACGGCTTACGGAACTCAGTTCGTATTTGGCCCAACATTTGGAACGCAGGCGGGATGGGAAGAACTCACCGGCCAGCCTGGCCCAATCTTCGCCGTCCATTTGCTGCCCCTCATCATCGTCGTCGCAGCCCTCTCGGCCATCCTGTGGCACTGGCATATCCTTCGCTGGGTGACAAAAGGCTTTGCGACCATCTTTAGGAAGGGCATGGGTCTCGGCGGTGCGACCTCTCTCGCTGTATCGGCCAACGTCTTCATGGGCATGACCGAAGCGCCTGTTTTGGTGAAACCTTACCTCAAAGGCATGACGCGCTCAGAAATATTTATCTTGATGGTCGCGGGGTTCGCGACTGTGGCGGGCAGCGTGCTCGTTCTTTACGGCGTTTTCTTGCAAGATGTCTTGCCAAACGCGCTCGGGCAATTGCTGGCGGCCTCCCTGATTGCGGCGCCAGCTGCCGTGGCCTTAGCACTCGTTATGATCCCTGAGACGGTCGATGAGAAATTGCGCGCCCACGAGCCGGATTTTGAGTACGAATCCACCATGGATGCGTTCGCAACCGGCGCGTCTGATGGGCTCAAGATCCTAGCCAACATCGTGACGATGCTGATTGCGGCATTCGCTCTGCTTTATCTCGTGAATGCTGGCCTGGGCGCATTGCCAGAAGTCGGCGGCGCCAAGCTCTCCATTGAGCGGATCCTCGGATGGATCTTCGCGCCGATCATGTACATGGTTGGCGTTCCAATGTCGGAAGCCGCGCAATCTGGTTCTTTGATCGGCATCAAAACCGTCCTGACCGAGTTTGTCGCGTTCCTCCAACTCGCTGGAGAAGGCGGTGAGGGGCTATCACAACGCTCAAGCATGATCACGGCCCACGCCATTTGCGGCTTCGCAAACTTTGGCTCGATCGGCATCCTGATCGGGGGGCTCTCCATTATTGAGCCACAGCGTCGGACAACCTTCCTCGAACTCGCTTGGCGGACGCTTCTCGCGGGTACACTCGCTACCTGCGTGTCAGGCGCCGTTGTTGGCGCGCTGCCAGCTGACCTCTTCTTCCGGAGCTAAAACGAAGACATGATGAAATCGCTCTTTTGCACGACCGCCATTCTGGCGCTGACGACGCACGCCCATGCCCAGTTCGCTTACGATGAAGCCGAGCAAGATGTTTCTGACCAGGTGGCGGAATGTCTTGAGGAGCGCGGGCTCGCTCCAGATGCAGCATCGCCATTCTGTCCCGAACGCGAGAACCGGGTTCTGGCAACGATTACCACGTTCGGAGACCGTAGTCCGGAAGGGGCAGGGGCTGTGTCGATTTTGGATGCAGATACGATTGCAGCGATTGCAGCGGATCATCCTGCTGAAGTGCTCAACACACTCCCTGGCGTGAATATCCACACCAATTCCGGGCAAGAGCATTTGATCGCGATTAGGTCGCCCGTTCTGACCGGCGGTGCAGGGCAGGGCAGTTTCCTGATCCTTGAAAATGGCGTTCCTACGCGCTCTCCGGCCTTTGGGAACGTCAACAGCCTGCTTGAGCCGCACCACGAAACAGCAGAAGCGATTGAAGTCGTTCGGGGGCCAGGGTCTGCAAAATATGGCTCAAACGCTGTGCATGGCCTGATCAACGTCATCCTGACAGATCCGAGCGGTGAGCCGCTACGCCAAGCGAACGCGTCATATGGCAGTTTAGGGCGCTATAAGGGTGATCTGATTTATGATCAGGGTTATCTCAGCCGCGCCTCGATATCTGTTCAGAAAGACACCGGTTGGCGGGATAATACGGGCTTGTTCCAACTCAAAGGCTCCGGCGTCGCAGAGACAGTTTATGCCGGCTGGAGTGTCACGGCTTGGGCGTCTGCGTCCTATTTGGAGCAAGAGACCGCGGATTTCATCCAAGGCCCTGATGCGTTCAAGGATCGAGACATCGCCCGCGCGAATGATGATCCTTTGGCCTACCGTGATGCTTGGTCAGCGCGCGGCGCACTCAAGCTAGAGGGGGAAGTTGCGAATGGTACGCTCACGTTAACCCCCTTTGCACGTACGCAGCAAATGGACTTCCGTCAGCATTTCCTTCCTTATCGAGGATTTGAGAAGAACGGCCATACCGGGATTGGTGTTATGAGCCGATATGAGCGTGTTCTGTCTGATGCACTAACGTGGCGCGCAGGAGCGGATATTGATCTGGCGACGGGGTATCTTCGCGAAACACAGCCGCAGCCATTTGGGTTCTTTCCAGGGGACAGCCGTTTTCCAGTTGGAATCCATTATGATTACACGGTTGATACGCTGGTCGGTGCGCTTTGGGGCGAAGCAGATTGGTCACTCTCGGATCAGCTAACGGTGCTACTGGGCCTTCGCGGTGAAGCGCATGGCTATGATTACACGACGGACGCGCCAGTCGGTATCAATGGACGTTTTAACGTTCCTGCGGATCGAACGGATAATTTCGATTTCATCACACCTAAAGTCGGTCTGGTCTATGAGGCATCGGACGCCATAAGTCTCTACGCGAATTATGCGCGCGGTAGCCGTGCGCCACAGGCAAGTGATCTCTATCGTCTGCAATCTCAGCAAGGTGTCGCTGAAGCTGAAGTGGAAACTTTGGACAGTTTCGAGATCGGCGCCCGCGGAAGTCTCGCGGACGGAGATCTCGTCTTCGATATTGCGGCATATACGGCTGACAAAGATAACTTCTTCTTCCGCGACTCAGATGGTCTGAATGTCACCGACGGCTCAACGCGCCACCAAGGGATAGAAGTGGCTGCGCTATGGCAAATCAGCGACCAATTTGTCTTTAACGGCAATGTTAGCTGGTCAGACCAAACCTATACGTTCGATCGCGTGGTTGGAAACGGGTCAGAAGTGATCCTGGACGGGAACGAAATTGACTCGGCGCCCGAATGGCTCGCAAACGCTTCGTTCACATGGTTTCCAAACGATGAGTTCAGTCTTGAGCTTTCCACCAATTATGTTGGCGAGTATTTTACCAATCCAGCCAACACACAGGACTATCCCGGGCACCTGATCGGCAATCTAAGAGCCACTTACGAAGTTTCTGATGCGCTCGAAACCTTCCTGATTGTCCGGAATATCACTGATAAGAAATATGCCGACCGCGCCGATTTTGCCTTTGGAAACCAACGTTTCTTCCCGGGCGAACCCCTTAATGTGACTGTCGGCCTTCGCAAAACATTCAATTAGACGTCTTCCAAGGAGAGCGCCGTGAAACTTTACCATGCCCCAAAAGCCGTAAACCCAGAGCGGACTTACAATTTCTTGAAAGCGAAAGGGAAGCTGGACGCGGTAGAGCTCGTAGAGATCTCGATCATGAAAGGCGAGCATAAACAGCCCGAATATCGCGAAATCTCTCCCTTCTCTCACGTGCCTGTTCTCGTCCTAGACGATGGCACAAACATCACGGAAAGCCGTGCGATCTGCAGTTACTTTGAGCATATGTTTCCAGAGCCAAATTTGATGGGATCCGATGCCAAGGAGAAGGGCCTCATCGAAATGTGGGACCGCCGCATCGAGTTTATGATGATGGCGCAATTCGCGACCTGGTTCAGAAACACGCACCCTGTGATGGCGCCATTAGAGAACCCACAATTACCCGAAGCGGGGGCGAAGGCAGAGGCAAACGTCAAGAAATTTGCGAAGCGTCTCGATCAACACCTCGACGGGAAAGATTGGCTTGCAGCAGATCGTTTCTCGATCGCGGATATTACCTTGTTCCTAACCTGCGGCTTCTGCGGCGTTATGCAATGGAAGCCACATCGCGACTATGAGCATATCTCTCGCCACTTTGGCGCTGTGAAGGAACGGTTGGGTTAAACGACCGTCTAACGCGCTATTCCGCTGGAACGGGTTCCATTGAGTGGTTGTCTAACCAAGACGTGACATCGCGCAACGCTCTTGCCGCTTGCGCTCTCTTCTTGGCGCGGCCTTTGTCTTTACCGCGAAGGCGCTTGCCTGTTTCCGGATCTTTGGTCTGAACCTCATCCATATTTGGAGGAGGAAACAGCCCGAAGTTCACGTTCATAGGTTGGAACGTCGCTTTGCCTTCCAAATGACCGCCCGTGATATGTTTTACCAAGGCGCCAAGAGCTGTTGTTTCGGGTGGGTTTTCGAGTTCGATGCCCAAACGCTCCGCTGCTGCAAACCTGCCAGCGAGCAGCCCCATCGCAGCGCTTTCCACATATCCTTCTACGCCCGTTACCTGTCCGGCGAAGCGGAGCCGCGGCATTGATTTTAGCCGTAGGCGATTATCAAGCAGCTTTGGGGAGTTCAAAAACGTGTTGCGGTGAATCCCGCCAAGCCGGGCGAATTGCGCGTTTTCGAGCCCAGGGATCATTTTGAAAATATCGGACTGCGCGCCGTACTTAAGCTTGGTCTGAAACCCGACCATGTTCCAAAGCGTGCCAAGCGCGTTGTCCTGACGTAGCTGGACGATCGCATGGGCTTTGACGTCTGGATTATGCGGATTGGTCAAGCCGACTGGTTTCATCGGGCCATAGCGCAGCGTTTCTCGGCCGCGTTCCGCCATCACTTCAATAGGAAGGCATCCTTCAAAGTAGGGCGTATCCTTTTCCCAGTCTTTGAATTCAGTCTTTTCCCCGTCGATCAGCGCATCGATAAAGGCATTATACTGCGTCTCATCCATGGCGCAGTTGATATAGGCCGCCGTATCGCCATGTGGGCCCGGCTTGTCATAGCGAGATTGACGCCAGGCTTTGTCCATATCGATGCTCTCGAGATAGATAATCGGCGCGATCGCATCGAAGAAAGCGAGATCGTCTTCACCGGTTTCTGCTCGGATAGCCTCCGCCAATGGAACCGAGGTCAAAGGCCCTGTCGCGATAATTACGCTAGACCAATCGACGGGCGACAGCCCGGTGATCTCTTCGCGTACAATCGTAATTAGAGGATGCGCTTCGAGTTTGGCCGTGACAGCTTCTGCAAAGCCTTCGCGGTCTACGGCGAGGGCGCTGCCCGCAGGCACTTGATGCTTATCCGCAGTCGGAATGATGATCCCATTGGCGCGGCGCATTTCTTCATGAAGAACCCCAACCGCGTTGAGTCGATGATCATCCGACCGAAAAGAGTTTGAGCAAACGAGCTCCGCGAGTTGGTCCGTTTGGTGTGCATCTGTGCCTTTAACACCGCGCATTTCGTGCAAGATGACCGGCACGCCCATGTTTGCGGCTTGCCAAGCGGCTTCTGAGCCCGCCATGCCGCCGCCGATAATGTGAATTGGATCAAGATCTGCCATGCTTCGCGATGTGCGTCTGATCCTGCGGAAGGTCAAGCGCGACGTAACAGACAGGGACTAGGCATAGGACGAGACGCTCTCTAAATGGGGCGGATGACCAAATCAGAGCTTTCCCCCGAATCGATCCTCTCCACCCTCATCGAGACTTGCACAAAGGCAGGCGCGACGGGCGCTGATGCGTCTTTCGGTCGTTCTGACGGCGTTAGCGTCGAAGTTCGGGAAGGAAAGTTCGAAGGCATTGAACGATCTGAATCGCAGGGGGTGGCTTTGCGCTGCTTCTTTGGCCAGCAACAAGCCTCTGTCTCTGGCTCTGACACCTCACCTGCAGGTTTGGCGACACTCGCAGAGCGCTGTGTTGCGATGGCAAAAGTGGTTCCAGAAGATCCCTATTGCGGCCTCGCCCCGCAAGAGGACTTGGCGACAGAAATCCCCGCGATCGACGTGACAGGCGACGGAGAAATCGCCACCGAGATCCTAGAAAAAGATGCACTTGAAGCAGAAGCTGCAGCCTTGGCAGTTGAAGGCGTTCAGCAAGTCTCTGGTTGCGGTAATGGTTGGAGCACCAGCGAGCGCTGGGTTGCGACCAGCAATGGCTTCTTCTCACACCGCATGGCTGGATCAACGGGGCTCGGGCTCGCTGCAGTAGCCGAAAAAGATGGCGCGATGGAACGGGACTATGAGAGCCGTTCCGTTCGACGACTCGAAGATAGACCATCTCCGGAAGAGATTGGCCGGATTGCCGGCGAGCGTGCGGTCGCGCGACTAGCTCCTCGAAAGATAAAAACCCAAACAGGCGCCGTCATCTATGATCGGCGCGTTGCTTCAAGCCTCATTGGGGCGTTCTTGTCAGCGATCAGCGGGCCGAGCGTCGCGCGGGGCGTGTCGTTTCTAAAGGACCAACTCGGTGAGCAAGTCTTCGCCGACGGGATCAATCTCATCGATGATCCGTTTAGACTACGCGGCATGGGCACTCGCGCCCATGACGGGGAAGGGCGCCCTGTTTCAAAGGCGAACCTGATTGATAATGGCCGGCTCACCCGTTGGCTTTTGAATGGATCCTCTGCCAAGCAGCTTGATATGGCGCCTAACGGTTATGCCAGTGGCGGGTTCGGTTCAACGCCCGGTGTAGGCGTTTCAAATGCCTATATCGAAGCCGGAAACAAAACCCCGGCTGAACTGATGAAAGACGTCGGGAAAGGCCTACTGGTCAGCGATATGTTCGGCCCCTCCATCAACCCCAACACAGGTGACTATTCGGTTGGTGTCGCGGGATTCTGGTTTGAGAATGGCGAGATCCAGCACCCGGTATCAGAAGTGACGATCGCGGGCGACTTGCCCGGCATGTTCAAGCGTCTCATTCCAGCCTCCGATCTCGAGTTCCGAAGCTCCCGCGATGCGCCATCGATCTTGATAGAGGATATGTCGATTGCCGGAGAGTGATCTCGATAAGGAAGATCTAGACATTCTGAAGCGGGTTGCTCGGGAGGCCGGTGACCTTGCGCTCGACTATTTCAAGCGCGCAGACGTACGGGCTTGGGATAAATCCAAAGATCACCCGGTGACCGAAGCTGATCTCGCCGTAAATGCACTCATTCGAGACAGGCTAATGGCCGCGCGTCCGCACTATGGATGGTTATCCGAGGAAACCGCGCTTTCGAATGAAACGCGGACGGCGAAGCGCGTCTGGATCGTGGATCCGATCGATGGAACGCGCGCCTTCATGCGGCAGGAACCTTATTGGTGCGTGGGGATCGGCGTGCTTGAGCGAGGACTTCCACGAGCTGGCGTCATCCATGCGCCGGTTCTTGAGGAAACTTATTCAACCCATTTGGGCGGCGGGGCGTTTTTGAACGATGACCCCATCCACGTAACAGGCTGCGCGCAAGAAGAGGGCTGTCGCATCATCACCAATGAGGGAATGCTTACCCATCCAGCCTGGCCCGTACCTTGGCCTAAGATGGAATTGGCCAAACCCAAACCAAATGCAACGCTTCTCCGTCTATGCTGGGTCGCCGCCGGCAAGTTTGATGCAGTGGTGACCTTATGGCGTAAATCCGACTGGGATTTAGCCCCTGGCGCCTTGCTGGTGAAGGAAGCAGGTGGCGCCGCGACAACCCATTTAGGCGAGCCCTATCTGTTTAATCGCGGAGAACCTGCACAAAGAAGTCTTTTGGCGGCTGGAAAGGCCCTGCATTCCCTGTTATCAGCCCGAGTCAAAGGGGTGCGTCTCCCAGATCCAAACTGGACCGTACGCCCATTCGATTCGACCCAGACGACGGAGCGCCAAAACATGGCCGAGACATCTGAAAGCAAACAACTCCTCCACATCGTTATCGGTGGTGAACTCAAAGACGTCACCGATGTCGAGTTTGAGGATCTCTCCAAAATCGACTTTGTCGGCGCGTTCGCGAGTTACAAAGAAGCCTATGACGCCTGGAAAGGCGCGGCGCAGCGGACCGTGGACAATGCTGAGATGAGATATTTCATCCTGCACGCGCACAAACTGCTCGACCCAGAGACGGGTGACCATCATCACGTCTAAGACGTCCGAAACACCTAAAAAATCGGGCAGTCTCTTCAGGCTGTTCAAATCCTATTTTCGCCCGCATCTCGGTTGGTTCATAGGCGGGACGGTCTTCGCGGTTCTTACGTCAGCTTTTGCAACTGGATACACTTTGATCCTGGGCATCATGGGCGACCGGCTACAGGGAACCTTTGGTGAGGCAGAGGGCGCATCTTCGCCCATGTGGATCGTCTGGGTTGCTGCTAGCATCATTGGACTAACGGTCGGACGCGCTGTGACGCTTTATCTGATGACGGTATTCAACAATACCGGCGTCCAACGATCGCTCGTCGACATTCAAGACGCACAATTCGTCTCGCTCAATCGCGGAGATTATTCGCGCTTATCTGGCGATGCATCTGGCCGTTTTGTCTCTCGATTTATCAATGACGTGAACTCGATCAGAGATGCGGGTTTGCGGTTCGCCAATAATTTCACCAAAAGCGTCGTCACCGTTTTGGGCATGCTGATCGTCATGTTGTGGACCGATTGGCAACTCACATTGCTTTTGCTTGTGGTGTATCCGATCGCTTTTGGTCCCGTGATTGGCATCGGCAATCGAATTCGCAAGCGTTCAAAGACGGCTCAACAACAAATCGGCGAGGTGACGGCCTTACTGTCTGAAGGATTTCAATCATCAAGGATCGTCAAAGCTTACGGCTTAGAGAACTATCAAGAAGACAGAGCTAAGAAAGGCTTTGTCGAACGGTCACGTCTTTTTCTGAAAGTGCTCACTGATCGGGCTGCAGTTGACCCCATTCTTGAAGTGACGGGGGGTGTAGCCCTTGCCGGGATTTTGGGCTTCGCAGCATTTAGAATTTCGAATGGCGCCGCTACTCTTGGCGATTTGCTACGGATCATTGGCGCGCTCGCGATAGCATCTCCAGAATTGCGCGCACTCGGAACATTAAATGCTGTGGCCCAAGAAGGCGGCGCGGCCGCGGACCGTGTCTTTGAAGTGATCGATGCCCAACCAAGCATCGCTGATAAAGTTGACGCCAAAACACTCGATACCGTTCGCGGAGACGTGAGTTTTAGCAACGTTACCTTCAGTTATCCAGATGGCACTCCAGCCCTAAAGGGCCTATCGTTCGACATTGCAACTGGAGAGACCGTTGCCTTTGTCGGCCCGAGCGGGGCGGGCAAATCAACCATCTTCAACCTCGTACTGAGGCTATATGATATCGACCAAGGAGTCGTATCTTTGGACGGCACCGATATTCGCGAACTTGATGCAGGCAGCCTGCGCAGAGCATCAGCAATCGTGTCTCAGGACACGTCGCTTTTCGACGATACGGTCGGTGCGAATATCGCACTTGGCCGTTTAGGGGCGCCCCATGAAGATATCCAACACGCCGCTGAAGCCGCGAATGCTCACTCCTTTATTTCAGACCTTCCGGATCAATATGAGAGCGAAGTTGGCGAGATGGGCCGCAATCTGTCTGGCGGTCAGAGACAGCGTGTGGCGCTCGCTCGTGCCATCTTGCGCGATGCGCCGATCTTACTCTTAGACGAGGCAACATCAGCTCTCGATGCTGAGAGTGAAGCCAAAGTGCAGGCCGCACTCGCAGAGTTCGCGAAAGACCGCACCACACTGATTATCGCGCATCGGTTATCTACCGTACGCGCTGCAGATCGCATCATCGTTCTGGATGATGGCAAGGCCGTCGAAAGCGGAACACATGATGAGCTTATGGCGCTGGACGGCGCCTATAAGAAACTCGTCGAGGCACAGTTAAACTAGGGTCACGCGTTCGCAGTCGGCTGCTGACCTGGAACGTGCTCAGCAGCGGACCTTAGGAACCGCGCGATTTTTTCCGAAGTCTCAGCGCCTTGCACAGCAATCTGACGATGCGCAATGAAGGTCGGTACACCTGAGATGCCCATTTGCCGGAATAGGTTCTGTTCGTTCCGTGTATTCTCTACGTCGGCCTCACCTGCGAGCAAGTCAGATACCAGGTTGGCATCTAGGCCGATCTTCGCGGCGATGGTGACCAGTGTTTCGTGGTCGCCAATGTCTTGCCCTTTGGAGAAGACCGCTTCGAACAGCGCCTCTTTCGCTGCCATGCCGTGCCCTTGGCCCTGAGCCCATCTGACGACGCGATGCGCATTGAAACTGTTCGCGCGCCGCGTGATCCGGTCGAAATGGAAGGGGATGCCTTCATCGTTGCCGTATTGGATGAGAAGGTCGCGCATTTGATTCGACTTTTCGCGCCCCTGATCGCTGCCAAAGCGGGCTTTCATATACTCTTTGTAGTCGGTTCCGCCTGCAGGAACGGTTGGATCCAACTCAAATGGACGGAACAAGACTTCAACGTCCAAATCCGGCACCAATTCAATCGCCCCCTGTAAGCGGCGCAACCCAACCCAGCACCAGGGGCAGACCAAATCAGAAACCATTTCAATCTGAAGCTTCATGGTTAGATGGCCTCCGTGGCGTGTGACTTTAGATGTGCCAAATCTACGATGGCGAGCGTTTTATGATGGGTGGCCTCAAGGTGCACGGGCGGTGCGACACCCATCTGCCGCGCTTCTTCCCAACGCGAGGCACAGAGACACCATTTGTCACCGGGTTTAAGCCCTGGGAAACGAAACTCAGGCCGCGGCGTGATCAGATCATTCCCGCGGTGAAAACTGTAATGCAGGAACTCTGCTGTGACAGAGACGCAGACCGTGTGCATACCTTGATCCATTGGACCTGTATTGCAGCAGCCATCGCGGAAAAAACCCGTGAGTGGGTCGTGACTGCAGTCTTTTAGATCACCGCCTAAAACGTTCCGGGCTTTGGTTTGAATTTCACTCATGCTGGTGACATTGCTTCCGGTTTGTTCGCGGCTGAATTGAGCACCCGCCAATAACTGTCTTGGACCTCCATACGCTCCGTGATCCCTTTGTCTTGCAGCCGTTTATGGGCTTCTGCGAGACGATAGAAGGGCAGGTGCATGAACATGTGATGCTCACAATGATAGTTCACCCGATAGGGCGCCAGGAAAACACGTTCCAAGATGGTCGCATGGGTCGTCCGCGCATGACGCATCGGATCGTTGTGATCTGGAACAACGGCATGCTCAGCGATATTGCGCAGACGCGTCACCATCATGTTCCAGGTCGCCATTGGCAGCAGCCACAGTACGAAGAATGCCCACCAATGGCCAATCAGCGTCAGGAAGACCAGAAGAGCGCCATTGGTTAGTAGATAAGAAACGGCCGCCTCTCGCGCCGCCTGCATGCGGTTTCCGTTCCCGGCGCCAGGACGGATATTAAGCCCCATCGCGTTAGACAGCTGATTATGGCGTTGCTTGAAAAAGGTCTGACCCGTGAGATCACGAATGATCTTCCGTTTCAGCGACGTTCGCGTAATCGGGAATGGTGCGGAGAGAACCAAATCTGGGTCTTCCGGCTGCTGCGCAAATTTATGATGTTGCAAATGATAAGGACGGTAGGCCTTCAAGCTGCCGCCAATCGGGGCGCCCGAGAGCCAATGACCGAAGAAATCGTTGAGCGTTCTGTTACGGGCCAAACCGCCGTGGGCTGCCTCATGCATCAGCACCGCAAGTCCTAACTGACGAGCCCCGATAATCGGGACAGCCAAGATAATCAGCAAGGGCTGCCAAATCGCTGCGGCCATTGCGAGTGCAATCACAGCCCAGCAATGGACCACCATTCCCAACCCCATAAGGTCTGAGCGACGGGACACGTGCTCCCACTCTTCTCGAGAAAAAAGATCAAGCGGGCGGATTCGTTTTGCAGCAGCCATAGCGTTGAATATACCGCCCTATCCTTAGGGCAGACAAGATTGGCCTAGAGGAAAGCCGCTAAACACAGCCCCGCGAGCACGATTAAACCGGCATAAATGTTCGATTTGAACGCACCCAAGGCTCGCGCTTCTCTCTCGTTCGAGAGTGTAGAGACTTGCCAAACCCCGTGCGCAAAAAACCCGAGCGCTAAGAGAGCCCCCACGCGTCCTGCACCGGCAAAATAGGCACCGAGAAAAATCAGCGTCGTCGCCAGCATATGAAAGACAAAGACTCCGGTAAGAACTTTTTCGCCAAACAGGCGTGCCGTCGATTTTACGCCCAGCATGGCATCGTCTTCGCGATCTTGGAGCGCGTAGATCGTGTCATAAGCAACAGTCCAACAGACGAGCCCCAAATAGAGGACGACTGTTGCGCCCGTAACGCTTGTCGCCGTCGCGGCGCCGACCAATACTCCAAAATTGAAGGTGAACCCAAGCCAGGCTTGCGGCCACCAGGTCACGCGTTTCATAAATGGATAAGCGGCCACCATAGGCAGGGCTAATAGCGCGACAATCTTCGCATCATTCGGCAAGGTCAACCAAACCAAGAACCCCACACCGACCTGCGCTGCGAGAAATATATAAGCTTGCTGCAGCGTGACTTCGCCAGATGGCAGAGGACGAGACGCTGTGCGCTTCACTTGCGCATCGATTTCTCTGTCCTGAATATCATTCCAGGTGCAGCCGGCGCCGCGCATCGCCACTGCACCGATTGCGAAGAGGGGAACCCAAAGAAGATCGATCCATTGGAACCCGGCTGGAATGCGCATCTGCGCGAGCCCCATCCAGCACGGTATCAATAGAAGCCAAATACCGACCGGGCGATCCCATCTCGCCAAGGCTGCATAGGGTCGGCTGCTATCCGGCAAGCTTTTCAGCCAGTCGGGGAGCGCGCTATCCAAAGGTATGGCGCGTCGGTCGTCCTTATCTGCATCAGTCGAGTCGTTCATTTCGCCTGTATAGCGACTTTTAATTGCTGTGCCATGACTTAACCTGCGTCGCAGTGCAGCCTATAGACGCCGCATGAGCCATATCGCGCGAATCTATACGCCAGAGCCACTTGTCGAGGGTCAGGAAATATCTCTGCCCGCCGGTCAAAGTCGGTATCTCACACGGGTGATGCGTCTTGAAACGGGCGCTACCGTGCGGGTTTTCAATGGCGCGCATGGTGAATGGCGGTGCTCACTCGCAGGGTCACCCAAATCAGTAGTATTGGTCCCTCAAGACCAAACGCGAATGCAGGTTTCGGGGCCAGACCTAACGCTGCTCTTCGCGCCGATAAAAAAAGCTCGCACGGATTTTATCGTCGAAAAGGCAACCGAGCTGGGCGTTCGATCCATTCAGCCCGTTTTCACCGATTACTGCCAAACCCATCGCGTGCGGGTTGATCGGTTTGAAAGCCTAGCGATCGAAGCCGCTGAGCAAACAGAGCGAATGGATGTTCCGAGCGTCCATGAGGCGCGGGCCCTCCCAAAGGTGCTTTCCGAGTGGGAATCGAACCGTCCGCTGATCTTTTGTGATGAAAGCGCGGAGGCGTCTCCAATGGAGACTTATTCTAAACAGTTGCATGAGAAACCTGCCGCGATCCTGATCGGACCTGAGGGGGGATTCTCGCCAAAAGAGCGGGAAATGCTGCGATCTCTCGATTTTGTGATGCCCATTACGCTGGGGCCACGCATCCTTCGCGCTGAAACAGCGGTTGTGTCGGCGCTCACCCTTTGGCAATCGCTGGTTGGCGATTGGCAGAAAGCTCCCTATCTGCCTGAAAGCAAATAATTAGCGAGGAGGGCAGGGGCGTGACAACACCCACGAAGGACATTGACGAATCTGCGCCGCGCATCTCGGGCAAAGCAGAATTGGTTGAATGGTTTGAAGCCGGCTCGAAACCCAAATCAGATTGGCGCATCGGCACCGAACATGAGAAGTTCGGGTTTACGTGGAAAGATCTGAAGCCGCTGCCATATGATGGCGAAGCGTCGATTCATGCCATGCTCGCTGGTCTGCGCGATAAGTTTGGTTGGACGCCCATTGAAGAGAACGGCTATCTGATCGGCCTCAAAAAGGGTGGTGCGAGCGTTAGCCTTGAGCCAGGTGGTCAATTTGAACTGTCTGGAGCGCCCTTAGAGCACATTCACGAGACTTGTAATGAGGTCGGCCAGCACCTGGAAGAAGTGCGCCAAATCGCTGATCCGCTCGGAATTGGCTTCATCGGTCTCGGTGCAAGTCCGATTTGGTCGATGGACGAAACACCGATCATGCCAAAGGGCCGCTATAAGATTATGCGCGCCTATATGGAAAAGGTCGGGCGCTTAGGCCGGCAAATGATGTTCCGCACCTGCACGGTTCAGAGCAATCTCGATTACGGCTCAGAAACTGACATGGTCAAAAAATTCCGGACGTCATTGGCGTTACAGCCCCTTGGAACGGCGCTCTTCGCAAATTCACCGTTCTTAGAAGGGCGTCCGAATGGGTTCCTGTCATATCGCTCGCAGATTTGGACGGACACAGACCCAGATCGTACAGGCATGCTACCCTTCGTTTTCGAAGATGGCTTCGGCTTTGAACGCTATGTCGACTACGCCCTCGACGTTCCGATGTATTTCGTGCGCCGCGGCGGGACATATCTCGACGCTTCGGGGTTGAGCTTCCGTGACTTTATGAAAGGCGAGCTGCCAATCTTACCTGGGGAATTGCCTGCGATCGACGATTTTGAAGACCACTTATCCACCATTTTCCCGGAAGTGCGATTGAAGCGCTTCTTGGAAATGCGCGGAAGTGATTCAGGGCCATGGTCTCGCTTGTGTGCGTTCTCAGCGTTCTGGACAGGAATTTTGTACGACGATGCCGCTCTCGACGCGGCATGGGATCTGGTCAAAGACTGGACAGAAGGCGAGAGAGAAGCCCTCCGCCAAACCGTTCGGACGATTGGATTGAAGGCGCCGGTTCCGGGTGGCAGATCGCTTCAGGAGCTCGGAAAAGACGTTTTGGACATCGCCCGGTCAGGCCTCCGCGCGCGCGCTAAACTCTCGGTCTCTGGGGATGACGAGACAGGCTTCCTACAGGAACTTGATCGTACACTTGCGACTGGAAAAACGCCTTCAGATGAGCTTCTCGAAGCTTACAAAACTGAGTGGATGGGCGACGTGTCGAAAGTATTTAATGACCTCGCATATTAGTATAACAAAAATATATCAGGTATTTATATAATTGGTTGCGTCTGCAATTGAGACAGACGGACGATGAATTCAATTTCGCTTTGCACAATTGATGGCGCAGTGCGGCTGGATATTGGGAGTTCTCATTCAGCCCGTGCTCAATGTGTTGAAAATGAGTGAGAGAATTTATGAAAACCTCAGGATTACGCGCTCGCCTGGTGAAGGCGACCGCCCTAACAACCCTATTTGGAACGCTCGCCGTCCCATATACGTTGGCGCAAGAAGATACGATCTCCTTAGATCAGGATAGCAGCGCCATTGAAGACGAAGCGAGGCAAGATACGATTATCGTAACTGGCTCGCTTATTCCGCAAGCTGCTATTGATCAATCGAGGAATCGGTGGAACGCTCTGGGCCAATAATAGCGGCTTCATCGTTACGACAAATGTGAACACTGGTTCTCTTGCGACGGCAGGATTTGATTTCCAAGCAAACTACCAAATGGATGCTAACTCATTCGGGTCACTGACATTCGACTATATTGCAACGATACTCGATAAGCTTGAGATCCAGTCGCTTCCCGATGCGGAAGTTACACCACCTGAAGATTGCGCAGGGTTCTATGGGGGTGCTTGTCAAACAAACTTCGGAACAGGCTCGAACCCGGAGTATCGTCATAAAGCGACAGTCGGCTGGGAATCGCTCAGTGGAACTTTCGGTGTAACCACGACATGGCGGTACATTGACGAGGTTTCCTTGAAAGGAAACGATGATCCAGAGAATATCAACGCGACGTTGGATTCTCAAAACTACTTCGATCTCGCCGGACGTTGGTCTGCAACCGATTATCTGACACTGCGCGCAGGCGTGAACAATGTGTTTGAAGAAGATCCACCATTATCATCTGTTGTAGGTACGGCGCCTGGGAACGGAAATACTTATCCGCAAGTCTATGATGCGCTCGGACGGTATGTGTTCTTCAACGCAACGCTTGATTTCTAGACCTCGAAATCAATTCAAATCAAAAAACCGCGGGTCCTTCGCGGCTCGCTGTTTTTTTATCTTCTCACGGCAGGTGTCTCGATTTCGAGACCATTTGCCCGTGTCGCTAGGTATAATTCGACCGCTAGATAGGTTGGGTCGCCATAGGGTAGGGGCTCTGCTCGAACGCCGGTATCGCAATCACGGAGGCGGCGTTGCAATGAGCCAATCAACTGCCATTCCAGGCGGTAAGCCGGAAAGCCATTGCCATGTCCCTGGCTGATCGTGTCGCCGCGGAGCTGGGTGCCCCAATTTTCCGTATGGCACTGTTGGCAAGACAGGTTGAACTGACCGCGCCGCGTTAAAAAGTAATCCCGCCCTTTATCGACATAGGGCTGCATCGCTTCACTCACTTCAATGTCGATGGGCATACCCTTTGATTGCTCCGCGACATAAGCGGTGATGGAGAGGAGCTCGTCACTTTCATAGGCCCAGGGCGCCTGGCCTTGATGCTCGGTGCGGCATTGATTGATGCGCCCCTCCAAATTCAGAAGCTCGCCGGAACTTTCATGGAATTTTGGATACTGCGCCGCAACGCCGACCAAGCCGTCTTTATGACACGAGGCACAAGCCGGAGACGCGTCGGTTGAATGAGTGAACAGGTCTGCTCCGCGATCGACCCAAAGATAAGCAGGGTTCTCGAATTCATCGGTCTGAAGCCTCTGCGTTTCGGCCGTCAGAAACGAAAAGCCGGATTGTAGGTCTTCTTTCGCAATGATTGCGGAGTCTGGATTGTCCGCCTCAGACATACAGCCCGCAACGAAAACAAGTCCTGATGCGAAGACCCACCGCATCATGTGACGGCAATGGACGCCGTGTCGCTCCAAACCTCACCGTTTTGGTCGGTCCAACGAAAGGTGAGAACACCGCTCTCGGTGGCCCTCATATGAAACGTAATAAGCGGATTAGCAGCAATCGCCGGGTGAAAATCCGATGCAAAGACGAGCGTTCCATCCAGGTCGCACTCAAACCGCGTGATAATATCGCGAGGAATGACTTCACCACGTGAACCTCGCCGAAAGCCGCTTTCCATCGGATGACGAAGAAGCGCTTTGATTTCGACGACTTCGCCGCGCGCGGCGGTCTCGGGCACGGAGAGACGAATACCTGTCACGACAGTCTCCTAAAGCACGACGCACGCAGCGAGCGTGACAACGGTTTCCGTACTCCCCGCCCACAGCGAGCCATCACTCATCTCCGCAACCGCCTGGATGGCCTGCGTCCCAGACATCCTGATGCGCGTAGAGACCTGAGCTTTCCCCGAAAAAGGGGTCAGATGAAACTGGCCGATTAAGGGCAGGGTGTTTCGGGGTGACAGGATAGCGATTTGTTTGACGTAATCGTCATCCGTCATCGGGCTGTCGACGCTTACGGAGAGGGGCACAGAGTGCCCATTCTCAGCGATTGGGGGCAGCTTAACAGTGACGCGCTCCTCTTGGATCGGACGATCTCCGAAAAGATCCGTACGCGCTCGCAACAGATCTGCTTCGTCGGCGAATGCTGAGAGCGGCAGCGAAGAAATCAGCACCGCCCCGCCACCGGCGGTAAGAATTTGACGACGCGTCGCGTTGAAAAGCGCTTTGTCTCTCATGTCCTCATCGTCTTTCGCTCAAATAGGCTACCAAGTCTTCAACCTCTATCGCGGTGAGGATTGGTTGATCCTGATACTCTTCTCCAACCTGATATAAGTCATGAATGCGATAATAGGAGGGCATCAGCGTTCCGGGGCGCACGATTTGATAGTCAACAATACGCAATCGAAGTTGTCCGGGGCTCAAGCGTTCACCAACAGCAGAGAGATCAGGCCCAACATTTCCTTGAAACTCCGCCTCTAACCCCTCAATCGCGTGGCACAGCACGCAATGACCGCCTTCGCGATCCATGAAAACGGTCTTACCGCGCGCAGCGATAGCGGAGGCTTCGCTCAGGGGTGATGGAATGGCGTCTCCGACGATTTGCGTTTCTGAGACAAGCCGTGGCTCCGCGTCACCACAGGACGCCAGAGCGAGTGCCAAGCCTGCTCGTCGCAGTCTCACCCAAAGGCCTCATTCGTTATCGTTTGAAACCAATGTGCTGCTTGTGCAGCCTCTGCCTGTCGCACCGCTTTATCCCCATTTAAGGGGCTAACACCTCCAGCCCCTGAAACGCTTGAAAGCTGACCACCCACATTCGAATAGACGCCTGCTATCGAAATCGCCTCGTCAGGCGTCGTGTAGGAGTAGCATGTGTTCGCGAGTGTCGTCGCTATGGGTTCTAAGTCCGATAGCAACCTAGCCACAGCAAAGGCACATACCTTTGCTTGCAGATTGGCGGAAAATGCCGACTTCGGCATTGGCGCGGCAATTGTAGCGTCGCCAATAACGTGGACCTTCGGCTGCAGTTTGGATTCGAACGAGAGTGGATCGATTGGGCACCAGCCTGTTTGATCGCTTACGCCTGCAGCATCTGCAATCTGTCCCGCTTTCTGAGGCGGAATGACGTTGATCACGGCGGCGCTCAATTCATCGAAGTCTGTATAGACCGTCTTTAGATTAGCATCGACGCGAGATACCGCGCCATCATCTAAGGCGCCGCGCCATTCGAGATGATCTGGGTAATGCTCTGCCCAGGCCTCTTGGAACAAGGCCATCTTCGAAAAGGAGTCTTTTGCATCCAAGATGATGAGCTTGGATCGGGGTCTATTGGTCTTCAGATAATGCGCGATCATGGATGCGCGCTCATAAGGACCCGGCGGACAGCGATAAGGCGCTGGCGGCACGGTCATCACAACGTTTTCACCATCCTCTAGCGCCACGAGTTGATCTCTTAGCAATTGCGTTTGGGCACCAGCTTTCCATGCATGAGGGTGGCGTTCAGCGGCTTCTTGCGAGTAACCCTCCAAAGCGCCCCAGCGCATATCGACGCCAGGCGACAGGATCAACCGGTCATATGGAACCTGACTGCCATCTTGAAGCTCAACGATTTGACCCGACGCATCGACTGACGTCGCTCGAGCAGAGATGATTGAAATGCCGGCTGCCTGAAGGCGGTCATACGAGAATTCTTGCGCCGAGAGCGGACGCTCTGTCGCGATGACCAAATTGCTGAACGGACATGCGGTGTAGTTCGCATTCGCCTCAATGAGTGTGATCTCAGCAGAGGGCAACAAGTCCTTGAGCGTTCTCCCCGCGCTCGCGCCGCCAAACCCGCCACCAACGATGACGATGCTTGCGTTGGATTGGCTAAGCGCATTCAAGGGTAGGGCAAGGCCACCGAGCCCCAAAAGGCCTGTTTGGATCAAACCACGCCGAGAGATGATAGGCGACTTCATTCCAGGTCCTCAGCGCCAAGATACTGGCTGATGAGGGCAATATCTGTTTCGGAGTAACCACGCGCCAACCGGTGCATGACCGTAGTGCCCTCTGCGTCGGATTTGTAGTTTGATAAGCTTAATTGAAGCGCTTCAACGGAATAGCCCTGAAGCGAAGCGATCCCGGTAGAAACATCACTGTGACAACCACTACAGGCCGTCGCCAGCAGAGAGGCTTTACCTGTGCTCTGTTCAACGTTTTGAGATTGCTGCGGTCCGTCCGCTCCGCCGCAGGCCGCTAAACCCAGAAGGCTTAGCGACCCTAAGACGGACCACGCTCTTTGGTTAGGCATCCCGAAGGTTTTGATCCTTGAGCGGTAGTTGCCGGACGCGTTTGCCAGTGGCAGCATAGATTGCGTTCAGAACCGCAGGCGCCGCCACAGCAATAGTTGGCTCGCCAACACCGCCCCAAAAGCCGCCAGATGGCATGATGATGGTCTCAACCTCTGGCATATCAGCGATCCGAAGCGAGTTATAAGTGTCGAAGTTACGCTCTTGGACTTCGCCGCCCTCATAGGTGATTTCACCATAAAGCATCGCGGAAAGACCATAGACGAATGAGCCTTCAACCTGTGCTTCAATCTGCTGTGGGTTCACGGCATTGCCTGGGTCTGTTGCCGCAACGATGCGATCGATCGACAGCTCGCCATCATCGCTCACGGTAACCTCTGCACACGCAGCCACATAAGCGCCAAAGCCATACATGACGCACAGGCCGCGGGCTTTGCCGTCATCCTGTCCCCAGCCAGACTTGTCAGATACGGCTTGTAGAACCGCCGCCGCGAGAGGGGCGTCCTGGAGATGCGCCAATCGGAACTCGAGGGGATCTCGTCCAGCTGCGTGAGCCAGCTCATCCATGAAGCACTCTAGATAGATCGCATTCTGGTTAAGGTTCACGCCGCGCCAGAACCCTGGACGTACTGGCGGGTTCCGCATGGCATGATCGACCAAGAAATTATCGAATGAATATTTCAACGTCTGATCTTCCAAACGTGGATCTACACCCGATGGGAGCAGTCCTTGGAAGGTCGCATAGTCGACGCCGTTTTGCAGCGCTTGTGGGATGAGTGCTGCCAGGATGGACTGACCCGAAATCCGCAAGTGCAAACCAGTTAGATTGCCGTCTGCATCAAGAGAGCCTCGCACTCGCGCTTTCGTCGTTGGATGGAAGTAGCCATGCATCATGCTCTCTTCACGGGTCCAAAGCAGCTTTACCGGTGTGCCTGGCATTTCCATCGCGACCAATACGGCCAAATGGACATAGTCAGGCATACCACGGCGGCCGAAACCGCCACCGAGATGGATTTTGTAGACTTCGCACTGCTCAATCGGCAGGCCTGAAGCCTCAGAAACCGCCGCTAAAGCGGACTCGCCATTCTGAGTTGGGCACCAAACTTCACAGCGATCTTCGGTGTAGAGCGCCGTTGTATTCATTGGTTCCATACAGGCATGGTTCTGGAGAGGCATATTGTATGTTGCCTCAACCATTTGAGCTGCACTGCCAAAGGCACCTGCGAGATCGCCGCCGCCGTTACCGACAAAGGCTTCGTCGGCAGTTAGGCCTTCATCAAGTTCGGCTTCAAACTCAGCGGTAGAGAAATCAACGCCGCCTTCCCATTCCACGGGCAGGGCTTCCAGCGCTTTATTGGCTTGCCACCACGTGTCAGCAATCACGGCGACAGCATTAATGCCTTCACCGAATGGGTTTTTGACCGAAACAACCTTCTTGACCCCCGGCATGCTTTCAACAGCAGACGCGTCGAAGGATTTGAGCGTCGCGCCGATCTTAGGCGCCTGTTTGATCGAAGCATTGAGCATGCCGTCGAGTTGGATATCCGCGCCATAGACCTGCGCACCAACGAGCTTTTCAGCCGTATCGAGGCGTTTCTTGGCTTGTCCAATGATCTTCCAC
Source organism: Henriciella sp. (assembly GCA_013213785.1). GTDB lineage: Bacteria > Pseudomonadota > Alphaproteobacteria > Caulobacterales > Hyphomonadaceae > Henriciella. Next base: position 13,433 of record JABSPZ010000008.1, on the reverse strand, counting down.
TCGCTCGGGTCTTTGACCTTAACTTCAAGAGGCGGCGCCAATTGCGCTGCGGCATTGGCCACTTTGCCGTAAGTGGTCGTCTGACCGGACGGTCCGTGGGTGATGACACTGTCGGCGGAAGTACACTCACTCGCCGGTACGCCCCACTCATTCGCAGCCGCTTCAATCAGCATCGCTTTCGCGGCTGCGGCGCCTTCACGCACATAGTCCTGCGATCCCCTGATACCCTGGCTGCCGCCGGTTCCGAAGTCTCGCCAAACGCGATCGCGTGCGAGGTTTTCGCCAGGCGTTGGGTATTCCGCTGTAACTTTGTCCCAATCCGCATCGAGCTCATCAGCGACCAATTGTGAGAGCCCCGTGAGCGTGCCTTGCCCCATTTCAGAGCGCGCGATCCGAACCGTCACCGTATCATCGTGGTCGATATGGACCCATGCATTCACTTCTGGGTTCGGAGGGAGGTTCGAATAATCTGGCTCTGCTGGTTTAGTTCCTGATGGAGAACAGCTTGCCAATATACCAATAGTCAGTCCGGTTGCGCCGGTACCGACGATAAATCCGCGGCGGGAGAGTAATCCTGTATCAGCCATGATCTTTCCCCTTATGACTTCTCGACGGCGAGCTTGATGCCTTTGCGAACGCGCGCGAGCGTTCCGCACCGGCAGATATTGGTAATCTCTGCATCAATGTCTTCGTCAGTTGGATTAGGGTTATCATTCAGCATGCCGGCCACGGCCATAATCATGCCCGGCTGGCAGTATCCACACTGGGGGATATCCAATTCGGCCCAGGCTTGCTGCACAGGATGACTGGCGCCTTCGGACAGGCCTTCAATTGTCGTAATCTCCTCTTCGCCGGAGAGGGCGCCTACTGGGTAAACGCATGAGCGAACCGGGCTTCCGTCGACATGAATAGTGCAAGTTCCGCATTGCGCGATTCCGCAGCCATATTTTGTGCCTGTCAAACCGACTTGTTCACGGATCACCCAAAGCAGTGGCGTATCGTCCTCTGCATCTACTGTGACCGTTTCCCCGTTTATCTTAAGTGTCGCCATTGCGTGCAACCTCCAGCACTTGGCGCGGCAGTCCCCGATAGAACAAACCTTCGCGCATTAACCTGAATAATGAGCGAAACGTTCAGGGAGTAAAGTCAAAAGAAAGCGAGTTTGGCGATTATCTTTGCGGTTGCGCCTCATTCTCAATCATCAATATCCATTACAGGATAGGACCAATCACGAGTGCCTCTACGCTCTCCCCGGAGGTTGCCGCAAACGCTTTTGGCTCACGCCGAAGCAGAGCGTTACACGATAAGAATGGACGAAGTAGGGAACTGTCTTGGTTGATTGTAGGATCAATCTCTAACGCACCTTTATCCGACACGCTCAAACGCGCCCTCATGAAGTGCTCACGCGGACCATTGGCGGGGATGTCTTTGACGAGTTTGCCGCTGACCAAGGCCTTAGACCAATCATGACCGACGAGTTGAGACAGGAATAAATGCCCACACACCATTGCTGAGGCTGGGTTTCCGGGGAGGCCCAGCACCAGCGCGTCTTCAAACTGCGAGAACCAAGTCGGTTTTCCGGGGCGCACCGCGATCTTCTCAAATACAGGCTTGAAACCTTTGTTCTGAAACGCCGTACGCATATGGTCATGATCGCCGACTGACGCGCCCCCGATCGGCACGAAGACGTCGATACTATCTGCATTTTCGATAATGGTCTCGATCGCATCCACACGGTCCGTGGCGATGCCGAGGTTCACAGGGTCTCCGCCCCACCGCTCGACTAAAGCGCTTAAGCCGAATGGATTGGAGTTGATGATCTCGCCGGGTCCCAACTCTGAGCCTGGCGGTCGTAGCTCGTCTCCATTGGCAAGCAACCCAACACGCAACCTTTTTTCGACTGTGACGAATGCGTTATTGCTGGCAGCTGAGATTGAGAGATGCTCCGCACCCAAGCGTGTACCGGCTTCAATTAGAATGTCGTCTGTTTTGAAGTCCAAACCGGCGGCGCGAATATGTTTTGGCGCATCATAGGCCTGTAGGCTTGTCACCCGATCGCCCTCGCGCGTGACGTTTTCTTGTATGATGACCGTATCGGCACCGTCTGGAATGACTGAGCCGGTAAAAATCCGCACGGTCTGTCCGGGCTGAACCGTCCCCTCAAATGGACGGCCGGCAGGGGCATCCCCGATCAGCTGCAAGGACGCGTTTGGCGCGCCAACATCATCAAGTCGAACGGCATATCCATCCATGGCAGACATCGCGGCGGGCGGATGCGTTCGCCGCGCGATAACAGGCTCTGAAAGGCGCCTTCCCAAGGCGTGCTCGATCCGCACGTGTTCTTGCCCAGGTCGCGGTCGATGCGCCTGAATACGCAATAGCGCGTCTGAAACACTAATCATTCCACTCACACATTCGGCTTTCGATACAATCCAGATTTACCACCGGATTTTTCAAGAAGCTCGATACCGTGGATCACCATGCTCTTATCGACCGCTTTGAGCATGTCATAGATCGTCAAACAGGCTGTGGAGACGCATGTAAGCGCTTCCATCTCAACACCCGTTTTGCCGGTAGTCTTCACGCGGGCTACGACTTCAAAAGCGTTCTGATCAGGGTGCGGGACGACGTCTACCTTTGCGCCGGTGATTGGTAGCGGGTGACAGAGCGGAATGAGGTCAGCGGTTCGTTTCGCGCTCATAATCCCTGCGAGCTCCGCAATCGCGATTGGGTCACCTTTCTTGGTGTCGCGACCAACAGCCAACTCGAACGCTTCTTCAGAAACAGTGATGAACCCATGAGCGATCGCTACACGATCAGTATCGTCTTTATCCGACACATCTACCATTCGCGCACGACCATCAGGTCCGATATGCGTTAGATCGCTCAATTAAGTCTCCATAAGGCGCGGCATAATCTCAACCAGATTGCATGGCTTATGACGGCTATCCAATTGATATGAAATAACTTTATCCCATCCATCTTTCACCGCACCATTAGATCCAGGCAGGCAGAAAATGAAGGTTCCCTTCGCAAGACCCGCAATTGCTCGGGACTGAAGCGTTGAGAGGCCTACGCTTTGAAAGCTGACTTGGTGAAAGATCACAGAGAAACCATCAATCGTCTTTTCGAAGAGGGGAGAGACCGCTTCCGGCGTTACATCACGGCCTGTCAGACCCGTACCGCCACTGGAGATCACCACATCAATACTTGGATCATCAATCCAGTCCTGAACGGTTTTTCGAATGAGGGCAGGGTCATCGACCACAATCTTGCGATCGGCGAGTTCGTGACCAGCATTTTGTAGGCGCTCTGATAGCAACGCGCCTGACGTGTCGGTTTCAAGCGTTCGCGTGTCGCTCACCACAAGGACCGCAATCCGCACCGGAACAAAGCTCAAGCTCTCGTCAATACCTGCCATCGTCACTCTACCTTCTCTGTCTGCCATCGCGCGGCATCTTGATAATCACCTTGGCGCGGTTCGATCCAAGTCGCCCCATCCGGCGTTGTTTCTTTCTTCCAAAACACGGCTTCTGTTTTGAGATAGTCCATGAGGAAATCCGCCGCCTCGAATGCGGCGCGTCGGTGCTTGGACGCCGTTGCCACGAATACAATCGTTTCACCCGCGCGCATTTCGCCCGTGCGATGAAGAATATGAACCCCTGATAAAGGCCATCTGCGCTGCGCCTCTGCAAGCGCGCTTTCAATGCCGCTCTCAGTCATTAGAGAATAAGCTTGGAGGAAAAGCGTGGACACCTCACCGCTGGCTGATTGTGGGCGCACCTGACCTGTGAACGAGACAATTGCGCCTGCATCACTCATGTCGCGTTCGAAAGCAGCCAGCGCCTTCGGTGCGTCGATGGTTTCATCTGAAACACGGATCATTTCATCCACCCCCAACGGGCGGCATGAATGCGATTTCGCTCGCATTGTTCAGCGAGGTTTCGTCAAAACCGATCTTACTATTAATCGCGATGCGGACGGTGGGCTCCAGCAGCGCTCCATTTGCCTCGAAGCGAAGATCTAGCCAGTGGCGAAGCGCTCCCGCGGTACTCACGTCCTCGGGAATGTCCAATACTTCCTCGTCCGTACCGGTGACTTCGCTTAAACGGCCGAAATAAATCACTTTGACCATACTATCCTCCAGTCACTGACATATGCCGAGGCAGAGATGGGTCCTCGCCGCGCCGATCAATGGCGAATTCATGCCGCTCTGGTTTTTTCAATAGCGCTCTGTTGAGGCAAGCATCCAATGTCTGGTGCGGGTCTTCGCTGTCTCGCAACGCGCTGCGAAGGTCGATATGATCATCCTGCCCGAGGCACATATAGATCCGCCCCGTACAGGTGACACGAACACGGTTACAACCTGCGCAGAAATTATTGGTGAGAGGCGTGATGAAGCCTAGCTTGCCACCGGTCTCTTCGACTTGGACGTACCGCGATGGACCTGCATTCGATAGCCCGGCATCGACGTCGTGTAACGTCCAGTCTTGTTCGAGTTGGTCACGCACCATGGGCAGGGGGATGTATTGATCAATACGATCCTCACCGGTTTCCCCCAAAGGCATAACTTCAATCAAGGTAAGATCCATGCCTTTGCCATGCGCCCACTCAATCATCCTTGGGAGCTCGGAGACGTTTTCGTGCTTCAGGGCGACCGTATTGATTTTGATCTTTAAGCCCGCATCCAAGGCGGCATCAATTCCTGCCAGGACCTGATCCAGTTTCCCGCGGCGAGTCACCCGCGTAAACGTCTCCGGATCGAGCGAGTCGAGCGAGACATTGATCCGCTTTACGCCATTTTGGACCAGCATCTCCGCATTCTGCTCGAGCAGTGTGGCATTGGTCGTCAGCGTGAGTTCGTTCAAACCGCGCCCCAAATGACTCCCCAAGCGTTCAAACAGTTCCGGCATACCTTTGCGCACCAGGGGCTCACCGCCGGTGATCCGGATCTTTTCCACACCGCGCTCAATAAAGGCCCGTGCGACCGTATCGAGTTCTTCAATTGTTAGCAGATCGCGCTTTGGCAAAAACTGCATCTTCTCCGCCATGCAATAGGTGCAACGAAGATCACAGCGATCGGTTACGGATAGCCTCAAATAAGTCACCCGCCGTCCAAACTGGTCCACCAGTGGCGCAGATGCGACTGTCGTCAAATCATCAGGCATGCATCATCTCCGATGCTTCTTGAAGATCCGCGACGACATCAATGTCACGGCCATGCTCAGTTGCCAGTTTAAGCGTTACGCTTCCAGCTTTCAGCGACTGGAATATCGATTTTGCTCCGCGATCGCCTTCAAGTGTAAGCAGCCTCTCAAAGTGCTTTCGTTTAAACAGGGCAGGGGGACACAGAACCCCATCACACTCACTCATAATTGCTGTCACTCTGTTTTGTTCTGCAAGCTTCAACATCTGTGAAATATGACGGCTCGGAACGCGCGGCATATCGCCTAGAAGCAAAATAATTTGATCCACGTCTGAATCGGCGATGACCGCGTCCAACCCGCACAGAAGAGATGTCGATTGTCCCTCTGCTGAATTCGGATTTCTAATAATTTCCCAGGCTTGGTCGCCGAGAATGCGGTCTCTTTCTTCATTACACGCGGGTGTCACTGCAATGCGCCGCATTGGATTGGGCGACAGCGTCTGCTCAGCGACATGCTCAAGAACAGGTCTACCATCCAGCTCTGCGAGCAATTTGTCTCCGTTCTCAAACCGACTGGAGGCACCAGCTGCGAGCATCAATAATGCGGTATTCTGGCGAGAGGCTGTCTCAGCTCCTGGAAAGGCTTCAATGATCTCCGCCAAAGCCGAAATTGCGAGAAAAGAGGCATCTCTCAGCGATGGAACCAATCCGATTGGTCCGCGAACGCGTTTTATCTGTTGGTCCGAGCAGTTTGCCCTCTGAAGTTCTGCGCAGCGTTTTTGATGCGTCGTGCGACTGCCAACCGCGCCGATATAAAAGGCGGATCCTTCTAAGGCTTGTTTGAGCAGTGGAACTTCCCAATCTTGATCATGAAATAGGAGAACGAATGCGCTCCAGGGATCATCGTTTGAGGGCAACAATTCGCTTGCCGTGGTCAATGCTTGGACATGTTTAAGACCAGCGCCTTGTGCTGCAATGATATCGTCTTCGTCGAGCAGTTGAACGCGTGTTTCATACCCTGCCGCATCACTCATCTTTGCTAAAGCTAGGGCGTCAGCGCCTCGTCCCGCAATGCGGAGACGAAGTTTAGGCGCGTACTGAAATACGCACGCGCTATCATCTACTTCGACACGAGACTCGCGAAGCGTGAGACCTGATGTTTCTGAAACTTCTAATAAGAGCGGCTGACGGCCCACCAGAATCTGATGCGCCTTCCGGATGAGCTCGGCATCTGGTTTGGGTAAGATTTGCACCACAATCGCACCGCCACAGGGTAGGGTAAGATCGACAAAAGGTGATCCGGCGCCGTATCGCACGCGCCGAGGCTGCTTATCCATACAGGCTTGGCGCGCCTGAAACGCAACATCCGCGTCGATGCAACCGCCTGAAATGTAACCAATCGTTGCCTCGGAACCGACTGCGAGCAGAGCCCCTGGCGCACGAACCGCGCCGCCTTGGGTCTCTACAACGACGACTAAGGCGCACTCCTCATCGGCATCCAACCAGGCGACAAGCCGTTCGAGAACGTCCTGTGCGTGTTCGCCGGTCATCAACATTGCAGCCATAGAAGCGATGTAAACCACGATTTAGATCGAGGCTAGCCTAATCGCGAATATGTTTGAGCAATGTGTGGAACTGATCCGTGCTGGCCGCCGCCGATGCGTCACATATTGCTGTGTACAGATCCAAAACCTCTTGCCCAAGATCTGTAACCCGAGTGCCGCCGCCATCGGAGCCGCCATGTTGTGTTTCGACCAATGGAGCTGCGAAACTCGAATTCATTTGCTCGATTAGCTTCAAAGCGCGCGGGTAAGACATTCCGAGCCGGGTTGCCGCTGCTTTGATGGATCCGTCCTCTCGAAGCGCCGTCAGTAAAGCGGCTTTACCGGGACCGAAACGGGTCCCATTCGGTAGATCAATTCTCAGGCTAAGCCGCGCGGTCTTCATCTGGGTGTTAAAACAGGCTGCAACAGACGATGCAATCGCCTGAGGCTTCGCGGTATATGACCGATCCTCGTTGAGGAGGCTATGAAAGGCGTTTCCCTCTGCCCGAAGACACCTTGGAAAACGCCTCTCACTAAATTTGAGGCCTATATCTTTGCGGGGTCCCTTTGAGGTTTAGCCGGTGCCTTTTGCGTAACAGCCTTAACCTTCGGCTTGGGGGCATCTGCGGGTGCGTTGGCCTTTGTAGGTTTCGCCGGCGCCTTTGAAGCTGTCTTAGGCTTTGGCTCAGCCTCTTCCGCGCCGACTTTCACATCTGGCTTTTCCGTATCTGCAAGCGCTTCAGCGTTTTCGGGCGGTGGCAGACCTGGCTCAATGGAAATGAAGGAATTGAACTCTGCGGTTTGCGGACCAATCGTCAGCGCATCTTTGACACCCGGCAGCAAGCAAACATCGAAGAATTCCTGGATTGCACCATCGAACCTAATCCAATGCGCAACTGACCCGTCTGCGAGCGAGATAACTTGCACGCCGCACCGCGGATCTGCATCCTTCTTTTCGAGCGTAAGGGGCTGCAACGCACCGACACCTAACGAAGAGCGCCGAAAAGATACTCTCTGCGGCGCTTTCATTTCTTAATGAGCGATTAAACGAACGCACGAATGAGAAGAGGGGGGAAGTTGTCGATCACGAGGTGCGCCAAGCACCGCAAATCGAGATAAGCCATGTGCAACAATTACGATAAGTCTGAACAGTTAGGAATGACGGGTGTCGCACATCTATTTATTCGATAATCTACATTATGTGCAATAAATCCGCTTATGCTTTTATGGCTGACTGGTGTGCAATGCGTAGCACACAGGTGCGTATCCCTCGATTCATCAACAACCGCGCGAGTCCGAAAAACAATCTCTGATTTCTTGATTCATTCGCGTCGCCCCGAATAATCTCAAATCCTGCGTTACAATTTTATTAGGATTGAAGGCGCATGAGGATCTCCAGAAAAAAATATTCCCTTTGCTCGCATTGGCTGGCCTCAGTCTTGGTCTCCCCTCTTCTATGGCGCAGATCGAAGATTTTCGAGAAGCAGAGAATGTGATTTCCGTTCCGAAAACGGAAGGAAACTTCTGCGGACGCCCCATCGCAATCAACCCTGACGTGTATCCATTTACCAACTCCAATCTGATCTGAGCATCGATCGCCTGCGCCTTGATCCGTACGGGCTCCTCACCCATTGCCCAACGTAAAAACGAAAAGCCGCCCATGATCGGTGCGATACATGCAGACAAATATGAAAAGTGAGGTAAGTGCATGATCGTAAGTCCATACGTCAAATGACGCATAAAATAATCTTCCGGTGCCATTAGAGATTCTCTCCAGGATTTAAAGTCTAAGTTCAAAGGAGTGTCTCATGTTGCGTTTGATCACTATTTCTAGCCTTATCTGCCTAACTCTCGTAGGCTCCGCAAATGCGGAGCAGCCCATTGCTTTGAAGCTGAAACTGAAAGTGGAGGGTGATATTGAGCGCGTCGATACGGGCGTGTGGGCGCAATGTTTTATTGAGCAAGTCGTAGCCCGCAAAGGAGTCATTGCCACAAGCGGTCGATCGCAACTCATCGAGCAGGGCGCAACGTTCGTTCCAACAGAGCCAGATGGAACAATAGAGAAGACACTAACCGTCTTCGCACCATATACGATGGATCTTTCAGGAAACGGTCACCTCCCCAAAATCGAATGCGTATTGGCGCGAGGAACTTTCCAAGAAGAAGACCCAAACTACAGAGTTTTTGGTGAGGACAGATTTCTCGATGACGGAGTTTTATACGCACCCGCTGGTCCAGGTTCCTGTCCCGATTTCTCTGTCAAATATGATGGCAGCACAGGAACGATCACGGACGAAGTTCTGAATTGCGGCTAGACGATGCAACCCAGAAAGCTGATGGGCTCAATAAGTTTGAGCAATAGACTACGCTCGGGGTTTGGCATCGTAGTGATGCTAACGTGTTTCTATCCGGTTCCTTCAGCCGCGCAGGTGAGCCCGACATTTCGCAGTCAACCGCGAGCCGTCATAGAAACCCTAGATCAACCCTTCTATGAAGGTACGGCCACCGTGATTGAGGTGCCCACGCTGACGATTATCGCACCTGAGCCAGTGCATATGACATTGCCAACGCTCGCTCTTGCTGTGGAGGAGCCAATTGAGATCGAGGTGCCAATCCTCACGATAAATGCGCCTCAGCGCATAGAGATAGCTCTTCCAACACTCTCAATAAAAACGCCGGAGCCCGTCCTCATCGCAACGCCGACACTCAATATCGTGTCCCCCACTGAGATCGCTATTGCTGTCCCAACGCTGTCCCTGCGCACGACTGAGTCCATCTCAATCGCAACGCCCACTCTCAGCATAGTTTCTCCTCTTGAGAGAGCCATCTCCCTTCCTACTCTTTCCCTCAACATTGAAGACGACAATGAGGATGAATCGAATCCGGCCGTCGAGGGTGATGACTGGGTGAGCGAGATTCCTGATAAGGATCACGTACAAGCCAATGTGTGCGTGGGTCGCTTCTCAATGGTGATGGGCATGGGAGTGGCAGGTGGGTCAATGCGCGTGGGTCGCCAAATGACTACTAGTGCGACGGTCACCTCAGATAATTGTGGGAGAAGTCTTATTGTCGAGTCTCAGGGTCAGCGCTTTGAAGCTGATCTGCTAACAAGTCAGCCGAATGAGTATCAGGCTGTCCTGAATGCTGAGGACGGAGTTGGACGTGTCATCACTCTTACATGCTCGAAGAGAGGGGACTTACAAGGCTCTCTTGTTGCAAGCGATAGTAATCTCCGGATCGAGCGGTCGATGATGTTGGAATATTTGGATGGAAGAGAGGCGGCCCTATCAGGCTGCTAGTTCCTCGAACGGACTTAGTGCTTTGCTCCGCATCTGTTCTGGTGTTTCTATACTGGCTTGCATGCAGTCAACGACCTAGTCTCAACCACCGAGCAGGTTGAACTTCCAAAGTCTCTGTCTAACCGTATCGCGAGCGACCGGAACGAGAGCGCTTTGAGCGGATCACCTGTACGGGCGTCATAGTCATCATCGAGATAGGTAATGCCGCCTGCCTCGATCGGAATGTCACCGATAATCGCATCATGTTGAGCAACCCGAGGCGGATCGATCTTCCATTCAACGCCCCGCCCGAGGGCGCTTTCAACAGCGTTCAGCTCTCGAGCATCTGGCAAAGCAAGCTCAGCGACCGGAGAACGCCCCGCCATCTCACCCGATACGGTTTCCCAACGGCGCACACGGTACGGGAAGGACTTGAAGACATTCTCCGCGAGAATGCAGTCTTCATCTTTCTGATCAGTTGCGAGATAGAGACTGATAAAGCGCGTATCCTGGGGGATCGCTTGGAGCTTATCAGTTTCGTACATCTCAATCGGCGCAACGCAGTTGATAACTTCGCGGTCGTCAAACTCATTACCGGCATCAATGGCCTCGCGCCATTTTTTGGTTAGGTTCGCATAACCAAACATCTGAGCGTGCTTATAGAGCGGCTCCTTGATCTTGCGATAAACCTGATCAACGACGCCTTCCGAGTTTTCCATCCAAGCGCAGTCGCGCAAGTGGTGGCATCGGAACAGCAGTCCGTTACCGAGGCGGTTATATGTGTGCGAGATGACTGACGTACCGAAGGTCACATAGTCATTATCGCTTTCCTTCATACACCGATTAAAGTTGGCGCCGTTAGCGTAGATCACATTCTTCTGGCGCTTGGTCGCCATCTGAAGCCATAGCAGTGCTTCGTGGTCATCCATCACGTCATCAGGGCGCGCAACGATGTTCATCCAGTCGGCATCATCCGTGCGCATGGTGGCACCCAGAGAGTCAGCCAAATCACGTCGCTGAATGGCAGCTTCGACACTGTATAGATTGTCATATCTCTCAGTGGCGTCAGCCCATTTTCCCGTAAAATCGGCCCTGCTTGGATGCAGCACTTCGGCCAATCTTTGCCAGTACGCGAGCCATATCGTCTGCTTTTTGAAAGCTTCTTCAGCTTTACGAAGCCACTTCTTCCCACGATCTCGTCGCGACTTGAAGGACTTCCATCTGATCGTCTGATAATCCGTCTGAATAAGGCATTGAACTAGAGCGCCCTCTTCTCTCTATCGAGGCACTTCTTTCGACTCATGCATAGAGCTTCCACTTTCGATCCAATCTCTAAAGGCTGTGAGAATCGTTTAGCAGAGCGTCGTGAAAACAGCGCGGATCACCAACAAACTGAGAGGGTATGATTTCCCGACATGTATAAAAACATGCATAATTTTTTGCAGCTGGGGCACGGTGGCCCCGCAATGCGTTGTATTTATTGGGCATTATTTAGTGGAATGGTACGCCCAACAGGATTCGAACCTGTGACCTACTGATTAAAAGTTAGCTGTCTTGTCATTCGTCGGCATGCGGGCAAGTTCACACGCATCCTAATAATACACACAAATACAGAGTATTATAGGGTTTTCTTGTTCATGTGCATTCGTGGGCGCTTGCTCTAATCCACGACTTTTGGCACGAATTTGGCACGATTCTGGAGCATTCGATTGGCCAGCCGCATCAAACCTCTAACCGCACTCGATGTGCAGCGCCTGGCCGCCACGGGCTTCGTGGGTGGCGTGCCGGGCCTTCAGCTCGTCGTTTCTTCTGGCGGCACGAAAGCGTGGCGCCTTTTCTATCGTCTGCCTGGGTCAAAGAAGCGACGATCGATGTCTTTGGGTCGTTATCCCAGCGTCTCTCTCGGCGATGCACGCAAGACAGCGAACGAGATGCTAGCGCAAGCCTCGTCTGGCACTGACCCGAAAGCAGCACGCATAGAGAAAGTCGAAACACGCGAGCTCAGCGTTAAGGCCGCTATGGAGCGCTATCTCACATGGTGCGAAACCAATAACGCACCAAAGACCGTGCACTCAAAGCGGAGTGCCATAGAAACACATTTCCTGCCAGCTTGCGGTTCTGTTCCTTTAATCGATCTGTCGCGCAGGCAGATTGCCAATCTGATTGATGGCTTATCCGACAAACCTGCAACACGCCGACAATTATACCTCTATATCAGCCATTTCCTGACATGGTGCCTTGGCCGTGAGCTGATCGATACCAACCCAATACTAGGCTTACAGCCTCCCAAACCCGTGGAAGCTCGTGAGCGCATTCTCACCGACGCCGAAATCATTGAACTTAGCAGGGCTGTCGGGACCATCGCGACGATCGCGAAACTTAGTCTTCTTACCGCGCAGCGCAAAGGCTCAATCGAGGAGATGCGCTGGGATCAGATTGATTTTGACCGCAACACCTGGACTGTGCCCGGAAAGAGCATGAAATCCGGCAAACTCCATGTGGTCCCGCTGAGTTCCCCTGCCCTTGCCATTCTCAGCGCCTGGCCGAGACTAAACGGGCCCTATGTGTTCGGAGTGGGTACCGACGGACAAAAACCTTTCGCTGGGACCTCCAGGGCAATGAAGAACCTCAGGAAAAAGCTCGGCGATACAGATTGGCATCTACACGATTTGAGACGGACGGCGGTCACGCTGGCACAGCGTCGTGGATGCAGCCTCGATGCCATCCGGGCCCTCACTCAACACAAACTGTCCGGCGTTATCGGAATCTATGCGCGCCACGGATTTGAAGGCGAAAAAGCGAACGTTGTCGAAGCTATAGCAAGCGAGTGGAACGATCTCGTTTCGAAAACGGATCAAATTTAACGCAATTTTGAGTGCCTAATAAGCGTACCAAATCCGTCGCCATGCTTGAGGGAAACGGCCCTTTCGACGAAAAGGCCTTTGGGTCGATCCAAATGAGGTTGCGATAATCACTGGTGCGATGGTCAAAGCGAATAGCGCAGCGTACGGGAGCAAGTACCGTCGCCAGGTCGAATAATAATCTGCGTTCGAAACCAGGCCCGCGGCTTTCATCTCAACCCACATGCTCCAAAAGTCCGATTGAGCGTAATCCATGATGGGCGCCCAAGCGATGCAAACCAAGATGAAAAAGAAAACCTGCCGCCCCATACGACTCTTATACTCCGAATTGACTCGCCCATAAAGCGAAAACCGAGCCCTACCCTCGACATAATCGCTTAAGTCCCAATTAATCGCGAGAATTGCTCATGTCCGCTTTCGGCGTCAAAGCGGACATTAGCCGTTTGTCTGGAAGTTCCTATTAGCGGACGTTAGCAGCTAGTTCCTCATAGCAAAGACTGCGTCGTTACAGACACAAGAATCCGCACGGGGCAATATTTCTTTCGTGGGAGTACTGACGTTAATCCCACCGGCCTCGGAACAAAGCCGGTAACATTCTCGGTTG
>JABSPZ010000007.1 GCA_013213785.1 Henriciella sp. | reverse complement strand
TTCGGCCGCGGCGACGAAATCCTGCAGCAACGCGCCCAAACCAAACGGAGGACCATGAAACTACGCCGCTTGCATCATGCAAGATCTACTGATTAAACCAAACCAGATGAGCCAAAATCTCCTGTTCTAAAAGTATCAGAGTGTCTCAACCGTTTGAAAACGGACACTCGAAATTTGAAGGCGTTACATCCGTGCGCACGCGGCACGTGCTCGCCACGCCGAAGTCATAAGCCCTATCTAGTATTTCACGGGATAGCGCTTCACTTCAGTGACTTCGCCGTCTTTGTAATGCACTTGCAGCGACACATAGCCAGTCTCGGGTGGGACTTTCACAATAGACTCCACCGTCCAGGTTGAGTTTAGCGGCTTGAGAGGATCGCACGCTGCAAATGTGAGGGGCTGGTCAGGGGTATCGCTATCAATGGCGAAGAACGCTTTTTCGACGACGCACGGATAATCGAGGACCGGGAAGATCACATTCACATAGGCGGGCTCATCCTCATCGGCTTCCCAATATTGAAAGTGAACCCATTGGCGCTCATTCGCCGCCATATAGGTGTTCTTGATCGAATCGTAGAGCGCCGAAACCGGGTCGAAGCTAATCGGGTAAGGGCCCTGCTCCACGTCTTTGGCGTCCAGATACTTTACCTCAAAGTCCATGGCTTCGGCCTCCATCGGAAGCTCAAAATACATGGTTGGCATCAGTGCGCCCGTCATCGGGTTTCGATACGTGGTCATGCCCAGCGACTCAAACTCAGCACCCGGGCGGCGAATGAAGATCTCGCCGTGTGAAAGGTCGGCAATCATCAAGGTCAGCATAAACCCCCCGCCGCCAATCATGCTGGTCATCGATACAGGATTTTGCATCGCCGCGGCCGCCATGACCGAAAGTGCGGCCAAACGTTCTTCGGCGTCTTGAATCTCAGTCTCGGCCGCCGGCTTATCGATGAAGTATTTCACATACTGGCCATCCTGATGCAGCGCCATGAAATCATCTAGCAGTTCGCGCTCACGGCGTTTATCTGCCGTCGTCTGAGACCCTAAGCGACGCTGTGAGAAATCGAGGCTCAGTGCATAAAGGGCAGGGGCGAAATCAGGATACTCGGCGACAAAGGCTTCGAGTTGCGATTTGCGCTGTGTGGGCGTTTGCAGCAAAGCCGCCGCGAATTGCAGAACGCGATCATCTGGGCGATCAAACTTCATCTCGTTGTAGATTTCACGCGCCGCCATCCGGCCCTCAGTCGCACGCAAGTATCGTTGATACTGGTAGTGAGGATCGACATATTCAGGCGAGAAAGTCAGGTACTTTTCATACATGCGGACCGCGTTCGCCGCATCACCGCGCAGCTCATAAACGCGCGCATTGGCGTAATATTCGTAGGGCTCTTCCGGCGCGTCGGTCACAACCCCATAGGCGACTTGGCGGTTAATTGCGTCGGCGACCGGATCTCCGGATTGCTGCGCTTCGCGTTCCAAGCCGCGGATCCGCGCTTCAGCGGATGGCGCAAAAGGGCTAGCAGGAAATTGCGTGATGAAAGATCGAAGAACGTCGACAGAGCCAGAACGCTTTGCGTCATTCCAAACCTGAAGCTGCACCTGCGAGTCGCTGAGCTCCATGCCCTGAATGGCGGTCGCATCCGCATCGACGCCCTCTGCCGGTGGAATCAGAAAGACGTCGCCGGTCAATGATGAATGATCCCACGGCACTTGGCGGCTTTCCGTCGCGGCGATCACCTCGCCTCGGACGCGGCGCAGCATCTGCTGAATCTCTAGGCCTGGCTGATTGGCATATTTCAAAAACGCACTGGTAAAAGGACTGTTCCGGCCAACGCCATCATCCGCTACGGCGCCGGGCTGTGTGGAATAAACGATAAGCGAGCCAACGGAGCGGGTTTCCATTGGGGCTAGGCCTCGGGCCAGCGACCGCGTCATCGATTGGGCAAATGGATTATCCCGGCAGGCATCTAACATGATGATATTTACACGCGGATCACGCTCCATATGCGCCAGAACCAAGTTCATGTCGATGGCTTGGAGTTGTAGATCAGCTTCAGATCTGAGGACCATGTCAGTCGGGATCATATAGTTCCGACCATCCACCTGCAGACCATGCCCGGCATAAAAGAAAAGCCCGGTCGAGGCACCGTCCAACTGGTCGACAAACTCGCGGATGGTCGAGGTCATTTCACTGCGTGTGAGGTCCAGACCTTCGATCACTTCAAAGCCGGCAAGGGTCAGCGCTTCGGTCAGATCCGTGGCATCATTGCGGGGATTGGCGAGTGGCGCGACGCTTTGATAAGCTGAGTTCCCGATCACGAGCGCGACGCGGCGTTCTTCAGCCTGCGCGGTGAACGCCACGAAAAAACTGAAGACGAAGCCGCAGAACAAATACAATGAACGAATACGCCTAAAGGCCATCACGAAGTCCCCTTTCGATCGGCTATTTAAGTGCCTTGCGACTGGGGCAGCAATAGGGCTGAAATTGTGGGCGCCTCGTGAAAAGCGCGATACCCTGCATTTCATGCGGAAATGGGTTTGACTCTGTGGATTGTTTAGTGTTTATCCGCGCCTTCATGTCCGCGCCGGAGTCGGCAGCGGCCAAAGTTTCATTTTTTGAGTTCTGAGAAGGACGAGCGCCATGTTCGCGGTCATTAAGACAGGTGGCAAACAGTATAAAGTTGCCGAAGGCGATAAGATCGTCATTGAAAAACTCGCCGCAGACGCAGGTGAGAACGTCACATTTGATGATGTTCTAATGCTCGGCGACGACAAGAAAGTAACCATTGGCGAGCCTCTCGTTGCTGGGGCCAGCGTTGTTGGCACCGTCGATGAGCAACGCAAAGGCGCCAAAGTGCTGATCATGAAAAAGCGTCAGCGCAACACTTACCGTCGTAAGAAAGGTCATCGCCAGCTTCAAACAGTTGTAACGATCGACTCTATCCTCGCTGACGGAAAGAAAGCGCCAGCCAAGAAGAAAGCTGCGCCGAAGAAGGAAGAGGCTCCTAAAGCAGAGGCCGCTCCGAAGACTGAGGCGAAGAAGCCAGCAGCTAAAAAGGCAGAAGCTGAAAAGCCAGCCGCGAAGAAAGCTGCAGCGCCTAAGAAAGCCGCCGCACCAGCGAAAGCTGACGACCTGACGAAAATGAAGGGTCTCGGTAAAGTCTTCGCCGGCAAGCTGGAAGCTGAAGGCATCACCACCTACGCGCAAATCGCGAAGATGAAGAAAGCAGACATCGATGCTCTCGAAGAGAAAATCGGCGCTGCAGGGAAGTTTGAGAGCAATGACTGGGTCGCCCAGGCGAAAGAGCTCGCGAAAGGCTAAGTTATCGGCTATAAGCTGATGCAGAGATTGGAGACCGGTTATGGCTCATAAAAAATCAGGCGGCTCGTCGAAGAACGGACGCGATTCAAATCCTAAGTACCTTGGCACCAAGAAGTATGGTGGCGAGCACGTGATTCCTGGAAACATTATTATCCGCCAGCGCGGCACCAAGACCTATCCGGGTCGCGGCGTCGGCATGGGCAAAGACCACACGCTCTACGCACTCGTGGAAGGCAAAGTGGAATTTACCCGTAAGCGCGGCAACCGCCAGTACGTGTCAGTGGCACCGCTCGCGGACGCAGCAGAATAGCGCGGTCACGATAGGGCCGCCGAGGAGGTGGCCAAAGAATTCCGAGGGGAGGCAGGTCACTGCCTCCCCTTTTTCTTTGCCTTCCTATTGGAGACCTCAAATGGGTGGATCATTCGAGTTCAAATCGGAGCGGTTCTTAATGCGACCGCCAGAGGAAAAAGACGCACGCCAGATTGCCTGCTGCGTGAATGATAAGGATATGGCCCGCAATCTCGCGCGGTTGCCACACCCTTACGCCCCTAAAGATGCGCTCGATTGGGTCGCCTACACAGATAAAGCCCGCGAGCAGGGCACCGAATACGCCTTCGTGATCACCCATGAAGAAGCCGGTGTGATCGGCTCAGTCGGATTCAATCGCACCAGCGGCGAGGCTTGGGAGATCGGATACTGGGTCGACAAAGCTGTGCAAGGTAAAGGTGTCGCCACTGAAGCCGCTGCCGCGCTGATGAAATGGGGCGCCGGCAAATTTGGCGTCACGCAATTCGTCGCCGGTCACTTTCAAGACAACCCGGCCTCGGGCCGCGTTCTAGAAAAACTGGGCTTTCAACGGGTCGGCGAGAAGCAACTGTTTTCGCTCGCCCGAGGCGGAAAAGATGCCGCGTGGCGCTACGCATTGCACACAGAATCGGCGGCCGCTCTGTCAGAGGTACATTGAGGAGAAGGCCGCCCTCGGCTAAATGGAGACAGCGATGGCTGATCCCGTAATCATCAGAACAGAGCGGTTGGTTCTACGCCCGCCGCTGCCACAAGACGCTTCTCACATTGTAGAGCGCCTTGGTTCAAAGGGTGTTGCCTGGAATCTGGGCCGGGTTCCGCACCCTTATCAAATGGCGGATGCTGAGGCCTGGCTTGAGAAAATTCCGCAGAGTTGGTCGGAAGATTCGAGCTATTCGTTCGCCATAACCCACCCAATTGATGGCATGATCGGATGTGTCAGCTTGCGCCTCCTGCCGTTTGAGGTCTGGGAGGTCGGTTATTGGCTCGGAGAAGCGTGGTGGGGCCTCGGCTACACCACTGAGGCAGCCGCGGCCCTCCTACATTGGGCCGAAAACGAGCGGAAGATTGAGCGTTTCTCGTCTGGTCACTTCACCGACAATCCAGCCTCTGGAGCGATCTTACGGAAACTCGGCTTTCAGCCTGTCGGCGAAGCCTCCTTGTTTGGATTGGCGCGTGGGACCGATAGTCCCTGTATTCGCTACACAAAGGGCACCGATCCAGAGCTCGCGCTCAAACTCGTCGCCCACTAAGGAAGTGAGCGCGCCAGATGCTCTCGATTATAAAAGGATTGAGGCTCGCCGTGCCGCAATCCTCGCTCCAAGGTATCCAATCGCTCGTCCAGCATGTCGAGCCGGTCTGCTTGGCTAAGCGCTCGCCCTATCGAAACCAGTTCCTGCGATAGACCTCCGAATTTGGAGGCAGGATATCGCTCATACAGCCGCCCAAGCGCCGCGCGCATTGCGAGCCGGTAGGCCGAGGCATCTTCCACACGTTCAGTATCAAGATAGGCCGCACCGACGCGCAGGCGTTTCATCTCATCCTGCCAAGTCTGCGCTTGCTCGGCGTTCGCGTCACAGGTCGCAGCGTCCAGAGATCGAATGTAAGCGGCTAGGTCTTCAATCACTGATCTCGCAGGCGCTGCACCGGCAAACTCTTCAGTTATCTGAGCCGACAAAAACGCTTCAAGCGCGCCGTCTGCACTTCGACTGACCAATCGCTGGCCCTCCGGCGCAGCAAGGTCCGGGATAGGTACAGGATTAAACACCTGATCCGCGCGCATTTTCGAGAAGAGGCCGCTGGTTATATCTGCGGTGCCAGGCGCACCGGAGATCCCAGAAAACACAAAGTCAGGATTTCCGCGCCCATTTAGGTGGCAAGACGCGCAGCTGAGACCCGCTTTGGCTGCCTGCCCGCCCAACAGGAGCGGACTGGTGAAAAGCAATTCTCCCCGCTGAACGGCTGGATCCTCAGGCGCAATGAGACACGTCGCTGGCTGTACTGTTAGACGCGCAACGGGATCCGTTTCTTCACTGATCCAGTCCAAGGCTTTGAAATTGGGCGGCGTTTCCGGAGGCGGAGACACCGATCCCTGACAAGCTATGACCGCGGCAAAAGCCGCCGCGATCGTAAATGTCAGCCTCATGCGTCTGCTTCAGCAATCCACTTGGCGAGCTCTTCGGTTTGAGCGCATCCGAATGGGCAAAGCGTATTGAGCTTGTCCAACTGCGCCTGGGCCCGATCCATATCGCCGAGCTCGACATAGTATTCACCGAGATATTCATTCGCGCTCAGATGGTCCGGGGCGATGGCGAGGGCCGCATTATAATAAGCGAAAGCGGTGTCTTTCTCGCCCTTCTTCCGGTTTGCAAACCCAATATAGGTGAGGACGTCAGGGTGCGGGCCAAGAACAGCGCCTGCGTCACGAAGCTCTGCGATCGCAGCGTCGTACTGCTCTAGATTGATAAGGCGCAGCGCCTCGGAATAGAGCACATCGCCCGTTTCTAGGCTGACTTGTTGGACCAATGGCTCAAGGCTCGAGGTCTCGATCTGTTCAGCAGGCGCTTTCGCAGCTTCGATCTCGGCGATTGCAGAAGCGATTTTCGTGAATTCAGGACACGTACCCGCGCAGGCTTCCTCCGCACCGCGCAGGGTTGCCAAAACAGCATCCGCTTTTTCTGCCTTGTCGATTTTCAGATAAGACACACCAAGTTTGCCGTGCGCCTGGTACAGGGCAGCATCATACTTTACGGCGCGCTCCAAAGACTTCGCCGCGGCCTTGTATTCTTCCTGACCGTAATGCGCGAGGCCCAGCATATATCGCGTATTCGCGTCTTTTCTTGCGACCTTCGTGACCCGCTTGAAGGCACGCTCGGCTTTTGCATATTCTCCAGCTTTGAGATGCTCGACGCCTTTCTGGTACTCTTCGACCGGATCATAACTCGGCCCTGAACTGCTTGGGGCAGATGAGCCAGAGCTTCCGCCACCGCCGCCTGCCAGAGCTGGTGCGCCGCTCAGCGCGAGGGTTGCAACTGCTATCAAGAGAGCCCGTTTCATAATCTGTCCTCCATGGGTTTATGCTTTCAATCTATATTCACGCGCTCAAATGGCGAGAGTCTACGCACCTCTTTTCAAGTCTGCGTGAGTTTGTTTTCGCTGATCGTGCAGGCTTCGCTCGCTTTTGCTGTCATGATCGCCTATGAGAGCGCGATGAAATTCCTTGATCAGACCAAGATATATGTCAAAGCCGGCCATGGCGGAAATGGGTGCGCCTCTTTCCGACGCGAAGCCTATGTCGAATTCGGTGGCCCCGATGGCGGCGATGGCGGGCGCGGTGGGCACGTTTATGTTGAAGCTGTCGAAGGTTTGAACACGCTGATCGACTATCGCTACCAGCAACATCACAAAGCTGAACGCGGTGGCCATGGCATGGGTAAGCAGCGCCACGGTCGAGGCGGCGCCGATAAAGTCATCGCCGTCCCGGTTGGAACTCAGATTTACGAGGAAGACCAAGAAACGCTGATCGCTGACCTCACCGAAATTGGTCAACGCATCATGGTCGCTAAAGGCGGCAATGGCGGATGGGGAAACCTCCGCTTCAAAACCTCCACCAATCAAGCACCGCGGCGCTCCAATCCAGGCGATCCGGGCGAGGAATTTGTTCTTTGGCTGCGCCTAAAGTTGATCGCGGATGCGGGCCTTTTGGGCCTGCCCAACGCGGGAAAGTCGACTTTCCTCAGCCGCGCGACGGCTGCAAAACCCAAAATCGCGGACTATCCATTTACGACTTTGCACCCGGGCCTCGGGATTGTTGATCTCGGAACCGGCTCGCGCTTTGTACTGGCCGATATCCCAGGTCTGGTAGAGGGCGCAGCTGATGGTGTAGGGCTTGGTCACCGCTTTTTGGGGCATGTCGAGCGCTGCAAAGTTCTGCTTCATCTGGTCGACTGCACACAGGACGATCCTGACCAAGCTTACCTCACGATTCGCGAGGAGCTTGAGGCTTATGACCCAGAGCTCGCCGCCAAGCCAGAGATCGTAGCCCTTTCTAAAGTCGACGTTCTCGACGAAGAATTGGTAGATGAACAAGCAAAATTGCTCAAAGCCGCGTGCGGGCAAGAGCCGCTGAGAGTGTCTGCCGTCTCTGGGGAAGGCGTGAAAACCGCTTTAGGCTTGATGTTTAAAGAACTCGGTCAAATCAAAATCCAAGAAGCGGATCCAGATACTCTGGATGATGATTGGAGTCCGCTGGGATGACCCGCGAAACGCCTCTCAATCGCCTTCAAAGCGCTAAGAGAATTGTTGTCAAAGTCGGATCCGCTTTAATCGCAGAGTCTGGGTCCGTCCGGCAAACTTGGCTCAATCACCTTGCAGCTGATATCGCCCAGAGACGCCAGGCGGACCAAGAAGTTATTCTCGTTTCGTCCGGCGCAATTGCCCTTGGCCGAAACAAGCTTGGTTCTGAACGCCCGCGAAAACTTGAGGAAAAACAAGCCGCAGCGGCGCTAGGCCAACCACTTCTGATGGCGGCTTTAACTCAAGCCTTTGCCCCGCAAAACATCTCTGTCGCGCAGACGCTTCTAACGCTTGAGGACACGGAAAACCGGCGGCGATGGCTCAATGCGCGGGCTACAATGGAAACCTTGCTTGGAGCAGGGGCAGTTCCAGTCATTAATGAGAATGATTCCGTCGCCACGGATGAAATCCGCTATGGCGATAATGACAGGCTCGCCGCGCGTGTCGCGCAAATGATGAGCGCGGACGTTTTGGTGCTGCTGTCCGATATTGATGGCCTCTACACCGCCGACCCCCGTCACAATGAGGCAGCGGAACACCTTGCCGTCATCCACGATCTAACCACGGAGCATGACGCGATGGCGAGCGGCAGCAACGCCCAGGCCGATCTCGGAAGCGGCGGCATGACCACCAAGCTCACTGCAGCACGCATCGCGCAAAGTGCTGGATGTTCGACCGTTATTACGCTTGGCACCGAGAACCGTCCGCTGACAGCCCTCTTGGCAGGTGGGCGCGCGACATGGATCCTATCGACGCTAACGCCAGATACGGCGCGGGAAATCTGGCTCAAGGGGCACCTCACGCCCGAAGGCTCAATATCCGTTGATGCTGGCGCAGCGACCGCGCTTATTGGTGGGGCTAGCCTCCTGCCGGTTGGTGTCACGACGATACAGGGCGAATTCGGCCGCGGCGCCGCTGTGGCGATCAAAGCCCCCGACGGACGGATCATCGCCAAAGGAATCTCTGCCTACAGTTCACTCGACATTGCCCGGATAGCGGGCTTTCAGTCCGACCAGATTGAAAAAGAGCTCGGTTTCCGCGGGCGACCCGCCGTTGTTCATCGCAACGATCTGGTTATGGAACGATAATCTTGACACTGGCGACCAAAATCGCCCCAGTGCAAAGATGGATGGATCAATGAACCTAACCAAGCGGATTGGTCTGTTTTTGGGCCCAATAGCCGCTGCGCTAATGCTGCTGGTTGGAGCGCCAGAGAGCTTAAGTTTCTCCGCATGGGCGATTGGCGCCTTAATGGTTTGGATGGCCGTCTGGTGGGCCACAGAACCTATCCCCATTCCTGTCACATCGCTGTTGCCGCTTGTGGTTATCCCGCTGATCGAAGCGGGAAGCGCCCGCGAAGCCGCCGCCGGATACTCCAGCCCCATTGTGATGTTGCTGCTTGGGGGGTTTGTGATCGCGCTGGGGATTGAGCGCTGGGGCCTGCACAAACGCATCGCCTTGAACATCGTCTCGCGCGTCGGCTCGCATCCGTCCGCGCTGATCTTTGGGTTCATGATCGCGACAGCTTTGCTGTCTATGTGGATCTCAAACACAGCGACAACTCTGATGATGGTCCCGATCGCGATCTCCGCGGCAGCGGCGCTCAAAGATGAGTCAGGCAAGTTCGTCACAGCGCTCCTACTCGGGGTTTGCTATGCCGCCTCGCTCGGGGGTGTCGCCACGCCTATCGGGACGCCAACTAACCTCATCGCGATCGATTGGCTTGAGCAAAATACAGGCACGACCATCGGATTTGGCCAATGGATGGGATACGGAATCCCGGCGCTCGCACTAATGATTCCAGTAGCTTGGTGGGCTGTCACGCGCGGCCTCCCCAATCTGGGAGATGGCACTGCCGCGATGCAAGAAGTGCGTGAGCAAAAAAGCGATCTGGGCGGCGTCACGGCGCCGGAAGCCCGCGCCGCGATCGTGTTTGGTGTCGTAGCCTCGCTTTGGGTGATGCGCGTTCCGGTTCAGCTTGCAGCCGAATCAGGCGGATGGGCCTATCCATGGCTGATGGCCGTAGGAGACATGGGGATCGCCATAGCCGGCGCGATCGCAATGTTTCTGGTCCCAGCTGGTAGCGGCAAAAATCGCGCGCTTCTCACTTGGGGAGAAGCAGTCAAAATCCCTTGGGGCGTACTCATTCTTTTCGGCGGCGGGATCAGCCTCGGCCAAGCCGTTACGCGAACCGGCCTCTCTGAATTTATTGGCGAACAGCTCACAACGCTATCTGTGCTCCCACCAATTTTCTTTATTGCGGTGGTGGTCGCGCTGGTGATTTTCCTGACAGAGCTAACGAGCAATGTCGCGACCATGACGACGCTCGCCCCGATCTTGGGCGCGCTCGCGACAGCTATTGGTGCAGCACCCGCGAGCCTATTAGCGCCTGCAGCCGTTGCCGCCAGTTGTGCGTTCATGCTGCCGGTCGCGACAGCCCCGAACGCCATTATCTATGCCACGGACAAAGTACCAATCGGGCAAATGATCCAACGCGGGGTGCGGGTGAATTTGATTGGAATAGTCGTGATCACGGCGATTGGGTTCTGGCTCGCGCCACTGGTGCTTTAGCGTCTATTTACAAGCGCAGGCCGCATCTTCTGCCAGCTCTCCGAAGCCGTCTGCGAAGAGGTTCTCCACAGAGTCTAAGGCAAAGACCGCGTCGTCGCCTTCCGCCGTTAAAACGACGGTATTCCCGATCCCTGCGCCAAGGCAGAGCAACTCCATGATAGAGCGAGCATCCGCGCTTTCACCTTCAAAGCTCACCGTCACCTTCGTCGGGAGGGTCAAAGCTAATTGCGCAAGCTTGGCAGAGGCACGCGCATGCAAGCCTTTGCGATTGACGATTTGGATATGACGGGACTGTTCGCTCATTTTGTTCGGCTCATCACTTGAGATCCAATTCGGATATAGCGTTTGCCAGCTTCGCTCGCCGCCTGAACCGCTTCAGACAGCGTGAGTTCAGAGCGGATTTGCGCCAAATGGATCAGCATCGGTAAGTTGACGCCGCCAATCACATCGATTTTTCCGGGTGTCAGGCTCGACAGAGCAAGATTAGACGGCGTCCCGCCAAACATATCCGTGAGAATGATCACACCCTTACCGGTATTACAGGCTTTTACCGTCTCGCGGATTTCATCCCGGCGCTGATCAATATCGTCTTCAGCTTCAATTGAGAGAGCTTCAAAAGCATCCTGCTGACCAACGACGTGCTCGGCCGCGCGCACCAGCTCGTGCGCTAGTTTTCCGTGACTTACAACGACGATACCGATCATGGGACCGTTCCAATTACTCACCGTACTTTATGAAGCTGACACCACAAAGGTTAAGGTCAAGTCAGTTTTATCAGGATTCTACGATCTTGCGGCGGCGCTGTGGTGGACGAGCCACGTCACTTACGACGACACACTCGCAAAAAAGTCAGCGTAAAAGAGATCTGCTTCCTCGCCTAAGATGCCAAGATCAACTTGGATCCCAGCTTCGCGCAAACGAGCTATTCCACCGCTTCCGAGAGGATGCGGGTCGCGTGTTGCGATCACCACGCGCGCTATCCCTGCATCTACGAGGCGTTGAGAGCATGAAGCCTCTTTGGTCGAGCGCTGCCGGCAAGGTTCGAGCGTAACATAAGCTGTCCCGCCCGAAGCGGCTCCAACCGGCATGTTCGTCAAAGCGAGCTGTTCAGCATGCGGTCGCCCGCCATCGCCCGTCGCGGCTTCGCCGAGGCGCTGACCGTCACGATCTAAGATCACACAACCAACACTCGGGTTTTGGCCTGTTCTTCCAGACTGGAGCTTTGCGAGCTCTAGAGCTCGCTGCATGTTTAAGGCGTGAGCACTCATGGCAACTCCGGTAGATCGCGAGCACGCTCGGTATCGAGATATCGAGCAGATGACGGCATCAAAGCATCATTAAGCTCAATCAACAATGGATTCCCCGTTGGAATTTCGAGGCCTGTAATCGTTTCATCTGGCACTTTGAATAAATGCTTCACCAGGGCGCGCAGGGAATTGCCGTGTGCCGAGATAATCATGTCTTGTCCACCTTCGAGAATGGGGCGGATCGCACTGTCCCAATACGGCAGAACGCGCTCGAGCGTGAGTTTCAAGCTTTCGGCGGATGGCACCGGGACACCCTCATACCGGGTGTCGGACGAGAGATCGTAGGGACTATCTGCGTCCATAGGAGGTGGCGGAATATCGTAAGACCGGCGCCATATATGAACCTGATCCTTGCCATGCTTCTCAGCCGTCTCGGCTTTATCCAGACCTGTAAGGCCACCATAATGACGCTCATTGAGACGCCAGTGTTTCTCAACAGGGATCCAAGCACGATCCATCGCTGCGAGGCCAAGCCAAAGCGTCCGGATGGCCCGTGTTTGATAGCTCGTAAACGCATAGGTTGGCGCCAATCCTTCTGCTTTGAGAAGCTCGCCGCCTTTCGTGGCTTCGGCTTCGCCTTTCTCAGTGAGGTCGGCATCCCACCAACCGGTAAACCGGTTTTCGAGGTTCCATTGGCTTTGACCGTGGCGAGTGAGAATAAGCTTCGGCATAAGGCGGCTTTCATTGCAAAGTCTTCAGGGCTGCGACAGACACCAAAATGTGGGTCGCGTTTCATCGAGCGCGTTGCTATCAAAGCGTAGACAGGAATGCTAGCCTATCAAGCAATCCCCTTGCCAAAGGACGCGACACTTTGAGAGACATCGTATTCTACCCGATCGTTGCCGTCGTCGTCGTGATGATGGTGATCGGGTCTATGTATTTTGGATGGCAGCAACCAAAATGTGGGCCATTTGGCGGCGCTGATGGTCCGGCCGATTACAGCCTGATCATCTTAAAAGGCCAAGACCTGTGCCGGATGGACGGCTATGAAGGTTATGAGCTTTTGCTGGAAGACGATGTCCTCACCATCCGCGCGGAAGAGGGCGCGAATGATGCTGATGTTCAGCGCAACGCTCACTTTCGTCTCGGACCGGATCTCGAAACCGTCTATGCGGGTCACAAATTACGAATTTCCCTGACCGTTAAGCCGACAGACGGCGCAGGCGCAGAGGCTTTCGAGTTTAATTACTCCACCGGCAAAGCGGGCGATACAGGCTGGACCAAGTTTGATCTCCAACCGGATTGGAACACCTATACCGCAGAAATCGATGTCCCAAGGAAGCTTCTCGAGAATACGAACGCCTTAGACTATATCTCCGTGCGTCCGGTCGTCCCAGATAAAACGCGGGGCATTGAGCTCAGTGAAATCCGCTTCCGGCGCCTGGGTCAGTGGTAGATTAGCCTAATCCAGCCACGCCGCCTCAACGACGTCGACAACATCATCCATGATTTCGGTCATTTTGAAGTCTTTCGGCGTGTAGACTCTTCGCACACCCATCTGGCGCAGTGCCTGCTCATCTTCGATCGGAATGATTCCGCCGACCACCAAAGGTACGCTATCGAATCCCTGCTTTTGCATCTCAGAAAGCGTTTCTCGGACCAGATCAAGATGGCTTCCAGATAGGATGGATAAGCCAATCACATGGGCCTTTGCCTCGACCGCCTGCGACACAATCTCGGATGGTGTGAACCGGATGCCCTCATAGACCACTTTCATGCCGCAGGCCCGGGCGCGCGCAGCAATTTGCTCGGCGCCGTTTGAATGGCCATCCAAGCCTGGCTTGCCCAGCACATAGGTCAAGTCTCTCCCTAGTTTTGCTGAGACGGTCTCAACGCGCGTTTTCGTAGCTTCGATGTCCTCATCACCACCTGTATCGATGACCACGCTAACACCGGTAGGGCCGCGGAACTCTCCGAAGACGTCTCGCAGTGTCGCGCCCCACTCTCCGGTCGTGACCCCGGCTTTAGCAGCGGCAATACTTGGCTCCATAATGTTCGCGCCCGATGTGGCCGCTGCTTTGAGGTCAAATAAAGCCTGCTCAACCGCGCTGTCGTCCCGCTGTCGTCGCCACTTGTTTAGCGCTTCAATCTGCTCCCGCTCGACCAATGGATTGACGGTTTGGATCGCATCGTTCCCAGCTCCTAGCGGGCTTTCTTCTGATTGCGTGAACGCATTGACCCCAACCACTTGAAGGGAACCGCTTTCAATGCCTTTCACCCGGAGAATATGTGCGCCAACCAGGCTCTCTTTCATATATCCAACGGCTTCAACCGCCCCGCCCATCGCATCGATGTTTGCAAGTTCGTCACGCGCCTCTTCTTTTAGCTCATTGGTTTTGCCTTCAACGACGTGACTGCCATCGAACAGATCCTCATACTCCAAGAGGTCCGTTTCAAACGCGAGGATTTGCTGCATACGCAGTGACCATTGCTGGTCCCACGGGCGCGGCAATCCGAGGGCTTCGTTCCAAGCCGGAAGCTGCAGCGCGCGGCAGCGAGCGCGCTTTGACAGGGTCACCGCCAGCGCCTCAATTAGAATCCGATAAACATTGTTTTCTGGCTGTGGTTCGGTCAGTCCCAACGAATTAACCTGGACGCCGTAGCGAAAGCGCAGGGCCTTTTCGTCTGTTACGCCATAACGCGTACGGCCAATCTCCTCCCAAAGATCGACGAAGGCGCGCATCTTACAAAGCTCCGTGACGAAGCGGACACCTGCATTCACGAAGAATGAAATCCGCCCGAACACGGTCGGGAAGTCTGACTCCGGGACCTGTCCCCCAGCCCGGACGGCGTCGAGAACCGCGCACGCTGTTGCCAAAGCGTAGGCCAATTCTTGTTCAGGCGTCGCTCCAGCCTCTTGCAAATGGTAAGAGCAGACATTCATCGGGTTCCATTTCGGGACCTCGGTGTAACACCAGCTGATCATATCGCTGATCAAGCGCATACTCGGTTGCGGCGGGAACACGTAGGTTCCCCGCGACAAGTATTCTTTGATGATGTCATTTTGTGTGGTGCCGCGGAGTTTGTTGCGATCATCGCCGCGTTCATCTGCAAGCGCCACGTACAGCGCCAACAACCAAGCCGCCGGAGCGTTGATCGTCATCGATGTGTTCATCTCTTCGAGCGGCAATTGATCAAACAAGATCCGCATATCGCCGAGATGACCAACAGGCACGCCGACTTTCCCTACCTCGCCGCGCGCCAAGATGTGATCCGCATCATAGGCTGTTTGGGTTGGTAAATCGAAAGCAATGGACAGGCCCGTTTGTCCCTTCGATAGGTTTGACCGATAAAGCGCATTCGATTTTTCAGCCGTCGAGTGACCGGCATAAGTTCTAAAGATCCAGGGGCGGTCTGGCGCATGCTGAAAAGCTGTATCGGGCAATCCAAACTCCGTCTTTCGGTTTCGCCGCAAGATGCGGGATGCGCGCCGCAACCGCAAGCGCTCAGCACCGCAAAAAGTTACATGCATATTCGCATGCCAGAGGCGTGATGTTATGCAGTGTATAGACTTATGAGCCTGTTTATATGACCTCCTCTCTCGGAGTTCCAGAAATGACAGATATGATTGGTTTGTTCGCAGCCGTGCTGACGACAATTTCTTTCTTACCCCAAACCCTCCTCGTCCTGCGGACCGGTAAGACAGACGGCATTTCTCTTTGCATGTATGCCTTATTCACAACTGGCGTGGCAGGCTGGCTTGCCTATGGGGTTTTGGTCGGCGCCTTGCCGATTATTCTTGCGAACGCGATCACGCTGGCTCTCGCTACAACGATACTGACTTTAAAGGTACGCGCGGTGCTTGAGACGCCGAGCGCCCCGTTGCCAGCAAGCACTTGATCAGGTTAGGCATGTCCCGCGTCACACTGGGACCTGTCACATGCCGCAAACTCTTCTTCTCCCGATCATCTTGCGCGTAGCAGGGCCGATCGCGTTCGTGATTGCTGCGATGACGGCTGGGGTGATGAACAGAAGCATCATTATTGTTCCGCTGCTCGCGCTCGTCGCGACAGCAACCACAGTCATAATCCGTACCGTCAGCCCGCTGCCAAGTTTTGACCTAAAGTCTGCGCTCTCACCCGATGCGCCCGCTAGGAAGCCATCAGCGTTTCGAGGCGCTGGGCGACGTTTGGTGATCGGCGTCATCGGCTATGGGGTCGCCTTCGGCTTTGCGGCTTTGGTTGCCGCCCTTTTCCAAGCCACCGAGTTTCAACCGCAGCTCAGCCTCGAGGATGCAGGTTACTTCATCGTCCCGGGTCTCATCGCCATAATTGGAGCAACCATTGGCGCGAGAATCGGCGTCAATCAAATGTCCGGGATGATGAGCCAAATGCAAGATATGTTCGCACAAATGCAAACCCCTGGCGCGGCGAATGACGAGGATGGTTTTACCTTTGAAGGTGAGATTATCGACCCGGACGAGCCGAAATCATAGCCACTCAATCGCGCTCAGATCTGCGCCAATGAACTTGTAATAGGCCGCTTGGACTTTGCGCGTGATGGGGCCCGGCGCGCCATTCGCAATCGGATTTCCATCCACTGCGAGGAGAGGCGCAATCATAGCGCCCGTCGAACTGGTAAAAGCCTCGCGCGCAGCGAACAGGTCATCGAGTGAAAAGGGTCGCTCCTCAACGCTGACCCCGCCGAGAAGCATTTGCACCCGCGCGCGCGTAATCCCAGGCAGCAGGGCTGATGACAGATTTCGGGTCACTAGCGTCCCATCCGCTGAAACAATCCAAAGATTGGCGGACGCAGCCTCGGTGATCATCCCATCCTCATGCATGATTGCGGTAACGGCGCCGGCTCGGCGCGCCGCGCGATACGCAAGAGACTGCGATACCAGTTGCGTGGTTTTGTAATCCCGCCGTTTCCAGCGTGTGTCTTCTAGCGAGATGGCGGTTATCCCATCTCGCGCGACATCGCCGATGAGTTCTCGATGCGACGCGAACATAAACACAGAGGGTGTCAGGACCTCTGGGCCATAAAAATCACGCGGACCATGCGCACCTGCCGTCACCTGAAGATAAACCAGACCTTCCTGTAGCCGGTTGCGGTCAATCAGCTCTTTGTGAGCCGCTTCAAAATCTACCTCTGGCGCGGCGATCTCTATCCCTGCGAGCGAGCTTTTCAAGCGCGCCAGATGAGGTTCGAAATCGACCAACTTCCCGGCATAGACTGAGGTTACTTCATAAACGGATTGCGCGAACAGAAAGCCGCGATCAAACGGTGAGACCCGCGCCTCCGACGCCGGTAAAAATTCCCCATTGAGATAGACCCAGTCCGTCTCTGACATGACTTGTATTCCCTTACGCACACTCGCATTCATTACAGGCCGAGACTTAAAGTGAGTCGGTTGCCAGATCTTTTATAGAAAGCGCCGCACTGAGAATTCCCCGATAAGGCGAGTTGGAACACCTCTTGCTTGTGCAATAGGAGAATTCCAAGGAGTCCTGGATTGGCCCGAAAAGGTTTTATCGTCGCAATCACATCTGGTGGTCCGCATGCCTGGATCATGATCAACGCGCTACGGGAGCAGTTTGGCGATTTTGCCGTCATTGTTGAAGACGGAGAAACCTCAGAGGTGTTTTGGCGCCGGCGCCGCAAATTGCTCGGGCCGATGACAGTCGCAAGCATGCAAGCAGCCCGCTTGCCAATCAAAGTCACCAAGCGTGGGACGGATGCGGTGATCCGAGAAATGATCGAAACGCAGGGATTGCAACCAAACCCCCCGAACGACTTGCCGCTGATCCGTGTGCCTTCCGTCAATTCCGGAGCAGCGCGCGACGCATTGCAAACCCTCGATCCCGCTGCCGTATTCGTCGTGTCGACTCGCATGATCGGCAAACGCACGCTGAACTGCGTATCGGCGCCGTTCATCAACTATCATTCTGGGATCAACCCGGCCTATCGTGGAATGTATGGCGGCTATTTCGCGCTCGCAAATGGCGCGCCGCAGCACTTTGGCGCCACCGTTCACTTGGTCGACGAGGGCGTCGATACTGGTGATGTGCTATACCAGTCGCATCTTGAAGCAGATCCTCGCGACAACTTCCATACCTACCTCTGGCGCCTCGCCGCCGGCAGTCGCGATATCGTCATCGCGGCCATGGAAGACGCTCTGAACGACACTCTATCCCCAAGCAGAGTCGATCTACCGTCCAAGCAGTATTTCGCCCCGACGCTGGGCGGTTATCTTTGGACGGGAGTGAGCAAGGGCGTTTGGTAACACTGAATGAGATGCGCCAAGCGCTCTGAGATAATCTCTCGCCAGAGCGGCCCAGGCGGAGAGGACTGACGCACCAAGAAGGGTTGTTTAGCTTTGTCAGGCAAGGCCCCCAACGGGTCCGTTTCAAATCGGCCATCGAAGACGTCCGCAGAAACATCTGGCGAGGGCGACGCGGGATCGCGGCCGATTAAAAACCCGGTTTTAGTTCGCTGAACCCAAGCGCCGCCGAGTGTTTGTCTTTGCCCAGGTGCGGTGAGCGCGCCAAGCAACTCTCGCAAAGCGCTATCACGCGGATTATCAGCTGTCCCACTGGCGCAGCGAATGAGAAGTTTAAGGACATGCCGGTTCGGGTCTGCCAAGGCTGTGTCAATCAGGCCGCTAGGATCAATTTCCACACGGCTCAGGTTTGCCGCTAATCCTGTCTGCTCAAACGATCGCGTATTTTGTTCTTCGCGAACGTAATCACGCGCGATCGATAACAAACGTGGATGCCGCGCCAGAAACTCGCGAACACGAACGCGTTCGTAAACCGTACTGGCATTTGACGGATCATCGACCCAGGTTTGCCCAAGCACGGATAAGTAAGCTCGTAGATCGCTTCGATTTGTTTGAATGAGCGGCCGCAGCAAGGTCATCGCGCGTCCAGCCGGCCATACCGGAACAGGCGCCGCCATAACGGGACCTGCAATACTTGGATCCCGCACACCGCGGCGGCGACGGATCATCGCCGTTTCAACAACATCATCAAACGTATGACCGGTCAGTAGAACTTGGGCGTTCGAGGTGCGCGCCGCCCGTGCCAAAAGCTCATATCGGGCATTTCGCGCGGCCGCTTGGCTCGGCCGCGGCCTGTCCCAAGTCAGTGTTTGGTGGGAGTGACCAAGCTTTGCGCTCAGCGACGCCACCATTTCCGCTTCTTGCCTGGCTTCGGGTCTAAGACGGTGGTCAACCGTCAGAGTTATCAAGGAGCGTTCTGCGGCTTTTGCCCATTCATACGTCAGCCTGAGGAGGGCAAGCGAGTCGCTGCCGCCTGAGACAGCAAGTGCGATCGGCTTATCGGACTCCGGCGAAAATCGCTCAATGAGTGACTGGAAATCCGCGCCGAACTGCACGCAGCCTAACTATCGCAGCCAGAACGAACGCGTTCGCCTGCCGCCAAGTTTTTGGTGACACCAGACGCATTCGGATAGCGTTGTGGCAGCAAATCTAGAGCGTTACACGCCTGCTGCGTATCGCCAACTAGACGCATAGAACGCGCGAGTTTGGCCAGGGCTTCGGGCGCGCGCGGGTCATCCGGATAAGATCGGATCATATCCGTGTAAGCCGCGCCAGATTCTGGGTAGGCCTCTTGTTGGTACAACACTTCCGCCAGCCAATATTGTGCTTCGCCCGCCTGCGGGTCATCACCAAACTGGGTAAGAAACGCGCGGAAGGCATCTTCAGCACCGGCATAATCAAACTGGAGAAGACGAGATTTCGCTTCGGCAAAGAGCTCTCCAGCATCACCTGGAAGCGCGCTCGCTGATAGAGTTCCCAATGAACCTTGCGGAAGCGGCTGACCGCTCGGGCCGGTTTGTGTGATCGCCTCGCCAACCTGTTCATCAGCGGTATTTTCGACACGGCGAATGATGCGGGTCGGGCCGGTCGTCTCTTGTTCCGTTGGGAAAGTTGGAGCCGCCATCGTTGAAACGATGCGACCCTCATCTACAGGCTCTTGCTGGGCATCAATGCTGCCCGCGTCCGATGAGAGAAAGGCCGGTTCTGGCCGCAACGCTGCGATTTGCCGGTTTAGGTCCGCAATCGTTGCGTCTTGTTCAGATAGGCGTGCTTCGAGCCGTGTGACCAAGCGTTGAAGCTCCGCATCATCACCCTGCATGCGATTGATTTGGTCCCGGCTCTCAGAGAGCAGAAATTCTAAGGTTTCAAGCTTACCTGTCATCTGCGCTTTATCGGACTCAATGCCTGTCATCCGCGCACGGAGTTGCGCATTGCTGACTCGTAAATCTTCGACTGTCGCTGCAAGCTCGCCGCTTGTCGTGCCCTGGATAATTTCAGCCTGTCGCCGCTGCGCGTCGCTGGATGGCGCCATCGCGAACGCTGTGAAAACCAAGACTAAAACCAGAGAATAACGCAGCATCTTACACGGGCTCCACTTCAGCAATTCAGGGCAATGCGATTCAGATATGAAAAGGCCGGGGCCAAAATGTGACGCCCGGCCAATTCTATTTCGTTAATTGCATTTGGCTTAGCCGACTGCGCCTGAAATCAACTGTGTGAACCCGTTCCGGTTCTGGGCCCAAGAATCATCGTTAGATCCGAGAGCGATCGGACGCTCTTTACCGTAAGAAACGGTTTGGATGCGCGCTGGGTCAACACCGAGGTCAACCAGGTAATTTTTCACAACAGAGGCACGGCGCTCGCCGAGTGCCAGGTTGTATTCACGTGTTCCACGCTCATCGCAGTTACCTGCAACGAGGATGTTCACGTTCGGGTAGGATGATAGCCATGCAGCCTGACGCTGAAGGATCGCTTGTGCGTCCGCGGCGAGGCGATACTGATCGAGGTCGAAATAGACGCGATCACCAACATTGACTTGGAAATCTTCGAGGGAGCCTTTGACAGGGCCTGTTGGAACAGGCGGCAATGTCTCTGTTACGACTACTTCGGGTTCTTCAACGACCACGACTTCTTCGGGTTCGTCCACAACTACCGGTTCTGGTTCTGGGGTAGAAGAACATGCTGCGACACCGATAAAGACGGCGATTGACGCAGATGTCATCATAAGCTTACGCATTTAGGTCTCTCCTTGCTTACGCGCACACCACGTGCATTAGGCGGGGTATTTGTCAACTTCGTGTCACCGTATACGCCAATTTTTTCTCATTTGGGAAAGATTACTGAGATTTCAGAATTCCCAATAATTTCCTTACACTATTCGAGCAGCGGTGACCATGCTGGGTCTGAAGCATCTGTCGGAGTCGGAAGTGGGCGCAAATTGCGTCCGGTCAGATCAACCGACCAAAGAGTTGGCGATGCGCCTGGGAAGGCTTCACGGAAAAACGTGATAACTCGGCCGTTCGGCGACCAATCGGGACCTTCATCCAGATAGGATTGGCTCAGCAAGCGTTCACCGCGACCGTCAATCCCAATAACACCAATATGGAATTTCCCCTGCGTTTGCTTGGTAAAGGCAATCAAATCACCGCGCGGACTCCAGACCGGCGTTGAATAGCGCCCGGTTCCAAAGGTGATTCGGCAAGCCACATCGCGTCCTCCAGATGGACACGTTCGCGGCGATCCGTCTGTGTTCATAATGTAAAGCTGAGGGCTACCACCGCGATCAGAGTTGAACACGATTTGGCGTCCATCAGGGGACATAGACGGCGATGTATCAATCGCTGGATGGTCCGTCAGGCGGCGGCTTTGTCGGGTTTGAAGATCCATAATGTAGACATCGGAATTGCCATTTGTCGCTTGGGTCAAAAGAACAGAATTCCCATCGCGAGAGAAACGCGGCGCAAAGGTCATGCTGCGGAAATTGCCCAAAACCTCCTGACGCGCGCGGCGTAGGTCGTACAGATAAACGCGCGGAATACCGCCCTCATAAGACATGTAAGTGATTTGCTGGGCTTCTGGTGAAAAGCGCGGCGTCAGGACGGTGAATGCGCCGCTGGTGAGATACTTCACGTTAGCGCCGTCAGCATCCATGATCGCGAGGCGTTTCACCCGGGCATTCTTAGGGCCTGTCTCAGCGATATAGACGATACGCGTATCGAAATAACCATCCTCGCCAGTCAGGCGGGTGTAGATAGCATCTGCAATTTTGTGCGCGATCCGGCGCGCATCTTCTGGCGTGGTCGTAAACCGTCGACCTGAAACTTGTCGGCCAGCAGAATCTTCGAAACGCATCAGCTCTTCGCCATAAACATCCCACATCCGAACGGAGCCGCGGATCAGATCGTTCCCATCCCGCGTGATTTGCTCGACAGTCCCGACGACCAGCGCATCAGATTGGATGATTTTCCAATCCGCAAAGCGCGGCGCGACTTCAATGTTGAGATCGGTTTGAATGTAGGCCTCTTCCGGCGAGATCGTGAACAAGCCAGTCGATTCCAGATCAGATCGGATAACATCACTGATCAATTGCGAGGTTTCCGCATCGACTCCGATCGCTTCAAAATTAGGAATTGCGAGCGGCGTCGGTTTCAGATCCGCGCGATCGACGACGACTTCCAATTGGGCCGTCGCGACGGACAAGGAGCCCAGAAGCCCGACAAAAGCAGCACATATTAATCGTTTCAGCATTGCATAACTCCCGGTTTCCGACTCACCTACTGGTATAACCCAGTCCAAGGTAGACATTTATTTCTTTCCAAATTTCATAATCATCTGCAGGCAGCTTAAAAGGCGCGCATTTGCCGACCGCCCGCGTTGCACGATCCACCGCGACGCCCATGTACGAACTTTGCCGTCCCTTTGGGTCCACCACTTCTAAATCGGCAAGCGTCCCGTTCTCGTTCAGTAGAACCTTCATCTGAACATTGTACCGTTCAGGATTGGGCAAATCGTCGACCCCGGCCCAACACTCATTGCGGATCCTCGAACTGATAAGCGCTTCCAGGCGTGCCGTATTCCCGTTCCGCTCGCCAGAACCGCGTCGATTGCGTGTCTCAGCCGGTTTAGGGGCGTCTTTCAGAGCCGTTTGCGGTGGATCCTGTGGCACGGGGCGCGGCTCCGGCCGCTCACGCCGTGTTTTTATTTCACTCTTAAAAGTGGTTTCACTTTGATTCAGGAAATCCGCGAGCGGATCCTTAGGCGGCTGCGGTCTTGTATCCCGCTCTGGTTCCGGCTCGGGCTCAGGCTCTTCTTCCTGTTTCTCCGGTTCGTCCTGTTCAAAATCAGGCAGAACATCTTCCGGTTCTTCTTCGACCGGTTCCGGTGTTTCGTTTGAAACATCTTGTTCAGCCTCAGGTAACTCTTCCTCGATGGGCTCTTCAGGAACTTCTTCTTCCGGTTCTTCCGGCGCCGCCTCTTGGGGGTCCTCGGCCTCCTGCTCGATCAGCGGCGCGATATTGGTAATCTCGCCAAGCTCTGCGAAATTGACGTCCACCGCCTCGACCACATAGGCGCGGCTTTCCACGCCCCAATACGGAAACGTGACATAAGACGCGCCGAAAACGGCAGCGTGCACAACAATTGAAGCAGGCAAGCCGCGCAGCATCTCTTAGCCCTCGCGCTCCGCACGCGCCTTCGGATCGGTTACAAGCGCGATATTGGTGAAGCCCGCATTTTTCATCTGGGTCATGACACCAAGGACCGCGCCATACGCCGCATCCGTGTCGCCCTGCAGGAAGATCCGCTCTTCATACCCTTCTTCCGCGATTGCCAGGAGCTTGGTTGTTAGCTCGCCGACCTCAATCTCTGTCTCAGAAAGAAAGACCTTCGCGTCCGCGGTAACTGTCACCAAGAGGGGCGTTGTTTTAGGCACACTTAGATTACTTGTCGCCGCCTTTGGCAGATTCACCTCCACACCGCGCTGCAATGCTGTTGCTGTGATCATGAAGATGATTAAAAGCACCAGCATGACATCCACCATGGGAGTCACGTTGATTTCGGCATTGAAGGTGCGTCGTCCGCGCCCACCGCCAGATCTAAGCGGCGCCGCCATTAGACAGGCCCATCGCTGGCGCGGCGCGATAAACGCACCAATAGATCTTGGCTGAACGCATCCAGTGTGTCGGCGTAGCGGTTAAGGTCGCCAGAGAACTTATTGTAGAAAATAACGGCCGGGATCGCAGCGATCAGACCAAGTCCTGTCGCGAACAAAGCTTCCGCGATCGGACCACCAACAACGGCGAGGCTGGTATCTTCCTGAGCACTGATGTTCAAAAAGGCATTCATAATGCCCCAAACAGTTCCGAACAGACCGATGTAAACCGACGATGAGCCAATCGTGGCGAGGGCACCGATCCCATTCGATATCGATCCAACTTCGCGGTCTACAGTGGCGCGCAGCGATCGCTCTGCACGCGCCACCAAGGCGCCATGCTCATTTGGGGAAACGCTTTTCGCATCGCGCCATTCCCGGGAGATCGCAGCGAAGAGACGTGCGCCCGCATTATCTGGCGCTTGACCCGGGCGCATTTCATAGTCGTCCGTGCGACCATTCCAGAACGCTTCTTCGAACTCATTTGCCTTTTTGCGGGCACCTCCAATGGCGAAGAATTTCTCCGCTGTGACAGCCCAGGACCAAATACTGGCAATAATCAACGCGATCAAAACAGCTTTGACCACTGGGTCAGCTGCCATGATCAATTCAAACATGGAAAAGGCCCCTTGGGAGTGAACCTCGCCTAGCGCTTGTGACTCCATAAGCGTCTCTCATCCTTCTGATTGGCGGTCGTCACCACCTTATGAAAAGCTCGTTGTTCTATCTGCGGAGAATCGGGCGGAAACGTGACGCGCCGCTGTCTTATCTGCAATGTTCATGGGAATGGCGCGATTGGGTTAACGAAATCTCGATTCTGGGAAACTTGTTAGTTGCCGGACGTGACTTTTTTTGGTCCTTAGCAATGGGCCCGGCACGGCGAAGGAAAAACAGGAATGAGCGGAAACACACTCTTTGGCAGCGATATGAGCTATTTCAGCGGAAAGGCCCGCGCCTATCTGCGCTGGCGAGATATCTCTTTCGAAGAAATCGCACCAACGCCAGAGATCATGAAGTCTGAAATCATCGCCAATATTGGGTGGCCCGTGATTCCGGTCTTGAAGACAGAATCCGGAGAGTTTGTTCAGGATACCTCCGATATCATCGCGCATTTTGAGGCCAGCAATTCCGGCGTGAAGGCGATCCCGGAGACGCCCTTGCAACGCATGGTCACCTATTTGCTGCAACTGTTTGCAGACGAGTGGATGACCCTGCCGGCGATGCACTATCGCTGGAACCACAATGAAGAGTGGATCTATGGCGAGTTTGGGAAAAACTCTGCGCCAGATGGCACGCCCGAAGAAAAGTATGAGGCGGGTAAAGCGGTTGGCCAGCGGTTCCGTAGTTTTGTTCCCATGCTAGGCATCACACCTGAAACAATCCCAGGCGTAGAGAAAGCGTATGAACAATTCCTCGCAGATCTTTCCGCGCACCTCGAAACCCTTCCTTATCTCCTTGGAACGCGTGCGAGCTATGCCGACTTCGCCTTGATCGGGCCGCTCTACGCGCACCAGTACCGGGACAAATTCACCGGTGAGCATATGAAGCGCACCGCCCCGAAGGTGGCCGAGTATGTTGAACGCGTCATCGCCGGAGAAGGCAAAACTGGGGATCTGGTGCCCAAAGACGACCTGCCGGTCACTCTTTTGCCGATCCTGAAAGTCGCCCTCCAAGAACACCTGCCGGTCCTTACCGAGACCAGCAAACTCTTCAGCGAGTGGGCGCGCACCGCGGAGCCACAATCCGAAGTTCCGCGCGGGCTCGGCATGGTGCCGTTTACCACAGGCGGGCATAGCGGCATGATGGCGGCGCGAACCTTCTCACTCCTGCGCCTTCAGGATGCGCTCGACGTGTATCTCATGATGCTGCCCTCCGATAAAAGACGCGCCGACGCCTTCCTCGATGCGATTGATGGCAACGCATTTAAGACCATGCGCATCGAT
Source organism: Henriciella sp. (assembly GCA_013213785.1). Lineage (GTDB taxonomy): Bacteria > Pseudomonadota > Alphaproteobacteria > Caulobacterales > Hyphomonadaceae > Henriciella. The sequence goes on along the minus strand of JABSPZ010000007.1, from coordinate 348,411 downwards.
CCACGTGTCACGAGACGAAATTACAAATTAGCACTCGCCTGAGGAATTTTCCTTCCCAGACTCTCCATAAGTTGGTTATTTAGTTGCAAATATGACCAATAGGGGAAATTTCATGTCTGCTGTCCTTCATTTGGCGATTCCGGCGGGTGATCTCGAAACGACGGTCAAATTCTATACCGACGTCCTCGGGTGTAAGCTGGGCAATCGCGAGGTTGGTCGCTGGGTCGACGTGAACTTTTGGGGCAATGAGCTGACGCTTCACCAGAGCGAAGAGCAACTCCCAAACGTCCGTCACGACGTCGACATGGGCGCAGTCTTGGTCCCTCACTTTGGTATCCATCTCACGCAAGAAGACTTTGACGCTGTCAAAGACCGGATCGCTGCTGCGGGCCTCACCTATATTGATGATCCTTATCGCCGGTTCGAAGGCGGTAAGTATGAGCAGGAAACCTTCTTCATCGCCGACCCGAACAATAATGTTCTCGAGATCAAGACGATGAAGAACCCAGAAGTTCTTTGGCCGGACGCATAAGGCCCGGCCAAACCAATCCTTAATTTTAGGGGCACGGCTTAGCCGTTCGCTTCAATCGTCACCGGTCCATGATCATCGACATGATCGCCGTGAACATGGTGCAAGTGGCCGTCATGGATATAGTCCATGTGATCCCCGTGACGGATCATCAGGTGCCCGTCATCGGCGCCGTGCATATGATCAGCATGCGCCGCCGGATCCATAGGCGCCTCGCCATCCGGGTTGGTTTCGCTGACGTCTAGAACATGTTCATCAACATGATCGCCATGGACAAAATGCAGATGCCCATCGTGCAGATAATCCCAGTGATCATTGTGCCAGACCCGCGCATGCCCGCAGCCATCTCCGTGCACATGCGCATGATCCTGATGAACCTCGGCGGCGTGATCCTTCGGCGCAACCGCGCAGGCGCTCAGCCCCGCAAATAAAAGTCCCGAAACGATAAGGGTGCGCATAGCGGCTCTCCAAACTTCTCTCCGAATTCGATTTAGCATAGGCGCGCGGAGAAATCTATAGAGTATTGTTTTTATTATATATTTGTACTGTTATAAAATCCAATCCGTCACGTTCTGGACGTCACCCTCGACAGCCTCAGGCTGTCTGCGGGCCCATCTCCAAATGCGTCTCATCTTTGCAGGATGTCGAGTTTGGTCCTCAGACCGCTCCGCGGTCGAGGAAGACGCAATCTAAGCCATTATCCCAGCACCAACACCCAGACCGCCCGTCGGCGTCTGGCGATAAGAGACTGGGCGCGCTTGGAACAAACGCGAAGCGAACTGCCGCTCTCTCGAGGCGGCCTTATAGCGCTTGGTCAAAGCGCGCCCATGGCGGCATGTTTTCAACTTTGGTCCCTCGGATCACAATGTCCGAGGCAACTCCGGGGGGATTGCTCTTACAGGTTCGACCCTCGCCGCCTGTCATCGGACAGACGGGCTGAGCTCCCCCGGCTGGCACCAAGCAAAAGGGGTTCGGAGCCCCAAGCCCAGCCACCAGACCGCCACTCTCCCCCTCAATCCAGCCGATCCGGACAAGCCTCTCATCAGGAGGAGATGGGGATAAGCATATCGGGCGCCGGAGTGGGTCGGATTGAGGGTAGGGTGAGTGACTGTTCTGTGGCTGTGATCTCAATGGGTCGTCGCAACACATACTTTAGTTAGAGTATGTGGAGCATGATCTATGAGGAAGAAATACGTACGGGTTGGATTTACACCGGCTCAAAAGGCTGAGCTGTGGGAGCGATGGCGACGCGGCGAGCAGATGAAGTCGATCGGGCGTGTGTTTGGCAAGCCATCGTCGAGCATTTTCAAGCACATCCGGTCAACTGGCGGGTACACTCCAGTTGAGCGCAAGCGGGCTCCTTCGGCATTGACGCTAGCAGGGCGCGAAGAGATCTCCCGAGGTTTGGTTGCTGGCCAAACCGTACGGGCGATTGCGCGCGCACTCGGTCGATCTCCTTCCACAATTAGCCGTGAGATCAGACGCAATGGTGGCCGGCGTCGGTATCGTGCGGTGCTAGCAGACAAACGCGCTTGGAAGCAGGCCTTGCGCCCTAAGCGCTGCAAGCTGGTGCTCAATGGTCGATTGCGGCAAGCTGTTATTTTCAAGTTGAAGCGCGATTGGTCACCAGAGCAAATTGCTGGTTGGCTAAAGCGCAGATACCCGGCCCAAGAGGCGATGCACGTGTCACATGAGACGATCTATAAGAGCCTGTATGTTCAGGCGCGCGGGGCTCTAAAGAAAGAGCTGGTTCAGTATCTACGATCAAAACGTCAGCTCAGAGGCTCGCGGTACAAGAAGGTGAACAAAGACCCACGTGGGCAGATCAAGGGCGCTGTGTCGATCAGTGAACGCCCAGCTTCAGTCGAAGACCGCGCAGTGCCGGGGCACTGGGAGGGAGACCTGATCTGCGGGCCAAACAATAGCTTTGTCGCCACACTGGTCGAACGTCACTCGCGCTATGTGATGCTGGCCAAGCTCTCCGGTCGTCATACCGAAACCGTCGTCAATGCATTGATCAAACAGTCCAGGCGACTGCCGAGCGAGCTCTATAAGTCACTGACCTGGGATAGAGGCCATGAACTCGCAGACCATCGGCGGTTCACCATGGAGACCAATATCGACGTCTATTTCTGCGATCCGCAAAGCCCTTGGCAGCGCGGCACCAACGAAAACACGAACCGTCTCCTGCGACAGTACCTTCCCAAAGGAACAGATCTATCAAAGTTCACTCAAGGCGAGCTCAACAAGATCGCCAGATCACTGAACGAACGCCCGAGAAAAACACTGGACTTTGAGACCCCAGCTGAGCGATTAAATGCGTGTGTTGCGATGACCAATTGAATCGGCAGGCGTTTTCGGACGCTCACGCTGAAGCAGGTTTAGCTCTCTGAATCTGTATCTGACTTCTCGGATTTTGGAGGGGCCCAGAAGAAGGTCATCCAAAAGCACATTGCCAGCGTTCCCATAATCACGGGTCCAACGGTCCATAAGCCACCGATGGCCATAGGGCGTGTCCGCCCTGTTTGAACCGCCTCAATCAGCAGCGAAACGGACCCCTGAGCGACTTGTTGATCCACCTGATCGGCCAGCGCCATATAGTGATAAAACGCGCCAAGCATATTGATCAGGATGAAGGTCGCCGCGAACACGAGGAACAGAAACGAGACAAGCTTTGTGAAGAACGGGGCGCGGTGGAGAAAATAAAATGCGCCGGTGATGTAGGCAAAAATCACAGAGCTCAACAAACCGAACCCCTGCAGAAATAAGCTCATCGTATCCGTAATCTGATTGACGATTTCGAAATCGGTCATGGCTGCCTCCTCGCTTCCCAGCCCAACTAAGCAAGGAACAGAAGCTGGAACAATATCTGGGGTCATTGTCCCAACTTGCAGGCGGCCATGTCAGTGCACCGTGCCTGTTTAGGCTGATCCCGTCGCTGCCCTAGAAATCAAGCGGTCCTTCGCGCTGTCACGTGCCTTCAAACCAAATAGCGGGCGTAAGACCCCAGATCTGCGGATGATGTATTCGTGGACCAAGTGGCAACTGGCGAACGTCAGTACCGTTATCAGTCCAAATTCCAGCATCGGTGAGAGCCCCTGGCGCGTCAGCCAAAACCCGAAGATCACGATGAAGGTCTGATGCAAAATATACCATGGGAAAATCGCTTCGGTCATATAGCTGAGCGCTTTGCTGGGCCGGTTTGCAAAACGTCGAACCAGACCAAACGCGACCAGGATGCATGCCCAGGCATAGATGGGCTCGACCATCATGTGGACTAGCGCGATGAGCTCGAGGAATGGAACATCAGCAATGTCGGCTTCACTCAGCGACCACACAAAAAGCTGCCAAGCCGCGAGTGTTATAGCGAGAACAATCGCTGGTTTGTAGAACCGGTCCATGATTGCCCAGATGCGCTCTGACTTTGCCGCCAGAAATGCGATCAGCAAGAACGGGAAATAGAGTGCGTGATTTCCCCAATCATCGACCAGCGCATGCGTCGAAGGGAACACATCTTCCAGCCAGAGATCGTGCAGGGCGAAGAGGACAACGGGCACAAGGGCAACCGCAAGAAACAGCAGCGGTGAGCGAGACGTAAGAGGACCGATGGCGCGCGAAAGCCGCGTCACGAGGGGGTAAAGCGCGATCAATATGAACGTGTAAATGATCAGATAGGCGACATACCAAAGGTGGTTCCAGGTCGGCAGTATGATGGAATAGTCCGTGCTGGCGGAGAGGTAGTCCCCGTAAAAGAACAAAAAGCCGGCTTGGGTTTCCCCTTTTTCCAACAGTTCCAACCAAGACTGCGGCGCCACAATGACAAGCACGCCAAAGACCAGAGGTAGGAAGAGTCTCCAGAACCGGGCCCACGCAAAATGACCGAGGGGGGCTTTGTCCATTGCAAACCGCAAAGCGACCCCGGAGATCAGAAACAAGACCGTCATACGCCATGGATTGACCAGCTTCATCGCCGGTTCGATGACCGGGCCCGAGTGAACGCTCTTCACGTGAAAGTCCCAGCTCACAAAGAACATCCCTATATGATAAAAAATCAGAAGTCCGAACGCGAGGATGCGCAACCAATCTAGATCATAACGGCGCTGTTGAACTGACGACATTTGGCGGTCTCCTTTTCGATCTGATAACTATCGACAGCCGGGCGTTTCCCGTCATCCCAAATGGGGTCTGTGACAGGTGGGTGGGATGAATGGAGCGCGTTTGGGACGAAATACAGCAGGCTGGGATGAAATTCAGATAGGGCCTACTTGCGAACTTCATTCAAGACACGGCATAGGCAAACTATGAGTGTGATCTCTGAGGATATTGCGGCTGAAAAGCAGGCCGACCGGACCAGCTACAAACTGGTTCTTGCGTTCACATTCCTGTCCTGGATCACGCTTTCTACGTCCACACAAATTGATGCCGTCCGAACCGGGAGCAGCGAGCCCGCGCTCGTGTTTTGGTTCACCCAACTGACCAGTCATATCATCGTCGCGTTGCTGGCCTTGATTGTTCCGGCATTGCTGACGCGGTTTCCGCTGACGACAGAGTCCTGGAAGAGATCCGTTTTTGGGTTCGCGATCGGTTTTCTGATCTTTGGAACGCTTCACGTCCTTGCCATGGTTGCCCTTCGGAAGACCGGATGGCCGATCCTCTTTGATGGACCCTATGTTTTCGGGCTCGATCAGCCCCTCATCTGGTTCTATGAGCTACAGAAAGACGCTTATACGTTCCTGCTACTGACCTCGATTTTTTGGTTTGGCCGTTTTGTCGCCCGGCAACGCCTCAATAAAGAAGGCCGTCAGGCCGAGGCGAAGGAAAGCGGGCGTCTGACGCTCACATCTGGGGGGCGGATTTATGTTGTGGATGCGGAGGATGTGCGTCTGGCGAAATCGGCGGCGAATTATGTCGAGATCCAACTTGCGAATAAAGAACTCCTGGTTCGGATGACGCTGTCAGACCTGGAGCAGCTCCTCGCAGCGGCGGGGCAGAATCATATCCGTATTCACCGGTCCTGCATCGTGCACAAATCCGATATCAAGGCTCTGCACCCAAATGGAGATGGAAGCGCCTCTATCGTGCTCGAGGATGGCAGTGAGCAGCAAGCGAGCCGGTCTTATCGCGCAAGTGTTCAGCAGGCTCTGACGGACGCCTAGCGGCGCTTATCGATCTGACGGCGGATCTAAACCAAGAGCGCTAGGGCCATCCAGAAATTCCCGACCATCAAAACAAAGTCGAACACAAAAATCTGCAACATCACGCCCTTGAACACATTCCAGAGTCCGCCGCCCCGCATATTTTTAAGCGCCATCGGAACATTTCCAAAAAATTGCGACCCGTGCGCCAATGCGTTGAACGCCAGAATAAGAGATAGTTGAGCCGGTGTTTCGAGACCTCCGACATTGAAGAACAAAGCGATATTCTATGCGGATAGCGCAAAATTAAAGCCGCCCATGAAGCGCCCTGACTCTATCACCGCTTCATACGCTGAATTTATGCGATCAGCTTGGATGGGAACAACAACTTTGGCGAACACGTCCCGACGAAGATAAAACGCGACAAACCCCAATCCGTACAAGATCGCATTTGCCAAAAAGAGTCCGCTGATAATGAGATCGAGCATGAAACGCCCCTCTGATCGAATGCATTCTTTCAAGTCCAATATGCCATGAATTTGAACGAGATATAAGTTGCTCAAATCACTCTGGTGGCTTTGCGATTGCGAATGACGTCGCTACACGGGATGTCACGTCGGCCGTCTAACGCTGATCAAGATTACCGGAGAGTCTCTATGCGTATTTTTGCGATCTCTATCATTGCGCTTTGGATGCTTGTAGGCGGCGTTGCGCATCTGGTGACACCGGAATTCTTCTTTCAAATCGTCCCATATATGTTTCCAAAACTGGCGGTGGTTTACGCGTCCGGTGTGATCGAGATCGCGATTGGAGCCGCGATTTTAGTTCCAAAATTAAGAGCGGTCGCCGGTCTCTGTTTTGCGATACTGTGTGTCGGTTTCTTGCCGCTTCACGTCTGGGATTTCTTTCGGCCAGACCCTGTCTTTGAGGTTCCGGTCGCGGCATCGATCCGCATTCTGGTGCAATTTGGATTGATCGGATTAGGCCTGTTTCTCTGGCGCACGGACTCGCGGCCAAACACAACAGAACCGGCCCGCGTGGAGCCGTCGGCCGAATGACACGCCCTGTAAAAAAAGTTCGGCCATCTAAGTTCTTCTCACACATCGAGGACGAACAAGATCAACGTCCCTGGGGATCTTTTTTGGATGCCGGATCTGGGGTGCATTCGCTGAGCTTGGTGGCACAGCTCGACACGGCGCGATGGACGGCTGTTACGGGTGCGCCGCGAGACGCGGAGAGGATGCGTGAGGCGACCGATGGTCTCCGCCGACCCCAAGATCAAATTCTGCTCGGCAATTGGGCGAAAGCCGATCTGTTGAAACGCGAGGTCTACGATACGGTCTTGGCGGACTATTTGCTCGGCGCGGTTGAAGGGTTTGCGCCTTACTTCCAACCCAATTTGTTTGCGCGCCTACGCCCTGTGACGGGGAAGGTCCTCTATATCACGGGCGCGGAGCCATATGTGCCGGAGAATGAGCCTTCGACAGAAGCGGGGCGTTTGGTCTGGCAAATTGGCCGCTTTCGTGATGCTTGCTTGCTCCTATCTGGTGAGCTGCCATATCGCTAGTATCCATCGGCCTGGGTGCTCGATCAGTTAACCCGATCTGGATTCAAACCGCGCGGCATCAAACACTTTCCGACACGCTACAAAGAACGGTTTGTCCGTACACAGATTGACCTCAGCCTCGCTGCACTCAAACGCGTTCGAGATCGAAACGCAGCGCAAGCGCTTTCAGACTGGGGCGAAGCTTTGCGCAATGAGGCATTGGCCCTGATCGCGACCGAGAAGGGTTTGGCGCATGGGTCTGATTATGTGATCACGGCGGACCCGATCTAGCCGACGCTGCGTCCGTATGGACCGCTATAAGCGCGTTCGATTTTGGCGACGCGAAGCTCATAGTGGGAATACCATCGTTCAATGCCATTCTTCTGCGCCAGCATGTGTTGAGACTGCGCTTTCCAGGCCTGAATGCTGGCCTCATCTTTCCAATATGACACTGTCATACCGAGCCCATCAGCGCCGCGCGTGGTTTCGATGCCGAGGAAGCCAGGTTGGTGCTGGGCCAGGTCCACCATGGCCTGACCCATCGCATCATAGCCATTGTCGTCATCTCCGAGCGTACTCGTGAAGATGACCGCGTAATAAGGGGGCTCTGGGGTGTTCGCAAAACCGCTCATAAGGACCATTCCTCTATTCTAAGGCAGACCCTGCCTGGGTACATTCTTCGACGATAGCCATCCGATTCTTGCGATTTGAGAAATAGAATTCGCGTTTAACCCCAAAGCTCTCGGCTTGGCGGAGAGACGGTGCCATCATGGTATCGCAGCTTGTGTGGGACATCTTTTTCCAGCCAGAGCGGGCCGTCCAAATCAATCAAATCGGCTTCCTGTCCGAGTAAAATCGCAGGCGCCATGCTGATCGATCCCGCGACCATACAGCCGACCATTGTGCTCATGCCGCAGCGTTTGGCTTCTTTCATAATCCGCAGGCCCTCGGTCAGGCCGCCCGCTTTGTCGAGCTTGATATTGATCGCATCATATTTTTTGGCGAGGGCTTGCACGTCGCCGCGCGTGTGCATGCTTTCATCTGCGCAGATTGCGACGTGGCCGGGGCGACGGGTAAGAGCGTCATCGTCGCCTGCTGGAAAAGGTTGCTCAATCAGCACCACACCAAGATCTGCAGCTTTTGCCGCCAGAGTTGGAAACTCGGCAGGATCGAGCCCTTCATTGCCATCAAGTACGAGTTTCGCGTCCGGTCTCGCTCGGCGCACGGCTTCGACGCGGACAATGTCATCCGGCCCGCCCAGCTTGAGTTTTAGAATTTTGGCGTGGGTTGCCTTCGCGGCCTCGGCCATGACCTCGGGCTCATCCAAACTAATCGTCATCGTGGTTGGGAGAGGCTTCGGCTCTGGCAGGCCCGCAAGCTCCCAGACGGGCGTGCCCGTGAGCTTGGATTCCAGGTCCCAAAGCGCACAATCGGCGGCGCATTTCGCGGCCCCTGCCGGGAGACGCCTTTGCAAGTCCTGACGGGTGAGTCCCTCTTGGATATCGCGTTCGATACCAGAGAGTTGCGCGACGACGCTGACCCGGCTTTCCTTGTATCGCGCATAAGGAACGCATTCCCCGCGCCCGACATGCTCGCCTTCGCGGATCTCGACCAGGACCGTTTCGGCCGTGGTTTTCGAGCCGCGAGAGATTGCAAAGGCCGCTTTTAACGGCGAAGACACAGGGGTGATGGTCATCTGGCGCATGGATGAAGTCTTTGCCGGAATGGTAAAATTTGAATGACGCTTTGGGGGCTGTCTTAAACGCTGGTGGGTTAAGGTAAATAGTGTCGAAATCGAGCGATCCATCTTTTTCGCCCTCTTTTGAGTATCTTGGAGGGGCGCGTCCGCGGCTAGTGCTGCGCGGCGCTTGGGTGGTTACAGCGCTCGGAAAACTCGATGGGCAGCTAAAGCACCTGTCTGACGCGCACGGCTCTGATGCGCTTGCTGAGCTGGACCTCAGCGAGCTGGAAAGAATGGACACGACGGGCGCCTACTTGGCGGACCGCGCCCTTCGAAGCTTTGCGCCGTCCTCGCCAGAGATTATTGGCGCCGAGCCCGAAGCCCTGGATTTGCTGCATCAGGCGCGGGTGCTTGCCACTCAGGAAGAGCATGCTCCGCCGGTTCATGAAGAGGGGCATGGGTTTGTCGATCTGTTGGAGCGCACGGGCCGGGGCGCCGAGCATTTATGGCATGAGTCTCTAGAAACCCTGTCTTTCCTTGGCGGGACGTTGGTCGCGCTTTCGGCGGCGATCCTGCGCCCAGCTAAGATGCGGTGGACGGCGCTGGTCGCGGTGATGGAAGATGCCGGGCTCGATGCGGTTCCAATCATTGCGTTCTTAAGTTTCTTTGTTGGCATGGTGGTCGCGTTCATCGGCGCGACGACGCTCTCTCAATTCGGAGCAACGATCTTTGTCGTCGAGCTGGTTGGGTTTGGGGTCTTACGCGAATTGGGCGGCGTTCTTGTTGCGATCATCATTGCGGGGCGCACGAACTCTGCGTTCACGGCGCAAATTGGTGCGATGAAAATGCGCCAAGAGGTTGATGCGATGCAGACTCTCGGGCTCGATCCCATGCAAGTGATTGTCGCGCCGCGCGTGCTTGCCATGATGATTATGGTGCCGGTGCTGACCTTTATTGGTATGCTGACCGCGATCGCCGGGGGCATGGCTGTTGGTTGGCTGGTGCTCGACATCAACCCAACCGTCTTCTTCAACCGCCTTCAGGACAATGTGCCGATTAATCAGTTCTGGATCGGGATGTCGAAAGCCCCGATCTTTGGCCTCGCGATCGCATTGATCGGCTGCCGCCAAGGTTTGGAAGTCGGGGGCAGCGTTCAATCGCTCGGGCACCATACGACGAAATCCGTCGTACAGGCGTTGTTTGCAATTATCGTCATCGATGCGCTGTTCGCCATTTTCTACATGGAGATGGGCCTGTGACCGAGCTAGCGATTAAAGTTCGCGGTTTGAGGACCGCTTACGATACCCATATCGTGCATGAGCATCTCGACTTGGACATGCGCAAAGGCGAGGTCCTGGGCGTGATTGGTCCGTCAGGGGCAGGCAAGTCGGTTCTCTTGCGCGCTATTATCGGCCTGAAACAGCCCTCAGCAGGCGAGGTTCACGTGTTCGGGGAAGACGTGATCCACTTGCAATCGGCGGATCATGCGGCCTTGCAACGGCTCTGGGGCATCATGTTCCAGGATGGGGCTTTGTTCTCGAACCTAACAGTGCGCGAGAACGTGATGGTGCCAATGAAAGAGCATACAGATCTGCCCCTGCCTCTGATGAAAGAACTCGCAGATCAGAAGATCCGCATGTCGGGGCTAGAGACCTGGGCCGGGCGCAAATATCCGTCTGATCTCTCTGGTGGGATGCGTAAACGCGCTGCTTTGGCTCGCGCTTTGGCGCTTGATCCACCGCTTCTATTTCTCGACGAGCCAACTGCCGGCCTTGACCCGATTACGGCCGCTGGATTTGACCAATTGATCCGAGATTTGCAAAAATCACTCGGCCTCACCGTGTTTTTGGTGACGCATGATGTTGATACGCTGGCCGTCACATGTGACCGGATCGCGGTGCTGGGGGAGAAGCGCATCCTGGCAATTGGCACGATGGATGAATTGAGACGTAAACCCCATCCTTGGATTCAGGAATATTTTGGGGGACCGAGAGGCCGCGGCGCAATTATGGGAGCCGGATAATGGAAACACGTGCGAACTATGCGCTGATCGGAGCCTTCGTTTTGATGGCCGCTGCCGCTGTGATTGGATTTGCCCTTTGGCTCGGCTCTTCGCAGTTCAATCGCGACTATTCGATTTATGACGTCGTCTTTCCGGGACCGGTCACGCTCGAAGAGGGGGCGTCCGTCCGCTATATCGGGATCAAAGTCGGTGAGGTGGAAACTGTTCGCATTGACCGCCGCGACGCATCGATGGTGCGGGCGCGCCTTCGCGTCGACCGTACGACGCCCGTGAAAACCGACTCCACGGCGATTATTGATTTTGCCGGGATCACCGGTGTGACCTTCATTCAAATTAACGCTGGCAGCGATGATGCCGGGCCGCTCTTGCCCGCGCCCTATGAAGATGTCCCCGTAATCAAAGCCGGCGAGACTCCGCTCGCGGCCTTGTTCAATGGCGGTGCTGAAATCGTTGGCCAAGCAGGGATGACGATTGATCAGCTGAGCACGCTTCTCACCGATGACAATATCGTCGCTATGGGCGAAATCCTCGGCAATGTGAGAGACATTACTTCAGCCCTGTCAGAGGACGATAAGGTTCTGATTGCACAGGCGATTGAGACGCTCGCCTCACTTGAACGCGCCGGGGACAATCTCGCGGTCGCGTCGGCGGATATGACCAATGTTGCCAAGTCAGTCGACTTAGAATTGTCGAGCTTGAATACTGAGTTGAAGGCCTTGGTGGGTGAGCTCAGCAGCGCCACGGGTGACGCCAGCGATATGCTCACCGAGAGCCGCAAAGCGGTCGAGGCGGCCATGCTCCTCGTTGAGGGTGGTGCTTCGGATACGGTCCAGCAGACAAGCCTCGCGGCGCAGGAACTCCGGGTCCTCATCTCGCGGATTGATCGCCTCACCCGTGAACTTGAACAAAACCCGCAAGGCTTGGTCGTTGGTGATCCATTGCCGTATGAGGAGCGACGCTAATGAATATGAAGCTTCCAGTCATTGCTGCATCGGTCTGTTTGGCGACCGCTTGCGTATCCGTACTGCCCGAGCCTGAAGCCCCGGAGGCGCTTTACCGTGTCGAAGCTGAGACGCTGTATTCCGGTTTGCAAGAAGATCTGATTGTCCGTGAGCCAGAAGCGCCGCGATTGATTAGCGGTCAGAACATGATCAGTGAGGGGTTGGACGGCGGACTGCGCCTTGTCCGCGGAGTGGAGTGGTCAGGCCCGTCTACGCGGCAGATCCAACTCGCCATGGTGAACAGTTTTGAGATAGGTGAGGCAGGACACGCCGTCTTGCCTGAGCTTGGCGTTCTAGCGCCATTTGAGCTCGCATCTCAGCTCAAAGTTTTACGGCTTCGCGGCGATTCCGGAACTTGTGAGATGACCGTGAGCCTAATCTCGACGCGAGATCGGTCTTTGGTCGCGCGGACCGAAATCACGGCCCGCCAAGAAGCGGAAAGCGGCTCTGCTCGCGACCGTGCAGGAGCGTTGCGAGCGGCAGCTTCAAACTGTGCTGCGCAAGCGACAGAGTTCGCAATCAGTGCGCTGAACGATCCGTCCTAAGCGACGGAAGTTTCACTCGCCGATTGCGCTTGCGCGACTGGGAGATAGAAGCTGACCTGCGTCCCGCGGCCTGGTTTGCTGGCGATGGTGAGGCGCCCACCATGCATTTCTGCGAAAGATTTAGTCAGGGCTAAGCCGAGGCCGGTTCCGTCATAGTTGCGGTCGCGTGTATCACTGACCTGCTCAAATGGTTGCGCCAGACGGGGCAGAGCATCTGGTGGTATGCCGATCCCGTTGTCGCGTACAGAGACACGAAGCTCGCTCTCTTTTTGATCCACGGTGACCCGAACCTCGCCGCCTGGGTCGGTGAACTTCAGGGCATTAGACACCAGGTTTAAGATCATCTGGCGAATAGCACGGTGATCCGCTTCGACCATCGGCAAGTCTGGATTGGCCACCATTTGCAGGCTGATATTCTTATCTTCGGCGCGGCGACGGATCATGCGGACGGCGGCATCAACTGGATCGACAATATCGATGGGCTGAAGATCGACAGTCATCTTACCGGCTTCAATTTTCGCCATATCGAGAATGTCTGTGATCATTTCCAGCAGGTGTTTGCCCGAATCCAGAATGTCCTGAGCGTAGGTTTTGTAGCGCTCATCCCCCAGCGGTCCGTACATTTCCTCGATCAAGATCTCTGAGAAGCCATTGATCGCGTTCAAAGGCGTGCGCAGCTCGTGGCTCATATTGGCGAGGAAGGCGCTCTTTGAATTGGCCGAGCGTTCGGCATTCACTTTTTCTTCTTTAAGCTTGCGCGTCAGCTCTGCAGCAGTCGTTTCTGAGCGTTCAAGCTCGGCGACCAGCTTGCGCAAGCGTCCTTGCTGCTTGGTCAGTTCAACTTCGTTACGGACATCGCTGGAGACATCCATGCCGAGCGTGATCATCCCGCCCGATTGGGTCGTGCGCTCGACAATTTTGAACCACTCACCGTCACGAATTTTGACGATATCCGCAGGATCATGATCATCGCTGGGGCGGCGATCGATGACATTTGCGGCTTGAGACAGCATCACCGTGTCATAGCCCATGCCCGCACGTACGGTTGGTTCTAGGCCGAAGACGCGCTGAAAGGCGCGGTTCCAATAGATAAGACGTTTCCGGGCATCCCATAGAGCGAAAGGACCAGAATAGCCTTCCAGGGCGCTCTTCAAACGATTCTCAGCTTGCCGGGTTCGCGCCAAAGCCAGCTTCGTCTCCGTCACATCGTGCAAGATGCCATTCAGCGCGCCGCCATCTTCATCGGGTTGAGCGCGCAGATCCAACCAAACGGTCTTCGTTTTGTTGGCGAAGACTTGTTGCACGAAACCGCGCTCTGGAAGGTTTTCGAGCGCTTGTTCAACCGCTTCGACATGATCTTCGTGCACGAGCCGCAGAAATTCCCGTTGAGAAAGCTGAAGCTCTCCGTCTGCACCCAGCAAGCGGCCCGCTTCCGCGCTGAACTGATACATGGCTGTTTTCTCGTTCAAAGACCAAAATCCAGCCTTCGATTGATGCAGGACGGTTTTCAGAATTCGCCCCGCGCGGGTCGCTTCGCCTTCAAAGGCCTCAGACGAGAGACGGTTTTGTTCGAACAGTCTGAATAGGCCGAGGATTGCAAGGGATGGGCCCAGTAGTAGTAGAGCATAGACGAGCAGATCGATCATCGCAGAGCGCGACATCAGCGTGAAAGATTTGCTCATACAGACCGAAAGCGCGCCACGTGAAACAGGGACGCAGGCCATGGCTTGGGTTGGCGAGAGAAGCTGGGTGTCGCTACGCTGGCCATCGACAATAGACAGGGTTCTCTCTCCGCGTATGGCGGGGAGAAAACTATTCGCGGACGCAATCGCTAAATGCGACGATCCGGAGTCTGGGTCATGGACGATGATTAAGTCATTGTTGGCGGTCAGACCCGCTTGCTGGCCCGTCGCTAAAAGCTCGCTAGCGCGTTCACCGGCCACCCGAAGGCGACTGCCATCCGGGGCCGTCAGCGCGTCTGCGAGCGTGGCGACAGTTTCAATATCTCCGTACGCGCGTTGGATCTGGTTCGAACTCCATCCGGCCTGGTAGCCGAGTTGAAGCGTCTGAGCTGCGGTTGCGATTTTGCCCGAAACATTCTGAGCGACCGCCTGAGCTTCGACTGGTGTTTCGGCGCGTTTTGACGCGCGCAGGTCTTGCTGATCGTCAAACGCTTTAAGGCCCAAGGCCACGCCTTGGACGAGGATGATCAGGCCGAGCGCCGTGGTAAGGCTCAACCGAGGGCGCGCACGCGTCTTCCTCCTAGATTGCTCCACTTTGACCTTCTGACGCGCCACAGCCGGTCCCTTTCTGGTCGCGCCACTTTTTTCGGCGCATTTGCTCAACCTGAGCTTTCGATCCGGAAAGTTCAGGTTTGGTTAACCAATGGCACGATTCTGGGATTCAGCAGCAGATTAGCTCAGCGTACGGCCGATAATATCTGAGGCGTTCTTCGACAAATCTCCGGTCTGCAAAGCTTTCAGCGTCTGCTCAGCCTTTTCTTTCGTGTTTGGTTCGAGTGAGCGCCATTGCTCAAATGCCGTGAGGAGGCGCGCCGCGAGCGCTGGATTTTTCGGATCTGCTTGTTTGATCACGCCCGCGACCAGCTCATAACCTGAGCCATCGGCGGTGTGGAATTCGGCCAGGTTCTGCATCGCAAACACCGCGATGACAGAGCGTACGCGGTTCGGATTGCCGAGATCGAACTTAGGATGCTTCAACAGGTGCTCAATATCGCTCACGGTCCCAGTTCCGGCTTGAACCGCGAACCATTTGTCCAAGACAAGCTCATTGTCTGACCATTTGGATTCAAACGCGCTGATCGCATCAGCCTTGCTTGGCCCATTCGCAGTGCAAAGCGCGCGCAGGGTTGAGAGGCTCTCAGTCATGTTTCCAGCCGCATCGAACAACGCTTTGAGCGTCGCGTCGGATGTCTCTCCCAAAGCTGCGAGCAGAGCGATAAAGGCGCTGCGCAGCGCGCGAGTGCCAGCTTGTTCGGCGTCCGGTTGGAATGGCGCGGGACTCGGGTTCGTCAAATAGGTTGCGGCATCGTCGGACAAAGCCGCGGCGAGGGCTTGTTGCAAAGATTTACGGGCCTCGGCGAGCGCTGCCGGGTTGGCCGGCGTATGTTCCAGGAATAGCTCTCCAACATCCGGTAGACGTGTGAGTAGGGCTGCAAAAGCCGGATCACTCATATTGGCGCGAACGGCATCCGCGATCGCGGCGATGACATTTGCGTCCGGCTTCGACGCCTCGCCATAAGCAAGGGCCAAAATATCCTTCCTCACCAAGGCCTGTAAGGCATCCCATTGGTTAAACGGGTCATTGTCCATACGCGCCAGATCGAGGCGTTGAGAGTCTTCGATTTGGTGGTCCAATCGGATTGGGGCTGAGAAGCCTCGGTTCAAGGACACGAAGGGACGTCCCGTTTCGCTTTTTACCGACCAGACGGTTTCGTAGCTCTCGATCAGCAGGGTGAGATCCTCAAGCGTGGCGCCATCCGGGGCGAAGGCTGCGACACGCAGCGGCATGGGCAGAGGCGTCGGTGTCTCATTGCTCGGCGTTTTTGGATTGCTCTGGGTCAGCATCACGGTCAGCGTGTTGCTATCCTCGTCCCAAATCTCACTCGCAGAAATCGTTGGCGTTCCTGGCTGGCTATACCAACGACGGAAATTAGTGAGGTCTTCGCCGCTCGCTTCTTCGAAACATTTATAGAAATGCTCGATCGTCGTGGCTTCGCCATCATGGCGCTCGAAATAGATCTGCATTCCGGCTGCAAAAGCCTCGTCGCCGATCAGCGTCTTGAGCATACGGATCAGCTCAGCGCCCTTTTCATAGACCGTGGCGGTGTAGAGATTGTCGATGCTGCCATAGCTGTCTGGGCGAACCTGGTGGGCGAGCGGACCTGCGTCTTCGGCAAATTGGCGGGCGCGAAGGCGGATGACGTCCTTGATCCGCTGCACCGGACGGGAGCGCATGTCGGCGCTGAACTCTTGGTCACGGAAAACGGTCAGGCCCTCTTTCAAGCAAAGCTGGAACCAGTCGCGGCAGGTGATGCGATTGCCGGTCCAGTTATGGAAGTATTCGTGGCCGACAATGCTCTCAATCGCCTCGAAGTCAGCGTCTGTAGCGGTCGCTTCATCGGCGAGAACATAGGCCGAGTTGAAGATGTTGAGGCCCTTGTTTTCCATCGCGCCGAAATTGAAATCGCGTACCGCAACTATATTGAAAACGCCGAGATCATATTCGCGGGCAAAGACGTCCTCGTCCCATTTCATCGAGGCTTTCAGGCTTTCCATGGCCCAGGCTGCGCGGTCGCCATCGCCTTTGTCGACATGCACAGCGAGATCAACCTCTGCACCATTCATCGTGGTGTAGCTGTCGCGATAGACGTCATAGTCACCCGCGCAGAGCGCGAAGAGGTATGAAGGCTTTAGGTGCGGATCATCCCACTCGGCGAAGTGACGGCCGCCATCTAGGTCTCCGGTTTCGCCAAGTGTGCCATTGGAAAGCAGGATTGGATAAGCAGCCTTATCGCCCTCGATTCGGACTTTGAACCGGCTCATGACGTCTGGCCGGTCAGGCCAATAAGTGATGCGGCGAAAGCCAATGCTCTCGCACTGTGAACAGAACCGCCCGCCAGAAATATAGAGGCCGGACAGCGCTGAGTTTGCCGATGGATCGATGGTCACAACCGTTTCGAGCGTGAAGGCATCTGGCGCATCTGTGAGCGTGAGGCGCTCGTCATCTATTGTGTAGGCGTCGGCAGAGAGCGCCGTCCCGTCCAAAGCGATTGAGTCCAATTTCATCTGGACCCCATCCAAAACCAAGTCGCCAGCGCTTAGACGGCGCACCTGCATCTTGGTTCGCACTTTGGTTGCGCTTGGCTCTAGATCAAAAGCCATTTCCACCTGATCAATCGCAAACGGATAAGGGGTGTAGTCTGCAAGCTTGATTTGGACCGGCGTTTCTGTGCGCATGGGGAGCCCTTTCTGGATATGTTTCCCCCCATTTAGCTATCCTGCGCCGCCTTGCAATCATACGATCCCGTTACCCTTGTTTTACGCAAGGTTCGCCTACCGTGGCGTCACGGGTTTCCGCGCACGTCAACCGCGCTATTGTCATTGCTATAGAAAATGACAGGGAGGCCTGTGAGGCCATGAATTTTGACTTCTCCGATGATCAAAAATTCCTCGGCAATGAGGCACGCAAGTTCCTCGACGGGGAGTGCACCACGCAACATGTCCGTGAAGTGCTGAATGATGATGACAAATCTCATCATGAAGGTGTGTGGACGAAAGTGAAGGAAATGGGCTGGCTCGGCACAGCGATCCCTGAGGAGCATGGCGGGCTAGGCCTCGGCGCGCTTGAGCTTTGCGTCCTGGCCGAAGAGATGGGCCGCGCCCTGGCGCCAGTGCCATTCGCAAGCACCGTCTATTTCTTCGCTGAAGGCTTGATTATCGCAGGCAGCGAAGCTCAGAAAGGTGCCGTTCTTCCTGGTGTTGCCAGCGGCGACGTGATCGGCTGTTACGCCGCGAGCGAAGGCCCAGGCAATCCCGATCCGGCAAAACTCTCCGTCACTTTCGACGGCAGCAAGCTTTCTGGCACAAAAATCCCAGTCACGGATGGCGACGTTGCAACCCATGCGATTGTGCTGGCCAAAGAAGGCAATGGCGCAAGCTTGGTACTCGTCGACTTGAACGGCCCCGGCGTGACACGGACTCCCGTGAAAACGCTAGAGCCAACGCGGAGCCATGCCGAAATCAAATTTGATGGCGCGCCGGGCGAACGCCTCGGCGAAGCTGGCGCTGGCGGTGAAATGCATGATGCCATCATGAACCGCGCAGCCGTTCTGCTCGCCTTTGAACAGCTTGGCGGGGCAACACGCTGTCTCGAAATGGCAACTGATTATGCCAAAGAACGCTATGCGTTCGGTCGTCCAATCGGCGGCAATCAGGCGATCAAGCACAAGCTCGCTGATATGTACGTCAAAAACGAAGTGGCGCGCTCGAATTGCTATTACGGTGCTTGGGCGCTGTCGACGGATGCTGCGGAGCTACCAGAAGCTGCCGCGGCCGCTCGTTTAGCGGCAAGTGAAGCTTACTGGTACGCGTCAAAAGAGAATATCCAAACCCATGGTGGTATGGGCTTTACTTGGGAAGTCGATTGCCACTTATTCTATCGCAGAGCCAAATTACTCGCGGTGCAAGCAGGTGCCCCGAAGGTTTGGAAAGAAAAACTGGTCCGCGCGCTCGAAATGAAGAACGCGGCTTAAGGAACGGAGAAAGACAAATGGATTTCAACGATACAACCGAAGAAGCCGATTTCCGCTCTGAGGCACGAAGCTTCCTAGAAAAGCATCTTGAGCCAAAAGGGGCCAAGCCTCTGCGCCAGCGCGTTTCAGGCGAAGAATTCATGAAGCAAGCCAAATCCTGGCAGGCGACCAAAGCGAAAGCCGGTTACGCTAAAATCACATGGCCGAAAGAAATGGGCGGTCGCGGCGGCACGCCGATGCAGCAAGTGATTTGGGGCCAAGAAGAGGGCAAGTTTGACGCACCGACCGGCCCGTTCACGATTGGCCTCGGCATGTGTATCCCAACAGTCATCGCTTTTGGCTCTGACGAGCATAAAAAACGCTACGTTCAGAAAGCTCTATTGGGCGAAGAGATATGGTGTCAGCTCTTCTCGGAGCCTTCGGCTGGATCTGATGTGGCCGGTTTGAAAACTCGCGCCGTGAAAGATGGCGATGAGTGGGTGATCAATGGCCAGAAGGTTTGGACATCCGGCGCGCACTATTCCGATTATGGCATCTTGCTGGTTCGGACCGACCCAAAAGCAGCAAAGCACAAAGGTCTGACCATGTTCATCGTGGACATGAAACAGCAGGGCGTCGAAGCGCGTCCAATCCACCAGGCCTCTGGAGGACGTGAGTTCAACGAGGTGTACTTCACCGACGTTCGCATCCCAGATAGCGACCGCCTCGGTGAAGTAGGTCAGGGCTGGAAAGTGGCGATCGTCACGCTGATGAATGAGCGTCTCGCGGTCGGCGGATCTCCGGGCCCAGATTGGTCTGAAATCATGTCTTACGCGAAAGATGCTGGCACGATCAGTGACAGCGCTTTTCGCGATAATCTCGCGGATTGGTATGTCGCGGCTCAAGGCTACAAGCTTACCAAACTGCGGACTCAAACGGCGCTTTCAAAAGGCCAAACACCGGGTCCCGAAAACTCTATTGGGAAGATCATCACTGCAAACCAGCTACAGGATATTTGTAACTCGGCGATTGAGATGCAGGACCACTATGGTCTTATGACCGGCGATGACATGCCCGCAGACGGCCTGTTCCAGCAGAGTTTTATGTGGGCGCCAGGTCTGCGGATTGCTGGCGGTACGGATGAGATCCTCAAGAATATCATCGCAGAACGCGTGCTCGGTCTGCCGCAAGATGTCCGCGTGGACAAGGATATTCCGTTCGACGAGATGAAGTCCGGATGAGTCTAAAAACGGAATAAATATTGCATGGCCCTGCATGAACTGCAGGGCCTTTTTTGTGGGTAATTCAACCTTAACGGGATTTCGGCTAAACTGCAGCATTAACTGAGATTTGCGCAATGTTTTCGTCGAGATCGAAAAACAAAGTCAACATTGATCGCGTCGTCAACCAGCCGGCGCGAGCCACCCCTATTGTGCGTCCTCAGAAGAACCATCGACGCGGTCCACGCAAAGGCGTTTGGTGTGTTTGCGCGATTGAAACGCGTGGCGGCGAGGTCCGCGAAGGCGTGATCATCGATATCTCCAAAACCGGCGCCCGTATTCGCTTTCGTAGCCGCGGGACATTGCCTCAAGTCGTTCGAATTAGAGCGTCTCGGATCGGATTAAGCCGATTTGCGCGCGTCGTTTGGCAATCTGAATTCGATGCCGGAATCGAGTTTGTGCCGGACAATCGCGTCTCAGGCTAAACCCGCCCTAAAACACGCCTAGCGCAAGCCCCGTCCCAAGTGCGCTTCCAAGGGTTCGGCATTGCTCCAAATCCGCATACGGTATAGTTTTCTCGGCCAGTATTTCAACCTCTGTTTGTGCGTGTGTGCAAATGATCAAAGGGTCCTGTACCTGTTTGAGACGCCACCCAGTGGCAATTCTGGCCGTTTGGCGGGCCGCATTGTCTCCATCTGATCCCGCACAGATCATCTGCGCATAAGGTCGACCTTCAATCTTCCCGAGCAGCGGATAATAGGAACGGTCGAAGAACGCTTTCATCTCGCCTGACAGGGCCGCGAGGTTCTCTGGCGCCGCGAAAATGTATCCATCTGCAGCTAGCATGTCCTCAGGCCCGGTCTCTTCCGCGCGCTGAAGCTGTACCTCTACCTCCTGCTGTGCGGCCGCGTACGCTGCTTCGGCCATTTGCCGGGTTCCATTGGTCCGGGTGTGGTAGATAATCAATAGGCGCGTCATGGTCTCTGATTATTCTGTTTTGTCGTTGCCGTCTCGCGAAAAGAATTCCTGGTCCTATTTCGCTGCGAATCACTTCAATCGGAGCGTGTGAAACCTGCGTTACTACTTTTGCTCGTGCCGTTAGCGACCTGTTCGGAACCGATAGCGGTTCAGATCAATACGTCTTCGGAGAGCTCTATCTATTGGTCTGACGGCGATAGCGGCCGGATCGATGGGGTTAAATTTCGCCTCGCCAATGTTGATGCCCCTGAAACGGGCGGTGTCGGCGCAATTGGTGGTGCGAAATGTGAGTTCGAACGCGAGCTGGGCTTTGAGGCGAAGGCGTTCATGGTCGAGCTCACCCGAGATGCCGAACTCGTTATCACAAATAATTCCGGACCGGATCGTTATGAGCGAAACGTGGTTACGCTTACCGCAAATGGCCAAGATGTCGGCGAGGCGGGCATTGCAGCGGGGCATCTCGGGCCATGGCCCCATCGCGGGCGGCGGGCCCTTGCGAAGAAACCGGATTGGTGCGCGCGTACTCTATCGGCGCCTGAATAGGCGATCGAAGAAGCCGCGCTTTTTGTTGGCCGCAGCCGTATGGGTCTGAGCCTCTGTATGGGCTTCGACTTCCGCTTCGTGACGGCCTTGCCAGATTGCCCAGTCATCTGCGTCATCAATATCCATCAATTGCGGAAGCACGCCGACTTTTGCGTCATCTGACAAGTTTGCCCAAACATCTTCCATCGCGTGCGGGCCGGACCAGCGGACACCGTAGAACGGGCTTTTAGTGCGCGCGGTTTTGTGCATTCCGAATAGCCAGAAGCCACCGTCTTGTGCTGGACCAAAGACCGCATCATTTCGGTTGAGCTCTCGGATCGCTTGGCGCAGCAGGGCCGTCGAAATATCTGGCGCGTCGCTGCCAATGAAGAGTACCGGTCCTGGTGGAGCTTCGCGCAATCCCTTACTTAGCCGGTCGCCAAGGTTTCCTGGTCCCTGGCTGCGGCGCTCGAGATGTAGCGGCCAAATCCCGCCGAGCGAATTATCGAGCTCTTTGTCGGGGGCTGTATAGAGAATTGTGTCCCAGGCGCCGTTGAGCGCCGCTCGTAGGGTCTTCGCTTGCAACGCTGTGGCGATCCGGCGCGCACTGACGGTAGACCCCAAACTCTTGGCGAGGCGCGTCTTGGACAGGCCAATCCGAGGGGGCTTGGCGTAAATCAATATTTGAGGGCGTTTCATCGGACCACTTCTATCCCAATCACTCGGTTCTGCTCATCGACATCTAAGATCACTTGCACGCCGCGCAGACTTTCATCCAATGCGAAAACATCAATTGATCGTGAGACGCAACCTGGCGTTCCAGCGCCTGGATGATCCGGCAAATAGATATAGCCCGCCTCTAACTCGTCATCCCAGCTTGCATCCAGTGTCATGGTTCACCTTTTAGCGAAGTCACTATGTGTATGATTTTGCCAGTTTTTCCGGATTCGCGCCAAGCAAATAGCGGGTGATCAAATAGACATTGTGCCAGCTGCGTTTGCGCCAGCCATCCCGCTCATATTTCGAGGCATCCGTGCGCGCTTCTGCGGAAAGGATCGACAGCCGTTTCTTGCCGATGGACCGGATGATTTGAACATCTTCCATGAAGGGCGTGTCGGGATAACCGCCAATCTCGGTGTAGAGTTTTCGCGAGATCAGAAGACCCTGGTCGCCATAGGGGAGTCCAAGATTTCGCGAACGCCAATTCGCACGGCGTGCGACGACCTTGGCCATGGGGTGATCAGAGCGATAGGCGAGCGTGAAGGCTGCTGCTTTCTCGCGTCGCTCCGCGATATGGGATTTGGCACGCTCCGCCCAGTCGCGCGAGAGAGCAGTGTCCGCGTGTAGGAAGAGGAGCCAATCGCCCCGAGCTTCCGCAAATCCTTGGCGCATTTGCGCAGCCCGGCCTCGTTCCGGCGCCGAGATCACGCGGGCCCCAGCCCCTTCGGCGAGACGGCTTGTTTGATCCTCGCTGCCGGCGTCCACCAAAATCACTTCGCGGATCAGGCCTGTTTCTAAGCCCGGCATCAAGGAGGCCAAACAAACCGGCAGCACGGCCTCAGCGTTTAAGGCTGGGATGATGATCGAAAGCGGTGCGGGCATGTATCAGTTGATCCAGGGTAAAGCGGTTAGAGCTGCTAAAACGATCCCCACCAATTGCCTAGCCAGTCTGAGCTTAGATAGAGCGGCTCCACTGAGTATTCCGACAATCACGGCGACTGAAATCGCTAACCATGCGTTGAATGCGAAGCCATAGGAGAGCCCTAGAAATACCACTGCTCCGATTGTGGCAGATAAGACGGAAAATGTGAGCCACACGTTTGCAATACGATCCATCACTGTCTTTTCTTCATCCGTCAAAGCGTCACGCCCATCTCATTGAGGCGCGCCTGGACCAGCAACAAGTCTCGCCACGCGCGGCTCTTATCCTGTGGACGGCGGAGCAGATAAGCCGGGTGAAACATTGGGACCAGAGGGACCTTTGTTCCTGCGGGCGTTTCGAAGGGGCGCTCTGATCCGCGCAAACGCATGATCCCGGTCTTAGAGTTGAGCAGAGATTTCGCTGCAACGCCGCCCGTTGCAATAATGATCTTGGGCTGCGCCAGATCGATCATCCGGTTCGCGAATGGACGGCAGACGGCGAGCTCATCTGCTTCCGGATTGCGATTGCCTGGCGGGCGCCAATAGTTGACGTTTGAGATGAAGGCGTTCGTCTTGCGGTCGAGCTGAATTGCGGCGAGCATTTTGTCCAAAAGCTGTCCCGCTTTGCCAACAAAGGGCAGCCCGAGACGGTCCTCTTGGCCACCAGGTCCTTCGCCAAGCACCATGACCGGGGCGCCGACCGTGCCGTCATAGACAACCGTTTTCTCGCACAATTGTTTGAGCGGGCAGCCTTCATAGCTTTCAATCGCAGCTTTCAAGGCTTCAATCGAATCAGCACTCGCCGCGAGTGCTTCTGCCTCCTGAATCCAATCGTGGAGTGTTTTGCTGGCGGACTTTCTAGATCTGCGTCCTGAGCTCGGTGCTGTTTGCGATTCACTCGGCGCGCTGGGCGCCTGAGCGGGCGCAGCCCCAGTATTTGCACCGCTTTGTGCGTTGATAGATCGAGCGATTTCGCCCTGATCAACCTCCACGCCCATATCCTCCCACCACTCGGTGAGTGCCTTTAACGCTGCGGCAGAGGCATTTTGGGGCATTGAGACCTTGTAAACTTTAGCTAAAGAGGTGCTCAGATACTTAAATATACAAAGATGGCGCGCAAGTGTGATCGCCACTTCTGAGGAGACAAGTGATGAGCGAACGCGAGTCTATGGAATTTGATCTGGTGATCGTTGGCGGTGGCCCCGCTGGCCTCGCCGCAGCTATTCGCGCCAAACAGCTCGCCAATGAAGCTGGCGAAGAGCTCGAAGTCGTGGTCCTGGAAAAGGGCGGCGAGATTGGCGCCCACATTCTGTCTGGCCTGGTGCTGGACCCGAAAGCTCTGGACGAGCTGATCCCGGATTGGCGCACGCGCGATGATCGCCCAATCCGAACTGAGGTTGGCGCGGACACTTACAAACTGCTTGGACCGAACGGGTCTATGGCGATGCCGACATTCGCGTTCCCGCCTTTCATGCACAATCATGGCTGCTATATCGGCTCACTGGCAAATGTTTGTCGCTGGCTCGGCGAGCGCGCGGAAGAGCTTGAAGTTCAAGTCTTCCCAGGCTTCGCTGCGTCTGAGGTCGTATACGGCGAGAATGGCGAAGTTCGCGGCGTTGTCGCGGGCGTCATGGGAATCGCCGAAGATGGCAGCCAGAAGCCAGACTACGAGCCTGGCATGGAATTGCTGGGCAAGTACGTCATGTTCGCGGAAGGCGCGCGCGGCTCTCTCACCAAAGAAGTCAAAGCGAAATACGACCTCGAAGCTGATTGCGACCCGCAAAAGTACGGCATCGGCCTGAAAGAAGTTTGGAAGGTTCCAGCCGACCATCCAGAGTTTAAAGCTGGCTTCGTACAGCACACCTTTGGCTGGCCGGTGAAGGAAAAAGACGGCTCAGGCGGCGGCTTCCTCTACCACTTCTCAGAAGGCGGCGAGAATTATGTCTCTGTCGGCTATGTGGTTCACCTGAACTATAAGAACCCGCATCTGTCGCCGTATGACGAGTTCCAGCGCTACAAGCATCACGACGATATCTCTAAGTTCCTGAAAGGCGGGAAGCGCGAAGCCTATGGCGCGCGTGCGATTACTTCAGGCGGCATTCAGTCGATCCCGAAATTGTCTTTCCCAGGCGGCGCGCTGATCGGCTGCTCTGCAGGTTTCGTGAACCTGCCGCGGATCAAAGGCACGCACAATGCGATGAAGACCGGCATGTTGGCGGCCGAAGAGGCGGTAAGCGCGATCCGGGCTGAGCGGTCTGGTGACGAGCTATCGACCTATGACCAAGCGGTTCGCGACAGCTGGGTTTGGACAGACCTCGCCCGCGTGCGCAATGTGAAGCCGCTCATGGGCCGCTTCGGCACAATGCCAGGCGCTATTCTCGGCATGCCAGACATGTGGATGCGCTACTTGGTCGGGTTCGGATACATTCCGCAGCTCAAGCATGGCAAAGCTGACCACGAATATCTCAAGCCAGCGAACAAATGTAAGCCGATTGAGTATCCAAAACCGGATGGCGTGTTGAGCTTCGACAAGCTGACCAATGTCTCTTTCACCAACACGTATCACGCTGAAGACCAGCCGAAGCACCTCAAAGTCGCTGATCTTGGTCTGCAGAAAGCGTCTGAGTTCGATGTCTTTAACGGACCATCGCAGCGCTATTGCCCAGCAGGTGTGTATGAGTGGGTTGAAGAAGACGGCCAACCGCCGCGCTTCCAGATCAACTCACAGAACTGCATCCACTGTAAGACCTGTGACATCAAAGATCCGAACCAGAACATCAACTGGGTGACCCCAGAGGGTGGCGGCGGTCCGGCTTATCCAAATATGTAATTTGCGGGGCGCCGATGAGAGAGTTCAGCTTCAAACCGGCGCCCGTTCGCAAAGAACAGACCTGGGCGATCAAAGATGATCACCTCATGCGCCGCGGTGGGTCTGCAGCGCTCAATCTTGCAAAAGTCACTAGTGCCAGTTGGAATACGGTATCGTATCGCGGGACGCGGAGCGCGTGGCTGCACCTGGAATCTGAAGCCGGTACGACCAAGATCGAATATACCGATAATGGCGGGGCGAGAGACGATTTCTTTGGCTTAATCCAGGCTATTCTTGCCGTCTTCGAACGCGTGAACCCTGATCTAGAGATCGAGTATGGCTATTCAGCGCCTTGGCGCGTCGCTTTGTTTATTCTCGGGCTTATGGGAACCGTGGGCGGCTTATTCTTCATCTATGCCGGGCTGACCAATATGACCGGGCGTGGACAGGTTGAAGCGACAATTATCGGCGGCGCGCTCGTAATCCTGTTATTGCCAGTGGCGTGGACGTGTCGACCAAATATGCAAGCGGCGAAATTTGGTGCCGCGGACCTATCCGCTGAGATCGCTCAATTGGGCGGTCCGTCGATGTCGAATCCAGATCAGACTTAACGCGATCCATAGCCCCCAGAAGACTGCGAACGGCGCGGCCCCACCTGCTAGGGCTGCGATATAGGCCATGCCGCCCGCGGTCGCGCTAAGCCCCCAGTAAAAGACCGCAGTTTCTAAATGGGACCAGCCGCTAACGATCAAACGCTGATAGGCGTGATCAAGATGTGCCTCCAGCCAGTTTCGGCCGTGTTTTGCGCGCCAGATCAGGGTCATTAGGACGTCCAACAGGAAGGGCAGGGCGATGGTCGCAATGGTCCAAACGTTCAGGCCTGAGGCCAGGCCAAGGGCGGCAAACAGGGCGCCGAGCCCCAACGCACCTGCATCCCCGGCGTAAATCTGTCCGCGAATGTTGTGGAGCAGAAACGCTCCAATCGCTCCGAACAGCGGGAACCACCAGAGCGCGGCGCTCCAGGTTCCTGAGGTTGCTGAGACCGCTGCTAAGGCCACCAGCATGATCGCCAAAGACCCAATCGCCAGCCCATTCGATCCATCCATGAAGTTCACGGCATTGACCATGACAATGAGCCAAGCGGCGCTCCCGATGACGAGAAGGATCGGCACGGCAAGATCGCCAAACGGTGTTTGAAAAACCGCCGCGCTGAGGCCGAATGCGGCTGAGACCAAGGCCGCTATGGTCAAAAGGACGAGCTTCAGCTTTGTGTTCGCAGTCCAAATGTCATCCCAGAGCCCAATCAAAAAGCTGATCGCGACAAAGCCGAAGGCGATGCCAAGATTGGTATTGGTTTCGAACGCGCCAAGGATGAGGTTTGAGATCGTGGCGAATGGGTCGACGCCATAGCCGACCATCAGGATGACAAAGCTAAACGCCATGCCAATCAGGGTTCCGAGCAGAATGGCAACTCCGCCAAGCCGAGGCACCGGCTGCGCTTGTGTTTTCCGCCCGCCATCTGGAGCGTCCATGACACCTAAGCGCTTCACAAGTGCACACGCTAGAAGCCCTGCCGCGAAACTGATCGCGAAAAAGCCTGCTGGCGCGATCCAGACTGTCCAGCTCATTAGGCGCCGCCCAAGAGGGTCGCCCGCACCCACCAATCGCTATTTTGTGCGCTTAAGCTGCGGGCCGCCTCCGTCGCGGCTTCAAGACTATCGAAGAGTGCGAAACAGGTCGCACCAGAACCGCTCATGCGCAATGCGCGTATACCCGCCAGCGCTTGCAAGGCTGCCAAGGTTTTGGTGATTTCTGGATGCATGCTCATAGCCGGGGATTGCAGGCTATTTCGCGTATTCTCGTTCAACCAAGTTTGGAAAGCGCGGGTGGCCGTCCGATTATCGGGCAAAGGAGGATGCTCCGGAATGTGATCAGGGGCGCCATCATCATAAGCGCGGAAGACCGGCCCAGTGGGACAATCGATGCCGGGATTGACCAAGACTGCGGGGAGTTTTGGCACGCTAAGAACCGGCTCGAACACATCGCCTTCACCGGTCATGAAGCCAGGGAGATTGATCAGACACGCCAAGACATCGCCGCCAAGGAGAGGGGCAATCGCCTCGGCTAGGGCCTGTACGCGGTCGCCGCCATGGGCGCGAATGATGAGGCGTAAAGCCGCTGCCGCATCGGCAGAGCCACCGCCAATCCCGGCGGCGCAGGGTAGGTTTTTCTGAAGCCGAAACGCTAGGGGCGGCGCATTGCCATCCAGCGCGTCATTCATCGCGCGCGCGGCTTGCAGCACCAGATTGTCCTTTGCGGGGCCGGATTGCTTTGCATAAGGACCATCCACCGCCAGGCTGAAATGACTGGCCGGTTCCGCTGTGATCACATCAGCGACATCTGTATCACAGAAGGTCACAAGCGAGATCAGATCATGCCGTCCATTCTCTTTTGGAGGACCGACATGGAGCGAAAGATTGACCTTAGCGGGTGCGAATTCTTGCAATTGGCTCATGGATAAGCGGGGAGAGTGTCATTGTTCGCGGCTTGTAATAGCGCAATTCCGCCATTCAGTTTTTTCCGCAGCAGGCTGATCTCCGCATCATCCGTTGAGTACTTGAGAGCACGTTCCCATTGGAAGCCAGCCTCTTTAAAGCGTCCCACTTGCCAATAGGCATCGCCTAGATGATCCAAGATTTCTGCGAGATCAGGTTCTAAAGCGGCCGCGCGCTCCAAATAGAAGATCGCGCGCTCATAATTGCCCATTTTATAATGCGCCCACCCCAAGCTGTCGGTAATCGCACCATTATTAGGCGACAAGCGCAAAGCCTGTTCGATCAGATCAAGTCCATCGTTCAGATTTATCCCGCGATCGATCCAGCTATAGCCGAGATAGTTCATGATTGTCGGATTATCTGGGTTCAGCGTCATCGCTGTTTTCAGATCATTTTCAGCCGGAGGCCATTCGCCAAGGCGTTCTCTGGCACCGCCACGGGCGAAATAGATCCGCCAGTCATATGTCCCTGCCGCCTCATCGGCTTCGATCACGTCTGTGAAAGTGGCCTCGGCTTCGCCATCGCGGCCGAGCGATTGGAGTAAGTCAGCAAGCTGAATGCGAATATTGCGATTGTCCGTGCGCGCGAGCGTTTGGCGGGCAATTTCGAGGGCCTCAGCATCCTGTCCTTCGCGGCGAAGCGCCCACGCAAGTTGACCTTGCGCGCTGGTATGGTGGATCGAAGAATTTGGTATCGAATTCAGGATTTCAATCGCTTCCGGACGTCGATTGACCTGATCAAGCGTATCCGCCCAAAGCGTTTTAGCCACGTCCAGTTCTGGATCGAGATAGACAGCCATCGAAAAATAGACGGCAGGGGCATCGCCCAGGCCCTGAGAGACCTGCGGTGCGGTCGTCAGATAGAATGAAAGCGCTGTGCCCTGTGCTGCGGTATAGGTTGGGAACGGCGCAACGCTGCCGGATTCAATTTCATTCGCGAGCGCTAAGAGCGCTGGATGGCGGCCGACTTCACTGCGAAATACACTGAGACGATCCAAGGCCGTTTCAGTGTCTCCGTTGAGAGCTAATAGGCGAGCCTCTGCCTGCACGCCCATCGCTAATCGGGCGTCGACAGACCACAAAAATTCTAGATCCTCTCGTGCGCCTGCTTCGTCGCCCACACTGGCTTTCATAATCGCACGGAGCGATTGGCCGATGACGGCGTAAAGGCCTTCAGTACCACCCGCATTGCTTTGCAGGCTAATCGCTGTGGCGGCATCCTCTTCAACCAAAGCCCATGCCGCAAGACTCCGCGCAAGCATCGCATGATACATGCTGCTCCAGGGGGTGGTCAGGTAAGAGAAGGCTTCATCATTGTCGCCGCGTTTCACCGCGTCGACCGCCAATAGCAGACGTGGAAGCTCGGTTTGAGCAATTGTTTCGTCCGGGAGGCGCTGGGCTAGTTTTACGGCACGTTCAATTTCGCCGACGCGCATGACTGAGTAGATCGCTTGCTCTGCCACCCAGGGGTCATCTGAAACACTGCTGAGCAAGCGCGCGTAATTTTGCGCAGATTTCAGAGGTGCTTCGGTCATGCCTGCATATTTGGCGACCGCAAAGGTTGAGAGCGTATCGATATCGCCGCGAAGTTTGGTGGCGGCTTCAGCGCGTTCGAGAAGGGCCGGATCAACCGGCTTTATGGATGACACACAGGCCGTGATAGCCAAGCACGAAGCAGAAATAGTCAGAACACGCCACATGCCCGTACTGTCTCAGCCTCGGAGGTTTCAGGCAAGTAAATCTATGAGAATTATTTAGTGGACGCGGCTGACACAGAAGTCGGCTAAGTCAGACAGAGCATCGCGCCAGACGCCTTGGGGCAAAGAGCGCAGCGCTGCCTTCGCAAGATCGGCATAGGCTTGAGCTTCGATAACCGTTGCTTCAGCCGCTCCAGTTGACCGAATGAGGTGAATGGCGTGCGCCAAATCAGCTTCTTCTTGCGTCTCAATGTTGAGGGCTCGGTCCCAGAAGGCTTGATCTTCCGCAGAACCGCGGCGCCGAGCGATAATCACGGGA
Source organism: Henriciella sp. (assembly GCA_013213785.1). Classification (GTDB taxonomy): domain Bacteria; phylum Pseudomonadota; class Alphaproteobacteria; order Caulobacterales; family Hyphomonadaceae; genus Henriciella. The sequence continues at coordinate 317,958 of JABSPZ010000007.1, read as the reverse complement.
AGCGTCGACTTGCCTTCCCGGAAGTCATCGCCAACGGCTTTGCCGATCACCGAAGTGGTGCCGCCATAATCAAGCGCATCATCGACGATCTGAAAGGCCAAGCCGAGATTTTTGCCATATGAGGCGAGGGCAGCAGCGTGGATCTCGCCATCAGGGCCAGACGATAAAGCACCAGCTTCCGCGGCGGCTTCAAACAAGGCAGCTGTTTTCGCCTCAACAATCGCAAGATATTCTTCAGTGGGGAGATCGGTCCGGCTCGCAGCCGCAAGCTGGTGAACTTCGCCTTCCGCGATCACAGAAGACGCGTTCGATAGAATTTTGAGAATTTCCAGATTCCCGGTCTCAACCATCAGCGTAAACGCGCGCGCGAACAGAAAGTCACCGACCAAGATGGAGGCATTATTGCCCCATACATTCTTCGCGGCCTTTTTTCCGCGGCGCAGGTCGCTGTCATCGACCACGTCATCGTGAAGCAAGGTTGCGGTGTGAATGAATTCAACCGCCGTCGCCAAAGCATGTGTGCCTGGATTGGTGCTGCCGCAGGCATGCGCGGCAATTAGCGTAATCATCGGGCGCAGGCGCTTGCCGCCAGCAGAGACGATATAGCCTGACAAATCGGGGATCACATCTACCGGGCTTTTCGCACGTTCGATGAGAAGACGCTCCGTAGCCTCCAGATCGTCGGCCAGCATAGATTGCATGCGGTCAACAATATCGGCGTAGCTTGGGGTCTTGGAAGGATGGGTTTGAGCGGTCACGACCGTGGTCCTATTCCACTTTTACTGCTTTATCCATACAATAGCGCAAATGTAAGCGCGCGCAGCTGCGGTATGCCACCGCATGCGGCACTTTGGAGACAATTGCCTTGGAAGAAGTCTTTCGCACCAATGATTTGGTGAAACTATCATACATTCGACACATCCTTTCAGAGGAAGGAATTGAGCCATTTGTCCTCGATGAGTACACGGCCATGATTGATGGCCGCGGCCCCATGGTTCCTATCCGGATCACCGTTCGGTCTGACCTCGCTGATCGGGCGCGCTACATCCTGCGCGAAGTGGAGAAGGATGCGTGAGCGACGTCACGTGCGATGATTTCTATGATGGGCGACTGAAACTGTACCAGCCCGCGAAAGGGTTTCGCGCTGGGACCGATAGCCTTCTGCTGGCGGCGAGCTTGGACGCGAGTTTTCCGGGTGAGGCCCTCGAAATGGGGTGCGGCGCCGGGGGCGCGCTACTACCGGCGGCCCATCGACTTGAAAAGGCGCGCTTTACCGGTCTCGAAGTCGACGCGGAAATGGCTGTTCTCGCCCGCAGAGGCGCAGATGCGAATGATCTATCGACGCGGGTGACGATTGCCGAAGGATCTGCAGCACACCTAGACCACGCGTGGCAGAACAAGTTTGACTTGGTCTTTTCCAATCCGCCATTCTTCGAAACGGGCACGATCCAAGCCCCCGGTGCGGGCAAAGAGACCGCGTATCTTGCAGACGTTCCGCTGAAAGACTGGATCAATGCGATGCTGTTTGCCCTGCGCCCGAAAGGGACGTTTGTGATGGTGCACCGGGCGGCAGATCTGGCGCGGATCTTGTCGGTCATAGAGCGGCGAAGCGGCGAAATCACCGTGCTGCCCGTTCATTCCTATCCAGGCGCTGAGGCGAAGCGCGTCTTGGTGCGAGCCCGCAAAGCGCTTCGGTCGGGGCCGATGCGTCTGCTCGAACCGAAATATCTGTACCAGAGCAAAGGTGGTGAGCGGACAGATTGGGCGCTCGACATGCAACGAGACGGCGCTGGCCTTGACTGGAATTAACCGGGCTTGAAGCTTGCCCCGCGGGCCAGACGGGAGTAGGCGAAAACTCTGATTTTACTGAAGACTGACCGATCGATGACTGCACCTGTTGCGAAAGCTAAACCGAACTCTTTCCAAGACCTGATCCTGCGCCTGCAGAACTATTGGGCCGAGCAGGGCTGCGCGATCCTGCAGCCTTACGATATGGAAGTCGGCGCAGGGACTTTACACCCGGCGACCGTGCTTCGAGCGCTAGGGCCAAAAGACTGGCGCGCCGCTTACGTGCAGCCATCGCGCCGCCCGGCGGACGCGCGTTATGGTGAGAACCCGATGCGGCTGGGCCACTATTACCAATATCAGGTCATCCTGAAGCCGAACCCTAAAAACCTGCAGGATCTTTATCTGAACTCACTCTATGAGATCGGCATCGATCCGACCGTCCACGATATCCGTTTTGTCGAAGACGATTGGGAGAACCCGACGGTTGGCGCCTGGGGCCTTGGTTGGGAGGTTTGGTGTGACGGTATGGAAGTCAGCCAGTACACATATTTCCAGCAAGTCGGCGGTCTGGATGTCTTCCCGGTTTCGGGTGAGCTCACCTATGGCTTGGAGCGCCTCGCCATGTACGTGTTCGGCGTCGATAACGTTTACGATCTACCATTCAATGATCCGAACAGCGATACGCCGCTCTCTTATGGGGATGTGTTCATCGAGAATGAGCGCCAGCAGTCTGCCTTCAATTTTGAACACTCAGATGTTGAGATGCTGCAGCGTTGGTTCGGCGATTGCGAAAGCCAGTCCAATGCTTTGCGGGACGCAGGCAAGCCGCTGCCAGCTTATGATTTCGCGCTTAAAGCGAGCCACGTCTTCAACTTGATCGACGCACGTGGGGCGATTTCTCCAACCGAACGGCAGGCCTTTATTGGACGCGTGCGTGATTTGGCACGCGGCGCTGCAGAACAATGGGCGCAGCAAGAGGCGGAGCGGGCGGAGGCATGATGCGGACGCTGGCAGCTCTTCTGATCCTTGGGGCTGCGGCTTGCAGTCCGACGCCAGGCTCGCCAGTGCTATACAAAGACCGTGGCATGCAGAATGCGGTATCAGAGGCCCGCGAGACATTGCCGATATTCTTCCAAGCCTGGCAAAGCGAGAATGAGTCCTACTCAGACTTTCGGGTCACAGTGATCATGCCGTCCAGCGCTTATGGTCGCGACTATGAGGAACTTTCCAATATCCGCCAAGAATTTGCGGGTTTTATCGGCGAGACGACGGGTGGAAAAGAAGTCCCATTTCTGACCGCTGATATCGCAGATTGGTGCTTCAAGGATGGCGAGCATTACCGAGGCGGCTACACGCGCCGGGTGATGCTCGACATGACGAACGCAGACCTGCCAAACATTCGTGACCGCTTTCATGAGGAGCCCCTGCCATGACCAAAGTGAACCTGGCCGATAAATTCGAGAAGTTTTCAGATCATTGGCAGCCGCGACTGGCTGGCCGCGTCAATGATATGGACGTTCGCTTGGTCAAAATTCAGGGCGATTTCGATTGGCACTCGCACGCTGATGAAGACGAGATGTTTGTCGTTATCAAAGGTCAAATGCGTATGGCGTTTCGCGACCGAGTAGAAATCGTGAGCGCAGGGGAATTCATCATCGTGCCACGCGGAACGGAGCACCGTCCCGGCGCTGATGAAGAGTGCGAAATCATGCTGATCGAACCGTCCTCTGTTGTGAATACGGGCGACGGCGCGGCGACCGAGCGAACCGTCACAGCGATGGAGGAAGTATAATGGCAGATCCAGAAATTGGCCGTACTGAGCCGATCGCTGTCGAGGTTGAAGAAGGCAAAATGTATTGGTGGTGCACATGCGGCCGCTCTGAAAGCCAGCCCTTCTGTGACGGCTCTCACAAAGACACCGACTTTATCCCTCAAGGCTGGGAAGCGCCGAAGACCGGTAAAGTCTTCTTGTGTGCCTGCAAACGGACCGCTAAAGGCCCCTTCTGCGACGGCGCGCATAACAATCTTTAAAGATAAAAACATTCTGGGCTGAAATGGCTGAACTATTTCTCGAAATCTTCTGTGAAGAGATCCCTGCACGCATGCAGGCAAAGGCGGAACGCGATCTCTCTGACGCTTTGCTGAAAGGCTTGAAAGAGGCGGGGCTCAGCGTTGGCGACGTGACAACCATGTCTGGACCGCGGCGTTTGGCTGTGTCTTGCGCAGATGTGCCTGCAGGCTCTGAGGATGTGACCGAGGAACGCAAAGGCCCGAAAGTTGGCGCGCCGGACAAGGCCGTGGAAGGCTTCCTGCGCGGCGCGGGCCTGTCTTCGATTGATGAGGCAGAAGTGCGCTCTGATCCGAAGAAGGGCGATTTCTATGTCGCAACGCGCACCATTCCAGGTCGCGCGACGCCGGATATTGTCGCGGAGCTCGTGCCAGACCTGATGCGTAATTTCCATTGGCCGAAATCCATGCGGACCGGTCGCGGCGAGATGCGCTGGGTCCGGCCGCTGCAGCTGATTATCTGTCTCTATGATGGCGCTGTGGTGCCGTTTGAAGTGGATGGTATTGCCAGCGGCAATGAGACCGAGGGTCACCGCGTGCATGGCCGCGGACCTTACACGGTGACAGGTCTCGCCGATTATACCGAACAACTAAGTGGCACTGGCCATGTCGCGCTAACCCGCGATGCGCGCCGCGAGACGATTGAAGCGCAGGCGCAGAAGGTCTGCGCCGATGCCGGGTTAGAATTGGTTGAAGATAAAGGCCTGCTCGAAGAGGTGGTTGGCCTCGCCGAATGGCCGGTTGTGATCCTCGGTGAAATGGACCCGGCCTTTTTGGAGCTGCCACCGGAAGTGATCCAGCTCTCGATGCGGACCCACCAGAAATATTTCGCTGTACGCGACCCGAAGACGGGCAAGCTTGCGCCGAACTTTGTCGTGGTTGCGAACATTGATGCGGTTGATGGCGGCAAGGCGATTGCGGCTGGGAATAGGAAAGTCTTGTCCGCGCGTCTCGAAGATGGACGTTTCTTCTGGGAGAATGACAAGAAGAGCGGCCTCGAAGCGATGGCGCCCAAACTTGGTAAAATCGACTTCAAGAAAGAGCTTGGTACAGTCGCGGACAAGGTCGAGCGGGTTGCAGCATTGGCCCGCGAGCTGGCACCGAAAACCGGTGCGGATGCAGACTTGGCAGAACGCGCGGCTAAGCTCGCTAAAGCCGACCTCGTGTCCGAAATGGTCTATGAGTTCCCGGAACTTCAGGGCGTGATGGGCCGCTATTACGCGATTGAAGCGGGCGAGGATGCGAGCGTCTCCGACGCCATTCGTGACCATTACAAGCCGCAAGGCCCGTCAGATGCTGTGCCGTCTGATCCAGTTGGTGTGACGGTCGCACTCGCCGATAAACTCGATACTTTGGTTGGGTTCTGGGCGATTGATGAGAAGCCGACAGGGTCGAAAGATCCGTTTGCGCTTCGCCGCGCGGCGCTCGGTGTGGTGCGGATTATGCTGGAGAGCGGCGTTTCGTATAAGCTCAGTGAACTTATAACAGATCATCACTTACGCTTGCTCATGCAGTTGATGACTAGCCATCAGCTGCATAGGTGTAAGGAAAACGGTGGCACAGATTTCATAAACGTCGATATGGCGACCATTAAACACCGCACTGAACACGAACGACTAAAACTCCTGCTGGAGTTCGATAACGTATCATATGAACTCCGGATGGATGTTGCGATGTCTATCAAGGATTCCAAGAGTGAAACCGAATTTCATTCGGTTCCGATGGCTAGCAGGGCCAGTTTGAGGATCGATCTCCTCGCATTCTTCGCCGATCGCCTCAAACAATACCTCCGCGACCAAGGCCAGCGTCACGATTTGATCGATGCGGTCTTTGCGCTCGGCGAGGATGATCTCGTGCTCATCGTGAAGCGGGTTGAGGCGCTTGCGAGCTTCCTGGAGAGCGAGGACGGGACTAATCTTCTGGCGGGCTATAAGCGCGCGGCGAACATCCTGCGTGCGGAAGAGAAAAAAGATAAAACGAGGTTCCAGGGCGACGTGACGGAGAGCTTGCTCGAAGCAAAAGCCGAAAAAGCTCTGTTCAAAGCGATCTCTGACAGCGCCAGCGCGTCAAAAGCTGCGCTTGAAGGTGAAGACTTTGCGGCGGCCATGTCAGCTCTGGCTGGTCTGCGCGCACCGGTGGATGCCTTCTTCGATGGTCCTGACAGCGTGATGGTCAATGCTGATCAGGCCGAGGTTCGTGAGAACCGGCTTAATCTCTTGAATATGATGCGCGAAGCCATCGGCACCGTCGCTGATTTCTCTAAGATCGAGGGCTAATCACCCCAGCAGAGACGGGTCTGTTACCAGAACCACGCAGAGCACCACGGCGCTCAGGACGGCAAATGTGTCTAGGGAGAAAAGGTCGCGAATTTTTATTTTGGTCATCAGCCCAAGCCTTATGTTTATCGCCTGCAATGTAATGCCATGATTCTGTAGGTGTCATTGCCCCAGCGTCTCACATTACCTCACAAGTCTGCGATTTCGGACCTGAACCGAAGCTGACTGCCCAAAATTAAAGCCTCACCATGTTGCGGCGCAGCAACAATATTTTTCCCTTATTGGGACAATCTGGTCGAATTCGCGCAATAAATTTTGCTGACAGCGTAGTCAGTGGAAATAGCGACTTGATTCTGGACGCTAATCATGGCGCTTGGCTTGCATTCAAGACTCATGCGAGAGGGCGGGCCTGCCCCTCAAAAGTCAGACGGAGGACAGTATGGGTGATGGCGCGAGCGTAACGACCAAATGGGTCTACTCTTTCGGCGGTGGAAGCTCCGATGGAAGCGCGGCGATGAAGAATCTGCTGGGTGGCAAAGGCGCCAACCTGGCTGAGATGGCGAGTCTTGGTTTGCCAGTTCCCCCCGGCTTTACCCTGACGACTGACGTTTGCACGGCCTATTACGAACTTGATGAGGCCTACCCTGAGGGTCTGAAAGAGCAGGTCGACGACGCGCTGAAAGCGCTCGAGCAAAAGACCGGCAAGACATTTGGCGACGCCGCGAACCCGCTGTTGGTGTCCGTTCGCTCGGGTGCGCGCGCCTCGATGCCGGGCATGATGGATACGGTTTTGAACCTCGGACTTTCGGAAGTCACCGTCCAAGGCCTCGCAGCGAAAGCGGGCGAACGCTTTGCCTATGACAGCTATCGCCGCTTCATCCAGATGTATTCCAACGTTGTGCTAGGCCTCCGCCACGACACGTTCGAATATCTTTTGGACGATTACAAGGACAGCCAAGGCTTCGAACTTGATACAGAGATGGAAGCGAGCAATTGGAAGACGATTGTCGGCCAATACAAGGATGCGGTCCAAGAGAAGCTCGGCAAACCGTTCCCGGATGATGCCCGCGAGCAGCTCTGGGGCGCGATTGGCGCGGTGTTTGGATCTTGGATGAATGATCGCGCGATCCTCTACCGCAAACTCAATGATATCCCCGCCGAGTGGGGAACCGCCGTCAATGTTCAGTCCATGGTGTTCGGCAATATGGGCGAAACATCAGCGACTGGTGTGGCGTTTACGCGCGATCCGTCGACGGGCGCGAACACATTTTATGGCGAGTTCCTGACCAATGCGCAGGGCGAAGACGTTGTCGCGGGGATCCGCACGCCGGCGCCAATCAGCCGCGCTCGCGCAAATGAGCTGAAATCAGATGAGGCGCCGCTCGAAGAGGTTATGCCAGCGGTCTACAAACAGCTCACCGACGTCGCCGATACGCTTGAAGCGCATTATCGCGACATGCAGGACATTGAGTTCACGGTTGAGGACAATGTCCTCTACATGCTGCAAACCAGGAACGGGAAACGCACCGCGGCGGCCGCGCTCACAATTGCGGTCGATATGGCCAAAGAAGGCCTGGTCACCGAAGAAGAAGCGATCTTGCGCCTGGAGCCAGCTCAGCTTGATCAACTGCTGCACCCCACAATTTCTCCGAACGCTGCCCGCGATGTGGTGGTCAAAGGCCTCCCGGCGAGCCCTGGCGCTGCCGTTGGGCAAGTGGTGTTCGACTCCAATGAAGCCGCACATTTGGCTGAAGCCGGGCGAGCCGTCATCTTGGTCCGTGTTGAAACCAGCCCGGAAGATATTCACGGCATGCACGCAGCGCGGGCGATCGTAACCGCACGCGGCGGAATGACCTCGCACGCAGCTGTGGTCGCGCGCGGCATGGGGCGCCCATGTGTTTGCGGCGCTGGCAACCTCCAGATTGATACTGAGGCAGGTGTGTTCCGCGTTGGCGATCGCGAGATCAAAAAGGGTGAGATCATCACTGTTGACGGCGCCGAAGGCGAAGTCCTGTTTGGCGAAGTTGAGATGCAACAGCCAGACCTCTCTGGTGATTTCGGTCTACTCATGGGCTGGGCCGATAAGGTGCGTAAACTGAACGTTCGGACGAACGCAGAAACACCTGCGGATGTGAAAGTTGCTAAAGAGTTCGGAGCAGAAGGGATCGGCCTTTGCCGGACGGAACACATGTTCTTTGATGCCGAACGTATCCCAGTTGTTCGCAGCATGATTTTGGCGGGAACTAAGGACGGGCGTGAAGCCGCTCTTGAGAAATTGTTACCCATGCAGCGCTCCGATTTTGAAGAGATCTTCCGGATCATGGGCGATCTGCCCTGCACCATCCGTCTTCTCGATCCGCCATTGCACGAATTCATGCCGCACACTGAAGCGGAAATGGAAGAAGTCGCGCAATCCTCCGGGATGGATGTGAAGGCGCTGAAAGCACAAGCCGACGCTTTGCACGAGAGCAATCCAATGCTCGGCCATCGCGGGTGTCGTTTGGGCATTACCTTCCCAGAGATTTACGCGATGCAAGCTCGCGCGATCTTTGAAGCGGCTGTCGCGATTGCTAAGGAAAGCGGCTCGAAGCCGGTTCCCGAAGTGATGATCCCGCTGGTCGGGACACGCAAAGAGCTCGATATCCTGAAAGCGGTTGTCGACGCCGAAGCAGAGGCGGTTTTCTCTGAAACTGGGACCACGTTAGACTATCTCGTCGGAACCATGATTGAGCTGCCACGCGCTGCACTGCGCGCGGGTCAAATTGCGGAAACAGCAGAATTTTTCTCGTTCGGAACGAATGATCTGACGCAAACCACACTCGGGATCTCGCGCGATGACGCGGGCCGGTTCCTGACGGCGTATGAAGAACAGGGGATCTATGAGAAAGATCCGTTTGTGACGATTGACCAGGAAGGTGTTGGCGAGCTGGTTCGGACGGCGGCGGAACGCGGCAAGGCCACCCGCGGCGACATCAAATTGGGTATTTGTGGTGAACATGGCGGAGACCCGGCTTCGGTGATTTTCTGCCACGGGCTAGGCCTAGATTATGTTTCTTGCTCGCCTTACCGGGTTCCGATTGCTCGATTGGCGGCGGCGCATGCCGTTTTGAAACAAGACTAGATTCGCTTTTTGCGCGAATTTATTCTGGGTTCGCAATAAAACGTGATCAGAATGAGTGTTGCGAAAGCGCAACAGCCCGATTTCTGGGTGAAATTTAACCATGCTGCGGTGCGTCAATGAATCTGTAATAGATTCGGACATTTAGCGGCGGTTAACGCTGTTTACCGCCCATTCATGGGGAATTCAGGCACTTTCAATTACGAAAAATGTTCCATTATTGGGGTGCTATAGAATTGATTTTCTAGTCAGGCAGGAAATATGCACACCTCAGATCAGAATCCAAAGCGGTGCAGAAAGCCGTCATAAAAGGGAAAAGGTTTAAAACTTGCAGAGTGAGAAAACTCGCAAGTGTGGTGGGAAATAAAAGACGAAAATGACGGATTATTCCAGAAACCCGATGACGGGCACGACCGTGTCCGCGCGCATCAGCCGCTGGCTGCGAGCGCACTTGTCGCCTGAAGAGCGCACGAAAGCGCTTAAAGGCGGACTCGGCGCGGCCGGATTCCTGGCCCTCGTCGCCTCCATGCCAATGATTGCTGGTTTTAACACCAACCAGCAAAACGAAGAACAATTCCGCGATCGCAGCGTCCAGCTTGCCGAAATCCGCGAAGACGAAGTCGAGATCAGTACGGCGCTGACCGACAAGTCTGCTTTGATGAGCCATGATTGGTTGCGTTTTGTAGAACATTCTCTTGAGCGCGACCCGAGTTCTGCGCTCAGCCGGTACGCCGCTTATGACCGCGATAAGGCAGCCATTGGTAGCCTGGTCACGCTCGAAGTCCCAAAGCGTACAGACGCTGAGGAAATGCTGCGTCAGAAGCAATGTCTCGCGACAGCGATCTATTACGAAGCGCGTAGCGAAACGACAGCTGGCCAACTTGGCGTAGCTGAAGTCATCGTGAACCGCGTGAACGACCACCGCTATCCGAATTCGATTTGCGATGTTGTCTATCAGGGCGCGACCCGTACGACCGGGTGCCAATTTACCTTCACGTGCGACGGCGCAATGGACAAAGCACCGCGCGGTGTGAAGTGGGACAAAGCTCAGTCGGTTGCAGCCCACGTCATGATGGACCTAAACGAGCGTAAGACGGGCGGTGCAACGCACTATCACGCGACTTATGTGAACCCCGTTTGGAACTCTGGTCTCATCCGAACGAACCAGATCGGTCTGCACATATTCTACCGCTTCCCACGTGGCAGCGAATGGTCTGTGGCCTCTGCACGTCAGAGCGCACGCTTGGCCCAGCGCCGTGCTGGATTGAAAACGGTGACGCCAGCAGATGCGGCCGTCGAAACGAAGCCGGAAACTATTACGTCCGCAGAGGAATCGAGTTCGAAAGTCGCAAGCCTCAATACGAGCATGCTGACCACGGTTCAGTCTGCGGCTGGCGGTTGATCCGACGTTTTAGTCGCGCGGCGGCAAACCACCTAGAATCTGTTTCTTTAAGCGTCCGGGCATGAAACGCGCTGCAAATCGTGCCTGCTTCGCGCGTTTGCCCGCCATATAGTGAATATCCTTGCCGTGAGCCGCTTCCCACGCGGTCTCAGCTGCGAGTGAGACGGGATAGACATCTTGCCCATTCTCGCGGATTTCATCCGCCATTTTGACATTCGCGCCTTCTGTAAGGCCCATGTCGAGGATTGGGGTATCAATGAACCATGGCATCAGGCTGGTACAGCGAATGCCGAGGCCCGAAAGTTCCACATCCAACGCTTCGGTCAGGCCGCGTACCGCGAACTTAGTCGCTGAATAAACCGCCAAACGCGGCGATCCAACGACCCCTGCGGTTGAGGCCGTATTTACGATCCGGGCTTCACCGGTTTCTTTGAGCAAGGAGATAGACGCGTAGATGCCATTGATCACGCCTTTGACATTCACGTCGACCACGAGATCAGCTTCTTCTGGTGGGATATCCTCGAACCAGCCATGACGACCGATCCCCGCATTGTTGAAGAGGACGTTCATCTTGCCGCCTGTGGCCTCGCTGAATCCCGTCATAGCAGCCGCCCAGTCCTCGCGCTTGGTCACATTCAGCGTGGCGACATGGCAATTGTCGGCGCCGATTTCATCGGCAACGGCTTTCAAGCCTGTCTCGTCAATGTCGTAGAGCCCGCAGAACCACCCACGCGAATGGAACAGTCTGGCAGTTTCAGCGCCGATCCCCGACGCCGCGCCAGTGATAAAAATAGACTTGCGCCCATTCGCCTTGGCCATGTTTTCCTCCCAAATTATCGCTCTTTGGCGATAGGTCAGAGGATATCGAGGCCCAGGTCAAGATTTGACGCAGAGTGAGTGAGCGCGCCGGAGGAGATGTAATCAACCCCCGTTTCCGCTTTCGCCGCGACGGTATCGAGCGTGATCCCACCGCTCGCTTCCGCGAGACATTGACCGTCAATCATGGCAACCGCCTCGCGCAATAGGTCTGGCTCCATATTGTCGAGCAAGACCGCATGCGGCTTGTGGGGCAGCGCTTCAGAAAGCTGATCAAGCGAGTCGACTTCAATCTCGATCATCCGCAAATGGCCTGCATAGGCATGCGCGCGCTTGAGCGCATCTTCGATCGAGCCACAGGCTGCGATATGATTGTCCTTGATGAGGATCGCATCGTCGAGACCGTAGCGGTGCGAGGTGCCGCCGCCGCATCGGACCGCACGCTTTTCCACCGCGCGGTGGCCCGGCGTGGTTTTCCGCGTGCAGACGATTTTCGCTTTGGTATGCGCCATTCGGTCGGCAAACTGTGCAGTCAGTGTTGCGATCCCAGAGAGGCGGCCCAAGAAGTTTAGCATGGTGCGCTCCGCGATCAGGATCGACCGGGCGCTGCCCTTCATAACCGCTACGATATCTCCCGGCGCGAGCACATCACCGTCCTGCTTGTGGAGCTCGAGTGTGGTCGCGATATCGACAAGTTTGAGGGCATATGTGGCAGCGTCCATTCCTGCGAGGCGTCCAGGCATCCTGGCGCGGATATGAGCCGTCAGTTGGGTCCCAGGCGCGATGGTTGCGTCCGTTGTCAGGTCGCCTGCGCGGCCAAGGTCTTCGGCAAGTGCGAGACGAACAATCGGTTCAAGCACAATGTCTGGAAGCGGGGGCGGGGCGATGAAACTCATTTTGCGGTCTCCAGCGCGTTGGCTTGAATATCTTGGGTTTGGGTATTCGGACGGGCCGTAAAAGTGCGCGCCGCGACAGCGGATGGATCTGGATGGTCAGCCCGGAAGTGACCACCGCGGCTCTCGGTTCGCGCTAAGGCCGCTTCTGCAATGAGCTTGGAGGCGCAGAGCGCGCGGGCGGCTGGAAACTCGGACTCCAGCGCCGCGATATGTTCTAAGAGTGCGGTCAGGCCTTCTTGGTCGCGGACAACGCCACATTTGGCAGCCATATCCTGGCGTAGCGCCTGAAGTGCTTCGTCACTCAATTCCGTTGGAACGTCGCTGACGCTTTCGGTTGGCAAGACCATGTCCTCGCCGCGCAGCCGGTCTGCGATGCGAGCCGCCATAACGACCGCTTCAAGCAAGGAGTTTGAAGCAAGCCGGTTCGCGCCATGGGCGCCCGTGCTGGCGCACTCTCCACAAACGCTTAGGCCATTGAGGGTCGAGCGTCCCCATGTATCTGAGAGGATGCCGCCCATATGATAATGCATGGCGGGTGCGACCGGGATCACACTCTGACGAGGATCAATGCCCGCGGCCATGCAGGCGGCAAATACTGTCGGGAAGTGATCTTTGATCGCGTCGCCGATTGAACTGCGCGTATCCAGATAGGTTTTGCGGCCGGCTGAGATTTCAGAGTGTATCGCGCGGGCCACTTCATCTCTTGGGGCGAGTTCCGCGTCAGCGTGGTAGCGCGCCATGAATGAGTTGCCATCTTCCCCAACTAGAATTGCGCCTTCGCCGCGCAAAGCTTCTGTGGCGAGCGGGGAGGGATCTAAGCCGACATCCATTGCGGTGGGATGAAACTGAACGAATTCTGGATCAGCAATCACGGCGCCCGCAGCATAGGCCATGGCCAGAGCATCACCGCGTGCTTGCGGCGGATTTGTCGTGACGCGGAACAGCCCGCCGGACCCGCCGGTACAAAGGACGGTCTCAGGGCTCGTAAAGGTCGAGATACGCCCTCGGCGATCTTTCAAAACGGCGCCGGCGATCTTGCCATTGCTGTCTTGCAGAAGCCCAACCGCTTTGGCGTACTCGATGAGCTGAATATGGCTCGCGGCTTTCACAGCGGCTGTCAGCGCGCCCATAATGGCTTTCCCGGCCAGGTCACCCGCCACGCGGGCGACACGCGGGTGAGAGTGAGCCGCTTCCAGACTGAGCGCCAGCTGGCCATCCGGTGTGCGATCAAACGGAACGCCGAGTTCGATCAGGTCGCGTACGCGCTTTGGTCCATCTTCAGCGATCAGTTTCGCGATGGCCGGGTCGACGAGGCCTGCGCCCGCCGCAACCGTGTCAGAGGCATGCTGTTCCGGGCTGTCTTTTGGGTGCAGGGCCGCGGCCAGGCCGCCTTGAGCCCACGCTGAGGACGCGGCTTGGCCAAGCGGTGCCGGTGAAATGACCGTGCAGGGCCGCGGCGCCAGGCGCAGCGCCAGGAACAGACCTGCAAGGCCAGCCCCAACAATCAAAATGCGCGCATCAACTGCGGGAGCAGTGGCGGTGTAACGTTCGGGCCGGGGCCCGCTGGATAAACTCAAGAAATGCCCCTTTCGGCACGAACCCATTCGGCGGGCTTGGCCATCCCAGAACTCACGAGCGCACCGTGCATGCGGACAGCGGACTCAATGGTGAGTGTGAAATTGTCTGGATAGTAAAACGCGGTCTCTTCGCCGCTCAAAAACTCAACGATACGGCATCGAACGGAGAGTTGATTGCCGAGCTTTGAGGCGGCGCATTCTTGTCGGACCAGATAGTCTTCCTCCAAGATTGGGCAGCTTTGCCGAGCCGTCACTTCGCCGCTGAACTGACCGTCGCCTGTTTTTTCCAAAAAGGCTTGGCCATCAAACTCGCAATCGTCAGCGACGTTTGCAGAAAACGTCCAATGCCCCGCAATATTGGTGTCAGCAGCAGCTGGTAGTGCGCTTAGTGTTGCCAGAAGAGCTGCTGCCGCTATGCGCATTAAGAGATGCCGTCTTCGGAACGCCGAAACTCAACCGGCGCGGTCGCTGCAGATACAAGCGCGCCCCACATACGGGACTGATCCTGGATCGTCAGGCTGAAATTGTCCGGAACATAGATCAGTCCTTCGACCTTTTGTTCGAGCATTTCGGTGATTTGAGAGCGAATTGAAACCTGGTTTCCAAAACGGCGAGCTTGGCACTGCTGCAGGACGACCGAGCGGCCCCACATAGAACATACTTCAACAGCCGTGAGTTCGCATTCATAGAGACCATCTGATGGATGAGAGCTCAGCCGCATCGTTCCGGTCATAATACACTGACCTTGTCGATACGGCTTAGTTTGAAAGCTCCACGACCCGAGCACGTCGGTTGGGTCTTTTGTGTCTGCTGTCGCAGGGAGAAAGCAAAGCGCCATTAGACCTGCCAATAGCGTTGTCACCCACTTCGCCATAACCCTCTCCTATCTCACGCTCCGACTCTTACCTTAGCCACGCTTATGGCAACGACAAGACGTTACGATGGTGAAATTACCTCAATCTCCATCGGCGCGAGACCGGTTTCGAAGGCGAGCGGATTTTCCATCTTGGGAAGAGCCAGCATCGCATCGATCGCTGCTTTCGCTTTGACGCGAACGCTTTCTTCGATGGTCACTTCATGCTGCATCTCAGTCAAGCAATCGAGAATGTTCTCAAGCGTAATGCGTTTCATGTGCGGGCAGAGGTTGCACGGACGAACAAAATCAACGCCTGGGTTCTCTGCTGCAACATTGTCCGACATCGAGCATTCGGTCAGTAGAACGACTTTTGCTGGGCTTTCGTCTTTGACATAATTCGCAAGCGCTGCCGTCGATCCAGCGAAATCAGCGCTTTCGAGCACATCCGGCGGACACTCTGGGTGGGCGAGGATCACGACACCAGGATGCGCCTCACGCAAAGCGTTGACATCATCTGAGCTGAAGAGCTCATGCACTTCACAAGCGCCGGGCCAAGTAATGATCCGGATATTGGTCTGAGCCGCAACATTCTTTGCGAGGTACTGATCGGGAACCAGAATAACCGTATCGGTGTTCCACTCTTTCGCGACCGCCTCAACAACCTGCGCCGCATTCGAGCTTGTGCAGGTTATGTGGCATTCGGCTTTCACATCGGCCGTCGTGTTCACATACGTTACCACAGGGTAGTCTGGGTAGCGCTCTTTGATCAGCCGCACATCGGCGCCCGTGATCGAGCTTGCGAGGGAACATCCCGCTTCTAAGCTAGAGATCAGAACCGTCTTGCTCGGCGCGAGGATTTTTGAGGTCTCGGCCATGAAGTGCACGCCGGCCTGGACAATGATGTCCGCGTCTACATTCGCGGCTTCGCGGGCGAGCTGCAAACTGTCGCCTCGGAAATCACCAACCAGACGGAAAATATCCGGCGTCATGTAATTGTGGGCGAGGATGACCGCGTTCTTCTCTTCTTTAAGATCATTGATTGCTGCCACGAGGGGCGCAACCGCTGGCCATTCCATCGGTGTGATAAAGTCACTGACCAAAGGGTACAAATGGTCGGTTTTGGCTTTTACAGCCTCATCATAAGCGAGTCCGGTTTCTTTCGCGACTTCAGTCCCGCGCAATGGGGTCGGGGTCGGACATCCGGGTCCTGCATCAATCAGTCTTGCCATCTCAGCCTCCTGTTATGCTCAACTTGAGCATTATATGGGCGCGAGGAGAACCACCTTCAAGACTTTGCGCTTGCAAAATACGGAAAAGCCTCACGCCTCACCCTTATGCTGTGGGTGAGCAAAAGGCGTGTATTACAAAAATATCCACAGAGCAAGTCGTTGACGCTGTTGTTAGTATTGGGGCGCCGTGGCCTGTTAAGATCTTGTTAACGATAAATTTCTTGCGTGAGAACAAAAGAGGAATATATAGATGTGAACACAAGGAGAACAAGAGATGCGTGAAGTGAAGTTTAGAGGTGAATCGGGCAAAGCATATTCATTCGTGAGAATGGCGCCGAATGCACCATGGGCCCGAGAAGCCGGGGTGGCTTTGTTTGCGGCTCAAGGGCCGTTTGGATGGCGGGTTGTTCGTTTGACGACACTTCGCGGGCGTCTGCATGACGTTCAGCCAATCTGGGCTTGGGCGGACGCGGAACGTTATGGTGCACGGACTGTCTTCGTTATGCGTGAAGTCGAACCTGAAGATCGCGCAGCGGCGCTTGCCGATTTGGAAGCTGGTCTCAACCCTGTCCTAGAGCATACTCAATCAGATCTCGCACTCGCGGCTTAATTCGCGAGACGATCTCCGTACCAGGTTTCAATATCCCTCTCGATTAAACCAAATGGGCGTGGACCATTCTCGATGAGCGTTCGTTGGAACTCAAGCTCAGAATATTGCGTCCCGAGAACCGCCTGAGCGCGTTCTGACAAAGCTGTAAATCGCTGCACCGCGACGGCCTGAGCGCTGTAATATCCAGGGCGCGCCGCAATCCGAAGGACGAGTATTTCTGCGAGTTCTGGCGCGAGGCCTGCTTCGCTCATCAAATACGATTTCGTGTCTTGCAGCGTCCATCTTTCAAGATGAAGTCCGGTGTCTGCAGCGGCGAGGCTCGCCTGAATGAGGCTGATCCAAATCCGGCCCGCTCGATCGATTTCACTAATATCTGCTGGTGATCCTTCCGTTTGCGCAGTCCAAATGTAAGCGCGCCAAGCGTCGGATACAGTCGCATACTCAATTAAAGTCCTGAGCGGGTGGCGATTGCCCTCGATATCAACGCCCCAGGCCGCATAAGGGTCCGACAGCCAGAACAGATCAAGCTCGCCGGCGGCCTGTTTTCCTGCGCGAAAGTCCGCGTCTAACTCAAGTGTGGCGGCCAAAGATTTCGGGGAAAGCTGCGATAAAAGAGAAACCTCCGCCAGGTCCTCATTTAACTCTTGGTTTGAGGCGGGCGCGTCTATGTCGAACTGCGTTTCAAACCAGATCAGTTTTTCGGCAAGCGTTTCAGGGGCTTCAATCTCGCTGCCATCTTCGAGTGGCGGTAGAACGAGCAATTCCTGCAATCGATTGTGCCACGCGGCTGCGCTTTCCAGCTGACGCTCATGCAAGCGTTCGATTGAAATCGTCTCGCCGGTGGACGCTCTCAGGATCCCTGTAAACAAATCTTCCCCTTGCGGCTGCGCCCAGATCCCTAGCCGTTCAACCGTATCGTCGGCGGCGATGGAAAGCGTTTCTGCCAATTCAAGGTAGGCTGGTCGCAGATTGGTTTCGATCTCCTGACGGACCAGAGCCACCATGGCGTCGCGATCTGCAGGCTCAAGGTCGGGGACATCGAGCGAGAGCGCGTTAAAACTCGCCGAAATTTCTTCCAGCGCG
Organism: Henriciella sp.; assembly: GCA_013213785.1. GTDB lineage: Bacteria > Pseudomonadota > Alphaproteobacteria > Caulobacterales > Hyphomonadaceae > Henriciella. The sequence goes on along the minus strand of JABSPZ010000007.1, from coordinate 300,240 downwards.
CCGCCTTCGGGAGCTGCGATTGTTCTGAGCAGTGCTTCAGTCTCGGCGAGGAGCGGGGTAGGGATGCGAATGCCCGCGATTTGATCCGCGATCACACGTCGCCGGGTATCTTGCAGCGCCGCACTGAGGCTTTGCAGGCGTGCGATGAAGGCTGTGGCTTGGTCGATCGTGTTGATCGATTGACGAAACGCGAGAAGGTTCGGTCCCTCGATCCATATCCCGGAAAAGGGATCGATCGCGTAGGGTCTGAAGGTCGTATAATTATAGCGGCCATAACCCAATTGTTCGAGCGAGATCAGATCCAGCAGCGCGCGTTCGGCGATATACAAGTCTTCAATCAGAGGATGGTCATCGGGAAGAGGAGGGCGCATCCGGACGCGTTGTAGAAGTTCGATCCTCACCAAACGTCGTCTTTCGAAACCAGCTTGGGAATGATTGTCGAGCGCGAAGCTTGTCGCGGGACCAAGTCTGCGTTCCATGCCCAAGCGGCTGGCCGTCTCAGGCGACAATGCGAGTTCTGTTTGGAGCATATCAGACGCAATCGCTTGCGATTGAGCGATGGCGCGCCGAGCGGACCGAGAGTCGCTATTGTCTTGGGCGCAGGCGGACAACGGTAAAAAGAACACGAGTGTGAGCGAGGCGAACAGCAACCTGAGCGCGTGATTTGCGCGGATTTGCCAATCATTTGGCCGCCGGAAAGTATGAAACATTCGCAACAGCTGCATTCCTAACGCTACTCCCTGTTGTCGGGCTTACCCATATCCGTTACACCCCGCCAGTCTTATTTAGCGGAGAACCCCGTGGAAAATACACCGACCACACAAGATCCAGGCCTGTCTGGAAACGTTTTGTTCTACAAGAACCCACAGCCATTGAACCCTGAACAGCATGCTGGACTTGGGGTGAAAAACATCGATGAGCCTTTCGGGTTTTTGCGCTCAGCTCACGCTGTTCCTGTCACCGTGACAGAGTTTGGGATGGCATCAGCCGCTTACCCAATCATCTTCGTTGGCCAAGAGCGTACGCCTGTTGCTGTCATGGGCGTTGCCGAAGGGCAAAACCTGTTCGTCACTGATGCAGGCATGACAGAGCCAGATTTCTACGTCCCTGCTTTCGTTCGCCGCTATCCTTTCGTGTTTGCGAATGACGAGCAAGCGGATCGCCTTCTGCTGTGCATCGACCGCGATGCACCCATGGTGACAAACCAGCCAGAAGTCCCATTGTTTGAAAACGGCGAGCCAACCGCATTCACTCAGAACGCGATTGAGTTCTGTAAAGAGTTTGAGCGCCAGCGCCGTTCAACTGCCGAATTCACGAAAATCATCTCTGATATGGGTCTGTTTGAGCAGAAATCAGTGACGTTCCAGCCACGCGACCAGCAGGGCAACCCACAAGGCGAGCCACAGAAAATTGCTGATTATTTCGCGATTGATGAGAACAAGCTCAACGACCTCTCTGATGAGCAGTTTATGCAGCTTCGTGCAAACGGCGCTCTGGGCGCAATCTACGCGCACATGATTTCGCTCTTGAACTGGCAGCGCGTCATCTCTCGCGCCATCCAGAAGCAAACAGGCGCCCCGGCGCCAGCCCCAACACCAGGCGCACCAGCTCCTGAAACACCGGGAGCACCAGGCGCTTTCTAAGGCTGCCTGACTTGCACAGATTAGAGGGGGCGGTTCGAGAGAGCCGCCCTTTTCTTATCTCGCCTTTAAATAGGGGGTAGAATTGTCGCTATCACATCCTCGCGAGGTGGCTTCCATGGGCGATTTACTTCTATAACAAGCGCGATGAATAGAATTCGGGTTCGCTGTATGACGTTTCTTCGTAATTTCCTCGCTTTCATCTTGGCATCTCTGCTGAGTTCGAGCGTAGTTTCAGCCCAACCAGTGGACGGGGGGCATGCCCGCGTCGAGTTGATTTCGGAACGCGCGCTCGCAGTGCCTGGCGAAACAGTCTGGCTTGGCCTTTCCTTTGAGATCGACCCGAAGTGGCACATCTATTGGACCAATCCCGGCGATGCAGGCATTCCGCCCGAAATCACCTGGCGCGAAACTGGCGGTCTGTCTGCGGACAGCATTGGGGAATTTGAATGGCCGCTGCCTGAGCTTCTCCCGGTCGTGCCCGGACAAATCATGGATTATGGCCATTCCGATCAAGTCGTTTTGCCATTTCCCGTAACACTTCCTGCCGATATTGAAGGCCCGATCGTGTTTGAAGGCGTCGCGGACTATCTGATCTGCGAAGATGTTTGCATTCCCGAGAGCGTCAACATTCGTTTGATGCTGTCGATTGGGGCTGGTCAAATCCCTGACACACGCGCGTCCGAGTTGATCCAAGCTGCTTTGGCGGAAGTGCCGCCCGCCTTTCCTGGGGATGTTGCTCTCAGCAAAGACGGTGAGAGCTGGGTCATGTCGCTTTCAGCGCCGGAGATTGCGGGACAAGAGGCAGATGCGCGCTTTTTTCCTTACGGCCATGAGATCACACACGCAGCGGACCAGACGGCGAGTTTTGGAGCGTCAGGTTTCAGTCTGAGCTTAACGCCAGATAGCGCGAGCGCTGACCTTCCGGAGACGCTTTCGGGAGTTGTGACGCTCGGCGATGCGGCTTTCGAAGTCACGGCGACGTCCGGATCCATTCTACCCGGTACCCGGTCCAGCAATGGCGGCATTGGTGCAGCGAATGGCGCGAGTCTGCCGCTTCTAATGGTTTTTGCTTTGGTTGGCGGGTTGATCCTCAACCTAATGCCCTGCGTGCTGCCCGTTTTGTCGATCAAGGCGATGGGCCTGGTTTCATCGACGGCGAACGGTCATGCAGCCGAAGCGCGGGCGCACGGGCTTTGGTATACTGCCGGCGTGCTTGCAAGTTTTGGTGTCCTCGCGGCGGCCATCCTTAGCGTTAGAGCGGCCACAGGAATCGCGATTTGGGGATTCTGGCTGCAGAACCCGATTTTGGTCACCGCATTGATCCTCGTCGTTTTCTTAATCGGGCTCTGGTTGTTGGGACTGTTTGAGCTCGGAACATCCGTTCAAAGCGTTGGCTCTGATCTCGCTGCGAAACAGGGCAGTGCGGGAGCGTTCTTTACCGGTGTGCTTGCGGCGGTTGTCGGCGCACCGTGTACGGGTCCATTCCTTGGCGCAGCCTTGGGTGCGGTTATGACCCAGCCGGCGGTGAATGTGGTCCTCGTGCTTCTGACCATGGGGCTCGGTATGGCATTGCCATTCCTTCTGTTGTCTTTCTCACCAGGCTTGCAGCGCTTTATGCCGAAGCCGGGCGCCTGGATGGAGACGTTGAAACAGGTCTTCGCCTTCCCGATGTTCCTCACCGCAGCTTGGCTGCTCTCGGTTCTTGGCGCGCTCGCAGGGTATCGAATGGCCGCCATGGTGGTCGCGGGCGCTGCTTTGATTGCATTCGGCATATGGGCGTTCAAATCAGCCGGTCAGGGCGCAAAATCAATTTTGCTGTCTGTTCTAGGATTGGCGATCATCATTCCCGTATTTGGACTGATCTCCGCGACAAGTTCTGTCGAAGTTGCGATTGGTCTTGCATGGCTGATCGCTATGATTGTTGCCTTTGTCCTCATCGCACGGCTCGGTGATGGCGCTGCCTCAAAGCTGGCGCAGGCGCTCGCTGGACTGGCGGTGGTCGCCGGTTTGATTTGGCCGCTTGCACAAGCGCGCACTGCGCTCGCCTCCGATGCACCAACTGAAGCCTACGCGGCAAAGTATGAAACCGAGGCGTGGTCGCCAGAACGTGTTGCAGAACTCACTGCTGAGGGCCGCGCTATCTTTGTCGATTTCACCGCTGAATGGTGCGTGACTTGCCAAGCGAACAAACTCCAAACGCTCCAGACGAAGCCCGTCTCAGAGGCGTTTGATGCAGGAAACGTGGCCTTTTTGGTGGCCGACTTCACGAATGGCGACAAAACCATCGCGCTGGAATTGCAGAAACATAATCGCGCGGGCGTGCCGATGTACCTTTGGTATGCGCCAGGCCAAACAGCGCCAGAGGTTCTGCCTGAATTGCTATCTATCGATCTTGTAACAGGACTTGTCGAAGCGGCTGGCTAAGATAAGTTTTCTATTCTCATTTAAAAAACGGGACGCTCTCCATGATGACACTGACACGACGAAACCTTGGGCTTGCAGCCGGAATGGCAACCGCTGTGGCGTTGACCGCTGGATCTATGATCGCGTTCTCTGCAAATGCAGCTCCGGTCAGCGGTGAGTCCGCGTCAATTTTTGTGGACTATAATACCGCCTCCGGCGAGCAGATCTCGCTCGGCGATTTCGACGGTAAAACAGTCGTTATGGAGTGGACCAATCATGACTGTCCTTTCGTTGTGAAGCACTATTCCGAGCCTGTGAAAAACATGCAGAGCCTTCAAAGCGATGCGATGGGCGATGATGTGGTTTGGATCCAGGTCATCTCGTCTGCGCCTGGTAAGCAAGGACATCTCGAGGCAGACGCAGCGCTCGCAAAGAATGCTGAACGCGGCGCGGCACCAACTTATACGATCCTAGACCCTGAAGGGAATTTGGGGCGTGCTTATGATGCGAAAACTACGCCGCACATGTATGTCATCAACGGTGCTGGAACCTTAGCCTATCAGGGCGCGATCGATTCCATTCGGTCCACCAAGGTCGCTGATATCGATAAAGCGACCAACTATGTGACCGCGGCTCTGACGGCTGTATCTGCAGGCGGAATGCCCGAGGTCACGAGCGCCAAACCCTATGGCTGTTCAGTCAAATACTAAGGCATCAAAGACTTATCAGAGGAGCCATCCCATCTCGGGGCGGCTTTTTTTATTTGAATGATCGCCTATTCGCAAAATAAACGAATCAAAACACACAAATCGTGTTGATATTCAAATTTGCGTTTGGGGACTTTGCTATTTCAAATGTTATAAAGTTCAAGACTTATACTCGGCCACGCAGTGTGTTGGATCGGGAAGAGTTGAGATTAATCGCTGACTATTTGGATGCGCTGAGAAAAACCAGCGAAAGCAGCGGTGAACTTACAGACCAAACCGCGTCTGAGCTGGACGAATATCTTGGGCTTGCCGAAGCTGCATTGCGGCGCGCGCAGGCAGAGTTAAGCTCCTAAAACGCGCAGACTCTACATTCTTCAAAATCCAGAATAGGGTGCCTCAATAATTAAATATTGGGAGCCTCGATAAAATGTTGAAAACCGTATCCACGCTGATCGCCGCATCTATTGTTTCTGCGGCATGCGCCACAGCGCAAGACTCATCGCCAGCCCCACAAATGACGATTGGAAATGGCGAGGTGAACGCGATTACGACCGAAGGTCTGTCGCTGGTTGACGGGGAGACAACCTTCTCTGAGGTCCGCGTAGATGGCGATGTGGTAAAATCATTCCGGGGAACTTCGACTGCGATTTCATTCCCGGAAGTGACGATCGAGAAGAATGGCTGGATCGTTTTGCATCCCGTGATTGATGGCCGTCCGGATGGCGACATGGTCTCTGGATTTACCTATGTCAGCGCCGGCACACACGAAGATGTTTCCATTCCGGTCAACCACCCAGCCGACCCAGGCGATAAGTTCCTCGTCATGCTCCATAGCGATGTCGACAATGACCGAGTTTTCGATTTCGTCTTTGTTGAGGACGGCATTAATGTTGAGGACACCGCGGTATTCGAAGGCATGCGGATGATCGCACACGTCTTCGCGGTCCCTGAATAAAAGCCTCTGGAGACCTGACGATGCAGCTTTCTAAAGACACGCCAGCGATTGTAACGGGTGGGGCCTCTGGCCTGGGCCGTGCGACGGCTGAGGCGTTTGCCGCTGCGGGCGTTCCTGTGGCGATCTTCGACATCAATGATGAAGCGGGGGAAGCAGTCGCCAACGCGATTGGCGGCAGTTTCCACCATGTGGATATCTTGGACGAAGACTCCGTTGTCGCTGGCTTTGAAGCGGCCCGCGCGGCGCAGGGCCAAGAACGGATTTGTGTCCATTGCGCCATGGCTTCAACGCGCGGCAAAACCTTAGCCTATGACAAGGAAACCGGCGGCTACAAAAAACTCGACACGGCGACTTATGCCAAAGGTGTTGAGGGTGTGCTCGTTGCTTCGTTTCGCGTCGCCTCTCATGCGGCGCTGGGAATGTCTGCGCTGGAACCGATGGAGGATGGTGAGCGCGGCGCGATTACCATGACGGCTTCCGTCGCTGCGCAGGACGCGCAGATCGGGCAAATTGTTTACGGATCTGCGAAAGCGGGTGTGAATGGGCTCGTTCTCCCGATGGCGCGAGATCTGATGAATATCGGGATCCGCGTGAATTCGATTATGCCCGGTATTTTTGCGACACCGCTCATGCTTGGCGCGCCGCAACCCGTCTTGGACAGTCTTGCGGCCTCCGTTCCGTTTCCAAAGCGGCTCGGGAAACCGGAAGAGTTCGCCTCGCTCGCACTGGAACTGGCGCGCAACGGATACTTTAATGGGCAGTGTTTGCGTCTGGACGGCGCCATCCGAATGGCACCGCGCTAAGCTCAATCTATTTGCAGGAGAGTCTTCGATCCGGGGCGACCGGTGGATCTTGACAATCGTTCACCCGCGTGAAAAATGAACGCGTTCAATATATGCTGAAGGTTCGTCGCTTCTTACGAATTACACTGTGAGATCGCTGGCGAAATCAGACGTTCAGAAGGCAAATCATTGTAGCTCACAATCAAAACCTTTCAGGCAATCGAAAGATTCCTACGCGCGCAAAGCTTACGAGGTTCCTTGAGACATGGCTCGGCGCGCCGTTGACGCTTTTGGAAGTGTTCCTGCAATGGACGCTGGTGAAGCCAACCCGGTGGATGTGGCGCCATCTCGATTATTGGTCCTACAAACTTGAGGGAACATTGCTGCGGAAGATCCTGTCCCACACGCTGTTTCCGTTCACGATTATTTTGTCGTTCTGGATTGGGATGAAGCTCGTCGAGAACGGGATTACCAGCCTCTCAGTCGTCGGGTTTGTGCTCCTTCCGATCCTGTTCGGGCTCTATTGCGCGCCGTTCGAGCGGTTGATGCCGTACAGCCGAAACTGGCTCGAGGGCGGAAATGATACCGCGGTTGATATCATCATGTATTTCTCGGGGGCGTTCTGGTCTGGAATGTCCAAATTGATTGTCGGCGCCTTGTTCATCTTCGGAACTGTGGAGCTGCTAGAGCCTTATGGGCACGATTTGTGGCCGGATCAGTGGCATCCGATCATTCAGGTGACGATGTTTATCCTGATCAAAGACTTCTTCCGCTATTGGTTCCACCGCGCACTTCACGAAGTGCCATTCCTCTGGCGCATCCACGCCGCGCACCATTCTGTTGAGCGTCTGTATTGGCTGAATGGTATTCGCGCGCATCCACTGGAAATCATCAGCCAAGCCATCTTCTACGCCATTCCGCTTGCGCTGGTGCAGCCGTCAGCAGAGATTGCGATGATCGCTATCATCCTGCAGCTCAGCATCGGTATTTTCCAGCATTCTAACATCGATCTCAATTTGGGGTGGTGGGAGTATATCTTCTCGATCGGCGACAATCACCGTTATCACCACTATCCAGACAAGGGCGTCGGCGACTCCAATTATGGGGGCGAGTTCATCGTCTGGGACATCCTGTTCGGCACATTCCACAACCCGCGCGATGAGCGTCCGCACGACCGGATTGGTATCGGCACTGCGCCGGACTATCCGATGACCGTGGCCGGCCTTTACCTCGCACCCTTCATGACTAACCAGTCCACTGTGTTTCGCAGAGAAGACGATGAAAGGGACGCTCAGGACGAGCTTGGACAGCCGAGTTTGCAGCCTGCAGAGTAGAGCGCTTGCTGGCGCTTCTCAGCTCGCCCACACGGTTGAACTTGCCGCGCACCCGTGAAACCAATGCTTCGGTATTTTGATTTCAGCGAAACAAAGGGTGTTGCATGTTCAAGAGAGTTTTGGTCGGGGTGCTCTTCGTTGCTGCGGCGGCCATAGCCTATGTCTATTCGACCTATGGCTCGATTGCCCGCGCTGGTAGTGGGTATGCAGCAAAGAACATTTGCTCCGGCTATTTCCTTAGCGGCTTTTCGCCTGAGATCATGCGGGATCAAGCCTTGAGCGGCGCGTCGAGTGTGCTGGCAAATGTGTCTTACGACCTAAATCCAGACGAGGGGCGTGTCAGCACCAAGCTTTATGGTCTGTTTGAACGCCACGCGGTTTACACGCCTGGCATTGGATGCACCCTTTTGCCTGCGGGAGAAAAGAGCGCAGAGATCTCACTCTCACCGTTGCCCGAATTGGCGGTCCCGACTGATGTGTCGTGGCCTTTGGGGCAGGCGGCTCCCGATTTAGATCCAAACGTCGTCGCAATGCTCGCGGATGCCTTCGTGGAGGAATCTCCTGAGAGCCCACGATTCACCAAGGCAATTGTTGTCATCCATGACGGGAAGCTCATCGGGGAACGTTATGCTGAGGGCGTGACAACTGATACGCCCTTGATTGGTTGGTCGATGGCCAAGAGTGTGACGGCCTTATTGACCGGCTTATTGGTCAAGGACGGACGCCTCGATATCGCGGCACCGACGGATGTTGCGCAATGGTATGAGGTTGAGAACGACCCACGCGCAGAAATTACGCTCGATCAGTTGCTGAGAATGAGCAGCGGATTGGAGTTTGAGGAGACGTATTCCGCCGCGACCGATGTGACCCGTATGCTCTCAATTGAACCGGATGCTGGTGGATATGCTGCTTCTAAACCGCTGATCGGACCACCGGATACGATTTGGTCTTATTCATCTGGAACCACGAACATCATTTCCGGCATCATTCGCAGGCAAGTCGGGGATACCCTGCGGGGGGCATATCTGTTCTCGCAACAAAGACTGTTTCGTCCGCTCGGCATTCGAACAGCTACGATGGAAGCTGACCGCAACGGCACGTTTATAGGGTCATCTTATCTCTACGCATCTGCTCGCGACTGGGCGCGCCTCGGCCAGCTCTGTTTGCAAGATGGGGTTTGGAACGATGAACGGCTTTTGCCAGAAGGCTGGATAGACTATCTCGTGACACCGACCTCGGCTTCGACGGGAAATGAGTATGGCGCTCAGGTCTGGCTCAATCAGAACCCGTCAGATCCTGATAGAGAACGATTGATGCCAAAGCTTCCGCAGGACGCCTATTATATGGGCGGGTATCAGGGTCAGGTTGTCCTTGTGATTCCTTCCCAGAACCTAGTGCTGACCCGGTTTGGCTTTACCCCAGCGCGCAATCACGGCGTTGAAGAGCTAGCGGCGGAATTGATCCTTTATTTGAATAATACTGCTGACGCGCAATAAAGACGATCTCGCATTTTTAACGCCGCAAGTCTTGCTATCGACTTGATCCCGCTGCTCACAAGTGCAGAGTGAATTTTCGATTCTGTCTTTCGGGGGACGTTTGTTTCGATGATGATCAAAAAACTTATGCAATTTGCGCGTCAGCGGGTTTTACCAAAGCGCGTTGTTCAAGCCCTGTGCTGGACCGCGGCATCCATTGGTGTGTGCGCGGCCGCAAGTGCACAGACGGTTCCGGAAAAGTTTGGGACCATGCCTGCGACGTGGAGCGCGCAAGTGTCTCCAAATGGCGCGCACTTGGCATTGGGGTGCAGTCCAACCGGGGTGCGCGGGGTTTGTATTTATGAGCTCGATGGGACTGCAAAACCTCGTCTCATTCTGCCGCCTGAAGAAGGACGTATCCAGAATGTGCTTTGGGGGAGCGATGACTACTTAATCTACGAGTTAGAGACTTTTGAACGCCTCAACACATCAAGTGGTCTGAGAGATTACAATATCCGCCGGATGGTGTCCTACAGTCTAAAGACCGAGAAAACTGCGATCCTGCTCAAGAATGTCGGGGGATTTGCGGACTTGACCTATATCGAGTCTCGGCTGGTCAACGATCCGGGTAAAATACAGTCGTCTATTTCGTTTGGATCCGGAACGAGCGAGTCCACCGGATCGCGGCTCAATAAGTCGGCCGGGGCCAAGAGCTTTATCGTTTATGATGTCGATCTAAAATCCGGCCAAGCGAAAGTGAAAGAGTCCTTTTCGGGCGACACGTTTGGAGCTGTTTACGATGCGAGCGGCGAACGCCTTGCTTTGCTGGATTGGAATCCGAAGAACCAAAACTTTGAAGTCATCAGCACGCTCGATGGGCGCAAAACAGTCTTCCAAGAACCAGATGCTCAACTTTTGCCGTTCTACGTCGCCGGACTCGGGGACAGTAAAGAGAGCCTCATCGTGAGCTTCGATGATGAGACACGCTATGGCCTATATCACCTTTCCCTGCTGGATGGCGCCATTTCCGAAGTTACGTATAACGAAGAGCATATTGGTCGCGTCGCGACATTCCAGGATCCCTTCACGAATGAGGTGATTGGGTATCGCTATACGGATGATCTGCGCCAGGACGTATATATCAGTGCGCCGTTCGACCAAATCGCCCAAGAAACCAAAGACGCCCTCCAGGCGGACAGTGTCATCCTGACATCCTGGTCAAAAGATCGAACGCTTTTCACCATTCGGGCAATTACTGCAGGGCGCCCGGATCAGTTTTTTCTGTATGATTTGGAAGAGCCGTCGATTTCGCCAATCGGTGGCGAAGCGCCTTGGCTGGAGGGTGAACCGCTCGGTCAGGTGCAGTCTTTTGAATATGCAGCGAGAGACGGCATGACACTATACGGCTACATGACCACGCCTCCCGGTGCGTCGGAAGGGCCGCTTCCAATGGTTTTGCTACCGCACGGTGGACCAGAAGCGCGCGATACAGCGCATTATGATTGGTTGGCCCAAGCGATTGCTTCGCAGGGATATCTGGTGCTCCAGCCTAATTTTCGGGGCTCTGCCGGGTACGGCCAAGCCTATCGCGACGCGGGCTTCGGCGAGTTTGGCGGTAAAATGATTGAAGATATCGTCGATGCCGCGAAATGGGCGCAAGGTGCTGGCTTGGCGGCTGGCGACGAGTATTGCGTGATCGGAGCGAGCTATGGAGGCTATGCTGCGATGATGACCGACCTGCACGATCCTCAAGGTGTGCAGTGTTTGGTTTCGATAAACGGCGTTTCTAACCCGAGCAGCTTGGTTGGATCCTATGACCGGGATGGCATCGGCTTCGCTTATTGGGAACAGTATATGGGCGATCAGTATAAGCTCTCGGACGACGCGCGAACGGCGATGACGCCTTTAGACCGAAGCGGCGAGTTTACCGCTGCGATGCTTTTGATGCACGGACGCGAGGATACCGTTGTCCCTGTTTCACAGTCTCGGGCGATGAACAGGAAGCTCGAGTCACAATCCAATTTCCGCTACGCAGAAATTGACGGAGACGACCACTTCTTGTCCAGCACAGACTCGCGCTTGCAAGTGCTGACCGAAACGCTGAGCTTTCTAGAGATGCATCACCCAGTGGACTAATGCGCCTCGGCCCAGTTCATTCCGGTATCGGCTTCGACTACCAATGGCACGCTAAGGCTTAGAGCCGGTAGCGGGGCTCGCTCCATCGTGGTGCGGACGACCTCAATCGTTTTCTCCGCTTCGCTCTCCGGCGCTTCAAAGATTAGTTCGTCATGCACCTGAAGGAGCATCTTGGCGCTAAGTCCCGCTTTATCGAGAGCACCTGGCATTTGGATCATGGCCCGCTTGATGATGTCTGCGGCTGAGCCTTGGATTGGCGCATTGATGGCTTGGCGTTCGGCAAAACCGCGCTGCGGACCTTTGGACTTGATACCCTTCAAATGCAGCACGCGCCCGAAGATCGTCTCGACCCGCTCATGCTCAGCGGCATATTTCTTGGTCTCGTCCATATAGGCTTTGATGCCCGGGAAGCGTTTGAAATAGGTTTTGATATAAGCCGACGCTTCATCGCGCGGGATAGACAGCTGACGCGCAAGCCCGAAGGCAGAAATGCCGTAAATGATCCCGAAATTGATCGCCTTGGCGCGTCGGCGGATCATCGGATCCATGCCTTCGATCGGCGTATCGAACATCTCGCTGGCCGTCATGGCATGGATATCGAGCCCCTGATTGAAAGCGTCTTTCAGCGCATCAATTTCAGCAATATGGGCGAGCAGGCGCAATTCGATCTGGCTATAGTCGGCGCTGATCAGAACATTGCCAGGCTCCGGGATGAAGGCTTCGCGGATCTTGCGGCCTTCTTCAGTTCGGATTGGAATGTTCTGCAGGTTCGGATCGTTCGAGGAAAGCCGCCCCGTTTGCGCGCCGGTCATGCCGTAATTGGTATGAACACGGCCTGTGCGCGGGCTGATTTGTTGCTGAAGGGTCTCGGTATAGGTGGACCGCAGTTTTGAGACGGTCCGCCAATTGATGACAGCGCGGGGCAGGTCATGGCCTTCGGCGGCCAAGTCTTCGAGAATGTCGGCGCCCGTTTGCCAGGCGCCGGTCTTGGTTTTCTTGCCGCCTTCCAAGCCCATTTCGTCGAACAGGATCTCGCCCAGCTGTTTTGGACTGCCGAGATTAAACTCATGGCCGGCGAGCTCATAAGCCTCGGCCTCATAGCGGGCCATAGACTGATTAAACTCAGCCGACAGCCGCGAGAGGTGGTCGCGGTCGACCTTGATACCGTTGGCTTCCATGCTCGACAGGACGTGCACCAAAGGGCGTTCCAGCGTCTCGTAAACCGTGGTGACGCGCTCTTTGTGCAGACGCGATTTACTGTCGAGCCAGAGGCGCAGCGTCACGTCGGCATCCTCAGCGGCATATTCAGTCGCGCGGTCCAGCGGCACACGGTCAAACGTGATTTGCTTCTTGCCTGTGCCGCACACGTCTTTGAACGAGAGCGGGGTATGATGGAAGTAGCGCTCCGATAGCTCATCCATGCCGTGATTGTGCTTACCCGCATTCATCACAAAGCTGAGCAAGATCGTGTCATCCATCGGCGCGACTTGAATGCCGTAGCGCGCGAGGACGGTGACATCATATTTGAAATTGTGCCCGATCTTCAGGACCGCATCATTTTCAAACAGGGCCTTCAAGGTTTCGAGGGCTTTGTCCTTGTTGATCTGACGCGGTGGATCGGCGCCAAACATATCGCCCGACGCGGCGGCTGGATCGCTGTCCGGATCAACATGGGCGAGGGGGATATAGCAGGCCTCTCCAGGCGCAAGTGCCAGCGAGACCCCAACCAGGCCAGATTCATGCGCGTCCAGAGCGTCGGTCTCGGTGTCGACGGCGACATAGCCTTGTGCTGCGGCCCGGCTGATCCAGTCTTCGAGCGTATCAAAATCGCGGATACAGACATAAGCGCTGCGATCGATGGGGGCCTGGTCTGCCTCTGCGGCCTCTTCTGGAAGTGCGCCTTCCAGCTCCAGCGTTTCTTTCACGCGGCGCGTGATCGTGCGGAACTCCATCTTTTCCAGGAAGTCGATCAGCGTTTTTGGATCAGGGTCCGCGACAGCGAGCTCTTCCAGCGGAACTTCGACCGGCACGTCTTCTTTCAAGGTTACCAAGTCTCGTGACATGCGGATCTGATCTGCATGATCGATGAGGGTTTGGCGGCGCTTCGGTTGTTTGATTTCCTCGGCGCGCGCCAAAAGCGTATCTAGATCGCCGTACTCTGTGATCAGGGTCGCAGCGGTTTTAACGCCAATTCCAGGTGCGCCCGGGATGTTATCGACGCTGTCGCCCGCGAGGGATTGGATATCGATCACCTTGTCTGGGCCAACGCCGAACTTCTCAACCACTTGCTCGTGGCTGATGTGCTTATTCTTCATCGTGTCGAGCATGGAGATCTTGTCAGTGACAAGCTGCATCAGATCTTTGTCTGAAGAGACGATGGTCACGCGCGCGCCTTTGGCCTCGGCTTGGCGGGCATAGGTCGCCATCAAATCATCAGCTTCATAGCCTTCAAGTTCGAGCGCATGCGTGTGGAAAGCGATCGCGGCCTCGCGAACCAGCGGGAATTGCGGGCGCAAATCCTCCGGCGGTTCTGATCGATTGGCCTTATAGTCCGGGAACATCTCGTTTCGGAACGTGTAAGAAGACTTATCGAATACGCAAGCGAAGTGGGTCGGTCGATCGTCGCCTTTTAGGTCTTCCAGCAGCTTCCACAGCATGTTGCAAAAACCAGAAACGGCACCGACGGGTAGCCCGTCAGAAGCCCGCGTCAGAGGCGGCAAGGCGTGATAGGCGCGGAAGATGTAAGCGCTCGCATCAATCAAATAGAGATGGCTGTCAGAATTGATCGGGGCGCTCGGCATAGGCTCATCCTTCGTTGAACGAGGAGTATTAGCGGCGAGTCGCGTTTGAGGGTAGGGGGTTAACTGGCAACGAGAAGATCAGGCCGCGCAATACGTTCGATGGAATTATTGACAGTCGACCAATAGGCGTTCAATTTTGAACGGTTAGTGAGGTCTAAGACGTCGTCTTCAGGCAAGTTGATGAGCGACCCTGGGGCCACCCCGAACTCTCTTCGAACAGAGCGATTGAAGTTGGCGCCAGATGAGAATCCCCACTTTTCAGCGACATCCGAAATGGCGCCTCGCAACAGAGGGCCTTTAGAAATATCGAGCACAGCGCGAAGCAGTCGGCGGTCGCTTATGAACTGCCTCACCCCGCCTCGATCCTCGAAAATGCGGTACAGAGAGGCACGAGACGCCCCAAAATTATTCAAGATCTCTGATACGCCGAGATCCCAGTTTTCGAGGTTGCGCTCGATGTGTTGCGAGATCGCATTGCGCATAGCGTGCCGTGCTTGCATGCGAATGTCGCCTTCATTTGGTGAGGTACTCAATCCGAGTTTGAGGCACGCGATAAACTGATTGAACGTTGCGTATTCGATCACATCGTCCTGAAGGAGGCCATGAAAGATCTGATCAAATAGAGAATTCAGGACACGACCGATCCCACTATCTATAGGTAGCTTTGACAATGGGGGATGTTTGTCGGGGTCAAAACCGAGTGCGGATTTCGGAATAAAAGCGGTTTGGACGGTTGCGGGTCGCTGCACGCATTCCACATAGCTCGCTTGATCGAGCAGATAGATGTGCCCAGGTTCACGATCTATATTCAAATCGCCTAACCGGCCGCGGAGGTGGCCCTTGATGAAACGGTGTACATAAACAAGATGCTCGCCATTTGCGACTTGGCTTTTGGTGCGGCGGACCGCGAATGCGTCCGCCTCAAGTTGTGTGAATATGCAGTGTTCCGCATACCAATTCCGACTGCGATGAATTCCGGAATTGCTGCGCGACGATAGAGGCGTGATGTCAAATAAACGTCCCACAGCATCCCGCACATGGGATGAGGGCACTTCGATGATGCCGCGCCCCTCGTCCTGAGTAGACAAGCTGGTGCAGGAATGATTACGGCTAGGCAGATGAAAACTTACTTCTCTCCGATGACCGCTTTGGCCGTTGTGGTCGCAAACATGATTGGGACGGGTGTTTTCACCAGTCTTGGCTTTCAGCTGGTGACCCTGCAGTCAGGCTTCGCGCTAATTATGCTTTGGATTGTCGGCGGCATCGTTGCGATCTGCGGCGCGCTCTCTTACGCGGAGCTTGGTGCGGCGCTGCCCCGGTCGGGTGGCGAGTATAACTTCCTGGGCCGCATCTATCATCCTGGTGCGGGATTTGTGTCGGGCTGGGTCTCGTCGACGGTTGGCTTTTCAGCCCCGGTCGCGTTGGCGGCGATGACGTTTGGCGCCTATACAACCTCCTCTCTTTTGCCGGATGCGCCGGAGCAGATGACCAATTGGGTGGAACGCGGCCTCGCCGTGGCGCTGATTGTCATCCTAACCCTGATCCATACGCGTCAGCGAGAGACCAGCGGGACCTTTCAGAGCATTTTCACGGCGATCAAAGTTGCGACGATTATTGTAATCAGCGCGGCAGGTCTCATCCTTGTGGCGGACTATCAGCCCGTGAGCCTCTTGCCAGCGGCGGGCGATGTTGGCGCAATGACATCCGGCGCGTTCGCGGTTTCGTTGATCTATGTGAGCTATGCCTATACCGGCTGGAATGTCGCCACCTATTTGACAGACGAACTGGAGACCCCTCAGCGGAGCTTGCCGCGCGTTCTGTTTGCCGGGGCGTTTGGGGTGATGTTGCTCTATATCCTGCTGAACGCGGTGTTCCTGCTCACCACGCCGATGGAGCTATTGGTTGGCGAGGTTGAGGTTGGCGTCATTGCGGCGCGCTACGTGTTTGGCCAAACGGGCGCGATGTTTACAGGCGCTATATTAGGGATCTTGCTAATCTCGACAGTGTCGGCAATGACGATTGCGGGCCCCCGCGTTCTTCAGGTGGTCGGGCAGGATATTCGCGCCTTCAGGTTTCTTGCAAAATCGAACTCGGACGGCATGCCGACAACAGCGGTCATGGTTCAGTCTGGGCTGGCGTTGCTCTTCGTTATCACCGCTACGTTTGACCAAGTTCTTGTGTTTGCTGGCTTCACGCTCGCCTTGAATAGCTTGTTCGCGGTTCTCGGCCTTTATGTGTTGCGGTGGCGGCAACCCAACCTCGCACGCCCGTTCCGCGTTCCGCTCTATCCCTTTTTGCCTATGGTGTACTTGGTGTTGACGATTTGGACGCTCGCCTATGTTGCGATTGAGCGTCCGCAAGAAGTTGCTGTGAGCTTGGGTTTGATTGTGACCGGAGTGATAACTTACGGTCTGAGCCGGTCACGTGCCTCAACTGCGAAAGGAACGTGAGGACGCGCCCAGCTCAGACCGAGCACTCAAGGTCACTGACAGGAGTGACTTGCTGTGCGTGTTCCAACTATTTCCAGCTGCAACTAAATTTCAAACAGAAAAAGATATACTCAATAGGAATAGCGCGATCTCTGCGGCGAGCGCCTAAAGATCGAACAGTATGCCTTCAAGGTAGGCATATTTTGCGGTGAATTTGTACTAAAGTCCCGCGATCATGTCTTGGAATGCGTTGATCCGGGGAACAATTTCCTCTTGGAATCGCTTGCCATTGAAAACGCCATAGTGGCCGACACCGGGTTGGATATAGTCAATTTGCATATTTTCCGGGATGCCGGTGCAAAGGTCATGTGCCGCCTGGGTTTGGCCGATGCCGGAAATGTCGTCTTTTTCGCCCTCAACCGTCATGAGGCCGACGGATTTGATCGCGCCGGGATTGATTAGGCGTTCGCCGCGATATCTGAACGTCCCGCGCGCGAGTCGGTGTTCACGGAAGACCCGTCGGATCGTCTGCAAATAAAACTCTTCCGTTAGGTCTAAGACGGAGAGGTACTCGTCGTAGAAGGTGCGGTGCTTTTCTGCGCTATCCTCGTCGCCTTCGACCAAGTGTTCGAAAAAGCGCGCCTGAGCATCGACGTGGCGGTCCCAATTCATATGCATAAAGCTGGTGAGCTGGACAAAGCCCGGATAGACACGCCGCATCATGCCAGGCCAAGGCGCCGGCACGGTGTAGATCATCTTGTCTTTGAACCACTCGAAACTGCGCTCTTCTGCAAGCAGGTTTGGAACGGTTGGCGATTTACGGGCATCGATCGGCGAGCCCATGAACGTCATTGTTGCAGGTAAAGCCTCGTCGGCTTCTTCTGCCATCATGGAGATGGCAGCAAGCGCGGCAGGTCCAGGCTGACAGACCGCAACCACGTGCGCACCGCCGCCAATGTGCTGAAGCGCGCTGCGGACGTGATCGATATAGTCATCAAGATCAAACCGGCCGAACCAGACCGGTGCCATTTTCGCATCAGTCCAATCGGTGATGTACACCTCGTGCGTTGGCAGAAAGGCTTCAACAGTGCCGCGGAGCAGAGTCGCGAAATGGCCGGAGAGGGGGGCGCAGATCAACAGGCGCGGGCGATCTTTTGCGACGCCCTCCGTCGCGAAATGGACAAGGTTACACCAAGGCGTAGACCAGCTCGTTTCCGGCGTCACAGCATGTGTTTTGCTATCAATCTCAGTGCTGAGAATTTGCCATTCCGGTTTGCCATAATACCGAGTCGCGCGTTCGAACACGCTGCTTGCAGCATGGGCTGAGCGACCAAGACTTGTATTTGAGAACGGGTTGAGCGGGTTCTCGAGCGCTTGCATCGTGCCTTTTGCGAGCAAACGCATAGGCGCCAGAGCAGCGCGATTCATTTCTACAAGCGTGTACAGCATTATAGCCCATTCCCGTATTTGGTGCACTGCAACATAAGTCTGCTGGTTAGTAAAGCCAACCAAACACTCCAGCGACGCGAAATAGCCTGCAGGAACCGCGCCGAGTTCGATGCCAATAGGAGGCCGCGAAGTCTTAACCAATTGTGAAGCGTTTCAACCGCAGGTTTATGCTCATGTCCGATCTCGCACTTCCTTTGACCCAGTCCAAAGCTTTTGAACGTACGTGCCGAGCGATCAAGCTCCCGGTAACACGCTTTGAGACGCAGGATGGCACATGCCTGGTGCAAAGCCGAAAGCTCCCGCTGATCGGCCAGTTTCACCTCCTCTCGCGCGGTCCTACGGGCCGAACTGCCGAGGGCGCGGCGTCGCTACTGCGCGAGGTTCGTCAGTCTTTGTCCGGACCACTTGTAGTCAATGCGCCGTCAGAAGCTGAGAAACTGGGCGGGGTCCAAATTGCGCGCGGGGCCGAGCTCGCGCTGGTCGATTTGGCAGATGAGGGCACGATGCGCGCACGATTGCATCAAAAGTGGCGCAATCAGCTCAACAAAGCCGCCCGCGCGCCGATTACGATTATAGATCAACCCCTCGATGCAACCCGGCATAAATGGTTCTTAGACGCTGAAGCGACCCAACAGAAAACCCGCAAGTATCGGAGCTATCCGGCGGGGTTCCTGCTGGCATATGCCCACGCAAATGAGGAGCAGGCGAGGCTCTATACGGCTTTGGATGATGGTGAGCCGGTCGCAGCGATGCTGGTCCTAAAACATGGCCGCGCGGCAACGTATCAAGCGGGCATCGCGACGGATCTTGGGCGCAAATCCTGTGCGCACAATGCCTTGCTTTGGAAGGTCATGAGCGACTTGAGCCGGCGAAGTTTCACCATCTTGGATCTTGGGCGTGCTGATCTTAACCCTGGTCTGCGGCGGTTTAAGCTCGGCAGCGGCGCACGTCCGCAGCAGCTTGGGGGGACGTTGCTGTTCCATTCTTGGTTTGCCCCTCGCCCCAAAAAAGTGACTTCGAAGACGTCTCAGGTGATTTGATTCTGATTATTATCTCGGTATTATCAGCGATTATATGATTAATACAAAGTATTTAAATTAAATAGAATAGAAATTTTGCCATCAAAAATAGTATTGTTGTATTAATTGCTGTCTAATGCGCTTTTTTTCTGGGCGGAACAGAGTAAGCGCGCATATGAACTTTGATATGGTTAATTCGGTCACCAGCGAAAGCGGTGAAGCGCGCGATGAGTTTCGGGTCGGAAATTATACCCTGCGGCTGCATCGTCCTATTGAGAAAACTCGCAAACATCTCGGCCTGTCCCGGCGCGAGTTTGAGCTCCTCATGTGGATTGGGGCGGGTTTGAAAAAACGGGAGATCGCAGAACGTATGGGCGTAACGACCGCAACGGCAGACACGTTCCGCCGGCGGGCTTATGCGAAGCTTGGGGTAACGTCCGGATCTGCTGCGGCCACCATTGTGTTAGCTCACCTTGCGGGCACTGAGGTCGAAGCGCGTGAGGTCGAACCTCTCGGTTAGGGTCAGCCGATATGCTGTGCCAAGCATTGCGCGATATATTCAGGATCAGCATCAGCCTCCGCAAAGAAGGTCTTTAGCTGCCAGTCCTCATCCATGAGATAGAGCAGGGATGTGTGATCCATTGTGTATTCGGCGAGGCTGTCTGGCGTTTCAATACGTTCATACTGTGCGATGAAAGCGTCCGCAGCCGCGGCGACCTCTTCTTCTGTTCCGGTTAAACCGACCAGGTTGTCTGGGAAGGCGGCGGTAGACACATAGGATGCCAGCGCTTCAGGCGTGTCTCGCTCTGGATCTACAGTGATGAGCAGCGTTTGCGGTGCCTCCACGCCGTCGGGCAGCGCGTCATAGGCACGCTTCACGGCCACCAACGTTCCTGGGCAGATATCAGGACAAAAAGTGAAGCCGAAATAGATCAAGGTTGGCGTGCCTTTGTAGGTCTCCTCCGTGACCCGCTCACCGGTGTGCGACACTAAGCTTATCGGGCCCCCGATCGTGTCATAAGCACGTGTCAGGCACCCAGCCTGCGCGCCGCCAGCAGACGGGGTTTGTGAGGCGGGACTACAGGCGGCCAGCGCAACACCCGCAAGTCCAAGTGAGACAGACTGAAACAGTTTCATGCGGGTGTTATGTGCAAGTGAACGGATTATGGTAAGGGGCCGTGACGCCGCACTTAAGGGCCTTGATTTTGGAAGACTTAAACGCCACCCGCGCTGGAATGGATGAGGCTTTGGTCAGCTTGCTGCCCGAAGGCTTGTCAAATGTCGGCGCTGCGCAAGGGCGAACCCGCCTTGCCACTCTGATGACATTGCGTTGGCTCGCGGTTGCTGGGCAAACGCTCGCCGTCCTGTTTGTCTATTTTGGGCTAGGCTTCAGTCTACCGCTCTCGCTGTGTTTGGCAGTGATTGCGGCCTCGGCTTGGCTCAATGTATTTCTCTCATTTGCAGCCGTTGGCCCTCAGCTCCTCAAAAGCTGGGAAGCCGCGCTGCAAATTGGCTTCGATGTCCTTCAGCTGGCGCTCTTGATCAGTCTGACCGGCGGGCTGTCGAACCCGTTTCTGCTCTTCTTGATCGCACCGGTCACGGTCGCCGCGTCGAGTCTGCAAGGGCGCTACACAGCTTTGATTTCCGCGCTCGCGATTGGAATGGCGGCGCTGATGCCGGTATTTGCTTTGGAACTTCCATGGCGCGAAGGCGAATTGCTCAGCCTGCCCCAATTGTTTGAAGGGGGGCATTTTGCAGCTCTATGCATCGGGATTGTCTTCTTCGCGCTCTCTGCGCAGCGGGTGAACGAGGATGAAGCCAAAATGGTCCGCGCCTTAGACGCCGCCGCGGTTGTGATGTCGCGCGAGCAAAGACTGTCTGCGCTGGGCGCGATGTCAGCGATGACCGCGCATGAATTGGGAACGCCATTGGCAACCATCCACTTGGTCTCGAAAGAGCTCTACGCGATGTTACCGGAAGACAGCGAGCATCGCGAGGATGCGGCTTTGCTGGCTGAACAGGCTGAGCGCTGCCGGGACATTCTCCAGCGCCTAGGTCGAGCCCGCGAAGCCTCAGATATTGTCCACGCGCAAATGCCGCTGAGCGCTTTGGTAGAAGAGGCCGCGGCCCCCCATAAAGGCCTGGGTGTGGCTGTTCGTGTGACCTATGAAGCGGTCGACACGGGAGAGGAGAAAGTTCCAACCATCCGGCGCAGCCCGGAAATTCTCCACGCCCTCGGCGCGTTCATCGAAAATGCGGTGAGTTTTGCCGATTCTGAGGTCCGTGTCGTTGCGAATTGGTCTGAAACGCAATTCATCGTGACGATACGCGATGATGGGCCGGGGTTTGCTGCGGAAGTTATGCCGAAGCTCGGTGAGCCATATGTCTCACAACGCGGCGAGGCGCAATTGGGCGGCGGCGATATGGGGCTTGGCTTTTTTATTGCAAAGACATTGATCGAACGCACAGGCGGCCGGATTGCGACACGCAACCGCGCGGCACCTCGCCACGGGGCTATTGTGCAGGCCGTGTGGCCTAGAACTGAATTACAGCCGTTGGACAATACGGAAAACAACTTAGATTAGCGGCTGAAGGAGCAACAAATGGAATCTCCAGTCACAGTAAAACTGCATGAGAGCCTCAAGAATGTTGAGGATCGGACCTGTCTCGTCTTGGATGATGATGGGCCATTTCTGCAACGCCTCGCGCGGGCATTGACCCAGCGCGGCTTTCTGGTCTCAGCCACATCAAAGGTCTCTGAGGCTCGCGATATTGCACGATTGAACCCGCCAGCTTTTGCCGTCCTCGATTTGCGGCTGGAAGATGGATCTGGCCTTGATGTGGTGGAAGTGTTGCATCGCTACCGCCCAGACGCCCGGGCCGTCATCCTCACAGGTTATGGCGCCATCGCTACGGCAGTCGCCGCGGTGAAAGCAGGCGCTGTTGACTATTTGGCGAAACCAGCAGATGTCGAAGACATCGTGCGAGCGCTCGTGAACTCTGGCGACGGATTGCCTGAGCCACCAGAAAATCCAATGTCAGCGGACCGTGTACGTTGGGAGCATATTCAGCGTGTTTACGAGCTGTGCGGCCATAATGTCTCTGAGACCGCGCGGCGCCTAAACATGCACCGCCGGACCTTGCAGCGCATTCTGGCGAAGCGCGCTCCACGATAAGACTTGCGATTCACATTCAAGCTCGATTAGGTGCGGTCTATGACTGCGCCGCCCCATGCTCTCAGTTCCAAGCTTTCCGACGTTTCCGGTGTGAAGCATGGGTTCTTTGGCCGTAAGGGTGGTGTCTCCAGTGGCATTTATGACAGCTTGAATATCGGCCAAGGGTCAGACGACGAAGCTCAGAACATTCGTGATAATCGCGACCGTATCCGCGACGCGCTCGGCGCGAAAAAGCTGCTGTCCTGTTTTCAGGTCCATAGCGCGAAAGTGGTGAAGGTAACGGAGCCTTGGCGCACCCGGCCTCAGGCCGATGCTATGGTCACAAAGGTGCCGGGATTAGCGCTCTGTGTTCTGTCTGCGGATTGTGTGCCGGTCCTATTTGCCGATGCGGACGCCGGTATCATTGGCGCGGCCCATGCGGGCTGGAAAGGCGCGATCGGAGGCGTTTGCGAGGCCACCCTGGACGCTATGGAAGCGATCGGTGCCGGGCGTGAGAACATTGTCGCCGCGATCGGTCCCGCCATCCAACAAGCGAGCTATGAGGTCGGCCCAGAGTTCCGCGACACTTTTGTGGGCGATCAAGAATGGACGGATCGCCTCTTCGTCGCCGGCAAAGATGACCGCTCGCATTTTGACCTGACCGGATATGTTGAAGCCGTTCTTTTGGATCAGGGGGTGGCTGCGGTCGATAATCTTGGCCTGGATACGTGTGCCTTGGAAGACGACTATTTCTCTAATCGCCGCCGTAATCATCGCGGCGAGCCCGACTATGGCCGCAATGGCAGCGTGATTGTGTTGGAGGCCTGATAAGCCATGAAACTCTACGACTACAAAGCGGGCCCAAATCCCAGGCGTGTTCGCATTTTCCTCGCAGAGAAAGGGATCTCGGTTCCGCTCGTACACACCGATATCGTCAAGCGAGAGCAGAAGACCCCTGAATTCCTGGCTAAAAACCCGATTGGAAGTATTCCGGTTTTGGAGCTCGAGGACGGGACCTGTATTTCTGAGTCCGTCGCGATCTGTCGATACTTTGAAGAGTTGCACCCGGACCCGCCGCTGTTCGGGGCAACGCCGCTTGAGATAGCGAAGATTGAGATGTGGCTGCGCCGGGTTGAGCTGAATTTCATGGTTCCGGTCGGCATGGTTTGGATCCACGGCCATCCGCTAACTGCGAGACTGATCAAACAGATCCCAGAAGCCGCGGACCAAAACCGCAAGCGCGTCCATATGGGATACAAGCTGCTAGATGACCAATTGGCGGACCATGCATTTATTGCCGGTGACGGATATAGCGTTGTGGATGCCGTCCTGCTGGCGAGCTTAGATTTTGCGAACGGCCTGGTCGGTGTGCCTTATGATCCAGAGCTCAAACACCTAAAACGCTGGCATGAGGCCGTGTCCGCCCGTCCGAGCGCGGATGCGTAGTCTTCGCGGATGCTGAGTTTTCTGCTCGATAATGCTCGATGGATATTTGGCGGCTTCCTGCTGACCTTCTTCTCGTCTTTTGGGCAGACGTTTTTCATCGGCCTGTCGGGCGAGGAGCTGCGTGCCAAGTTTGACCTCACAGACGGAGAGTTCGGCGGGATCTATATGATCGCCACGATTGGTAGCGCTCTGACCCTCCCGTTTCTCGGGCGCGTCTTGGACCATATGCCCGGCTGGAAAGTCGCCCGTTTTGTGATCCCGTCGCTTGCAGCGGCCTGTGTGCTGATGGCGTTTTCGCCGTCTCTCATTCTCTTAGTGGTCGCGCTTTACGCGCTGCGCCTGTTTGGCCAAGGGATGATGACCCACACAGCCTATACCGAGATTGGGCGCTGGTATGTCGCCAATCGCGGCCGCGCGACGTCCTTGATCGTGCCTGGTCACCAAACAGGCGAAGCCTTGCTGCCGATCGCTTTTACAGCGGTGGCTGTGACGCTCGGTTGGCAAGCTGGATGGCTCATCGGGGCGACGCTCTTATTGCTCTTCGCCCTGCCCATGGTGCTGACCCTGTGGCGGGTTGAACGGGCGCCGCAAAGCACGGATCCAGATCTCGCAAGCGCGCGGCTTGGCCCTGATAAAACCGTCGCACAGGTTGCTGCAGACCCAATGTTCTATGCGCTGCTCACCGGCGTTTTGGCGCCGCCCTTTATCGGCACCACGATCTTTTTTCATCAGGATTATTTGATCGAACTGCGCGGCTATAATGAGCTCGCTTTTGCGGCAGCTTTCCCCGTTATGGCGGTCACCACCGTGACCTGTTCGCTGATCAGTGGGCAGTTGATTGACCGGTTCGGCGCCATTCGATTGCTGCCCTTCTTCCTGGTGCCGCTCTGTCTCGCTTGCCTCGCCGTTGGCTGGCTGACCCCGCTTTGGGGGATCTATGCGTTCATGCTTCTGGTTGGGGTGAGTTACGGCTTTACCGCGCCCATGGTTGGGGCGCTGTGGCCAGAAGTGTATGGCGTGCGCAATCTTGGCTCTGTCCGCGCGATCGCGGTCGCCGCAAGTGTCGCTGCGACGGCGATTGGGCCTGGGCTCACCGGCTATTTAATCGACCAAGGCGTCACGCTGCCAACTCAGATGCTTGCGCTTAGCCTCTGGTGTATCGGGGCGAGCGTCGTACTGGCGGCGATCTCTCCGATCATTCTGCGACGGAATGCGGCGACCTAAGCCGATCAGGATTTCTCGTCAGGGACTTCCAGTTTGAGAGTTTTTCGGAGCCTCACCTCGCACGCGTTCATTGGGGTAGCCCCGAGTACACAAATCCGGCTCGCATGCGTTAAGCACTCCCGTATCCGATCCGGTTTGACGGCGCCATTCTCACTGCAAATGTTGGAGATTGCCCACCGGGTCTCTGCGTCGTCTTTTTGCTTACTAAACGCCTCTCCAACGGGCCCCAAGATTACGGAGCCAACTAAAGAGACTGCGAATATTGAATTTATCGCCCAGCGTTCATTTTCTGACTCAGTGTGTCTAGCGCACCTGCTTATCAAAAAGAACGAAGAAACAAGCGTCATCCACGCCATGTTAAGCAATCTCACGTCGCTAAAACCGGTTCCGGAGTGAGCGCTCGCGTAGAGACTGAACGCGATCAGAGAGAGTCCCGAAATCGAAATGATGATAACAGGCACCCTCCACGCAAGTGGAAGCCAAATAAAGAATCGATTATTATTCATGTGTACTTGTATAGGCGCGACAAAATATCAGTCCATACATGTCTTTGATTTTACCAAGATCAATAGGGCGAAATAAAAAGCCCCACTCCTTATGGAGCAGGGCTTTTCTAAAACGTTGGGATAGTGCCTTACGCGTCCACAGTCGCCCGCGGGCCCGCCGCGTTTACGTCGGCTAAGACGTGCGCCTCATAGACTTTGAAATTCTCGACAAACATTTGTGCGAGCTTCGCAGCCTGCGCGTCATAAGCAGCTTTGTCTTCCCAGGTGTCGCGCGGGTTTAGGATCGTGCTGTCGACGCCCTCAAGGGCCGTTGGGACCATGAAGCCGAACGTCTCGTCCTGGCGGAAGTCCGCATCGTTCAGAGAACCGTCGAGCGCTGCGTTCAGAAGCGTACGCGTTGCTTTGATCGGCATCCGGTGACCAACGCCATGCGCGCCGCCGGTCCAACCCGTTGAGACGAGCCAGCAGTTCACATTGTACTTATCGATCAGCTCACCGAGCAATTTGCCATACTCGCCTGGGTGACGCGGCATGAACGGTCCCCCAAAGCAGGTTGAGAAGGTTGCTGTTGGCTCTGTCACACCTTTTTCAGTGCCCGCAACTTTCGCAGTGTAGCCTGACAAGAAGTGATACATTGCCTGCTCAGGGGTCAGCTTGGCAATTGGTGGCATAACGCCGAATGCATCACAGGTCAGCATGATCAGGTTCTTTGGCTGACCGCAACGACCGCTAAGCGATGCGTTTTCAATCGCTGAAATCGGATAGGCGCCGCGAGAGTTCTCAGCCAGTGTGTTGTCAAAGAAGTCGAGTTCACGGGTCTCTGGATCCATAACCACGTTCTCGAGGACCGTGCCCCACATGCTTGTTGTGGCGTAGATCTCTGGCTCATTTTCTGGCGAGAGATTGATCATCTTCGCGTAGCAGCCGCCTTCGAAGTTGAAGAGGCCGTTTTCTGACCAGCCATGCTCGTCATCGCCGATCAGGGTTCGGCTCGCGTCAGCAGACAAGGTCGTTTTGCCGGTACCGGACAGTCCGAAGAAGATCGCCGCATCATTGTTTCCGCCATCGTTGACGGAGCAGTGCATTGGCATCACGCCTTTGGTCGGCAGGATGTAATTCAGGATCGTGAAGACAGATTTCTTCGTCTCACCGGCATAGCTGGTCCCGCCGATCAGAACGAGTTTCTTGGCAAAGTTCACCGCAATAACTGTCTCAGAAACAGTGCCGTGCTTGGCCGGATCGGCCCGGAAGCTTGGGCTATTGATGATCGTGAACTCGTGCGCAAAGTCTGCGTATTCTTCCGTCGTCGGGATACGCAGCAGGTGGCGGATAAACAGAGAATGCCAAGCAAACTCGTTGACCACACGCACCGGGGCGCGGTGATCTAGATCAGCGCCGCCAAACAGTTGCTGTGTGTAGAGGGTCTTACCTGCCAGGTGTGCCTGGAAGTCTTCCCAGAGCGCGTCGAAGTGCGCTGGGGTCATGGACGTATTATTGTCCCACCAAACGGTGTTTTCCGTACTATCGTCGCGGACCGTGAATTTGTCTTTCGCGGAACGGCCAGTGTGTTTGCCGGTCTTCACCAGCAATGCGCCGCCTTTAGCAACTTCGCCTTCACCACTGCGAACAGCTTGCTCGTAAAGACGTTCTTCGGACCAATTTTTGCGGATCTCGGCGGCTTCGATGCCGAGGTCGGCCAACTCTACATTCTGTTGAGACACTGATTCATTCCCCTGAAATTGTGTTCGCGCAGGTCGGATTAAATTATCGCTCGCGCACCCAGCTGCGAGCGCTGCGCGGATACAACTGCAAGGGTTTGGCCAAGACCAGCCCCAGCGGCGAGGTAAACGCTGTCAAACTGATAGTCAGCGCTGTCATTTTGCGTGGCACACGTATTCCGAGCAAAATCGTCCGGATTCGCGCTATTTTTGAGGAAAAACCGCTCACCGATTCGCGAGGGTTTAAGCCTTAGCGCGTTTCAATTTTCTCAGGATTTGCCGATTTGGCACAATCATCTTCATGGCCTCACGGCGGGCGGGTAGGGGGTCACCAAAAATGGAGGCGGTCAGAATTTGCGCTGCCCACGGGCCCCACGTGAAACCGCGGGATCCAAACCCGCCCGCGATATAGACGCCTTTCCTGGCATAATCGTCGGGTGAGACTTGCCAGCCTTGGCGCTCAAGACGTTGCCGATCGGCCTCCATTTCTAACCGATTTGGCAGGGGCCCAATCAAAGGCAGGCGATCAGCCGTCGTCGCCCGGACACCGGCCCGCGCATGCAGTTCGGCGTTGCGGCTAGTCTGCAACCAATAAGGACTAAGCGCTTCAAGCGCCGCCATATTATCCTGTGTCGCTTGATCGGACACCTCAGGCTTGGTTCCGTTTTGATCGGCAAACGTTGCGCCCCAGAGGCGCGTGCGTTCAAAGGCGAGCGCGTAATACCCGCTTGCCTGCGCTGCGGGCGGCGCCGTAACGTCCGATTTAAACCACTCGATCTGCCCAAGCCGCCCGGTGAGGTCCATCTCTGGCAGGGTTGCCTCTAAATGCCAGCCACTCGCCAGGATGATGACATCGAAACGCTCCCCGTTCACGGACAGGTTTTCGAGGTTTGCATCGGCGTCTGTTTCCCACCGGACATCAACACCCTCGAGCAATGAGGGGAACAGTTTCGCAGGTTCGATGATTAGGCTCTTTTTGTGTAAGAGGCCGCTGTTTCTAATCGCCTCTAACTGCTCAAGTCCCAACGGAGGGTCTGCCAAAAGCCTCTGAAAACGTTCGGTTTCTTGTTCATTGCGAGGTGTGTGGACCGTTTCGGTCAGCGCGGCGCCAGGCCGCCCTGCATAGAAGGCCTGGGCGCTTAAATAGGCATCGATCAGCAAGCGCGCTTGGACAGTGTCGGCGGCGTCAAGGCGGGGCATCACCAGGGCCAATGGGTTTCCGCTGGTGCCTTGTGCCGGGCTTGCATCACGTTCGAAGACGGTAACCGAAGTGCCGCGCTCAGCGAGGGTCTGCGCCAGGCAACTGCCTGCGATTCCGGCGCCAAGGATTGCCACTTTCGGTGTTGCAGAAATCGTTGGTGCTGAGTTCGATTGGGGCGCATCAAACTTTGCTTCCAATCGCTCTCTTTTGCGGCCGTGTCCTGGCTTTTTCTCAACCAAGAACCCAGCCGTCGTAAGGCCTCTGCGGACCGCGCCCGCGACTGTGAACGTGGCAGCTCGGGCGCCAGGTACAGATCGCTCTGCGATGAGGGGCCACAATTCTTCAGTCCACATCGCTTCGTTTTTTGCAGGGCTGAACCCATCCAAGAACCAGGCATCGGCCTGAAACTGAGCTTGAGGCAGGGTGTCTCCGATAAGGCCGATATGAAGGGTTAAGCTGAGCCGTTCCTCTGGCCAGGTGATGCGACGAACCCCTTTGGCGCGCGGCGGCCATTTTGCGCATAGCTTCGCGGCCAGAACAGCGAGTTCCGGCCAAGGTTTAAGGGCGCGTTCGACATCCTCGGCATCAAGTGGAAAGCCTTCAAAACTCACGAAATTGAGCCAGCCATCTTGCGCCCGGGTCTCGCGCCACATTTGCCACGCCGCGAGGAAGTTTAACCCGGTTCCGAAGCCGAGCTCAGCGATCGTGAATTGCGCGCGGTTTTGCCAAGCCTCGGACAATCCGCAGCCGGCCAGAAACACAGCGCGACTCTCAGCTAGTCCATCTTCGACGGAATAGTACACGTCGCCAACACGTTCATCGACGGGCGTGCCATCTTCTTTCCAATGCAGATCAGGGCGCGGCGGTAATCTCATCGCGCCGCCATACCGTTTAAACCGAGGTCAATCTAGGTAGCAGCTGGCCTAGCGTTGCCACAGGCCATGCTGGATCCTGCCAAGCATATAGATTGCAAACGTCCCTTGTCCGGGCACTTCAGTCGCGAGCATGGCGAATTCAGCGCCCTCGGCTTGCGCGCTCGCAATCGCGGCTTCGATGTCATCGACCAGCATGTAAGGCCGGACGGTTGGCGTTTCGTGTTCAGCCATTGGTGCGCGTACGCTGATGCGCCCGCCGCATGCATGGTCCGCTAATCGGGCGCTCCCGAGCTCTGGCACGGGGTCGCTAAACACGGCACCGTGATGCTCAGCGAAGATCTTACAGGTGGCCTCAACCTCAGGCGTTACAATTTCTAAGTACTCAATCTGCATCCGCTCATCCTCCCGAACGCAGCTAAGCATAGGCTGGGTTGTGAGGAAACCTGGCGCAAATAAATTGATTTATTCTGCCATCGGGTTTGACGATCGTGCGAAGGCTGCATAGGACCGCCCGCTCGGTCGAATAGGGCGATGGCAATGATACCGCTGGAGGCATTAGGGCAACGGATCATGGTCTTGGGACCGTCCAATGCCGGAAAATCTACACTGGCGCTCGCGATCGCCGGGAAGCTGGACCTTCCAGTGGTGCACCTCGATCGATTGCAGCATTTGCCGAATACGGATTGGAAAGCGCGTCCTGAGGCTGAGTTTCAGGCCCTACACGACGAGGCTATTCTCGCGGATCAATGGATCATGGACGGAAACTATTCACGCCTGATGCCGAAACGCTTTGAGCGTGCGACGGGTATCATCCTCATCACGTCTAATCATTGGTTGCGGCTGGGACGCTATTTTAAGCGGAGCTTGTTGAATCCAAGTGCCCGTGCGGGGTCCCTCGAAGGTGGCCGTGAGTTTGTGAAGTGGGAAATGATTGATTGGATTCTTTTCAAAACACCTCGAAACAGCGTGAAATATTCCAAGATGATTGCGCCTGTCGACTTGCCAAAAGTCGTGTGCTCCACGCTGCCAGAGCTCAAAGCGCTTTATCGAGATTGGGATCTCAGCCTGCCAGGCCCATGAGCGATTAGCGCGCTTCCAAAGCGCGTTGTTCATCAATCCAAGTCGGGTCTACGTTAAGCGGCTGGGTAATTTTGTCTTGGCTCGTGATAACGCGCCAAAATGGGCTGACTTCGGAAACAGGTATTCCGTCAGCGATATCTTCGAGCGCTGCCTCGGCGACCATGCGCACAAATATGGAGGTCGATAGAGGGCATGTTCCCGAACAAGCCTCTGCCTCGGCGAGGGCATCGCGAAGTTCGGGGAGAGTCTCGGTCTTGCCTGGCGGGATAGAACGCACATGAGCGTCGACCATGAGCGGGGTCGCGACCAACATCTTATCGCCCGGCTTCATGCCGCCCCATGCCTTGTCCATAACGACCTTCTTGATTTGCTTTTTGGCCGCCAGTTTCTCGCATGCCGTTTTTTTCGCCATGACACCCTCCAATCAATACAGACTAGACTATCGTATGCTGGTGACAATTTCTGACACGAGCGCAGTCGCGCCATCTGAAACAGCAGGCATGCGAATTCCGGATAAGACAATTCTGGTCTGTCGCCATGGTCGCCAAGGCAGTTCTTCCCTACCTCTCGTGCAGACCAAGGAGAGACCTATGTCCGAGTTCAAGATTTCACGCGAAGATGGCCCAAATGGCGGGCGCTACCTGACCATCATCAATGGCGACGAAGCTGAGATGACTTATTCTCGCGCTGGCGCGACCCGGATCATTATCGATCATACGGGCGTGCCTGATTTGATGCGCGGACTGGGCGTTGGGAAAAAGCTGGTTGAGGCTGCGGTCAATGATGCGCGCGCCGAAGGTTTTAAGATCATTCCACTTTGCCCATTCGCAAAAGCGACTTTGGAAAAGCATCCTGAGTGGCAGGACACTGTGCAATAAAACGGTTCTATGAAGCGTCTTCGGGTGGCTGAAACTTAAAGGGTTTCAGCTGCTCCACGACGTCAGGGATCGGGCGCATGGGGCGTCCATCCGTGTGGATCATCACTGCGGTAATCCTGCCTTCAGCGATAATCTCATCTCCGCGCAGGCAAGTCTGTTCAAAGAACATCCGCACACCCTTAACACCGAGGCTACGGGTCCGAATGGTCAGTAAGTCATCAACCTTCGCGGCGCGCTTATAGTCGACCTCAACATTGGTCAGGGTGAAGGCGGCGGGGGTCTCTCGCGCCAATAGATTTTGGTGGCTCACGCCCGCATCTCGCAGAAAGTCCGAGCGACCTCGCTCAAAGAACCGCAAATAGTTCGCGTGATAGACCATGCCTGTGAAATCGGTGTCCTCATAATAGACCCGAATCTTCAGCCAGTGTTGGCCATGCTCGTCGAAGGGCGGTGGAAGCTTGCTCATAGTGATAAGCTAACAGGTGGAAGGGCGACCGCGCTAGTGCCGGAAGTGCCGCATTCCGGTGAGCACCATGGCGAGCCCAGCCTCATCCGCAGCAGCGATGACATCATCATCGCGAATGGAGCCACCGGGCTGAATGATGGCGCTGGCGCCAGCAGCAGCAGCGGCAAGCATCCCATCCGGGAAGGGGAAGAAGGCATCGGAAGCCGCGACACAACCAGTCGTACGCAGCGTATCGAACCCTTCTTTCTCCTTAGCGTCTTCGGCTTTACGTGCCGCAATACGCGCCGAATCGATCCGGCTCATTTGACCTGCACCAATCCCAACGGTGGCACGGTCTTTCGCATAAACGATCGTGTTTGATTTCACGTGTTTGGCAACGCGCGAGGCGAACAGAAGGTCCTCCAATTGAGCCTCTGTAGGAGCGATCTTGGTCACGACTTTAAGGTCGTCTTTGGTGATCCGGCCAAAGTCGCGATCCTGAACCAGCAAACCGCCAGCGACCGTCTTCACGAAGGTGCCTGGTGCGGCTGGGTCGGGCAGACCGTCCGTCAGCAGGAGGCGGAGGTTTTTCTTTTTCTTGAAAACCTCAATTGCGGCCTCATCGGCGCCCGGTGCGATCACGACTTCTGTGAAAATCGAGGTAATTTCCTGCGCGGTGGCTTCATCTAGCGGGCGGTTTAGCGCGACGATCCCGCCGAACGCTGATGTCGAGTCGCAAGCAAGCGCTTCGCGATAGGCCTCAATCACACTGTCCCCAAGCGCCACACCGCACGGATTAGCGTGCTTGATGATCGCCACGGCCGGGACGTCATCACCCAGCTCTCCGATCAGCTCATAAGCGGCGTCAGTGTCGTTGATATTATTGTACGAAAGCGCCTTGCCTTGCAGTTGGCGCGCCGTGGCGACGCCCGGCCGGCTCTCACCAGTCACATAGAAGGCAGCATTCTGATGCGGGTTCTCGCCATAGCGCAGGGCTTCGACGAGCTGTCCGCCAAAGCCAACCCAATCCGGCGCCGTCTCGCCGAGGTGTTTCGCGTACCAGCCCGAAATAGCGGCGTCATAGGCCGCTGTCCGGGCATAAGTCTTAGCGGCGAGCTTCCGGCTTGTATCGCGGCTGACGCGGCCGCCTGTGCTGGCCATTTCAGCCAGGACAGCATCTAGATCGCCGCCATCGGTACAAACAGAGACGAAATCGCCATTCTTGGCCGCGGCGCGCAGCATGGCTGGACCGCCAATATCGATATTCTCGATACAATCCTTAAATCCAGCGCCCGACGCGACTGTCGCTTCGAAGGGGTAGAGATTGATATAAACCAGATCGATCGCCTCGATACCGTGGCGCTCTGCATCTGCTTTGTGGCTTTCATTATCGCGGAGATACAGCAAACCACCATGCACGGCTGGGTGCAGGGTTTTAACCCGCCCATCCATCATTTCCGGATACCCGGTAAGGTCCGCGACGTCTTTGACGTCTAGGCCAGCTTCTTTCAGGGCGCGGGATGTGCCGCCGGTCGAAACCAGTTCTACGCCAAATCCAGCAAGAGCCTTGGCGCGTTCAACCAGCCCTTCCTTATCTGAAACGGAAATCAGGGCGCGGCGAACTTTTGTGGCTTGGGTCATTTAGCGGCTTTCAGGCTAGGGGCTGATCACGCTCGCCCGCCTATCACGAGTCCCGAGCGCGTCAACGGGCTGGCTTCACCTTGTCTTCGCAATTTGGTGGATCATAGGCTGGAACTAGAGATCCGAGGATCTTGAGCGCGTCGTTTTGTTGGCGCTCTGCCGCGACAGATAACAGGGCTTCAATCGTCTTACCAAAACCGGCGGGTTCCACCTTGCGGCTTTCCGGCGTGACCTTGTTCAAGCCGTTTATCCCGGTGGCGATCAAGCGTTCATCTGAATAGGTCAGCTCCTCGTGGAGCTTTTCCCCAGGGCGCAAGCCTGTCGTTTTGATCTTGATCTCTTGATAGGGGACCATGCCCTTCATGCGGATCATCGCTTCAGCAAGGGTGCGGATCCGAATTGGATCGCCCATATCCAGCACGTATAGCGAGGCTTCACCTGGGCTGCCATTGTGTGCGACGCCCTGCAGGACGAGCGATGCGGCTTCTTCAACCGTCATGAAATAGCGCGAAACCTGATCATCGGTGAGGGTAAGAGGTCCCCCGGCCGCGATTTGGCGTTCAAAGAGCGGAACAACAGATCCCGATGAGCCGAGCACATTACCAAACCGCACCATCGAAACCGCTAGCTGCGTGTCCTTGGCGCGATAAGCGAGGGCGAGTTCCGCCAGCCGCTTCGTCGCGCCCATGACATTGTCTGGATCGACGGCTTTGTCGGTGGAAATAAAGACAAACCGATCGAGGCCGCACTCGATCGAGACATCGACCGCATTGATGGCACCGCCAACATTGGTCAGGATCGCCTCGCAGGCATTCATTTCCATCAGCGGCACATGTTTAAGTGCGGCCGCGTGGATCATGATGTCTGGCTTGGCTTGCTTAACCGTCTGTATGAGGCGTTTCTTATCGCGCACGTCACCGATCTGCGCGAAGACATCCAGGTTCGGGAACGATTCGCGCAAAGTCAGATCGATATCGTAGAGATTGAACTCAGAGGCATCGAACAGGGTCAGCTGTGAGACGCCCATAGCTGCGCATTGCTGAACGAGTTGAGAGCCGATGGTTCCGCCCGCGCCTGTCACGAAGACACGTTTTCCTTCGAGGAGCTTGCGCAAGGGCTCGATGTCCAACTTGCGAACCGGGCGCGCGAGCAGGTCTGCTGGACGCACGCGTTGTAAATGCAGGCCTTCTCGGTTCGAGCCGAGGGCCATCACTTCCGCACCATGTTGGGTGGCAAGTTCAAGGACCTGGTTCATCGTCTCTCTGGCTCGAACAGAGCCAGCGACCGCAACCCAAGGCGTGCTGTCATATCGAACCGCTAAGAGATCCAGCATTTTCCCAAGCTCGCTAAGGTCCCCAAACACGGGAACCCCGCGGATCGCGCGACCAGGCTCGGCGCCATCGGCCTCAATCAGGCCGAGGATACGAACGGGGGCGCCGCCTTTGGTGGTTTGTAAATCTCGTAGGACGTCCGCCGCCTCCGTGGCGTTTGCGACCAAGATAGCAGGTGGGGCATCGGCCCGAATGCTCCGAAAGATTTGGAACGGGCGCCGGGTTGATCGGGTCAGCGCTGCCATCCGTCCTAGGAAGATCAGTGTGACCCAGATCAGCAAAGCAAGCGGCAAACTTGTACGCGGAAATCCGACCCAACGGTTCCATAGGAAGACGATCGGGATGAAAATCAGGGCAGTTAGAAACACCGCTTGAATAATTCGCGCCGCGTCCGGCCAACCGGAATGGCGCCAAACCTGGCGATGGACCCGCAGGGCAAAAAACGCGACGCCCGCTGCAAGGGCAAAGGCGACGGAGGCAATCAAGGATGTGGTCCAGGCCTCCGGCGGTGCGCCGCCTGTTGATATCCACCTATATTGGATCGCCACCAACATCGCGATGAAGGCCGCAAAGGCGTCGAAGCCAAGCGTTAGGGCCATCGCCCGACGTGCTTCGACCTGCGGTTTCATCCGTTATCCACTTTCAGGAATGCCCAGCGAATACAGTTCGGCGGCGTTGAGCCATCGCTGTCCGGGAGCGCTTTGCCGCTCAGCACGATCTGTTTGCTGCGCTCGATGATGCCTCTCCCCAAATAAATGGTCTCGTCCAGCATGGCCTTTGCGTGGCTGGATTTAAACCGCCATTTTGCACCATGCTCGCTTTGCAACAGGATAGAGTCCCCTCTCATTTCGGGCTGGACTGTTGGGTGCAGATGGAACCTTAAAGCGTAAACGATTGGCGCGTCGTCTTCCGTCGCTCCCGCTGATACGGGTCGTGCTAAAGAGTCTTCGCCCGTTAAACGCCGACCATCGCCGGACATGAACAGACGGCGGCGATGGAGAAGACCAAACCCGCGTTTATAGCCACCATGCTGCGCGTCGAGCCAAATCTCTTCGTCTTCTTCAAGTCGTTTCGCCGAGATCCCCTCAGGCCCATGTGGATACAGCAGACGCGTGTCCTCATTGGGTGTGAATTTGGAGGAATCTGTATCGGCAAGCACAAGCGTTGAATGGGCGCTGGAGTGGCGGACTGCCGCTCTAAACGCGATATCAATTTCAGGGCTACAGGCGCATGAGGTCACAATTCGGGCTTCAGCGTCGTGCAGCTCGAAACCCAACGCCCCTGCATGCGCTTTATCGCCGAAGGGTGGTTCTGGCGCTGCGCCAGCATCCAGGATCAGAACGGTGTTTTGCTTCTGAAGCTTGTGGAACCCAGACTTTGGGGCGACTGAGAAGCGTCGCGGTGGGGTTTCCATATGCGCGAGAACGGCGTCGACCGCTTCCGGCCAGCGCTCGTCGCCGTCATGAAACGGCATAAGCGCGCCATCACCGGCCTTGAAGAAGGATACCATGCCGCCAATCCGTGCGATCCAACGGGTTAGAAATTCCGGGATCTCGCGATCGCTACGGTTGAGCAAATCATGAATGGCGATGAGGTCGGAGAGGCAACGAAGCGCGCGCGCCGGAGATCGGCTGACATGGCCCCCATCCGCGAAGAATTGCGCGGTGCACTCGCTCTCAAGTCGCATTTCGGCGTCGTCCAGGCCTTTGCCGCGGCCGAGACAGAGCGCATGTGCGACTGCGAGCGTACATCCCCGCCAGCGCGCTTTCGGCTCTAGTTCGGAGTCGACCAGCGCCAAGACGTGGCGGGCTTGGCGACCCAGTGCCTCTAGTCTTGTATCACAAGCCTCGGGCAGGCCTTGCTCAAACAAAGCGGCGCCGCAGCGCATCCAGTTCCAGACGCGGTCCGCCGCACATCCCATGCGCCAGGAAAACCCGTCGAAGCGGCCAAAATTTTCAATCCAATCATCGACCAGATAGCGCGCGCGGTCGGCGCCGATTTCGCCCTGTGTGAACAGGTCGGGCAGCCAATCGAACCGATGTAGGCGGTTGGCATAGTGTCGGGACGGCATCGCGCCCGACCAGGGCGCGGTGCCATCCTCAAGCTCGAGTCGGTCCATGCCGATCCGCCAGACGCCGCGCATTAGCATTTCGCCTCTAAGCTCATCGGCCGGAATGATCTGGCGCATGTGTAGACCAAAGCCCTCCGGAGCAGCGCCTGCAATCCTGAGTCGATGGACTGCGGAAACTTTGGCGTCCTCCCCTGGACGGCCTGCAAACTTCTCCCAAATTGCGGCATCTTCAGCGTCGCTACGCTTGGCCTTGAAGAGATCGGAAGAAACAGCTTCGCTCATCTGAGAGGGCAGTCCCTAAATGGTTGTCGGCGCGCGCAGGGCAGAGATATTCGCGGCATAGGCGCTTGGCCCGCCTCGAAAGACTGCAGATCCGGCGACGATCGCTGTGACGCCAGCTGATATCGCACGGGGGGCCGTTTTCGGATTCAGGCCGCCATCCACCTCCAGAATGATATCACGGCCGGTCTCGTCGATTTTCTTGCGTAGGATTTCGATCTTGCGAAGCTGGCTTTCGATAAAACTCTGGCCGCCAAATCCTGGGTTGACCGACATGACGAGGACAAGATCGATATCTTCAATGACGGGATCAATAATATCTGCGGGCGTTCCCGGGTTCAAAGCTACGCCCGGTTTCATGCCTGCAGCTCGAATGGCTTGAAGTGTACGATGCAGGTGCGGTCCCGCTTCTGGGTGCACGGTAAGAATGTTTGCACCAGCTTTTGCGAAGTCGCCAATATATGGGTCGACCGGTGCGATCATGAGGTGCACGTCAAAGGGTTTGTCTGTGTGCGGGCGCAACTTTTCAATCACGGGAGGCCCAAAAGTCAGATTGGGCACAAAATGCCCGTCCATGACGTCGACATGGATCATGTCGGCCCCGGCCACATCGATACGACGAATCTCTTCGCCCAATTCTGCGAAATCCGCCGATAGAATCGACGGTGAAATCAACACCTCACTCATGCTGAACGCCTAAAACGGAACTGCCGCCGGCACAAGGCTGACGGCAGTTTTGAAACATGGAATTGAGCAGTGCCGGATTAGTATCCTGCAGCGTATTGCACTGGCACAACATATGCGCCGTCTTCGCGGAACTCTACGTTCACAGGCTGACCTGGCTGAAGATTGGTATCGGCAGGTTGGACGAAGGCTTTGACATTGCCGTCATTGAATTCAACTGTGACCGCAAGGCCTTGCTTGGTTCCAGCGGCTGTGCCGACCATGTTGCCAGCAATCCCGCCGAGTACCGCACCGCCAATTGCGCCAGCAGTTTGGGCTTTGTCGCCGCCGCCGAGTTCAGACCCTGCGAGGCCACCAAGGACTGCACCTGTGGCCGTCCCAATGATTGAGCGGTCTGGCTTAATGGTAACCGGGCGAACATTGGTGATCACGCCTGGTTTCACGGTCATCGCGTAACCGACACTGCTCGAGCTGACTGTGTTTGCGCCATAGCTGGTTTGGCAGCCGGCGACAGCGAGGGTCATTGCAGCGATACCGCCTGCAATGAGTTTGGTTGGGGCCTTAACGGCTGAGACAATCGTGGTCATTGGATGTGCTCCTTATGCACGGGAAACTATGGACACGGTTTTCACCGATTTCGGCTGAACGTCCTATGAACCTGAAAAGGCATAATTGGGGCAAAATCGCTTGTTTTTATGAAAATTTGTTCAGGAATCGCGCATCAGGCGAGCGATGTAAAAGGCGTCATGCCCAAACTGGCCATTTGGCAGGGTCAAAAGATCCCCGCGGGCTGTCAGACAGGCTTCAAAGCCTTGAACCTCTTCTGCAACGACCGGCTGCCGAGAC
Source organism: Henriciella sp. (assembly GCA_013213785.1). Lineage (GTDB taxonomy): Bacteria > Pseudomonadota > Alphaproteobacteria > Caulobacterales > Hyphomonadaceae > Henriciella. The sequence goes on along the minus strand of JABSPZ010000007.1, from coordinate 261,727 downwards.
GCCTGCGAATTGGAAAGGATGTTTTCGACGACGTCGACCCCTTCGTGTGGAAGGGGCGAGCATACGCAATAGACCAAGGATCCGCCTGGTTTCAGCATATCCAAGCTCGCTCTGAGCAGTCTTTCCTGAATGCCTGGGAAACGCGTGACGTCTTCGGGGCTCTTAATCCACGCGCCTTCTGGGTGACGTCGAAGCGTTCCAAGCGCTGAGCAGGGCGCATCCAGAAGGATTCTGTCGACCGACGATTCTGGTCTCCAGGCGGTTGCGTCGGCGACGACGACCTCTACTTCCCCTTTAAACTTAGTGCGCCAGAGGTTTTGTTTCAGTCGCTTGAGCCGGGGCTTGGATCGATCGATCGCCGTGACGCTGGCGCCCGTAGCCGCCAGTTGAAGGGTTTTCCCGCCCGGCGCGGCGCAAATGTCTAAAACCTGCTCGCCGGATTTCGCCCCGAGAAGGTGTGCGGGCAGGGTGGCGGCCACATCTTGGACCCACCAATCGCCTGCCTCATAGCCCGGCAGGCTTTCGATCGAATTGGTTTCCACGTGCACCGATGCGCCCGCGACCACAGTGCCACCGACTTGTGCTGCCAATTCAGCCGCGTCCCCACTTTTTGGGGTGAGATATGTTTCCGGCACCTGTGTTTGGGCCTCCGCCAGCGATGCGGCGGCCTTCGCGCCAAGGGCCTGCGTAATCATTGTGCGCAGCCAGCTCGGCCAATTCGCGTCGATAGGCGCGGCGTCGAACGCAGACCGATCCACGACGACTTTGCGCAAAACGGCGTTCAAAAAGCCAGCGGCGCGTTGGGCGCGGGGCCACATTTTTGCGGCCGCGACAGTCTCGCCGACAACGGCGTGGTCGGGAGTCTCTAACAGCCAAGCTTGGGCTGCACCTGCTCTCAAGAGGGCGCGTGACGGGGGTGTCGCCGTATCTAAAGTGCGGTCCAAGAACGGCGCGAGCCCTAGGTCGATCCGGCCAAGATGACGAAGCACGGCGCTCGCGATCGCCCGAGCGAACCCGCGATCTGGCCCGCTTAATTGGTCAAAGGCGTCCGTGGTCGCGAGCGCTTCGTCGAGCGTTCGGCGTTCGTCCAGCACCAACATAAGGAGCTGCGCAGCGGCAAGGCGCGTTTTGGCGCCGCTCATGCGGGTTTGGCTTTTCGGTTAGACAAGTGAATCCTTATCCCCAGGGGCCGGACGCCCGGCGCGGCTGCACACTAGATGGTTCAACGCCCATCTCTGCTGCGAGTCGTTGCAGTGCTTCAATCCGGTTTTGTGTCGCGGGGTGTGTTGAAAACAGACTGTCGCCGCGTTTTCCGGCAAGTGGGTTCATAATATACATATGCGCCATGGCCGGGTTTTGCTCGGCGCGTTTATTAATCGTCGCGCGCGCGCCGCGATCAATCTTTGCAAGCGCTGAGGCAAGCCATAGCGGGTTGCCGCAAATCTCGGCGCCGCGCTTATCGGCTTCATATTCTCTGGATCGGCTGATCGCCATTTGCACAAGACCTGCCGCCATCGGGGCAAAAATCATAATAGCGGGGCCGGTCAGCATGCCGCCGCGCTCTCGATTAGTGAAGAAGAGCGCGAAATTTGCGAGCATTCCGATTGCGCCTGCAATCGTTGCTGTGACGGTCATCGTAAGTGTGTCGCGGTTTTGAACGTGCGCGAGCTCGTGTGCCATAACGCCGGCAGTTTCTTCGCGAGATAGAATGCTCAGTAGGCCCGTTGTTGCGGCTACGGCTGCATTTTGAGGGTCACGGCCGGTCGCGAATGCGTTCGGTTGCTGCGTATCGATGATGTAGATTTTGGGTTCTGGCATGCCAGCGGACCGCGCGAGCGCTTCGGTGTCTTGAACAAACGTCCTGATAATTGGGCTGCGTTCATCATCTTCAACCTGTCGCGCGCCTTGCATGCGCAGAACAATTTTGTCCGCGTTCCAATAGGAAAACAGGTTCATGCCCGCTGCGATCACAAATGCGATCCCCATCCCCATAGGCCCTCCGACCAAATAGCCGACCACCATAAAGAGGGCCGTCAACGCGGCGAGTAGCATAAAGGTCTTGGCAGTTCCCATGTGAGCAGGCTCCTTGCACGTGAGGGTTGAGGACATACCTCTTGGAGGCGAATATATATGTATTAGTTAACAGAGCTGGGAGTCTTGTTCATGTCAGATGAAAAATTCGTCACGAAGAAAGAAATTAGCCCAGCGGCTCAGCGCGCTCTGGCTGAAGCTGAGGCCCGCCGCGCGGAGCAAGAGGCAAAAGAAGCCGATCTGGAGGATCAACGCTCCAGCGAAAAGGGTGGCCCCAAAGAAGAGCGCGTGCGTTATGGCGACTGGGAAAAAGCGGGGCGCGCCGTCGATTTTTGAGCCCGAGACTTAGGTCCAGACTAAATAAGCTCATTCAATAGAGTGAGATATAAGGGTGTTAGCGCCTCGGTTGACTCCTATCTAAAAATGTAATTAGGTAATTACATGATTACTAATGATGATATGGATCTTGTCTTTCATGCGCTCGCGCATCAAACGCGTCGCCGCATACTCGACCTCGTTCGCGACAGGCCCGGACAAAGCGTCGGGGAACTGGCCAAGGCGTTCGATGTCAGTCGGATCGCGATCATGAATCATTTGAAAGTGCTCGAAGATGCGAACCTCATCACGAGCCAAAAGGATGGGCGCTCGCGGCGTTTATATCTGAACGCGATGCCGATCCAGGCCATTCATGAGCGCTGGATCGATGGCTTTAGCGCCTATTGGGCGGACCGCCTGAGTTTTATCAAACAAGCGGCAGAGCATGTCGCCCAAACAAATACTGTCCGAAAAGAGGAGGGGGAACATGACTGACCAACCTGAATATGCCGAGAAATCGGTTCACCGCACATTTATAGAGGCGCCGATCGAAACCGTATGGTCGGTCTTAGTGGCCACGGATAAACCCCTCCCATTCTTCTTCGGCAGCATTTGTGAGACCAAGGACGGGTTAAAACCTGGCGCGCGCATGCGGATGGTTCATCCCAATCGTAAGATCGCGATGGTGGTCGGTGAGGTCCTCGCGTTTGAACCCCCATATCGCTACAGCCACACATTCAAGATGACCAATCTCAAAGATAATGCCTGTCAGGTGACCTATGAGCTGCGCGAAAAAGATGGCGGGACTGAGTTTGATTTAATCATTGAGCGCGCGATCGAAGGCAGCGATCTGCATAAGCAAATGATTGGCGGCCAAGAGTTCATTGCCAAGAACCTCAAATCGATCGCCGAGACGGGCAAGCCAGCGTTTAGCGGAACGATGGTCACTTTGATGGGGCCAATGATGGGCCTCTTTGCGAAGAAAGAGCAGCGGATCGAGCATTGGCCACTTGAGCCTGATGCGTCGGATTTGAATCTTGAGAAGGAGGGGTAGGAGATGGCGAAATCACCTGAAGAACTTGCGCAAACCATGATCGATAATTTGCCGGAGAAAACTGGCAAATCGCTCGAGGCCTGGCAGTCCGTTGTCGCTGCGAGCGGCGCGGTAAAGCACGGCGAGATCATGAAGCTTTTAAAAGGTGAGCATGGTGTCACGCATGGTTTTGCGAATCTCATCGCCCAAAAGTGTATCGGTAATCTCGATGTTAGCGACGACGATCTCGTCGCCAATCAATATAAAGGCAAAGAGGTGCTGAAACCTATTCACGATGCGATCGTGGCTTTTGTTGAAGGGTTTGGCGGTGAGCTGGAAATCGCGCCAAAGAAAACCAGCGTCAGTCTCCGCCGCAAAAAGCAATTCGCGCTGATCCAACCGAGTACAAAGACGCGCATCGATCTTGGCATCAACCTCAAGGGCTTCGAGCCGCAAGGTCGGCTCGAAGCCAAGACTGGCATGTGTACGCACAAGATCAAACTGACCGATCTGGCGGAGTTCGACGCCGAAGTGAAAGCCTGGCTTGAACAGGCATTTGATCGAGCGGGTTAGTTACGCGCGGTTTGGTTTCGCCGGTTCTGCGGGCGATCGCGCTGCGGACGCTCGGCTGCGTCGCGGAGACCTCGGCGATCCTCCGCTTTTTTCGGCGGCGCTTTCAAATCCGAGACAATGATATCGCCGCTCACTTCGTCGGCATAATCAAGGCCAAGATTGCTGATCACGGATGTGAACTCATCTAAGTCGACGCGTCGATCCAGGTTTGGGTCAAAACGGAAAGGATTGGCGAGGCTGTCATCGCGAGTTGGCAAACCGGCGGCCCAGTCTTGTTGCTCTAGCGCTGTTAGGTAGCCATCTTGGTTTTGATCCGCGCTTTCGAACGCCACCGGAATTCCGGCATCGATCTCAGTTGTGCTGATCCGCCCATTCTCATCTAGGTCGAACGTTATAAAGAGGCCGGCTCCAGGTTTGAGACGCGTCGCTTTTGCCTGCTCTCGCAAACCCTCCGACCGGATCTCGCCTTGTCCAGGCAGTCTAAAAAGCTCATCATCATCGACTTGCGCCTGCGCTGTGAAGCACACGCTTAAGGACGCCAAACCGGCGAGTGACAGGGTTTTGATCATGAAAACTCCACTCTACGCTGCTTGCCATATAAGGCGGGTTTAGATGAACACCGCATGACGATTCTGTCAGTTCAACGGTGATAGTTTGGCGATCCGTTGCCAGAAGGCAAGAGATTGCCAGTTTTTAATGGATGTCGAAACGGCTTGACCGCGCTGTCGAGTCCCGGTCGACAGATAGTCCTGAGAGTTGAGTATTGTTTCTGAACCTCAAGGCCGCAACGCAGTCGCGGTCCGATCACACGGAGGAATATCATGGGTAAGCGTGACGATCTGATCGCCAAATATGCGAAGGATCTTGAAGAAAAGTGCGATATGAAGCCAGATATGAAACTGCTGACGGCAGTGACCATCGCATGTGGGCCCTCAATCTATAACAATGACGCATCGACCGTATCTGCAACGCAGAAATCTGAGCTCGAGACCGTCAAGAAAAGCTTCTTGATCAAGAAGCTGGGTCTGAAAGACTCGCCGAAGCTTGACGAAGGCTTGGACGCGGTCATGGACACATACGGTCGCTCTGTTCGTAAAAAGTACCGAGCAGTGGTCTACTACTTGCTGGTTAAGCACTTCCGCAAAGCCTCATTGTTCAAATAGGGTTTGCTGCCAGAATTAGGCAATTTGAGAGAGCTGTAGCGTCTGCTGCAGCTCTTTTCGTTAGTGGAACTGTAATAGTCTTAACGTTCGGGCGGTGTTTGTTAACTCGGACTTATGCCTTTAACCAATATATCAGTCATTAATTACAAATAACAATGACCCATCACGCTGAATGAATTGAAAAAATTATTGACTTGCTCTCAAAAATAGTAAATAACAACAATCCCTTACAAAGGGTAAGATTCAGTTTTAAATTGGACGTCAGATGGACGCGTCCGACCGCTCACCTTGTTTGGAGCGCTGGCGTCCAAGTCCGAGTAGAATAGGAGATAAATCGTTGGCAAAAATGAAGCTGACTGAAGCGCAGGTAAAGAACCTGAAACCTAGAGATGTCGATTACAGGGTCACCGACAGTACGGTGCCAAACTTCTCGATAAGGGTGTATCGGAGTGGGGTGAAAACCTACTTTTTTCGATACGTGTCACCAGAAGGACGATCTAAAGATAAACGCATTGGAAATGTGAATAAGATCTCTCTGAAAGAAGCGAGAAAGCGCGCGCTAGCTTATCATTCTGATCTTGAGCACAGCATTGGTATCGGATTGCCAGCGTGCGAAGCTAATAAGCAAAAGTCATTCGGCGAAGTGGTCGAGTTATACTGCCTATCAAACAAGTTCTGGAAGTTGGCGCCAAATACCCAACGAATCTACTTAAAAATGCTCGAGCTACATATACTTCCACATTTCTCTGCTCATGAAATGAGGGCGATCGGACGCTCAGACGTTCAATGTTTTCTTGAGGATTTAATTCAGGGTGACCGTGGACACGGGGTTTCGCTCAGCTGCAAAGCAATCATGTCTGCGATTTATAAATGGGCATTACATCGGGACTTCGTCGAAAGTAACATTATCCGAGACGTCGAGATAACGGCGGAGAAAAGAGCTAGAGAGCGAGTATTGGGCGATGATGAGATGCGCCATTTTTGGATGTACATGACGTACGGAAGTTGCGCCGATGAGATCGGTTTGCTCGCAAAGTTTACGCTCCTAACGGCGCAGCGCATTTCCGAAGTCTCTAATCTGACGATCAACGAGATTGATTTTGGGAATCGCATTTGGAGCATTCCATCCAGCCGAACGAAAAATAGCAAAACTCACGCTGTTCCACTTAGCAATTTGGCTGTTTCGATCCTGCGAAGTGCTATCGGTCAAAAGACTTCTGGGCGCGTTTGGGAAGTGCGGGATCGGAGGTTAACCGAAGTACTGGGTAAGTTCGAGAGCGATGCGCGGTTCAATGGCAAATTCACGGCTCATGATTTGCGCCGCACATTCGCGACGAAAATCCATTTGGTTGCGAACGACGCAGACGACAATGTCGTTGGTAAAATTCTCAATCACAGCAAAAAATCAAATGATGCGATGGCTTCATATAATCACTATAAATATCTGTCCGAGAAGCGCCACCTGCTCGAAGCTTGGTCTGACCACATTGCAAGCTTGGTGGCTGACTGCGAAAGTCTCACGGAAAAAGCTCCGATCTCCGTCAAGGAGGTTGAGAATGCCAAAGCGTAAACGCGAATTCGAAACGGTTGAGGATGCGTATGGTGCCTTGTTGCGGCACCACTTCGTCTACGGAGCGACGACAATACATTTAAACGGCACGCTGGAGAGAAATTGGAATGTGCCGAGTAAATACGCGGCAATCAATTCTGCTCAGCTATGGCTGAAAGAATTGTTTTTGCGATGCGATCGCGCTTTTCATCGAACTCCAGACGTTATCAGTAAAATATCAGCCGATGATCGTCTGCACGCGCTGGTGGTTGTCGAAAAAGCTGGCGTATCAACGCATCTTCATATCGCTTGGTTCTTCAAAAACAAAATTGAGACGCCGGTATTCTGCGAAGCCGGAACTGTTGAGGCGATCAAGGCGCAACACGACCTCGGGATGCGATGGTTTATCCAGTGCCGAGAGATTGCCAACAGAAAGAATTTTGTGCTTTCCGCATTTAACGATGCGCGTGCAACTATTCGAGAAGAGGACAAAAAGTTCTGCGAGGATATCAAGCGATTCGGTGCAAGTGGTTGGGAGCTTGATCCGATCGCAAGGACGCTCAAAGGGTGCTCGGTCCAAAGTCACGGTGTGTATGATCAGGAGCGATGGTTAGAGTACCTTTCCAAGGAACATTTCTTTGACAGAGACTTCACGGACCAAATGATTTTTTCTGACGATTTCTTTGGAAGCGCTCAGCGAACAGATCCGACCAGATACTGGCGCTTCAAAGATCGTGATAAACGTGTTAAAATACTAGACTTAGATCGTCCGTTAAAACCAATAAAATAATTCACATAATGAGAGCCGCTCGGCGACATGAGCCGCTCTTGAAGCATAAAATGCGTAGCAATGAGATGCCAATTCTCTGGCGTCTAATTGAAAAGAATTATCCAAATTCCGATTGATTACTAGTGCTATCGCTTTCACAGTCACCAATCAACGATACTAGTCAGAATGATATGGTGCCAACCGAAGGCGCAAGCGAAGCGCCGCGACGAAGTGTTGGTCCCATATCCTCTCTCAAGAAACCATCGTAGTCCCCCCGCACCCAGTTACCGGTCTCCTTCAACCACGGATACCAGCATGCTTAGGGAGCTCAAAAATAATAAACTCGACGATCTAGCTAACGTAACAGGGTACGTTCTTGTCTGACCAATCAAAGCTTTCTCCTTCTGTCAGATCTTTTCCCCTTGGGATTCAATGCAAAACGAATTCTAAGCAACTCGCTTAGGCTACACTCCCCCTTCACCGGAACAACAAACGGTCAGGAGATGTCTGAGAGCCGTCAAAAGGAAATACGCGCCGCTCGGTTACGACGCAGTCCGGTTAGCATCTCAACGTGTCACCGCCACCCAGCGTGAAGACGGAAGCATCATCTCAAGGATCGCCGTACCATTCAAAACCACTGATTCCATCACCGGTAAGCGAAACAGGGTGGTGTGGATCAACGTTGAATGCGTTGTTGATGACAGTGTTTTACCTTCGATCACGGCAACAGACACTGCCGGCTTGCTAGCTCACTTCTCCATTCAAAGGAGAAGCGGCTATGTCCAGTCAAAACCAAACGAAAGAACAAGAAGAAACCAACCAAGCTATCGGATGTCTTCTAGCGATCCCCATCATAGCTTTCATCGCGTTCAAGCTCTTGTTCTCCGGTGGAGATACAAAACCGGAAGACCCCCAATCCTCTCACCAAGCAACGGCGTACACTCCTCCCTCACCGGAGCAACGAGCTGCCAGGAGGTGTCTCAGAGCCGTTAAACGTGAGTACGCAGCTCTAGGTTACGACGCAGTCCGGTTGGCATCTCAACGTGTCACCGCTATCCAGCGTGAAGATGGAAGCTTCATCTCAAGGATCGCCGTACCGTTCAAAACCACTGATGCCATCACCGGTAAGCGAAACCGAGTGTACTGGGTCAATGTCGAGTGCGTTGTTGATGATAACGTTCTTCCAACCATCACAGAAACAGACACTGCCGGTTATCCTGGGTGAGTTTGGTTTGAATTTATCCGGCGCTCTTCGGTTTTGGTCGGAGTGGATCTAAAATGACTCCAGAAGACTCAGAGCAGCTCACTGGCGGGCGTTTGTGGTTTGGGTGGTGAGCACCTAGCTAAACCAAATAAACGCTCTCTGGTGAGTCTCTGTGTCGATTTTTGGAAGTCTTAGGTCCGCCGGAAATGCGTTGGGGGATAGCGCCTGTTCCCGCGATGCAAATAAACTTATTCCCTTATACGCCGGAGAAGAATTCGCTCGGTTCTGGCGGATGATCTTGCGGCGGACGCAGCGACTTAGGACGCCCTGAACCGGCCGCTCGAATGTGAGTATTGGGTCAGGAGGAGACATAAGCTTGTCGTCTCCACCGATATTATTGAAAATGACTGATGCTCAGTTTCGACTGGTACTAAAGTGCCATTGTAGCAGTCAGTACACGTCAAAATCACTCGTTGACTCTGCGAAATCGCTCCAAATCGGAATTTTGCGCGCCAATACCCAATCTGATGCAGGACGAGGCGAGCAAAACTCCTGCAAAAGATAGTCGGCGAGGTTCATGCCGTAGTAGATTATGTCGGTTTGTACGATTGAGAACACAGGGTTGTCTGAGAGCGAGGGCTCAGCAGGAAGAAACCGATGACCATAAATAGGCAAGAGGTTTGGCCAGCTTTGGAAGTCCCGTTGAGCTGCCTCCTTCGCTTCCCGAAGCGTGTTGGGTTTATCTCCCCAACGCTTCAACCACGTTGTATTGTGCTCGATATCGAATGCGATTCCCGACCACACGCGATCAATTTGATTACTGTAATTCTCAATCGAGAAACCTGACCACGGAAATAAAACTCCACCTGGATCATTTACATTTTCAAACAGGAATTTGAAGTCTGGAGGCAGAGTGAATCCCAACTGCTCTTCGATCAGTTGCATCGCGGAGCTGGAAACCCCTTGCGCCCCGTAAACGGGTGGCGTTCTATTCCCTACGCGTTGATTGGCATTCAAAAATTCAAATAGCTCGTCGCCAAGTTCCGGTAAGTCCATATTTTGTTTGCACCGTCAGAGAGTTTGCGAAAAAACAATGGTCGAACCGCTTAGAAATGCTCTTCGGTTCAATATCAATCTCGCTGTTCCTTACTAATAGTTCTCTTCAAAAGAAAGGTAGCCGATGCGAAATCGCACCGAAAGTGTATTTTGCGAGCGCCTGGTTCAAAGTCCGCTTTGACGCCGAAAGCAGACTATCCCAACAACCTGTACAGCGTCGGTCGGCTGATACCGAGATGCTCTGCAATCTGAGCAGAAGTCATACTCCCCGCCGCCTTCAACGAACGAGCAATCGCAATCTGGTCATCGTCTAGAGATCGAGGTCGACCGAGTTTAACCCCTCGATCCTTCGCCGCTTTCAGTCCGGCGTTGGTGCGTTCCCGGATCAGCTCGCGTTCGAACTCAGCAAGTGCACCGAAAACATGGAAGATCATCTTTCCGCCGGGTGTCGTTGTATCAATGTTCTCGGTGAGAGAGATAAAACTTATACCCCGCTCATGCAGGTCCTCTACAGTCTCGATGAGCTGACGAAGTGAACGAGCAAGACGATCAAGCTTCCAAACTACGAGCGTATCACCCTCTCTGAGGAATGAGAGTGCTTCCTTAAGCTGCGGACGGTTCTTTAGAGCGCCTGAGGCAGACTCTTCAAAGATGCGCTCACATCCGGCGTCTGTCAGGGTAGTAGTTTGCAATTCTGAATTCTGATCTCTTGTTGAAACCCTAGCGTAACCAACTCGCAAATCGCTCTCCGTCTCAAAAATGCTTATACCGTAGAGTTTTGATACACCCGTATTTTGAGACTGTTTATGAGACATTCTGACTCAGGAACTCGATTCCAAAGTTACACTGAAATATCACCTAAGTTTCTGTATCAAAAACCGTCGTTTTCGAGGCGGTGTCTGACAGGTCGCTGAAAATTGGTCGGGCGCGTGGCAAGTCCGCTTTGGGTCGTAAGCAGACGTAAGCTCAGTGTCTTACTTGGGGCGAGTTTAGGACGCTCGGCGAGGTTGCTTATGCAACGCAATGTATGCCGATTGAGACTAGGGGGCGACACTTGGGTCATTTGATGGATGGCACGATTTCAGCGGCATAAAATACTCTTCGATCACCCAAGAAGTCTGAACGGAACTTATTAGACCTTATTGCACTTTTTCCACGGAGTAGACCTCATAAACGCTTATGAAGTCATCGTTTTTGATGAACTTGCCGCGTACCCGGTACTCTCCGCGATCAAGCTTTATCTCCTCAACATTGACACCAATCAGCCGTCCTTGAGGAGAACGTAGAAATGTTGATCCGAAGGGCGTTTCCATCTCGAGGTTCCCCGAAACCTCACAGACTCCTCGAATCGGCGCTTCGACATCAAACAAAATGTCCTCACAGTTTGCGGTGTTCGGAACACAACCCCCGATCGCAAGCGAAATGACAATGAAGACAGCCTTGTTCACCTTTGAATCTTATCGCCGATTGGTAGTTTATCGCAATACCGTTCGATTTGCGGCCCCTTCTGGCGTCAGGGCAGACATGCAGGTTCTCCAATGATACATCACATCTATGGAAGTCCGCTCTACCGTTCTGTGGCTGCTTAGTTGTTGTTTGATTTATACTCTGACTACGGGCGCAATTGTCTTGCTTCTGACGTTTTCAGAAGTCACAGACACCCTTGCGACGGGTGTCGCCGTATTGGGTGGTCTTTCGCTATTCGCGAGTCTGGTCATAACCGGTGTTCTACTACCAGCGAATTTGATTGATCCACTCGATTCTCGTGGCATGAGCATGTTGAATTGGGGAAGCATCACTTTGGTAGCCGTTACTGGGTCATTATTGACCATAGGTTTGCTCGAAGTGCTTCTTTACGGAGCGCTAGGCGGAACCGTAGCGCTAGCGATTTTGTTCATGTCTTGGTTGATGCAGAAACTTTGAGTGCCGTTAGCGCCAAAATTCAGATCAATGCCAACGTCCCCCCTGACTTAGATAGAACGCTCAGCTGATGATCCTAAACAGACCTCACCAGGGACTTTTATGGGGCGAGTTTAGGACACTAATAGAATTCGAGCACCCCTCGAAAGCAAGCTTCATTTGTCGAAGTGCTCTTGCCAAATCACTCGCCACCAGCCTGCTGTAACGATTAGGACTAGTGATCCAGCCTCCAACCACCGAGAGACATGCGACTCGCCATCTATAGAAAGTCTCATACCCAGAAGAATTGCTGCACCAAGTGCGAGAACCAACGCGCTTGGCGGCCATTTAGCAGGTTTGAAAAGTAGTGCATCCGACCAATGGTTGCGGGGTTTTATATACTCTTTTGCTAATTCGTCGGAAATACTTCCACTATTCAGGACAGCTCCATTGGCACCAAACTCAATCGGGTTTTTCTCTTTGCTCATGAGTACCAAATACGAAATTTCGGAGATAAATCAACTTCCGAACACTCGTGAATGAATGACCTAGTTGGGGCGATTTTAAGCCGTTAGCTTCCGTTTCTGGTGAATTGAAATTTAGATTATGCCAACAAAAGCGAAGCATTTATTCGATGCTTGTCCAACCATTGGTCGAAGGCGTTGAGCAAAAAACATGAAAATTTTCGTTTTAGCCGTGTCAGCTTGCATGACATTAGTAACTGGCTGCAATCAGCCAAAAATTGCTTTACCGGAAGCGGAAATCATCATCGCTTCGACGCCAGAAAACCCGAACCTGACGCGCGTTCCGTCCATCCTCCTGTTGATTGATGGGGTTCCAATGCAACTCGCGCTCGATACGGGCGCAGATGAGTTATTGCTGAATGCGGATAGCGCTGAAGATGCTGGGTTTGATTTGGAGGTATTTGAAAGCGACAACACATCTATTGATGCAGTTGATCTAACCTTTGAGCTTGAAAATGGCAGATTTATCGGACGTGCTAAACGAATCTCTGTCGTTACTCTACCAATCCTAGAACTGCTAGACTTAGACGGAGTGATTGATCCTCGTCTGTTGTCTCTCAAACGCTGCGGCGTTTTCAATTTCCGAGATAAAACGATCCATACTTGGGAAAAACCCATTTCGGAATCGTGCCAGTTTCCGTCGTTTCCAAACTCCACGGAAAAAGTCTATTTGCCAGAAGGTTATTACACCTGGGCTGACGTCGGCATCACAGAAAGAGTCAGAGTTTTCTTGGATACGGGGTCTTCATTGACCACGATTCAACCTGAGCTTTTAAGTCCAGGCGCTGAGGCAATCCAAACGGTGAGAAGGCATTCCTTGAAGGAAACGCAGACGGGAGCGTTGTATGGAGCCATAGAAGTTTCATTTTCTGAAATCACGGTTCCAACCAAAAATGTCTTGAGCGGAGACGCGCTAAGATTTCCAATGGATTCGCGCGCCATCATCGGCTTCGATGTTCTTTCTGAGGCGGTTCTGCTGATCGATGGTTACGATAACGAGATGTGGATCGAATTCTGAGGTGAATTAGCTGCGAAATGGAACCAAATCGAATCTGAAACTCTGACGCTGAAAGAGGTCTCCAAGAGACCTAGAGACAATCCCAACCACGTCGGCGTCTTTCTTAGGGCGCTTTGCGTCATTGGTGCAGGGGCCGTTTTGGGCGAGTTTAAGCCACTGAGAATCTCGTTCTTATCCGAATAGTTCCTCCAAATACGAGTTCTTGTTCGCCAACTACAAACTCAATAAGCTTTGTTTTAATCGCGACATAGACACGTAGGTGGGCAATTTGAAAGAAATTCGGGTTCTATCGGCGACCTTTTTGGTCCTGAGTGCGATTGCTTGTTCTGATCCACAGCAAGAAGACCAGGGTTCTCAAAGCCAAGAAGTGTTGCCGGATGATGCAATCATAAATGTCAATGAAGAGGCGGCGGAAGAGGCGGAGCCTACTCAGTACAAACCTCAAAAAATGCAACTATCGGAGGACCATAAATCGGTGGTGTTTTCCGATTCAAGTGCGTTCTATGTGTTGAACCTGGCAGAGGGCAGCGGGAAGAGGTATCTAAGCCCGCATCAGCGACACCGCATTACCGACCACTCTATTTCTTCAACCGGAGAAACCGCGGTTGTCGGTTACTCAGCGCATGCTCCGAGCGGTGTTGATTATTTTCGTTTGATAAATCTGGTATCTGATGAAACGCGATATTTGTATTCACCAGAACGCGAATTTCGGGGAAACGAACTCATCAATGATACTATGTTCGTCACTTTCGCTGAAACGTATCGAGATGATCCGGTCTACCTGAAAGATATCCCGTCGGACCAGGTAGGACTCGAATTTTGGGACCCTCGACGGAGCTTGGGGGGAACTCTCGTCATCGTAGACATCAATGGACCGCATGTTGAGATGGCGCATTCTTGCGACCATAAGATAGACCGGTTCATGGCAAGCGGAACGATAGAGTTTTCCACTTCCAATGGACGAGTGTTTAGTCGTGCGCTTTTTTTGCTAATCTCTTCGACGGACCAAGCTTTGACAAAAGCGGTAAATGGCCGCTCGAGAAAAGCTAAAACAATAGAGTTTGAGTTCAATATTGATGACGGTTGCGTTCGAGGATATCGCACGATTGATCTGGCATCTGTTCTTGGAACCGGGGGAGTTTCAGATTCATTTTTGAGCAGTGACCCATTTGCTCGCGGGCTTTTTCATGGCGACAATTTTTATCCCTTTTCAGCGCTTTTAAGAACCGTAAATCCGTTTGAAATGACAAGCACCAGCATATGGCTTGCATACGGAATGGATCAACTGGTCTTCATGATCCAAACGGAAACTGACTATTCAGTTGTGGGCTGCTCGCTTGCTGGTCTGGAGCTAAATTGCGCTCCTATTTCGAAAATTCCCCACGCTAAAATAGTCGATGTTGAATAAGCCGATATAGTCACGATCAGGGCCTAACCACGTCAGGCGTTTTAGGCGTCCTTCGTGGGGCGAATTTGGGACGCTCAGATTTCTACAAATTTGGTGGTTACGTATCGGAGTTTAGCCTCGTTGATCTAGAAGCTGGCGAACTCGGTCAATGTAACCCTACAGTTTCCATCGTTATCCATAGTTGCAAAAACGGGTGCCAAATTCCATGTGTTTTTGACGTCGCTGTCGAGCCACGGTTTGAAACAGTCGTTGCGCGAAGAGCCGGCTTTCGACCTAGAGCCAAATCCAAACCGAGAATGAGAAAACCCAATTAACATTGTGCGACGGCTTTTTGCTTTTTCACCTACCGGCAGAAGCAATTCTTCGAAATCCAGATAACCATCTGAGTTTAAATCAAATGACTGAAAGACCTCGGTTTCTTTCTCTATCAAGTATGCTCGAAATTCCGATTTCGAAACTTTGAAATCGCCGTTGCCGTCCATTTCCAAGAATTCTCGATAATTCGCAGTAGTCATTCCTCGCTCTTGCTTTCTCACTTCACTATCGGAGAACTGTTCTGCGAGATCAGGGCTCAGCGCGACAATGAGCTCCGCCGGTTCGATTACGCCATTATTATCTCGATCTTTGGATTCAAACCTATTCTTCCAAGGTATTTCGCTCATCGCCTGCGTTGGCAAAACAACGACGGCAAAGATCGCCGCGACGATGGCGCCGATCGAACCGAACTTGGACCACCAGGGTAAGTTTCGAACGAGCTCCGTTGGCGAACGCCACTTCTCGACATAGAGTTGTTGAATGTAGTTGTCGACAAATCCACGGATCACAGAAGACGCGGATTCGCCTCTTTGTTTGCAAGTTTCCAGAAAGTCAGATTTGGTTTCGGGGGGCAAACGCACCTCGATTTTTTCTGTCTTCTTAGACCACTTGGTAGACGGCAATGGGACCTCCCTGTCAGAACACTACTATCCAGCTTTTTACTATTCTTAGCCAAGTGAAATCTTCCAATGCATGCAGACTTTCGTGTCATGACATTACGAAACATGAGAAAAGTGCTATCTCCTCATTCAATTCGCATTGATGAGAGTCCGTTTCAGGGCGTTTTAAGTCGCTGAGCTAAAGTCCGCTTTGACGCCGAAAGCAGACACTAAGCTCAACCTTGCTTTTGAGTGCGATCCAGTTTGATACTCGGCCGGGAAAACCATCGCATTGAACCAAATAGCGCGAGACGATTGTGTCCTACAATTGCGTCGACTGATGTCCTACATTCAAAAATTCAATCTTGCTAAAACGTTGTAAATATAGAATTTTTGGGTTGAATGCTGTGAGTGGCGGAGAGGAAGGGATTCCACTCTCGCTAACTAATCAGCTAAACGTTTGAGCTTTCAGGATTGGTCATCGGCTAATCTTTCTCAACAACCTCTCTGAGCTTCTCAAGTGCATTGGGTTTGAGCGTAAAGTTGCGACCGGCGGTTATCTGTCTCGCCGTTTCGACCAACGCCATTTCTGATTCAGACACCGTATTCCGCAAAACCTTCAAGACACGCGCGTTTGCTTCGGCACCGCCATACTGTTCGATCCACAAGGGAAGCAGGTATGACAGATCGACGTTCAGCGCATCGCAAAGCGGGGCTAGTCGATCCAGCGGAATCTTTGTTCGACCAGTTCTCCACATGCTGATGATGTTCGGACGCGTGTATCCCAGCTTCGCCGCCAATTCTTCATTTGTGAGATCAGTTAGGTGATCAACATTCTTGTTGAACCACTCTGCCAGCGCGAATGTCTCGCCGGTCTTGATTGTTTTCTGTGGTCTTCCGGCGGATCCTCGGGACATATTTACTGATTTCCTTTCAATCGTCTGATTAGCAGCTGCGTTCGTTCAAAAACCGCAGAAATATCATCTATAAAATACAATGCATAAAGCGTATTATTCAACCAGTAAAATGTCGGGAAAATCGACGAAAAGCTCTAGTGGATAGGCAAAGTGAGATGCTTGAGGTATCATTACGAAAAATTTATGTGACTGAGAGGTGGCTGAATTTTCATCTATAAATGTATTTTGGACGTGAGGTGGACGCGACATGGAGAGTAGCCCAAGAAATGGACGCGGGATGGAACGACATGCGTCAGATGCTTGTGATATTTCAGTAATTTACAAGGTGCGGACCTGTCGGGGCAAACCGCTGTTCGTAAACGGCTTGTTAACTCGGACTTAACGCTAAGCTAGCATTCGGTTAACCGTTAGTACTGCGCGTCGACGAGTGATTCGTTCGCCGCCCTTGGAGGATGTCATGCAGATCACCGCTGATCAGATCCCGGTTATTATCGCGGTTGGCGCATTGGCGCTTGGACTGGCCTTCATCCTTTGGGCCTTGCGAACTTCTGATGGAGCCCGCGGCGCAGCAAAGCGATATAAAGATAAAGCGCATGATGCGGAATCATCTGTGGCTGAGCTTAAGTCTGTCTTGGGCGCGCATCCGGGTGTGATCTTGGTCTGGCAGGGCGAGGACATTGATGTCGACGCAGCGGAGATTACGCCGCCTGATATTCACGGCTCCCCCGTCGCTCTTGCGAGCCTTCTCAGATTTACCGATGACGCTGTATCGCTCGATCCAGCCGTGCGGATCATTGAGGGCCTTGCCGATTTGGAAGCGCGCGATGCAAGCGGCATCGATACGACCCTGCGTTTGCGCCTGCGCGAACTCGCGGAAGAGGGGCACCCATTCTCGCTGACCATTATTGGACAGAATGGACGCTTTTTGGAGGCAGACGGACGCACAGCGGGAGCACGCGTCGTTGTCTGGGTCACGGACTCAACCATCAAAGGGCTTGAGGAAAGCTCTGCACGCGGCCGCCTGGAAGAGGCCCGCCAAGTGATCGCACGCGACCCAACCGCATTCTTAGACATGCTCGGCAAAGCGCCGTTCCCGGCCTGGCGAATTTCAGGCGTAGGACGCTTGCAGTGGGCGAACCCAGCTTATGTTGATGCCGTCGAAGGCGATAATTTGGACCGCGTCCTTGAGCGCCAAGTGATGCTCGATGAAAAAGCGGTTGAGCAAGTTCGTAAGACACTCACCGAAGGCAAAGAGCTGGACGAGACACGCCACATTGCGATTGGCGGTGATCGCCGCGCGATGCGCATTCTGTCTTTCCCGCTCTCAGGCGGTGTTGGTGCGATGGCGTTTGACGTCACTGAACAAGAGCGCGCCCGCGATGAGTTGGATAAGCATGTCCAGGCGCACGATGAAACGCTGAACCATGTTGCGGATGCCGTTGCGATCTTTAGCAGCGAGCGGAAACTGACTTTCCACAACCGCGCTTTTGCGAAGATGTGGGATATGGATGAAGGCTTCCTGCTCGATATGCCGAGCCATGGTCAATTGCTTGATCGTCTGCGGGAGCGTCGCAAGCTGCCGGCGCAGTCTGAATATGCGAAATGGCGGGCGGAAGAGCTGTCTTACTATCTCGATATTAGCGGGATTGAAGAAGACGAATGGCACTTGCCGGACAATCGCACCTTGAAAGTAACGCGTCAGCGCCACCCTATGGGCGGATTGTTGATCCTGTTTAAGGACATTACCAGCGAGCTGAACCTTCGAACCAAATATAACGCCATGATCAAAACCCAAGGCAAAACCCTCGATAGCTTGCATGAAGCGGTCGTAGTGTTTGGAACCGATGGGCGTTTGAAGCTATGGAACAGCGCCTTTGCGGAGCTATGGGGCGTTGAAGAAGACTTGCTCAAAGACGAACCGGATTATGACGATATCGCAGATTTCTGCGTCCCGCTCTTTCATGATCGCGCGACCTGGACCGCAATCAAAGGGCATATCACTGACCCGAGCGCCCGCCAGGAGACGACCGGCGAGATGAAACGCTCGGATGGCGCGATCCTGACTTATGTGACCAAGCCTCTTCCGGATGGAAACACGCTGATCGCGTTCGCGGATGTGTCGGCGCAGCGCTCTGTTGAAACGGCCCTGCGCGATCGCGCCGAGGCGTTCGAAACAGCGGATCGATTGAAAACAGAGTTCGTCAAGAACGTCTCTTATCAGCTTCGCTCGCCGCTGCAGACCATACTCGGTTACGGCGAATTCCTGCAGATGGAACGCATCGGCGACCTGAATGATGCGCAGCGAGATAAAGTCGATGCGATCTGTGAAGCCTCCAATCACCTCAATGATCTGATTGGTAACATTCTCGATCTCGCCATGATCGAAGCTGGACGCATGGACCTGGATATCACAGAGGTCGACCTGAAAGCGCTGATCAAAGAAGCGGTTTCCATCGGGGTCACGAACGCTGCGGACACAGAAGTCGAAGTCGTCTCGAATATTGAGAAAGATCTCGGTAAAATCGAAGCGGACGAGAAACGGATCCGTCAGGTGCTGTTCAATCTGATCTCGAACGCGCTGCGCTTCACAGATCCAGGCGGGCAGGTGACGATTTCTGCTGAGCGCATGGGAGATACCGCGAAGCTCACCGTTAAAGACAATGGCCGCGGCATTCCCGCCGAAGATCAGGCGACACGATTTGATAGTTTCACCTCCAGTGATCGGCGCGGCGCAGGCCTCGGCCTGTCGTTGGTGAAGCACTTCGTGCAGCTTCACGGCGGCAATGTCGGCATTAAGTCCCAGCCGGGCGGCGGTACGGAAGTCGTCTGCTGGATCCCGATCGAAGCGACTCCAAAGGGCGGCTCAGGCTCACCCGAAAAGCTCGCGGCGTAAGCCAAAGACTTGCCAATTGAGTTCTATCCCGGCAGCCTTTGAGCTCAGACAAACGGTCTGTGAGTACAAAGGGAGGCCAGAATGGCTATTGCACGTGTGACAGAAATTATCGCGGGATCGAAGAAGAGCTTCGATGACGCGATCAAAAAGGGCATCGCCCGGGCCAATAAAACGCTCAACAACGTCGAAGGCGCTTGGGTCAAGGATCAGTCTTTGGTCCTCGAAAAAGGCGAGATTAAAGAATACCGCGTGGTGATGAAGGTGACCTTCATCCTGAAATAGGCCTCGCATAAAACAACAAAACCCCGCTTCATCGGAAGCGGGGTTTTATCTGTCGCAAGCTCTCTCGGATCTAGTGCCCGTTTGATTGATAGGTCGCTGAGTTTCCGACCGCCGTCGCGGATCCGAACACACTGCCAGATTGGCCGACGGCTGCGCTGCCCCGCGCAATTACCGAGCCGGCATTGTATTGTTGGGTCTGGCCGTGCAGCGTTGCGTCGCCGCAAATGTTACAAAGCGTGGCCGTGGCCGCGTTACCGATTGAAGTCGCCGTGACAATGCCATCACCATCATAGCTCGATGTGCCGTTCAGGCTGGCTTCACTATAGACCGATCCATAATTGTTCTGGATCGAGTAGAGGCCTGTGTCAGATCCGACATTCGAAACCTCAGCGGCGTTGCCAACGCCATAAGCGCTCGAAGTCGCGTAACCTGACCATTCGTCCAAAGTCACATATGACTGCGAATCGACGTCCGAAGCACTCTCTTGATACAGCTCAGAGCCGTCTCGGCCGAGCGAAGCGTAGCCCCACTCATTGTGCATGGTGGCTGAATTGCCAAAGCCGGTTGAAGCGGCGAGCACATTGTGACCGTTACCAAGATAAACATCGCTTGAAGCTGAGATCGTTTCACCAGCTGCCGTGGTTTGAACCGCGCCATTAATGTTCGTGCTGGTTGTTCCGGTTGAGGACATTGCGTTTCCGCCAGCGGTCGTTCCGAAACTCGCAGAGGTGCCATCGCAGCACATATCGACATCGGTCGTTGCTTCGACTGAACCGTTGCTCTCTTGAATTTGGAAAGCTGCGTTCTTGCCCCACTCATCGGTCGGAACCGACACATTCGCGATACCGGTTGTGGAGGTCGCAATATTGTTGGCGCGGTCCATGTCGACGCGCGTATTGGCCGAAACATCACCATTCGCGACTTGCTCCGCGCGATAGTAATTGTCACCGTCCCAAGTGCCGCCCGTGGTTGAGTTGCCGTAGGCCGTGGTCGCCGCGACGGCGAGACCAGCGGTGCCACCGAGCAACTGATTGTCGGCGCGAACATTACCTTCGAGGGCCTGGGTCATATCAAGATCGATCGTGCCCTGCATGACCAGCCCGGCGGCAGCATTGCCAACCGCGGTTGAGGTTGAACTTGCTTCCCAAGCCGTGTCAGGGATTTCGACCGTCATGTTCGACCAGACATCGTTCAGCTGAACTTGATCAATCTGAACCGAGGCCGAGTGGTCGTCCGCGAAAGCGGGTGGCGGGACAAGTGCCACGCCCGCGAAACAGCCCAGCGCAAGCGCGTGTCGAACCAGCTTGGTTGTCGGATTCTCTTCCTGTCTAACCATTATCGTGCTGGCTCTTCAGTTTCGGCTTTGTAGCCGCTGTCACGGTTGCCGTGCCATTTGTTGGGAGACTGACGCGATCCGCCATTATAGTCTTCAAGCTGGGCGCGGAATGGGCGGTAATCGCCGGTGACGCTGTTGGTTGAGATAACACCGCGGGTCAACGCGCAGACATCTGCATTCGGCGCGCCGTAAAGGTTCGCCATCATTTCCAGAGACGCGCGCTCAATGACAGAGCGAACCGCCAATTGGATTGGCTCCTGGGCGCGGCCGCCGACGCCGACGTCAAAGACGTTGCCGTTTGCAAAGTCGAAGATGCCGAATGAAAGCTCGCGGCCAATGATCTGCTTTTGGTAAGAGATGACGTCGAACACTTCGAGCGTATCTGTTTTCACGAGACGCAGGTCCAGGCCAACATTGATGACGAACAGTTTTGCGCCCGCAGTTCCTTTTGGATCCGTCGCATTGGTGGCGCCAACAAAGGCTTCACCGCCCACTGAGCGGATATTGTAGTTCAGCTCAGTGATGCCGCCGACAAGATAGAAGTCCGAGCCAGGAATTGATCCCGCGTGGATTTTGTCGAAGTTGCCCGGCGCGTCGCCGATCAGCTTGTTGTTCTTATACTTAAGGTCGAGCTCAGCAACGGACGTGTCGAATCGCTCGACGAGGACCGCGCCAGCTTTGGCAAGCGCAGACATTGCCATCAGAGATCCACCTTGCGTGACACGGCGGCCACCTTCGATGTCAGCTTTACCTGTATAGTCGAGAATGCGACCCACAGCGATTCGCGGGGCACGAACGCCAGACTGGCGCGCATAATGGCCCATGCAGACGAGGCCTTTGGAATAGGGCGTTGGATTAGCAGTGACCGGAGAACCACCGATTGGCTGAGTGTAGTTCCCGCCTGGTCCAGCGACCGGAGAAATACAGCCAGTAACGATCATCGCAGAAGCGAGCGCGGCGCCAGTGGCTTCCACGCGTGCGAGCGGCAGAAGAGACATGAGGTTGATCATTAGAAGTCCAATTCTCCGTTAAGGACGACGGTCTGGTCGCCTTCATTGATCTGAGTCGAATCGATGATGATCGTGTTGTTCGATCCGTTCGTGATGACATTGAGTTGGTTGCCGACCGCCGTGCCGGATCCGATCATGCCAGCAGCGCCATCTGTCTGGCCCCACCCAGTATAAAGACCGGTGCCAAGACCAGATCCGCCTTCGAGGAGGCCGTTGATAATGACCCGATTGCCGAGGCGATCACGCGTATTGGCAGAGAAGGGGCGCGATTCGTCGCCAAACCCGAACCCATAAGGACGTTCAAATTCTGAGACCGAGCTCGCTTCCTGTGCTTGCGCTGGAAGAGCTGCGGCGAGCAGTGAACCACCCGCAAGAACGGCAAGGCCGCCTATGCAAAGTGTTCGTGTATGTTTCGGCGCTTTCATAATCGCATTCCGTCCCGCTAGTTGTGTACGAGGGAAAGAGTGCAACGGTCATGCCAATATTGGGGTATTCTGTAGCTACATTCGCGCATTAGGCGAAGTCGGTGCGTGCGCGAATCGCCCGAATTGGGGCATTTGTCTCACTGCGTGTGTCGCTTTGGAACAATTCTGGCGTTCTTTTCGCAACTCGCGAAAGCTGTGCTATGGTCTTTATATACACACAAGCACAGGGAGGTGGCGTATGCTGATCGATACGATTCTCAAAGACAAAGGAAATTCGGTTCAAACGATTTCCGATAAAGCGACATTGGCCGAGGCGGCGAATGTGCTCGATCAAAAGAGAATCGGTGCGATCGTCGCCGTAGACGACTCAGGTGACATTATCGGCGTGCTCTCTGAACGAGATATTGTGCGGCGGTTTGCGCGTAATGGAGAGAAGACTGTGACTATGACGGTCTCCCAGGCCATGACGCGCGGTGTCATTACCGCGTCGCCATCAGAAGATGTAGACACATGCTTAGGGCGGATGACGGATCGCCGTATTCGCCATTTGCCGATTGTAGATAGCGGCAAGCTGATGGGAATCATCTCGATCGGCGATTTGGTGAAGTATAAAATCGACGCTGTGCTGGCTGAAGCAGAGGCTATGGAGGCCTATATCCGCAGTGGCTAAAGGCCTTTCAGCCGCTCCAGCTCGGTGACGAATTCTCCGCCTGCAAAAATGTGCGTAATAGGCGAAATTTTTGCTTGCCAAAACCCCCGAACAGATTCTATATGGGGGCTTGCTTCGTGAATGCCTCAAATCTGTGGGGCCGGTTAAACGGCTTAACGGCTTTGCGTCGCCAAAATTAGAGAAAGTTGCGATTGCAACCTTTTCTGCAGTTTTGGTGAAAAACGGTGTTGACGGGGTGAGGTCTGGTCTGTAGAGACCGGCGCTTCACGGAAATGCCTCACCAAGCGGGGCCGGTCAAACGGCTCAGGGTGACTTTTCGGCTCAAAATTAGAGGTTTTTCAGTCCGCTGAAATTGTTCTGCAGAAAGTCGAAAAAAGGGTGTTGACGCAAAATTCGGTGGCTGTATAAGCCGCCTCTTCCGGTCGACGGGGCGCCACGCTCCAGACGCCAAATCGGGCTCCGGCCCAGCTGTTTGACATCGCAGGAATTAGGAAGAGAAACGCAGGCGGCATAGGCGACTTGCGACCCCTTTTGAGGGGGTCACATATGACTATGACGATTTGCGTTTCAAAAAGAAATACCTTCACAAAAATATCGGCTTCGGTCGATAGTGATTTGTGCAAGGGTTTTCTCGTCAAAACGTAAACAAGCTTTACAGCTAAACGTCGCTCCATTTTCCTGGAGCATATGACGTATCGTCAGAAGTCAATTCTCAACCTGAGAGTTTGATTCTGGCTCAGAACGAACGCTGGCGGCAGGCTTAACACATGCAAGTCGAACGATATAGTGGCAGACGGGTGAGTAACGCGTGGAAACGTGCCTTTCACTACGGAATAGCTTTTGGAAACGAAAGGTAATACCGTATACGCCCTCCGGGGGAAAGATTTATCGGTGAAAGATCGGTCCGCGTTAGATTAGCTAGTTGGTGAGGTAACGGCTCACCAAGGCTACGATCTATAGCTGGTCTGAGAGGATGATCAGCCACACTGGGACTGAGACACGGCCCAGACTCCTACGGGAGGCAGCAGTGGGGAATATTGCACAATGGGCGCAAGCCTGATGCAGCCATGCCGCGTGAATGATGAAGGCCTTAGGGTTGTAAAATTCTTTCGCCAAGGATGATAATGACAGTACTTGGTAAAGAAGCCCCGGCTAACTTCGTGCCAGCAGCCGCGGTAATACGAAGGGGGCTAGCGTTGTTCGGAATTACTGGGCGTAAAGCGCACGTAGGCGGACTTTTAAGTCAGATGTGAAATCCCGAGGCTCAACCTCGGAACTGCATTTGAAACTGGGAGTCTAGAGATCAGGAGAGGTTAGCGGAATACCGAGTGTAGAGGTGAAATTCGTAGATATTCGGTGGAACACCAGTGGCGAAGGCGGCTAACTGGACTGATACTGACGCTGAGGTGCGAAAGTGTGGGGAGCAAACAGGATTAGATACCCTGGTAGTCCACACCGTAAACGATGAGTGCTAGTTGTCTGCAGGCATGCCTGTAGGTGACGCAGCTAACGCATTAAGCACTCCGCCTGGGGAGTACGGCCGCAAGGTTAAAACTCAAAGAAATTGACGGGGGCCCGCACAAGCGGTGGAGCATGTGGTTTAATTCGAAGCAACGCGCAGAACCTTACCTACGCTTGACATGCCTGGACGACTCCGAGAGATCGGTTTCTCCCTTCGGGGCCAGTGCACAGGTGCTGCATGGCTGTCGTCAGCTCGTGTCGTGAGATGTTGGGTTAAGTCCCGCAACGAGCGCAACCCTCATCCTTAGTTGCCATCACGTTTGGGTGGGCACTCTAGGGAAACTGCCGGTGCTAAGCCGGAGGAAGGCGGGGATGACGTCAAGTCCTCATGGCCCTTACGCGTAGGGCTACACACGTGCTACAATGGCAGTGACAATGGGATAATCCCCAAAAGCTGTCTCAGTTCGGATTGTCGGCTGCAACTCGCCGGCATGAAGTTGGAATCGCTAGTAATCGTGGATCAGCATGCCACGGTGAATACGTTCCCGGGCCTTGTACACACCGCCCGTCACACCATGGGAGTTGGATCTACCCGAAGATTGTGAGCTAACTTCGGAGGCAGCAAGCCACGGTAGGTTCAGCGACTGGGGTGAAGTCGTAACAAGGTAGCCGTAGGGGAACCTGCGGCTGGATCACCTCCTTTCTAAGGATGCTTGTCATTTAGGCTCACGCCTTATGGCAACGTTCAAAGACAATCGTTGGCCCGAGCAATTGGTGACCAACAAAAACTATGCGGTTGTTTGTGCCGTCTTCGTTTCTCTTCCTTCATTTGCTGTTCCTCGCCGCTTGGCAGGGACATAGCCTGGTGCTACCGGGCAACCTAGTAATTGGGGCCGGTAGCTCAGGCGGTTAGAGCGCACGCCTGATAAGCGTGAGGTCGGAGGTTCAAGTCCTCCTCGGCCCACCACCCTTTTCGGGGCCTTAGCTCAGCTGGGAGAGCGCCTGATTTGCATTCAGGAGGTCAGCGGTTCGATCCCGCTAGGCTCCACCATTTCTCTGGTGGTTGGTTAGCGTCAAACCGCAAAGCAAATGAAGAAAGTGTCTAAGTTTCCGGAGCTTGTCTCCGGGATGTTTGTAATCGTAAGGGAAGATTAATCCGCCTCGCTGTTCATCGACAGCAAGCTCCTCACTAACCGGATGGAGTAACGAGGTGAGCCTGTCATAAAGGGTTAGTCTGTTAAAGAAACCAACAAAGTCTGATCGAAACCCATATGTATGAGTGTTCAAACCGTCTAGTACGGGGCGTTCACCTCTGCACATGAGTTTCAAATATGAGATCAAGCGTCAAAAGGGCATCCGGGGGATGTCTTGGCGGTAAGAGGCGATGAAGGACGTGGCACTCTGCGATAAGCACGGGGGAGGCGAGAGCACCCTTTGATCCCGTGATTTCCGAATGGGGAAACCCATCTCCGAGATGTTTGACTATAACCCAACTCCGGTTGAGTTCTGGTCATACATTTCAATAGTGAGATATAATACACTGAATACATAGGTGTTATTAAGCAAACCCGGGGAATTGAAACATCTAAGTACCCGGAGGAAAGGACATCAATTGAGACTCCCTTAGTAGCGGCGAGCGAACGGGGACCAGGCCTGGTCTGAAATAAAGCAAAGCATCTGGAAAGTTGCGCCATAGTGGGTGATAGCCCCGTAGCTGTAAAATGAAGACCTTTTCGAGTAGGGCGGGACACGTGAAATCCTGTCTGAACATGGGGGGACCACCCTCCAAGCCTAAGTACTCCTTACCGACCGATAGTGAACTAGTACCGTGAGGGAAAGATGAAAAGTACCCCGATGAGGGGAGTGAAACAGTACCTGAAACCGGATGCTTACAAGCTGAGGGAGCTCTTCGGAGTGACCTCGTACCTTTTGTATAATGGGTCAACGACTTAGTGTTGCATGCAAGCTTAAACCGTTAGGTGTAGGCGTAGCGAAAGCGAGTCTGAATAGGGCGACTGAGTATGTAGCATTAGACCCGAAGGCAAGTGATCTAGGTATGGGCAGGGTGAAGGTGCAGTAACATGCACTGGAGGCCCGAACCGTTGCACGTTGAAAAGTGCTCGGATGACCTGTGCCTAGGGGTGAAAGGCCAATCAAACTTGCTGATAGCTGGTTCTCCGCGAAATCTATTTAGGTAGAGCGTCGATCGAATACTCTCGGGGGTAGAGCACTGACTGGGCTAGGGGTCCTCACCGGATTACCAAACCTTATCAAACTCCGAATACCGAGAAGTACTAATCGGCAGACACACGGCGGGTGCTAACGTCCGTCGTGGAGAGGGAAACAACCCTGACCACCAATTAAGGTCCCCAAATAATGGCTAAGTGTGAAAGGATGTGGGATTGCTTTGACAATGAGGAGGTTGGCTTAGAAGCAGCCATCCTTTAAAGAAAGCGTAACAGCTCACTCATCAAGCGATCCTGCGCCGAAAATGTAACGGGGCTAAAGCCATTTACCGAAATTGTGGGCTCGTAAGAGCGGTAGCGGAGCGTTCCGTAAGCCTGCGAAGGTGCACTGTGAGGTGTGCTGGAGGTATCGGAAGTGAGAATGTTGACATGAGTAGCGACAAAGCGGGTGAGAGACCCGCTCGCCGAAAATCCAAGGGTTCCTGCGTAAAGCTAATCTGCGCAGGGTTAGCCGGCCCCTAAGGCGAGGCCGAAAGGCGTAGCCGATGGGAACCACGTTAATATTCGTGGGCCTGGGAGTGTGTGACGGATTTCGAAAGTTGTCATCCCTTATCGGATTGGGGTGGCAGCCTGGAAGTCCCAGGAAATAGCCCTCCCGTATAGACCGTACCCTAAACCGACACAGGTGGATAGGTAGAGAATACCAAGGCGCTTGAGAGAACGATGCTGAAGGAACTCGGCAAATTACCTCCGTAACTTCGGGAGAAGGAGGCCTCACTCTAGGCAACTAGAACTGAGGGGCACAGACCAGGGGGTTGCGACTGTTTATCAAAAACACAGGGCTCTGCGAAGCCGCAAGGCGACGTATAGGGTCTGACGCCTGCCCGGTGCCGGAAGGTTAAAAGGAGATGTGAGAGCGTCGAATTGAAGCCCCGGTGAACGGCGGCCGTAACTATAACGGTCCTAAGGTAGCGAAATTCCTTGTCGGGTAAGTTCCGACCTGCACGAATGGCGTAACGACTTCCCCACTGTCTCCAGCATCGACTCAGCGAAATTGAAGTCCCCGTGAAGATGCGGGGTACCCGCGGTCAGACGGAAAGACCCCGTGAACCTTTACTGCAGCTTGGCTGTGGCACCGGAAATAATATGTGTAGGATAGGTGGGAGGCTTTGAAGCAGCGGCGCCAGTCGTTGTGGAGCCATCCTTGAAATACCACCCTTATTCTTTTCGTTGTCTAACCGCGTCCCTGGATGGGACCGGGACCCAGCCTGGCGGGCAGTTTGACTGGGGCGGTCGCCTCCTAAAGAGTAACGGAGGCGCGCGATGGTAAGCTCAAGCCGGTCGGACATCGGCTGTTGAGTGCAATGGCATAAGCTTGCCTGACTGTGAGGTCGACGGACCGAGCAGAGACGAAAGTCGGTCATAGTGATCCGGTGGTCCCGAGTGGAAGGGCCATCGCTCAACGGATAAAAGGTACTCCGGGGATAACAGGCTGATGATGCCCAAGAGTCCATATCGACGGCATCGTTTGGCACCTCGATGTCGGCTCATCACATCCTGGGGCTGAAGCAGGTCCCAAGGGTTCGGCTGTTCGCCGATTAAAGTGGTACGTGAGCTGGGTTCAGAACGTCGTGAGACAGTTTGGTCCCTATCTGCCGTGGGTGTTGGAAACTTGAGAGGATCTGTCCTTAGTACGAGAGGACCGGGATGGACATACCTCTGGTGGACCTGTTGTGGCGCCAGCCGCATTGCAGGGTAGCTATGTATGGACGGGATAACCGCTGAATGCATCTAAGCGGGAAACCCACCTCAAAACCAGGTTTCCCTTGAGAGCCGTTCTAGACTAGGACGTCGATAGGCCAGGTGTGGAAGCGCTGCGAGGCGTGGAGCTTACTGGTACTAATTGCTCGATTGGCTTGATCTTTAGAAACTCGTGTGTGGTGGTGAACGCCTCAAGCGGTTTGAGATCAGAAACATCCCAGAACATTAAATAATCTGCGGTTTTTTACTTAATTGGTTTCTTTACTTTGCTAGCTTTCGCCGACCCGGTGGTTATGGCGGGGGTTCCCCACCCGATCCCATCCCGAACTCGGCCGTTAAGTCCCCTAGCGCTGATGGTACTGCGTCTTAAGGCGCGGGAGAGTAAGTCGCTGCCGGGTCAGCTAAAGCTAGCGAAGCAAAACAGACATCTTCCCTTATAGATTGCTCGACTGGTTCGAGCCCGCCAGCTGCTTGGCGGACAAGACGAACCGGCCTTGTGCCGGTTTTTCTGTTTCTGGTGACCTCATTGGAGGTCGCCACTCTGACGCGGGATGGAGCAGCCCGGTAGCTCGTCAGGCTCATAACCTGAAGGTCGTAGGTTCAAATCCTACTCCCGCACCCATTGGAGCCCTGAAATCGTAATGATTTCAGGGCTTTATGATTCTGATTGAGTTTTCCCAATCATTCGAGCTCAATAAAAACAATGACTTAGTGCATAGGTTCAAATCCTGTTGGCTTGAAAACACACCTGTATGGGGAATAAGAGCGAAAGGAATTCTGATCGCCAATATTAGGAACGCTCTTGGGACGTCCGCGCGTGAACTGTAGCGGTTAAGGGGCGCTTTCCTCTGACAATACCTATGCCCGAGATGCGAGGACATATTTTGCGCGAGCTTGAATAGCCTTGAGATAGCCGGCCGCGATTTCATGTCGGTCTTGGGCTAGGTCAAGCGTGTTTAGGGCGCTCTCCAAATTTTCGAAAATTGCGACTGCGATTTCCTCGACCCTTCGTCGCACGAAGGGTGGGCGCATGCCGATGTCTTCTGCGAATTTCGACCAGTCTGCGGGGTGTATCTCTTCGAGGGTGCGACGCTTGGCGACTTTCATTGCATAGCGCTGGCTGAGATCAGGATATGCGACCGTTGATAGGAGATCATAAAGGGGCGCAAGTTCAGTGCTACCGGGTTTGAAGAGCAGGCTGAAGTTCTTGGCGTGGGCGTCGGCGTTGCCGATGATTGTGTTGAAGATCGCTGCATCGAGAAGCTTGAGTGTCTCCGTAGCGGGGCGTGTCGTTGCCCGACGCACAAGATCAAAACAGTCGCGGAAGACGGGACCGCCGTCAGCGGCATATTTCTTCGCTGATGTCAGGCCGAGAGCCTGGCAAAAATCTTCCTGGTGGAGCCGTTCAATTGTGCCGTCTTTAGCGCGGACGCGGTCATAGCGTTCAATCAGTACGAACCGGGTCTCTTTGATCGTGCGGTATTGGACGAGCGCAACATCGAGACCAATCTTGTGCGCAAGCATCATGCACAGAGCCTCATTCTCGGCGGTGCCGTCGAATCGGGTAATTTCAGGTTTAAGAATATGCGTCGTGGGCTGGCCAGCTGTTGGAAGCGCAACCTTCCCGTCGACGAGCACAACAGGCAATTTTGCCTGTGCACCCGCAAGCGATAGTCTCAGCCCGGCATCACCGCCTGCCAACATGGGACGGGTGGGCAGACGTTTGATGAGATCTGCGAGCGCTTCGTCGGACAAGGGAGGATTGGGCGCGGCTTTCACACCACTCGGAGGAGACATATCATCTGGCCAGATTTCAAGCGCGCCTGCAACTTCACCGCCGAGCGCCTGCAGCAAGCGAAATTCGTTTCGCTCAGATATACCAAGCGCTTGAGCAACTGCCGTTCGTTGTGAGGCTTCTGGTAACAAGCCTTCAAAGAATGGAAGCGTCGCGCGACGGTCAAAGGGCTCTGAACTGAGCGGAAGGGAGGTTGAGACTGGCCTTGGATCAGCCTGTGCGAGCCAGCTTTCTGCATAACTGAACTCTGGCTCACCATATTGATTGAGCTCGATCGCGCCGACGCGAACCCCGTCCCACCACACTGTGAGATGCTGGCTCATGATGTCGTGCCCGCCGGTGGTGTCAGTGTCATAACGATCCCCAGCGCGCTCAGGACAGCAAGCACTTTACCGACTTGCGCCGTTTCTTTTCCGGCCTCAAGTTCGATAAGAAATCGCACACCAACATTGGCCGCTGCTGCCAATTCGTCCTGGCGCAGACCCTGCGTGTTTCGCGTTTGCCGTATGAGGCTACCTATATCAGTTACTGTCATATCATTTCTTCCTGAGCGGGAAGATATGGGGATCAAAGCCTAAAATCAAGTTAAATATTCCCGATCGGGAATAATATTGGTATTTGGAGTGCCACAACGCCGAAATAATCCCGATCGGGATTATTCAAACAGGAGTGACCTTGAGGCTATTGTCGGGTTAGCCGTCCAATCCTGACAGCGGAGACTTCGGACTTTGGATGTGATGCCGGCTGGCGTTTGTCAAACCGGGCGAGGCGGCGGGACAGGCGCGCAGCTTTTGCACGGCGGATTTCAAGCTCATATTCCAAACGGTCGAGGATCGGCCGGTAAGCCTCACCATAACGCTAAATCACATATGCCACGGTCGCCATCGCGCGTTCAATATCTTCATCTGTATAGTCTGAGGCGCGATGGATGGACATGATATCGAAGGTTTATCTTGTTCAGGTGGCCTTGGTGCGGTTCCACACCATTGCGCCACACTTAACCCTATAACCCGCTGAATTATCAATAACAAATAACCTCATACCCTTGTCTCATCGGGTTGGGCGCTACATTCGGGGCTCGAACTTTCAAGACCGAGTATAGGCATCCCGTGCTTTCGTCGCTACCCTGTTTAGCGAACAAGCCTGACGATGAATTTGCAATGACGTTCCAGCTCCAGCCCGTGAAGAATGACGAGCCCTCACTTGCGGGCGCACCGATGATCGAGGCTGCTCAGAAGCTATTCGCCTATCTCGGCGAACATGACGCCATCGGTCTGACGAAGAGCAAGGCATTCCAACGCAAGTTTGTGCACTGGGCCGCAGCCGAGTTCGCCTGGCCGGGCTGGGACGAGGATAGGCTGTTCCTCGTCAACAAGGTGCTGAATGAATACGATTTCCCGCCGCTGGAGGCGCTGCATTTCATACTGCTGAAACGTAGGCTGATCCGACATGACAAGCTGACCTGTCGGCTAACAAAGGCTGGGAGAGCGATCGCCGATAAGCCCGGCGATCTCTTTAATTTGATTGCGCCATTCTGGTTGTTCGAAGTTGATCACGCGGCTTCGTCCAGGGTTCCGGAGGCGCTGCTCGGGAACTGGAGTGTTTTCCTTGGCGTGTTGAATGAGGAAGCCGCTCAGGGTCTGACCTGTGGCACCTTGCGGCAAATACTCTATGGGCCACCGGACGCTGCTGAACCATACGACAGGGTTCCAGGATTGATCTGGAGCCAGGTTCTTAATCCGCTGTGCTGGCTTGGGCTCCTCGCAGAGGTCAAGATCGAAGAACGCCAGCATCTTGCGGATCGGCATTATGTGACGACAGGGCTTTGGGATGCGGCGTTTAGCTTTCCAGTCGATCATGAGCGTGCATCGCTGACACGGCATTGATTGGTGTTAGCATTTAACTGCTGCATTGCAACGAAGCGAGTGCCGAAGGGACTTACGTCATTATCCTTGTAGGAGTGCGTTTTGCTCAACCTGTTGTATTAAAAGGAATAATCAGCTTACTGTTTTGGTTGGTGCGCCCTCCCGCACCCAATAGGCCCTTGGAAATCTTCGGATTTTCGGGGGCTTTTTTTGTGACGCGCTTTGTGACCCATGGCTAAGGGAAGTATCGGACACACTCTACCGTGTCAGTTCTCGAACCAGAAAATCGACGGTCGTCTTGATCTTATTCAGCCGGTATTTTGGTTGATTATAGAGTAGATAAATCCCTGCGTCCGGATCGCGCGTGATGGCGAAATCGGCATCTACGAGAGTGATTGGGACGAGCTCTCCGCGTGCGAGTTCTTCTTGGATCCCCCAATCGAAGAAAAGACCAAGTCCGGTGCCCGCCCGTGCCTCATCGACTAAGGCGCGCCCGATATTGCAGATAAAGGCTGGATGGGTTTGTAGCTCGACCCAGCCATCTGCCGTCTTGGCCTGCCAATGGATGATCCGTTGCGGCCCTCGATAGAGAAGTGTGCGGTGCGACTTCAGATCCGCCAAGGTTTTCGGGGCGCCATAGCTCTTCAAATAGGCCGGTGACGCGACCAGCATCATGTCGCTGCTCGCGAGTTTCCTAGCAATCGCGCGATCGGGGAGGTCTGATGTACCACGCACGGCGATGTCAACTTCATGATTAGCAAGATTGTAGACCTGATCCGATAGTTCGACATCAATTATCAGGTCAGGGTATTGAGCGCGCAGCTTATGGATCGCCGGCATAAGATGAAGACCGCCATAGCCTGGCATAGCGGTAATCCGTAAAAACCCGCTTGGGGCGCTGGGGCGATCATTGATGAGCTCCCCGGCATAATCGAGCGCCTTTAATGCGGGTCTGACTTGCTCCAGATAGACTGCGCCAAGTTCCGTCAGATTTACGCTGCGTGTGGTGCGGTTAAGCAAGGTGGTGCCGAGCTCTGCTTCCAAGTCCTGTATACGCCTGGAAATCGAGGAGGCGGGCACGCCAATCGCTTTTGCAG
Organism: Henriciella sp.; assembly: GCA_013213785.1. Taxonomy (GTDB): domain Bacteria; phylum Pseudomonadota; class Alphaproteobacteria; order Caulobacterales; family Hyphomonadaceae; genus Henriciella. The sequence continues at coordinate 228,573 of JABSPZ010000007.1, read as the reverse complement.
CAGAGGTGAAGCTGCCCAGTTCGGCCACTTTGATAAAATACTCTATAGCACGAAGGCGATCCATTCTCAGCGTCTCATTTTGCCGTCCCACTTTGATGAGTCTGCCTGATTATTGCCGAAGCGACAATACAATTGCACGGAATACCCGATTTTTCTCGCGAAACCTCATTCATATTTTGCTGTTCAGACATCAAACGTCGAACGGAGAAAGATCATGCAAGTCATCGAATTCAATCAATTGGGCAACCCAGCCGATGTGCTGACCTTGAAAGAAACCCCTGATCAAAGCCCGGCTGCGGGTGAGGTTAAAGTGCGGGTATTGGCGACCCCAATCCACCCCGCCAACCTGCTCCAGATTGCCGGCCAATACGCCGCTGCGCCGCCGCTGCCATCTGTTCCAGGTGGTGAAGGGGTTGGTCAAGTTGTAGAACTTGGCGAAGGCATCAGCCACTTACAGGTTGGCCAAAACGTCCTGCTGGCAGGGGTTGGTGGGACCTGGCGTAGCGAAATTGTTGCGCCCGCTGCAGGCTTCATTCCAGCACCTCCAGGCGATGTCGAGCAGCTCTCAATGCTCGCGGTGAACCCGCTGACTGCGCACCTAATGCTGAGTGATTTCGCCGATTTGAAAGAGGGCGATTGGATCATCCAAAACGCCGCGAATTCCGCTGTGGGTGAGATGGTCATCCAACTCGCCGCGCTCAGAGGCATTAAGACGGTCAACATTGTCCGCCGTGATGACCAATTGCTGCGCCTGAAAGACCTTGGTGGCACTGTTGTCTTGCTAGACGGTCCGGACCTACCACAGCGTGTGGCCGAGGCGACCGGAGGCGCTGACATCCGCCTCGCCTTCGATTGTGTGGCGGGTGAGAGCCATGAGCGCATGGTTGAGACGCTCGGATATGGTGGGAGCATCATTACTTATGGCACATTGTCCGGAAAGCAGCCGGAGCTAAACTTGAGCGCCATGATCACGAAGGATATCCGCCCTCGCGGCTTTTGGTTGCAGCAATGGTATCAAACCGCCAGCGCAGAGCAGAAGCAAGGTGCGCTTGGAGCGCTAATCCCCCTCATCGCGAGCGGAAAGATCAAAACCAAGATCGATTCACGCTTTCCGCTGGAAGAAATTGCCGACGCCGTGACCCGTGCTTCGGAGGGCGGGCGAGATGGCAAAGTCTTGCTCACTCCAACGCATCACTAGAAACAATAAAGGCGGGGCGCTGCGGCGCCCCTTCTATTTCGATCAAAGTCGGAAGGATCATTCATATGGAAATCGTGTCTCCACCAATCTATGCCGCTCTACTCGGCGGTGCACTTTTATGTTTGCAAATCATCTTGATGCTCACCGTTGGTACCTATCGCTCGAATTCCGGGAAGGGTGTTGGGGTTGCAGACGACATGAAGCTTGAGCGCTTGGTTCGCCGGCATGGCAATCTCGCGGAGAATGCCGCGATATTCATTATCGTGTTCGCACTCTATGAGATGCTCTTTGGTCAGACTTGGATCGCGCTGACTCTCGGAATAGTATTTTTCCTGGCGCGCTCTCTGCATGCTTTGGCCTTTACCAGCAATTCAGGTTCGCACCTGGTGGATGGCAGAGGCGCGGGTAAGAAGTTTGTGTTGATGCGGGTGTCAGGTGCCCTGCTCACAGCGCTCTCATCTCTGGCATTGGGGGTTACGCTCATCGTTTCGATTTTGCTCAGCTAGGCTCGCGTGAGAACATAGTCCCACCAATAATCTAGACTTAGGCGTTTCAGTACTGAGCGCCTGAGGGCTGGTTGATCGAAGAATGGCGAGAGGTCCTGGCGCCAACGAGCAAGACGCTTCGTACATATTGCATCGGTTGTCCAATCATCTACGAAGGCGACCGGCAGGTGTTTATAAGCACCATCGAGAGCGCTTCTCTTTATGATTGGAATGGCGCCATATAGCAGCGCCAACCATGCTTTCGGAGAGGGGTCGACCCCGCCGCCTTCCACGCAGATCACAAAAGAATGCTCCGATACCAGCCGAATAAACGCGAGTTCTGATAAGTCCGTATCGAGCTGAGTGCACCAGTCTTTCCACGCTTGCTCGCCGAGTGCTGACACTTTGCGTCGTGCATCCCATTGGTCGCCAGGCCTGATGCGATGCCCGCACAAAGCCTTTAATGGACGTTCCAAAAGCGGCGCAGGGGTGGGGGTTGGAATGAGATCGCGGACATGCGGCTCATCATTGAACACCATTCCCAGTGGCAAAGGGTGCAGTTTTGCGTGGCTCGCATCGTCGAGATTTTCTGCCACCCAAGCTTTCAATTGCGGGTGACTTAGGATCGTTGTCACGTCTTCTTGGGCTTGGACGTCAAAGACTTCCATTCGATTATCGATTTGATTGGGAATCGTCGCGTCTTCTGACCCACTCACTAAAGTGAACGGGGTCGTAATTTGTGGCAACACCGTTTCCACGAAAAAGCGAAGGGCAGCTCGCTGTCCGCGCAGGGACAAGAAAATGGTGTTTGGAGTGTTCCTTCCGGAGCGTTTGATCACATGCGCAGTCGGGTCTGCTTTATCAGTCAGCACGACCCAATCACAACGCTTTGCTATCCCAGTGAGGCGATACTGAGTTGCTCCTCGGTCCTTTGGGAAAAGGCGCGTGGAATGGACCTCAATCATGATTTAGAGCGCGAGCGATTGTAGCGCCGCATAAACATCCGTCGTGTGCGGCGATAACTCGATACTGGGCCGATCTTGATGTCGCATGCTGGCCTCGAAGAAGGCTTGCTCTGGTGCGTGCGCGCTGAGCCCCAAGGCTTCCATCATTTTGCGAAAGCTAGATCCCATCATTGCCTCGTCCCCCAAGAATTCCATGATCGGGAATCTGTGCTGGCGATGATAGTCGAGTAGTCTTTCATTGTAGGCGCACCAAATCGCTTCGCATTTTTCCAGAGAAAACTCATTACGTTTGTGAATAGACATAATGACTTCTGCGGGGTGCCTGAAGATCCCGGCGCATTCCAATTCGGGTAGAACGTCGAACCAACCGTCAAGCGTCAGTAGACTGCGTGGGTCTTTAAACGCCCAAATTGATTGTGGTGCACGCGACTCAATGAACAGGTCTCTTACGGCCTTGTGCATGGGTTGCCATTCAATCGTCTTTGGTGGGCTATGCCAGGCGCCGCCACTCTTATTAAGTAAGTCTTCCTGCATATACAAAATGGAGGGGGCTTCCTGCAGACCTTTTGGGTTGTGCCGTATGCCCTGATCCAGAACTTGGCCAAAATAGACCCCGTGCGCGCGAAGGGTGCCAGCGAGAGCGCTCGTTCCACTGCGGTGCATTCCAAGAACTGTGATGGCGCGATTAGAACTTGGTGTGCTCATGAGACAGTCATTACTCTTCAGTGGTCCACGCCGCGTCGGGTACCGTGGGCGAATGAAAAAGTCTATCCTGGCAGGTGCCTTCGCGCATAGCACTGAGACGACATCTAGCCAGGATTTCTGGATGATGTAGAGGTCTAACGCCGACGAGGTGTAAGATGACAAGTAAGTATTATGATACTGAGCGAGTAGACAGCCTGGTTGCGGAACATCGTCACCGAGTCGTTATCGGCGGGCTTTGGGAAGAGCTGGGGGATCTTCAGCTCACAACGCTCAAGCAGATGAATCTACAACCGCACAATTCGGTTCTGGACGTCGGTTGTGGTTCATTGAGGTTGGGCTCAAAGCTGGTCGCCTATTTGGAGCCACAGAATTATTTTGGCACCGACCTCAACACCTCATTGTTGGACGCAGGCTATGAGAGAGAGCTGTCGCCTGACCTTCGCAGGAAGTTGGACCGTGCGAACCTCGTCGCACATGACGCCACTCAGTCATTGCCTTTCCAGCAAGAGTTCGACTTTTTAGTTGCGTTCTCTTTATTCACGCATCTCAGTATAGAGCAATCCGAATTGGTCATCCGCTCCATCGCAGAGCGAATGCACGGGCGGTCTCAGCTGCTGGCCACTTTCTTCGTGGCGCCCGGCGATCCAAACACCGCCGTCGAGCAGCGTAAGGGGATTGTGACGTATCCAGATCGTGACCCGTTTCATTTAAACAAGGCGCAAATAGAGAAACTCGCGCAGACGGCAGGTCTTACGGCTGAGGAACTTGTCCATACGTCTCACCCGCGTGGGCAGACGCTGTATAAAATGCATGCCAAATAGGCATTCATTGAGGCGAATCAATGGGGAGCATCGCCTAAATAAATTGCAATGTTGTAGCTTTCAATTTGGCCAGGAGCGTCAAAAATTTTGCCTTTTATGATGAACGCCAACTCAAATTTGATGATTTGCAGCTCACCATTTCGAAATATTTTGACGTGGTCTAACTGCAACAAGTTTGATGGTTAATAAACTCTCAAAAAATCAGGGTAACCCGTTGTTTTTGAAGGACTTACATGGTTTCTAAGGCGTGATAATTTCGCCATACACTGCTTAAAATGTTGCCAGCGTTTAATTATCAATCCCAATCCTGTTGACATCGCGGTCGCAGTGTTCTTTAGCAGTGTGTGCGGGCGGTTGCCCCGCGGTCTTTATCAGCGCGCAGTGCTGGGGAGAGCGTAAAACTGAACGGAGAATTTACGTAATGAGTATGAATAAACTTTTGGTCTCAGCTGCGGCGTCAGCTTTGATTGCGGGGAGCGCTGCAGCTCTAGGTTTGACGCAAGGCGATGCGGACGGGAACCAAGTGTTCACGCCGAGCGCGTCAGTTGTCTACTACACGGCGGCGGGTACAGTTGCCGAAGAAGCAACTTTCGCTGTCGTTGGTTCGGAGAACGGCGTATTTGAATTGCGCATCGGTTCAACAGGTACATTCGCTGCTGGCGAAAACTACTTTGTCGACGTTTCTGTCTCTGGCGGCGAGTTCTCGCAAAATCTAACTGGTAACGAAGTAACGGATGGGTCAGTCGCTGGCTCTATCACCGGTTCTTCTATCCAAATCGCTGGTCAGACTCAAACCGGTCAAGACGGCGAGGACGCAGTTCGCTTTCTGGTCTCTACAGACAATTTGAACACAACAAACAATTTTGGTCTCGAGCTTCCGATCGCTTATGACGGTTGTCCGAGCGACCTGACATTTACCGTGAACGTTCAAACGTCTGGTGGCATTACATTCGAAGAAGGTACAGCGACGCTCGCAGTGCCAGCTCTGACATGTGGAAACGCGTTCGAGGCTTCTATCGCCTCAGACGTTGTTGCAGGTGCGAATGACTCATTCTTGACATCAACAACATTCACAAACCTGGAAGCTCTTGTCACAACATCGGCGACGGATGCTGGTGCTGACGGCACAACAACTGCTGGTCCTGCCGACTCTACAACTGTCGGTACCTTCGGCGTCGTCACGGTTGCGTTCAACCCAGACGCTCTGACAGGTGTTACGCAATTCATCACCCAGCTTTCCTCACCAGCCACAGTAGTGGACGGGGACCCTACCGGTCAATCTGAGTTGGACTCAGTAGACTTTGATGTTGTTGTCGCTGATCCTGCAGGTGTTGAAGCAGCAGATCTTCAAGAAGGCGCAGTGACTGATAACTTCAGCGCTGGTGGTGTTGCATCTCTCTCGCTCGACGCGGACGTCGATGTTTCTTCAAACAATATCATTGAGAACGTAACGCTCGACATCAACGCAGTAGCGGTGACAGCAGTGCAAGTTGCTCAGCAAGCGGTTACAACTACTAACGGCGTGCTGAACTTCGCTGAGCCTACACTCATCGCGAGTGAGCCAGTTGCAGACGCCACATTGGATGATTTGAACTACGAAGGCGAAACTTGCGGAACGTTTGATTGGGTCGGCGATGCGACTCGCCCAACATCAAACATTTGGCGCGTTACAGGCTTCGGCCCAGCGACCTCTGATGTTGTTGCAACGCTCTCGAATTCTTCTGCTGGCTCTTCATTCAACGGTTCGGAAACACTGACTGCATCGTTTGACTTCTCTGGTTCAGAGATCGTCATCACGAACAGCATGCTTTCTGATGTCTTCGGGAACTTCGGACGTGCAGACGTTCTCTTCAACTTCATCGGCGCGACAACGGCTCTCGATTGTGACCGACTGATGAACTCTGATGCAGAGAACATCATCACTGCATTCGGTAACAACAACACCTTCGGCGGTGCGACTGTTACGACGACAGACGGTGACGACTAAGTCGATACCCATCTGAATTAGATGATCTATGGAAGAGGGCGCACAGTGTGCGCCCTCTTTTTTTTGCCTGGAATATGTTTAGGGTCGAAGCGAGCAGTGTGAGGTGTATCGCGTGCAAAACGATATTGGATTTTCGACGAGCCTGTCAGGCACTTTAGTTGAGGCAGGGCTACTCTCTGAATCTCAGCTTGCGGAAGTCCAGAAGTTCCAATCGAGCATTGGTGGCAGTCTTCGCCAAGCGGTCATGAAACTTGGTTTGTTGCGCGAACAGGACCTCCTCAAAGTTTATGAAAAGGTACTTTCGCTCGAATGTATCGAAACCTCAGCTTCACCTGTCCCCTCATTAGATGACATCAAGCGGGCGATGACAGCGCTCGATGTGACCGATGGTTGGCTCAGCGCGCTGGACGTCGTCATTTGGGTGGATAGCAAAGAGCCAGAAACGCTCAATTTTATCCAACGCGACCCACTCGATACGAATGGCGAGGAGAGCATCCAAAAATTTTGGACGGGTCAACTCAGGCAGTTCCTGGCAACCAATCGCACACTCGATTCACTGTTCGCGCAGCTAAGCGCAGACGCAGGTGCTCGAAGCTTACGCCAAGACACGAGCGCAGATGTTGCGCGCTTACGAGAGCTCGCCGAAGAAGCGCCAGTCATCGATTTTGTAAACGGTTTGCTCTCCGATGCGGTTGATTTGCGCGCGTCAGACGTCCATATCGAGCCGTCCGAGATCGATTTTATTACCCGCTTTCGTGTCGATGGTGTTCTTGCACATCAAAGAATCAACCCACGCGCCCTCTTTGACTCGGTCGTGACGCGCATCAAAATTCTATCCAATATGGATATTTCCGAGCGCCGTTTGCCGCAAGACGGACGTCAAACGATCCGAGTTGCTGGTGAGGAAGTCGATTTACGTGTTTCTTCCATCCCGTCCACTTATGGCGAGAGTGTCGTGCTGCGCTTATTGCGCAAGCAATCCTCATTGCCCGATTTGGAAGGCTTGGGGATAGGAGCAAAACTGCTCCGCCAACTTGAATCTCTGGTTCGATTGCCGAATGGAATCTTTCTGGTCACCGGACCGACAGGATCGGGTAAGTCGACCACGCTCTATCGGGTGCTCGAACTCCTCAATAATGGTGAGAATAAGATCATCACGATCGAGGACCCGGTCGAGTATGAGATGGAAAATATCGGCCAAATTCAGGTGCATTCAGAGATCGGATTGACGTTCGCAGGTGGCTTGCGGGCGATGCTTCGACACGATCCAGATGTCATTATGGTGGGCGAGATTCGAGACTCTGAAACGGCAGAGGTCGCCGTCCAAGCCGCCCTGACCGGGCACATGGTTTTTTCAACCCTGCATACAAACACGGCTGCGGGTGCGATTGAGAGACTCCAAGACCTCGGGACCGAGCCATTCTTGATCAAAGCCTCTCTACGCGGCGTACTCGGGCAAAGGCTTCTACGGCGCCTCTGCCCCCACTGCTCCGTCCCACAGGAGAACCAGGCGCTCGTCGCACGAGCGAACTCGAGGCTGCAATTAGATGGGATCATTCCAGAGTCTCAAGATTACCGACAAGCCGTGGGGTGTGAGCATTGCGGGCATAGCGGATATAGCGGCCGCGTCGGGGTGTTCGAATTGCTGAACGCGCACAACATGGTCAACAAGTATCCAGATCGATTGCTTTCTGACATCATGGATGAAAACACGCTCCGATCGAATGGGTATGTGAGCATGGTCAGCGACGGGATTGAAAAATCATCGCGCGGTCAGACGTCTCTGGAAGAAATTGAACGCGTCTTCGGGCGTTGGTATAGTTGATAAGGCCGGAACAAACTTATGCCGATTTATAAGTATAAAGGTGTCGCGTCTGACGGGACACAGGTCTCCGGGAAAATTGAAGCTTTAGAAGAACGTGAAGCATTACGGCAGCTGCAAACGCGGCAGATCCGCGTCTTCGATATTGCTAAAGCGAAAGACGCGAAAAATGACCTCAAAACAGGTCAGCCCTCAAGCAATGACTATTATCAGTTATTGAAGCAGTTTTCGGTGCTCGTAGATGCCGAAGTGTCAGTTCTCGAAGGGCTACAAAGCCTTAAAGGCGCAACAAAACACAAACGCATTTCGTCTCAGTTGGACAAAGTTTCGCAAAAATTGCGGGCCGGTATCACGCTCGGGGATGCGATGGCAGAAGAGATGCCAGAGTTTCCGCCTCTCGTGTTCAATCTTGTAAAACTGGGTGAAAAAACGGGGCGCCTCGGAAGTGTGATGTCGATGCTGGCTGATCAGCTCTCTTTGCAAGAGAAAATGAAGAAAGAGCTCAGAGATGCGCTCACGTATCCAACCTTCCTCCTGGTTGTCGGCATCGTTGCGGTTGTGTTTATGTTCTACGTCGTAGTGCCTCGTTTTTCTTCTATGATTGGAGATTCGAGGGATAGTTTGCCTCTGATTGCCGATACTGTGTTCTCGATCAGTGAGTTCATGACTGGCAACCCCATGCTCGTGCTCGTTGGCTTGGGAGGAATACTTGGCCTCGCTTTACTGGTTTGGCGCTCGAAGTCAGCCAGAGAGTCTTTTATGCGATTGGGATATCGAATTCCTGTACTGGGAGGGCTGATGCAAACAGCCGATATGTCCAACTGGACCAGAACCATTGGTATTTCTGTCGATGCGAGATCTCATCTATTGGAAGCCGTGGAACTGGCTAACCAGTCGATCGGAGACCCGACTATGAAGTCTGAATTTCAGAATGTGACGCGTGATTTACGCTCGGGGTTGTCCTTAGACGAAGCGTTGAAAAAGGTTGAACGGCTCGATCCACTTGTCCTCAGTCTTGTCTCAACCGGAGTTAAATCGGGCCGTCTGGCAGAGATGCTTTTGATCGCGACAGACAATTTGGACGAAGATGTCAGTTCCAAGTCTGGCAGACTGGGTAAGCTAGCAGAGCCGATCGCCATCCTAGTGATTTCTTTGATCGTCGGAACTGTTGTGATCGCCTTGGTCACCTCTATGACCAGCCTTTACGACGTGTCTCTATAAGTCGCGGGTCAGCTGGAACCTTAGTTCCAGCCTGTTATTTGTAGCGTGCGAGAAGACAGTAGGCGCTCTTCTTTTCTCAACTCTACCTGAACATTGTAGAACCCTATGGTTCTTTCATTTAGTCGGATTTGTGCATTTGGCACGACGAGTTCGGATGTCCATCGTATAGAGCCATCCCCGAATGAGTGCTCGCCGGTAGGTCGTAGAGCGACGTTTACCGATTTCATGTAAATCAGCGCTTGCTGTTCAAGCCTAGCTTTCGTCTCGGCTTCGTTGACAATAATCGAACCGCGTTGCGCGTTTATTTGAACCTGAGCAATAGGTAACAGGGCGATCGAGAATAGAAGTAACGCCGCGATCACTTCTATCGTACTGAGGCCTCGTTCACTTTGCCGTGTCACGCACCCGCATGGGACAATCGAGTGCAACAAAGTCTTAGAAGTCTTTTGCTGCCGATATTCTTCCATGGTTTATGGACTCTCCATCCGACGAGGAATCCTCAGGTTGAGGAGAAACCCGCAAAGGTGCCGTTGGCTTGATGAACGTTTTGGATCCAGAGAAAGACCTTATGTAAGCGTCGTTGACGCGATCCGCGAGCGCATTGACTGCGCCAGCCCTGTCTTCTCTCGAGTTCAGAACATATGGTGTAATCATAACCATCAACACGGTTTGCGAGTTATTGAGTGTCTCAGTGCTGAAGGCTCTGCCGAGGCCCGGAATATCTTTTAGAAGAGGAACCCCGCTGATACCGCGACTGTATCTGTTTTCGATCAATCCTCCCAAAATCGCGGATTGACCGTCTTGTAGGGTCAATTCTGTTTGAAGGCTTCTATTCGAAATTAACGGAGACGCGATGGATTGATTTTCATTGTCTTCAGCAGATGAAACCTCTTGGCTAATTGTGAGGTCAATGCGGTCCTCTGAGAGGACTAAAGGTGTAATGTCGAGCAAGATCCCGGTTTCGCGATATTGAACCGTTTGCAGGATATCCGTCGTGCCCGCAGATTGAGAATTTCCTGCAGACTGTGAAATAATAAGCGGTACATCTGTTCCGACTTGAATGCTTGCGCTGGAGCCTGATTTCGTCACGATCCTTGGCGTGGACAGAACATTGACGTCATTATTCGAAGCGAACGCGCTGAAGTCCAAGATGTAATCGCCCCCGCGAGCACCGCCGGACAGGCCTCCTGAAGCAAGACCTAATCCTCCGAGGGTGCCGACATCAACGGCAAAGCCTCTGGAGCCGATTTGGTTGAAAATGAACTCGACGCCTGATCTTGTTTGATCGGTAAGTGTTACCTCTGCGATCGTCACTTCGATTAAGACTTCAGACGCCGGAACGTCGATCTTATTTAGAAGCTTTATTGTATCTGCGTATTCGTCATTTGTTGCTTGGAAAATGATCCGATTTCCCTGCAGGTCTACGACATAGCTTCCAGTGCTTGCCACGGCGGCTTCTTCACCGCCGCTGTTCGCGTCGGATGCGCTCAAGCCTGCCGTGCCTTGTGAAGTGCTAGCGGACTGGGAAAGACCAGCGACGCTGTCTAGCACTTGCACGAGGTCCTCAGCTTTGTAGTGCTTCGCTTTGTAAACGCGCGTGGTCCGTTCATCATCAGGAGACGCGTCAGAATCAAGCGTGCGTATTGTTCTGATCGCTAAATCCAAGAAGTCTGGGCGGCGAGCAAAGATATAGACTTGCTGCGTGTAATCGATCGTTTTCAAGTTAATCGACGCAGTGACGCCTCGCTGACTTGTAACCGATAGTCCGTTCAAAATTAGGAGCTCTTCAAGGGCCTTACCGAGTTCCTCGGCACTCCAATTTCGCGCGGTATATACCGCATATTCGGTATCGGCATAATCGAGCTCATCCATCTCTTCGATGATCTTGAGCGCTTCGGAGGCTTGTTGTGGAAGGCCGGCAATTGTCAGCGAGTTGGATGCCCGATTGACGCGAACGGTCAGGTCATTGGAGTCGGGAAATGCGTCTTTCAGAATTTGGGCCATATCGTTGAGATCGCGCGCATAAATCTCGACATATTGAACGATCGGCTGAAGGCCAGCCGGAACAGAACTGCGCGCGCGCGACGGGATAAATCTCGGGGCAGATTCGCGTAGGTTTTCATCTGCATAGATTTTCACTTCGCCGTCTTCGAATGCGACGCTGATGGCATGCAGCTGCAGTGTGTTTACTGCAGTGTCGTAAAGGTCCCTCGGAGACATCTCGGATGGCGTCCGAAGGTTAACGATGCCTGGATTGCTATCGACTCCAGGGCCCAGAGAATATCCTGTGCCGAGGATATCGCCAAAAACGATATCAATAAACTCCGGAATGGATTGGCTTGCGCTGAGCGAGATTTCTAGATCCCCGCTCGGCAAAGGAGGATAGCTCGGTCCAGAAGCCCCTGCAATCGGTCGCGGCGTGCCAATTCTAGGCACCGTCCCAAATCTGAGCTCGCCATTTTCGGCTTCAGTCATGGGGTCAGGTTGACCCAAGGGCGCCGCTTCGTTGGGAGCAATAGCGGATCCCGAACTGACCTGCGATTGCGGGCGAACTTGTGGGATGTCGGACGTATCAAACGCTCCAGACTTGTCCCCCGAGGCGCAGGAACCAAGGGTCAAAGCCAGTAGACTCAGCGGTGCATAGAATGATCGTTTCATAATTGCGAATCTTCCGAGTTTGCATCCGGAAGGCGCTCGAAGAGATACAATCTACGCGATTCCGTTTCGTTTGTGAGTTGTATTGATGAGGGGCCAATATCAGAAACGATCCAGCCATAAATTGCATCATTCTCTTCAACGACAATGCGATCTGCACCGCTGCCAAAGTAAGCGGCCCATTTCCCATTCACCGACCGAGTCGTGCCAAGTTTGGGCAGCGCGACAGCTTTGTTTTCTTCAGCAGCTGCCAATTGAGCTCTTGCTGAGCCAGCATCGGGAGAGGGCGTGTAAAAGCCAGACTGAATTAGCTTTTGCATGCCGTAGTTTAGATCTGATGTTCGATTGGATTGAACCCGGTCAGAATAGCCATTGGTGCTCGGATCGAATATGGGTTGTGCAGGCACTGGACGCGTCGCGTACAGCACGATCCAAACAGACAAGGCTAGGATCCCCAACCATACCTGTTTAGTATGCAATGCCGTCAGCAGCGAAATCATACTCTACCTTACAATTCTGAGAACCCGAGAACATTCGCTTGGAACAATCCAGATTCTGTCCACCTAATATAGTCAACCTTAGCAGCGACTTCCATTTCTGATAACCGTTGAAAGCAGAGAGCCATTACTCTATTTGAATCGCGCGCTCTGATAGCGGCCTCATAGATCACGAGACCCGGCAGCTCGGGGTCGTCAGTAGAAGATAAGACGATCGACACACGCTCCATTCCACACTCTTGAAGTGTTTGCCTTATGTGCTGCTGAAACAAAGCGGAATTAAGGCCCTCTGTTTCTTCTCTGAGTGTTTTTGACGACAAGTTTTCCAAAACTTGAGCGAGCACGACATTCGCGCTCATTTGTCCTGGATTGTCTTCGAGGGCCTGCATTTGAGCGAGCTCGGATTTTTGATCTAGTATTTTGCTTTGGAGGGCGACGTTTGCTTGAGAAACTGTATCAAACACCCAGAAACAAACTAATAGGAACAAGGTTGCGATGGCGCCGCCAAGCAAGGGCGTCATTTGTTCTTCGATATAGAGGGTGACTTTTTTCATCTGACTATCCCTCTACGCTCTCTGTCGCATTGCGGAAACGTACGACCCAGTAATTTTCGCGACGGTCTGCCTCGACTGATGCCGAGGTTAGGATTGGATTTTCTTCCAATACTCTCACCAGCTCAGTCTCGCTGAAACCAGAACCCGTCGAGAAACCTACTTCCCAAGCTTCATCACTGAATGAAACGCGATGAATTACTCCACCGGCATCCTGAATAATAGAGACCCCTTCCGCAAAGGGTACAAAAGCAGGCTCTGAATCTACGGCTTTCGATAAGATGTCTATCGACGCTGACAGATCGCTCCGCTCTTTCATTTGCTCCAAGCGTACGTCGAACTGCTCTGACATTCCGCTGAGTTTGGATCCGAGGGATGCCGATTGGGCGCTGAGGTGTGCCCATCTGGCGATTGGGTAAAGCGTGATCAGCGTCGCCACGAGGACTGCGAGTGATATAAGACGTGGCTTATCGATTATGCGGACGACGTCGCGGTGCCCTATCTGATTTTGTGGAGGCGAGGATCGCCTGAAAGACTTGACGGTGATCGGGTCTGGTATTGGCGCAGATTTCGCGCCGAACTGTTCAGCATTTAGGGTGAATCGCAGCCAATCGCTCTCAGACGGTGCATTTGGCCACCATCGACTAAGAACGACTTCTTCCTCGCTACAATACAAGCCTTCGAAACCATCCAAGCATTGAACCACGTAAAAGCCTTCCCCCAAGCCTTTATAAAACGCACTTTCGGGTACGCAGAGTAAGCTTTTTTCACCGGTTTGACTCTCCACGGCTGCTGCGTCCCAGCTCCAGATGGCCGTGCCATGGTTTTCCGTCGAAATAAAAACGCCCGGATTTTCGTAAGGGGATTTTTCGATCGCATGCAGATACGCGCGTCTTAGTTGATTTTGTTTTGTTAGCCCTGGATCATTTTTTATGCGTTCGTATGAGCAAATGGCTCGGGACAGTACGATGCGCTTTCCGTTCAGCCACTGGGAAAGCCCACTCCCCAATGAGCCGGAGAGTTGCCCTTGTCTGTCCAAATATATCAGCGCTGGTTGAAAAATCATGTTACTCTACGGGCTGGTATTGCTTCAAATTATGGCTCGTCAGGAGCTGCGCCTTCGTTTCTTTGGCTAACCCGAAAAGGGCGCAGCGCCGGATCCAAAGAATGATCTAGCTCAAAATAACGCTGTAACCCAGCTCTTTGATCATGCAGCCATATGTGAAACTTGCGTCCACCGGCACCTGAGGCCAGCAAGGGGTCAAAAAAGCCTTCTCGTTGTTGGATGCGCTCCCAGTCTGAGATGAGCCCGGCGTCGCCGGCTCCGACAGAACGCACGCCCATCTCATCTCTGAGATAATCCGGTGTCAGCTTTATGTTTGGTAGCGAACCAGATCCAAAAGTAACATATTTTGCAAGTGCCGTGGGGGAGTCGCATAGCTCTATGGAACTCCAAGCCTCCAGACCGCAAAGGTCTGACATGCCGCTCAATCCTGAGACGGTCGTCGTTCTATACTCTTCGTCTCCAACGATCCTGAGGGCTGCGAATTCAGCGACCCGCGTTCGAATATCTTCTAGCGCTTTCCGTCTCTGAGACGGCGGGACGTTCATGGTTCGTAGGGCGTAGCTGAGATAGGTTTCACTCGGATAATTGATATCAAACAATCCACGCGCATCCTGAATGATGACCTTGTAGCGGCCTGCTTCAAATTCTTCGGTGTCGTAAAGCCCGCGCCACTCGATTGGATTGGACCGTGTATCCCATGGCCCCGCTTGATCGAGTTCGCGTTCGACTTGCGCCAACACCTGTTGGCCCTGGAACTGGGAATTGATCGCCGCGCGCTCAAGCAGGGATCTCCAGATGACCTGCTGTTCTAGATTGTGCATCGACCATTCGAAGTTGAGTGTGTCTTGTTGCAACTGCGCGCGAGCTGTCGCGGTCTGCAGGGAGGTCGACAAGGTTGCAGCCGATAACGCCAGTAGTGCGATGACCACTAAGCACAAGGGCATGACAAAGCCTTGTTCCGCTTTGCGGGGGCGAAAATTATCTGCGTTTGGTAACAAAGAGCCGCCTCGTTGCTGGTGCAGCACCAACTGCTGCGAATTCTAAGACCAATGCACTTGGGGGAATTGGACGATCAAGAAGACTTGGCGCATTTGCGCTCTGCTCAGCTGCCGGCCATTGCGCAATGGTCTGACCTGCGATGTTTTGATACTTGATTGAAAGGACAGCACTGGATCTGAACCAAGACGTTTTCTCGTCCTGATAGTCCAACCAAACGATGGTGCCGTCTTCAGATCTCTCAAGCACCAAGGTGAAGCTTCGCATTTTACCGACGCCATCAAAAACATCATAAAAGCATCCGCTAAATCCGTTATGATCCCCTTTGAATTCGCACGTGCCTTCAATTTCGGGATGGGGCAGGGTCTCAAGAGCCTCCGCGAACACAGCGAATTGTTGTTCAAAGAAGAACCGCTCTGAGGCTCGTTGGTCAGCGTTAGAAAATTCTTGGAACGACCTTTGGGACATGAGCAATATCGACATCATGCTCGCGAGCAGAGTGCTCGCGATGATCAATACGGCGAGAACCTCAACCATGGAGAAGCCGCTTTGGGAGGCTTGCTGATCATGGGTCAACGCTCGTAACTTCATGATATGGGCGTCAAACTGCAAGTGATGGGGGAGATTTCAAACCGCTTTGTGCGACCCGCGTGATTGATAGCAGCCTGCCCCTCATTGCACGCGCCGCGGGAGACCACGGCGGCATCGGAGTCAATCAAAACGAAAGGGCTAAGTTCAGGGTAATTGGCGCCGATATAGTCGACCAACTGAATCCGTTGTCGGTCGTGAATATTGGATATTCGAGCGTTCGATATTGCACTCTCCAAAGCAGCTTCGATCGTATTGAAACGCCGTTCTTCGACAATAGGCGTCAAGTTTACGACCGCGGTGGAAGCCAGTAAGCCGAGGATTGCGAGCGCTGCGAGCGTTTCAACTAAGCTAAAGCCGCTCTGCGATGGAGATGCGCTAGCCATAAATATCGGCGTTCAGGCCTTCGCCGCCAGGTGCGTTGTCCGCCCCAAGCGAATAAACTCTAACAGATGAGGTACGTCCGTTGACTTCGGTGGGAGGCTCGTAATGAAAAGCGTTCCCCCAAGCGTCCAGAGGAAGCGTCTCCTCATCCAGGATTTTCTCGCCGGTCGGTGGGTCGATAAGGACCTTTAGGCCGGTCGTTTTATCTGGGTAAGTTCCAGATTGTAGGCGATAAATTGCGAGCGCATCCTTCAAGTTTTTCGCTTGAGTTTTTGTGCTCACGACTTTCGATTGATCCACATGACCCAAGACGCGAGGGCCAACGATGGCCATCAAAGCGGATATGATTGCGAGGACAACCAATATCTCCAGCAGCGAGTATCCAAGCTGGTTTCGTTTGCCGTCTTTTACGTTCTCATCTCGACGAAGAAGTCGAAAAACGGAAGATTGATATGGCAACTGCATGGCGTTTTCCCTAAATTGATTGGGCGCTTCATGTTTACGCAAACTTTATGTCCTTTTTGAAGCATGCATCCCAAGCGCACAATAGTTCATCCCAGATATTTTTGCAGCTCTCTGGTACCAGCGCTTCCATGCTTTCTTGATGCGTCAGTGTTTTAGTGAAAAAGGTGCTTGCGCCGTCTGGGTTCAAATTCAGCTGTCGAGCAACCAAGCGTATTTGTTCAAGATACAGATTGGGCTCTATTCCGTATCTGACAAGTGGAAAGGGATTTGCCCGATACAGCTCCAAGAGCTGAGTATTGTAGCTTTTCCAAAGCGAAAGAGCCATTTCCCGGTTCATTTGCTTATTCGTCCGTTCTGCACGACTTTCTAGACTCTTTGCTACCTCGACAGGGTGCCGAAACGTTCCCAAGAACTCGCATCCAAAATAGCTTTGCCAGCTCTTGGCAAAGAACATTGAGCGGGGGTCTTTAACGCCCCAGTCTTGATCGGTGCCGAACTGGTCCACATAGAATTTAAGTTGATTGAGGTGATCTGGATCAATCTCAATTTGGTTGTCCGGTGGACGATCCCATGAGGCTTCATTCGCCGTGAGCATTTGATCATGAACGTCTCGAATAGGCTCGTGTTCTCGATTTCCTTTCTTATTGAAAGGTGCATGGATGTTTACAGGGCCAAGGCTAAGCCCTCCTGCTTCCAAACATCCCGCGAAGCAAGATGTACCAGATCTGTGCATACCAAGGATAAGATAGCCAGCCACATGGCCTCCCAGAATGAAAAAGTACGGTTCGATTTTCTGTCGTACACCGTATGCCCTATGTGTTCTTCTGCCAACTCAAAGGGTGCTCAATGAACCTGTTGCGAAGGACATCGGTGGTTTAGGAGTGCACCGCAGAAGGGAGTTTTGTTATCCGCGCTGAGGGGGTAATAGGCAAATCTGAATGCGGTATCCAAATCTTCAAAAAGTGTGTCATCTATGAAGTCTATTCTCAGCCGAGCCAGACATTTTTTATCTCCGCGCCGTGATGTGACCCCTAAGATCAGTGTGATCATCATGTCCTACAATATGGCGCGTGAGGTGCCGCGGACGGTGATGTCTTTTTTACCGCCATACCAGGTTGGGATATCGCCGGAAGATGTTGAGATTATCGTGATGGACAATGGCTCTCCACGTCCAATAGCGGATGCCGTCCATAAAGCTTGGCCAGAAAATGTTCGATACGAGTTTGTCGAAAATGCGCATCCATCCCCAGCGCGCGCTTTGAACGCTGGGGTCGCCATGTCGACGGCGCCTCTGGTTTGCCCGGTCATCGATGGTGCGCGGATGGCCAGTCCTGGACTCCTGAAGTGGGGATTAGAGGCGGCCAGCCGCAGCCCTAGAGCATTTGCATCAACGGCGGGCTTCCATCTGGGTGAAACACTCCAACAGATTGCTGTTGAAGATGGGTACTGCCAGGAGGTTGAAGACGAGCTGTTGGAGTCGATTAATTGGCCCGAAAACGGGTACCGTTTGTTCGAGATTTGCGCTTTGGCTGGATCGTCGCGTTATGGGTGGTTCGGATACCTCAACGAGTCGAATGCCCCAATCTTACCGCGCTCGCTTTACGATGAGCTAGAGGGGTATGATGAGGCGTTTGACATTCCCGGCGGTGGGCTTGTGAATCTCGATTTTCTCAACCGTTTACTGCGCCTGCCGGGCACAATTTATTATTCCATTCTCGGCGAAGGAACATTCCACCAGTTTCACCATGGCGTGACGACATCAAGACGGGTGATCAAGCCGGAGGCGGATGGTGTTACGACGTGGGAAAAGTATACCGCGCAGTACCGAACTATTCGCGGGGAAGATTATCGTCCCCCTAATCGCAAGCCTATTTTGATTGGGCAATTGCCCGCGGAAGCGAATAAGATAGCCGCGCTCGGATTGGACAATTTGATCGAAGGCCGATGAGCATGATCTAAAAAAGCCCTTCCGCGCAAACGCGGTTTCGGCCGAGGGATTTCGCTTTGTTCAAAGCCGTATCTGCTGCTGCGATAAGATCTTCGACGGTTCGCCTTGCCTTAAACGGTGCGATCCCGAAAGACGCAGTTGCTTCGAGTTGAGCGGCATGAAACTGGGAAGTAGAGGCCCTTGCCTGTTCGAATTGGTGTTTCACCGTGACCATTAGATTGTAGGCCGACATCACATCGATGTTTGGGAGGATGATCGCAAACTCGTCACCGCCATATCTGGCGACCAAATCTTGGCCCTTTGTATTCTCGAACAGGGTTGAAGCAAATTTCTTGAGAACTTGATCACCGGCCTGATGTCCCAGATTATCATTCACGGCTTTAAACTCATCGAGGTCAGCCAAGACTAAGCAGAACCGTCCGCCTGTGTCGCTCGCCTCTTCGATTTGAGCCCGGATTCGGTTTTCAAACGCACGACGGTTCGCGACCGAAGTAAGGGGATCGAGCAAGCTTTGGCGCCGTGCTTGTTCGAGCTCTTCGTTGAGTTTCTGAACTTTCTCTTGAGATTTCCGAAGGCCATCAGTCAGACGCGTAGAGACCACGGACATTTTTTGGCTCTCACTGATCAACTGACCGAGTAGCGCTTTCACGTCATGTCCATCGACATCATCCGTTGGCGTCTCTGACAGGTCATCGAGCGTGGTTCGAAAGTGGGCATTTTGGGTCATGCCAGCTTGCAATAGCTTGGAGACGTCTTGAATGCTGCTTTCGATTTCTTTTCCGATCGCCTCATTCTTTTCAACGGACTGATTTGGGCTGATATGCTCTCGAAACAGTTCGTTCAATTCATACTCGTCGAGTGCGCCGCCGGTTGTGATGATCTTGTCTACGGCGAGCCGCAGTTCGGCAGGCGAACGCGACACGTACGAGTACCAAACAGCATAAGCGGTTGGATCGGGCGCAGTGCCATGCTTTTGAATTTCGTCAAACGCAGCTTTGCAATGCTTAAAAACAAGCATCCGCTCGCTCAGAGGCGTGTCTTCCTCAGACTCAATTTGTTGTGCTTGTGCAGCCGATGCCATCGACAACCCCATTATGATTAGTTGCCGAAACTTCTATCTAGGGTTGTTTTAATTAGAGTTAATCGGCGCGCGCGCGATGTATGATTCTTCTGCGCAAAAACGTCGCGATTCACGTTGCTGGATTAGACAGGATCTATGAGCGCAAATCGCTTCTTCGCTTGTGTCCGCAAATGCTGATTCAGCTCGTCTGGGAGGGTTAGAAATTCCGGAACTAGTCCGTCTAACGGCCAAACGATGAGTTTGGGAGCGCGTGCTTGCAGCGCTTCGAGGTCTTTTGAGATATGCTCCATCGCATCTCGGGCACTGGCGTGGGTAAAGGGCTCGAAGGGGGTCCAGCTAATGGATATCGGGTGTGCATTTGGCTCACCGCGCATTTGTCGAGCAAGACCCCGCTGACCTTCGCGCGCAACATTATCGCCATAGACGAATACAAGGTCTCTGTTTGCGCGTAAGTCTTCACGCGTCGTCCAAGTAAGACGCAAAACACGAGGGCTTTGGTCGGAAGAATAGAGCGCCATGAGATCAGGTCCTGCTTGGTTAACAAACAGGTCAAAAGCAAGTTCCGGACCAATTCTAGTTAAAGTAGTAATATTGCCTTAAGCATCAGGTCACGAAGACGTGAGGCTGGCGCTTTTAGGACTCTTCGCGGCGCAAATCTTCATTGATGCTCGCGAGGCGAACACTGACAATATAGGCCTGTTGAGATTCCATGTTTGCCATGATCAGACCGGCTTGTTCCGAACTTAGTAGACGCAAGAAGCCGGCGGCAAAGCTTGGATCCATTTGATCGAAAATCGTCGCGGCTTGGTCTGGTTTCATTGCGCCGTACATCTGCGCCAAATGGTTCAGATCTTCACCTGCGAAAGCCTGCATGTCTTCCCATCTGGTTTCCAAGCTGGCTTGAAGGGCCGTCAAATCGGCCCGTGTCTCAGCCAATTCTGCTTCTAAGGCTTGCAATTCGAGTTCGCGCGCTGCGAGCTTTTCGGTTTCGGTCTCAAGCCGGAGTTGATCAGATGCGAGCGCTGCAGAGAGATCCTCGCTAAAACAAATCTGCCCTTCGATCGGAAGCGCAGCGGTTTTTGTCGCTTCAACCTTTTCGGGCTGCACGGAAACCGTCTCTACGGCCTCGTCAGCGTCCGCCTCACGCGCATCCGCGACATTGGCAGGAACCAAGCGGGTTGCAGCGCCGAGCGTAAACAGAACGCCTAGTGTTAAGAGCACATTGGATCGGTTCGCAGCTTTAAGGGCCATAGGCTACACCACTTTCATTCGAGGACGTAATTGGGTCGGCAGCGGGCGCAGGGCAGGAGCTGTCTTCTCTGCTTCAACGACGGACTGCTCAGACAGGTCTTTCAGCCGGTGCATCATCTCTGTGATTTCTTCCAAGCGTTGATTGGAAATCTCCAACGCTTCCTGAACAGCGCCCGTCGTCGGAGCTTGCGCAGGGGCTGGCGCCGGAGCGGCTTGTTGGGGCGGGGTATAGCTGGCGGCGCGATCGTGCGCTTCGTTTAAGCGATTGGTCAGATGTTCAACGCGCTCGCAGGACTGTTTGGCCTCTTCGATCAGGCGTGCGAGGCGCACTGCGAGTTCTCCCGCATGGAAGCGGGTTTCGTCTGTAGTGGCCGAGACAGCGCTAATAGAGTCAGACAGAGCCTTAATGGTCGCGCCGAGGCCGTTTCTCGTATTCTGTAGGGCTCTCAAACGGCGGCTGAGCACGATGCAATAAATACATGCCACAGAAGAGATCAGGATGATCGCAATATCAAAAGGAGAAATCGGCACGGTTTTACCTCAACAAGAATTCAGTGATTAAGACGCCTTCCACAATCCCATCGCCAAGGACGAGGTCAGCGCGGCGGCCAAGCTGCTCGCGCATATGCTTGTAGAAAGCCGGGTCCTCGAAATCTTTCAGTTCAACGGACCGTAAATAGAGGAGAAAGGCATCGATCAGCTGGGTTTCGAGCGGCTTGATCTTTTTGGC
Organism: Henriciella sp.; assembly: GCA_013213785.1. Lineage (GTDB taxonomy): Bacteria > Pseudomonadota > Alphaproteobacteria > Caulobacterales > Hyphomonadaceae > Henriciella. The sequence goes on along the minus strand of JABSPZ010000007.1, from coordinate 207,157 downwards.
GTCGTCTTTGTCGGTCGCGACAGCAAGTTGCATTTTAAGATATCGCGTCGCTGGAGCGCTGCCGACTGTGATCAGGATCTCTTGAACCTCTGTATAGGCTAAATCCTTTTTCTTCTTTTCCGGTTTTTCCACCGGAACATATTCGGCTTCGACTGTTGCAGCTTCCGCGACTGTCGGAGCTGGCGCTAGGAAATAAACGCTTGCGAATGAGGTCGCGGCGCAGGCGAGGCCCAGCACCAACAGTCCCATCATTCCGATGCCCCCGGAGGAAGGAGCCTCCTCTTCGGATTTGGCTTCTGGCTTGTCGCTCATGGTCGCTCTGATGCCCCGTATGAAACTAGAAGTAGTTTTCCTGTTTAAAACAATCCCTAGTAAAGGAAGCCTTAACGCTTTCGGCCGAGAAATTAACCAAGTTCAACCGTAGCGAGAAAACGGAAAGCGGTCTTATGGGGTTTATCGACAATCTGCGTGCGTTGGGTTTGCAGCGCCAGATCATGTTGGGCGCGGCCGTTCTGGGCGTGTTAGCCGCGATGACCTTTTTGGTGCGCGGAACGCTGCAGCCTTCAATGTCTCTTCTCTACTCTGGATTGGATCCTGTGAGAGCTGGCGAAGTAATCAATGAACTCGAATCACTCGACGTTGCTTACGAAATTCGCGGTGAAGCGATTTTCATCCCTGCAAATGTAAGAGACAAAACGCGTTTCGCATTGGCGCGCGATGGTCTGCCTCGTCAATCTGTCCAAGGTTACGAGCTTCTCGATAGTGTGAATGGATTCTCAGTCACGTCTGAAATGTACAACGCGGCTTACTGGCGCGCAAAAGAAGGCGAGCTGACCCGTACGATTCTGACGACGCCCGGCGTCGACTCAGCGCGTGTGCACATTGGCGCAAATCTGCGATCTGGTTTTTCGCGGTCACAGCCGACGCCGACGGCGTCTGTAACGCTATCCTCCGCGCGGCGGCTGAATGGCGGCCAAGCTGAGGCGATACAATACCTGGTCGCGCTCGCCGTCTCCGGTTTGAACCCCGAAGACGTGGTCGTCATCGATCCGCGCCACGGTATTTTGGCTGGGCCAACGGTCGGAGATGTAGAATCCCCAGGCGTCGTCGCTGAAGATCAAGCCGCAGCGCTAGAACAAAAGATCAAACGCCTCCTGTTTGCGCGTCTCGGCGACGGCAACGCGGAAGTGTCGGTTAGCATGGACGTTAGCCGAGAGCGGACTGTAATTTCTGATGTGCGTTTCGATCCAGAATCTCGCGTTGTCCGCTCGCGTACAACAAACGACTCAAACGAAACCAATCAGGGCGGCGGCAATCTCACCGTTGCGAGCAATCTTCCGCAAGGCGACGCTGCTGGCGGACAGAATGAGAGCACGAGCAAAAGCTCCACCGAATCGGTGGCTTATGAGCTGAACGAGACGCGCACCCAGACTGAGCGCCTGCCAGGGCAAATCGAGCGCGTGTCGATTGCTGTGCTCCTTAACCAAGAAGCGCTTGGCATCGACCTGACTGCCGCAGACGCTGCGACCCAAATCGAACAAGTTCGTCAAAACTTCGAAGCATTGGTTCGAAATGCGGCCGGCTTAGAAGCCGACCGTGGCGACACACTCACGGTTGAGCTGATGCCGTTCCAGGCCCTGCCTGAAATAGAGCTCACCCCCGCACCAAGTATGATTGAGCGGATGCTCGAGCAGCATTTGTGGTCAGCGGTTCAAGCTATCTTCTTGGGCATCATTGTTTTGGCGCTTGGCTTTGGCGTGATGCGTCCGGTCTTTGCGCAGGCGCCTGCGGCAGGCGGTGATGAAGAAGGCGCTAGCGCTGGCGATGCTGACGGTGCCGGCGTCGAAGGAGACCTCTTCGAGCAGGCCAGCGACCCAATCGATTATCTGAAAGACTATACGAGCGAGAATCAGGAACAGACCGCGGCCTTGCTGCAAGACTGGTTGAAAGAAGACAGAAAGATAGCGGCCAATGAATAGCTTGCCGCCTCTCTCTCTGCCGCGGTTTCACGTGAACGCATTGGCGCCCGCGCCTAAAGACCGGAATCTTCTGGTCGGCGAGCGCGGGAGCGAAGGCGCGTTTGATGCTGAGCTTGAGGCGCAATTGGCGCAGGCGGAAGACGAAGCAGAAGAGGTGGTCGACGCCGTCGAGGTACCCGCTGCCCCGCTTCAGCCGGAGATCGATACAGGGACCATCCTCCAAAGCTTAGAGGCGCAACTGGATGGTTTGCAACAGGTCGCCGCTGCGCGCGCGGCTGAGTTGACCCGTGACTTTATCGCTTCGGCGTTTCCGCGATTGGCGGACGCGTTCCTAGCTGAAGAAGTTATGCGGGAATTAGAGACCACAGCGCCGCCCACAATCGAAAAAGTTGTGCTGAAAGTGCCAACTCAATTTGGTGTCTCGTTTCAAAATGCCGTTCAAGCTTCGCCGCGCTTGAGTGAGATTTGTGAGCTCCAAATGCTCGATGCGGCCACAGAAATTTACGTCGATGCAGACTGGCAAACAGGCGGTTTGCAGTTCGACGTCCAGCGATTTGTTGAGTCTAGCCTGACCCGCATGAGCGGGTCGGAAAGCGTATAAGAGGGACCTGATGTCAGAGCCAGAAACAGTAGAAGACGTTGTTGGTGAAGCTGAACGCCGGAATGTGTCTCCGGAAAACCAGTACAAGCGATCTATTTATGGATTGCCGGTCAATGTCGTGGTCTCAATTGGACGTAAGAAGCTCAGCGTGGCCGAGCTTTTAAAGTTAAGACCCGATACAATCATCCCCCTAACAGCCAAGATCGAAGATCCGATCGAACTGCTCGTGGACGATCGTTTGATTGCACACGGCGAACTGATCGAACTGGAAGACGGCGCAATTGGTGTTCGTCTTACGCAGATTGAGGAACAGGAAGATGGCTAGCCTGCCCGTGATGAGCTGGCAGAGCCTTTTCTGGCGCTCTCTTCTTGTTTTAACCCTTGCCATGACCGCCCTCACCGGGGCGGCTTTTGCGCAAGTGGTGCCCGATCAAGCGGCTGGACCCTTAGGCGGTCTACTCGGCGATGGGCAGGGCCTCAGCGGCACAGTCGTCCAGCTTTTCCTATTCGTCACTATTCTGAGTTTGGTCCCAGGCATCGCAATGATGGTCACGTGTTTGCCGTTTATGGTGATCGTGTTCTCAATCTTGCGGCAAGCGCTTGGCGTGCAGCAAGCCCCGCCGAATATGATGATCATGGCGCTCGCCATGTTCTTGACCTTCTTCATCATGGAACCGGTCTTCATGCAGTCCTGGACGGAAGGCTTGTCCCCCTACATTGAAGGCGGCCTTACCGAGCAACAAGCTTGGCAGCTAACGACGGAACCGTTCCGCGAATTCATGATGCGCCGGACCGATCCTGAAGCCTTGTTTGTTCTCTCTGACGCGCTCAATCGTCCAGTTGGACCGGAGGAGGAGCACTCTTTCTCGCTGCTCGCGACCTCGTTCATGCTGTCAGAGATCAAGCACGCGTTTCAAATTGGATTTGTGATTTTCATGCCCTTTATGATCATCGACTTGGTCGTGGCGTCCGTGCTCATGGCGGTGGGTATGATGATGGTTCCACCGACTGTGGTCTCGCTGCCATTCAAACTCGGTTTCTTTGTTCTGGCGGATGGGTGGTTGAAGATCACCGAAGCCTTGTTGAGAGGATATGCTTAAGTGTCGAACGCTCAATCCAACTCTAAGAGCACACAGCACATCACCGCGTCCCAGCGCGCGGCGGTCGTTATTGCCGTCCTAGGCGAAGAGGCTGCAAAGCCGATTGTCGACCGGTTGGACGACCAAGCCATAGCGAACGTTGCGGCCGCCTTAGAGACCATCAACTATCTCCCGCGTGAGCAATTAATTGAGATCGTGATGGATTTTCTCGGGCATCTGCGAAGCTCTAGTGGCTCATTGCGTGGTGGAACGGAAACGTCTCGGCAGCTTATGGAAAGCCTGCTGGATGATTCGCGTCTAAGCGTAATCTACGGCACGCAAGAAGAAAACCTGGAAGACCAGCTACCAGAGCCGGAAAACAAAGAAGACTTTAGCCGCCTCTGGGACACTTTTTCGAAACGTGAGCCCGCCCACATCGCCAAGTATCTGTCCGGCCTCACACCAAACATCGTGGGTCTGATCTTGCGTAATCTGGACGCGACGCTCTGTTCAGAGTTGATTTGTCTGCTTGAAGAGGGCCAGCAATCGAAAGTCTTGAGCGAAATGGTCAATCCACCGCCGCCTTCCTATGAAATCGATGCGGTCGTGGCGCGCATGGTTCGCATGGAGTTCTTGCTCGCACCCGAGGAAGACGAAGATGACGGCGATGCGCAGCTGCAGGGCGTTGGAGAGATCCTGAGCCTGATGCCGAATGAACGCCGCGAGTCCCTGATGGGACACGTCTCTGAGAAACACGCAGAGAAGGTCGACGCGATCCAAAAAGGTATGTTTGAACTGGTTGATATTCCGACCATGCTGAACCGGAACTATGTGCCGGTGCTGTTCAAAGAGTTGGATCAAGAATTCCTGCTTCAGCTGATGAAGGTCTTGGAGAGCGAGTATAAAGAGGTTTGCGACTATTTCCTCAGCAATATCTCGAACCGGATGGCGGACGGAATTCGTGATGATCTGGGCATGATGAAATCTCTAAATGCCGAGGCAGCAGAGCAAGTCCAGAAAGACTTCCTGATGAAGATTATGGCGATGAAGCGCGATGGTTTGATCATGCTGGAGCGCCCTGAAGAGGAAGAAGAATAAGCGCGCTAGAGCTTACCAGCGCGCCATTTCCAATTCCGCTTTTTTAGAAGCCTACCGAACCACGAGTTCGGCATGAATCGCGCCCGCCATTTTCATGGTGCGGATAATGTCCGCCATTTCTTGCGGGCGGACGCCGAGGGCGTTTAAGCCATCGATAAGTTCAGACAGTGTCGTGTTCGAATTGAGCAGAGCGATGTTCTGATTGCCCGTTTGGCCGACCTCAATGTCTGTGCGCGGCAGGACAATGGTTTCCCCTTCCGCAAATGGATTAGGTTGAACCACAACCGGGTTTTCACGCACGCGGATAGAGATATTACCTTGCGCAATCGCGACTTGAGAAATGGTCACATCTTGCCCAAGGACGATGGTGCCAGACTTCTCATCAATAACGATGCGAGCTGGCGTCTCAACTTGGATCGGTAGGTTCTCGATGGCTGCAAGGATGCGCGCAGGTGAGCCATCCGTCGCGCCGATATTGAGCTCAATCGTGCCAGGGTCTCGCATATAGGCAACAGGACCGCCCAGCGCTGTGTTGATGATGTTCTCAACCCGTGCAGCCGTCGTGAAGTCTGGCGTTTGCAGGGCGAGGGTCAGGCTGTCTTGAGAGTTGAAATCAAAGCCGATCTCACGCTCAACCATCGCGCCGCTGGGCACCGAGCCGGATGTTGGTGTCCCGACTGTATCGCGGGCGCCTGGGGTTTCTACGTTCAAACCGCTGACCATCACGCTGCCTTGCGCCACCGCATAGACTTGGCTATCGGCGCCGCGCAGCGGAGTGAGGATGAGCGTGCCGCCTTCAAGGCTGCCGGCATCCCCGATCGACGCCACAGAGACGTCTATGCTTGAGCCGCTTCTCGCAAACGCCGGGAGCGTGGCTGTCACCAAAACAGCGGCCACATTGTTCGGCCGAATATCTTCGCCCTGCACGTTAACGCCGAGCCGTTCCAACATGTTCGAAAGCGAATCCTCCGTAAACGGAGAGTTTCGGACAGAATCGCCGGTGCCGTTAAGGCCGACCACAATCCCGTAGCCCACCAGATCATTGCTTCGGACGCCTTCAATGTCCAGAATATCGCGGAGCTTCGTTTGCGATTGCGCAATTGGTGCGGCTGCCAAGGTGAATAAGACAGCAAAGCTCAGAAGTGAGGTCAGAAAGCGCATAAATTATCTCAGATAGTTGAGGAGCGAGAGGTTCGAGAGGCGAGACGTGAGCAAGTAAGAAGCCTCGAGATTGGCTTCGAGCTCTCGCAATTCAGTGGCAGCCTCATACTGGTCTTTACCAGCGAGATCGAGGAATGCCGCGGCGAGCAAAGTCTCTTCCCGTGATAGAACAGCTTGTTGGTCCTGCAGACTGGTTTGGCGAATACCAACACCTGCTTGAATGTCGACAAGGGCTGTCCGCGCGCCTTCGAGCCGCGAAAGGGCTTGATCTAGGGCAGGGGTGCCCGCCCGGGCAAACGGTTGGTTCTCACTCGTGTTTGACAGAGCCAAGATTGCGAGACCTTGAAACATCTCAGCAAATCCAGCCTGGTTGGCCAGAACCGCATCAGGATCGCTCGCCGTCTGGGTGCCCTGATAAAAAGTCGTCTGAAACCCGCCGACCGGATCATCAAAATAAGCTTGAACTTGCGCCGCAAAGTCCGCCTCATCCGTGGCGGTAATGCCGATATTGGTCAGGTCTAGGAGCAAGGCATCAGCGTCTGCGAAGGGCGGCGTCGCCGTTGCATCACCAGAGAACAAGAATCGCTCGCCATGGCGGACATTGAGGCGTGAGAGCGCTTCTGTAAGAGCTTCTTTGGCTTCAGTTGCTACAGCGTTTTGCCGCGGTTGGTCGGAGACCCCCATCGCGCTTTGCATTTCCAGGGTGAGGCCCTCGGTGAGGTCGCGCAGGGATGTCAGTGTATTATCAGTGATGTCCAAGCGGATATTGCGCAGATCAATCCGTGCCTGCTCGGCCGTGTTTTCCTTGATCGCCTGGTCGCTCAACAAAGCTTGGTCAATTCGGCCTTTTAAGTGACCGACCAGATCTGATTGAAGACCCGATGTCGCTTCTTGCGCGCTCGCCGCAATCCTGTCCTTGAGCGTGGACACGCTATTGAGCACTGAGGCGTTGAGAAAACCGTTGAGAGAGAGCGAGTTCATTGGCTTAGATATCCATCAGTTCGGTGAGCATCTGACTGGCGGCTTGGATCACACGTGCGTTGGCAGCATAGGCCTGCTCGATGATCAGCAGGTCTTGCATCTCAGTTTCGATATCCACGCCGGTTTCGTTCGCTTCGGCTTCCTGAATGGTCTGATACTGAAGTGAAATCGACGATAGAACGGACTCGTTTTGGATGCGTTGTTGCCCGGTCAACGAGCCAATCTGTGCGACGAGATCAGAATAGACGAAGCCGCCTTGCAATCCGGGCACGCTGATATTGCTAACCGTATCAAAGGCGCCTGAGAGATTGCTCAGGATCGTATTGTCACCTGGCGGGCCAGGCGCAACGGCGCCAAGCCCGTCACGCAAGCGCCAAACAGCGCCGCCGCGATCAGGATCTACGAGGGCATTTAACTGCAAACGGCCAGCAACGCCGTCGCCTGCAGCTGCGTTCGTGTCGAGGAATAGTCCAGGATCCCCGAGTGTAAGCGTTGGATCTACAGCAGGGTCGGTGAACCGATTGATGAGGTCCTGTGCCATGACATCAAGCTGCGCGCTTAAGGTTGGCAGGTCTGTGTCGCGAAGGGTGAATAAGGCCCCAAACTTACCACTCGAGACCGCGCCGTAAGCATTGGCGCCGGGCGTGATGTCGACGCCATCCACTGAGATCCCAGACAATAAGCCGTTGCCCAAAGTGATGTTCGGGCCAATTGCGTTGGACTGATTAAACTCAATCTCGCGGGCCGTTCCAGCGAGCAAGAAAACGCCTTCAACCGTGAGCACGTCGACTGTCCCACTCGGGCCATCAACCGTTTGCACGGGAAGATATTCAGCAATCTGATCCACAATGCGCGCGCGCTCATCAAACAGAGCAGCGGCCTGCGCAGTTGTGCGATCTATGCCGGAAATTTGTTTGTTCAGTTGCTCCACTTGCTGGAGCGACCGATTGACGATCGTGACGCCCTCTTGAATGTCACCCTCCGCGCGCCAGCGCTCTTGGGTGATCAAATCAGACAGGGCGTTAAACTCTTGCACCAAATTGTTCGCTGATTGGACGACTGTATTGGCGTGATTTGTCGATTCTGGGCTGAGGACCGCCTCGTCAATTGCGGCCTGCAAAGAGTTTAAATTTTGGAACAGCGCGGAAGAGTCGATGTCATCACCGACACGTTGTGAGAGCGACCCCCAGCGCGTGCTGAGTATATCGGCTTGCGCGAGATCGCTGGATAGATTTCTGCGTTCCGCCGTGAGGATCTCGTTCTGAGATCGATCAACACTAATAACCTGAACGCCTGAGGTTTGATTGCCGAGGATTGTCTCGCTGACCGTCAAAGATCGGCGGACATATCCTGGCGTGGTGGCGTTAGCGACATTGGTAGCGACCAGATCGGCACGCATACCAATGACGTCTAACCCAGACCGGGCGGATTGGATGGCAGATGTAATGCTCACGTCATGTGCCTTCTTGGCGGACTAAGCGTTATCGTTTGAGGTTGGTTGTTTCTTGCAACATCTCATCTACGGTTTGCACAATCTTCGCACTCGAAGAGTAAGCGCGCTGCGTCTCGATGAGGTCTGTCAGCTCAGCTGCGATATCCACAGTCGACTCCATCAAGGAGAAGCCTGAAATCCCGCCAACAGGGCCGGTGCCTGCATCCCACAGATACATGTCACCACTCTGAGCAGAAATGCTGAAAGCCTGGCCGTCGCGTGCAATCAGACCGTCCATATTCGGAACGTCAGCGATTGGGATTTGATACAGACTCCGACGAAAGCCCGTGTCATAAATGGCTTGCAGGAATCCTCGATCATCAATCTCGACCGACTGTAGATCACCAGTTGGGGCGCCGTCTTTGGTCACTGAGTTTGGTGAAAAGGCAGCCGAGAGCTGCGTGATCCCGCTCGTGTCGCTTGGTCGGCCGATGAAGATATCGACTGGGCCATGTTGAAGGTTGATCGAGACCAATCCCGTGGCGTTCGCGTATGTCGCGCCGCCAGATGCGGTTACCGCGTCTATTTGGCCGCCATTCGCAGTCGTGTCGAGGAAGGTCACATTAAAGTCACCAACTGAAACGAGAGGGTCGCCCGCATCATCAAAGATTTGGACATTCCATTCATTACTGGAACCCGTCGCTGGAACCACTGGCGTAAACTCAAGCCGGACATTCTGGGCACGACCGAGATTGTCATAATACTCAATCGGTAGCGAGTAAGCGCCGGTAGGGCCGCCAGCTTGGGTCGCATCAGCCGGAAGGTTAATGTCGACTTCAATCCGGCCTGTCGGGGCCGCAACGAACTGTGATGTTGAAATATTCACCGGCTGAAGGCTGCCGCCACTGTTGCGGCTTACGCTGCCAACATCACCGGCACTGTCAGCGGGCCAACCGAGGAGGTATTTGCCGCTCTGTGTGCGCAGGTTGCCGTTCTGATCTGCAGAGAAAGATCCGGTTGGCAGGAGCATAAGGTCGCGATCATCACCAGTAAGGGTCGTGCCCTGCAAGTCGGTGACCGGGACCAAGCCGCGGCCAGCAACCGCGATATCGGTCGCATTTCCAGTTGAGATCAGCGATCCAATCGCGCGAACATCTTTAAACGCATCGACATTCACGCCGCCCGCGGAATAAGTCGAGTTACGTTGCTCGAGCACCATACTCGAGAAGTCGACGTCACTCCGTTTGTATCCAAACGTTTCAGAGTTCGCCAAATTGTCGGAAATTGTTGCGAGACGGGTGGCGTTAGCGTTCAGGCCGCTGACGGCCGCATTCAAAGATGATGTTATACTCATGTCGGTTGCTCCTGCAGTCGATGCAACCGAAAGTAGAAATCATTGGTTAATAGACGGTGTAGGGCGCTTAACCACTAATCTCTTGCTTCAGCAGAGTAATCGAGATCCGGCGGTTTTGTGCCGCATACGGATCATCTTTGACGAGCAAGTCTGTGTCCGCGCGACCAGAGACTTCCTGAATTCGATTTGCGGGGAAGCCAGCTTCCATCATCAAGCGTCGGGCGACATTGGCGCGCTCTGCAGAGAGATCCCAGTTATCGAACCCGTTCGCGTTTCTGAAGACAGCTGAATCTGTATGACCAACAACTTTAACAGAGTTGCCGAACGCATTGAATGACTTGGTCACCGTTTGGATAAGGTCCGTCAGCAAAGGTGTCGCAACACTGCCGCCACGGGGGAAGAGGGGAACATCGTCAGAGTCGACCAGTTCCATGACAATGCCTTCTGGAGACAGTTTCACTTGGATATGCTCGTTCAGAAGCGGCGCTTCTTGGCTGATCGCCAGCTGCAACTGCTCGACGATATCTGCCTCTGCTTGTGCCAAACTATCTTCGTCAGGCTCACCCGTTTTAGAGGTTGAAGGGCTGCCCGCAGTCGCATCACGTGTCGCGCCGGTGCCTTTCTGGGCGTAGGTCTGCTCTGTAAAGATAGAAGAGCCGTTGAGGCCGTCTGAGCCACCGCCAGAAATTCGGCTGACAGGAATGGTCGGGTTGAAATAGTCCGCGATACCTTTGCGCTGTTCCTCAGTGGTTGCGTTAAGGAGCCACATCAGCAGGAAGAACGCCATCATCGCGGTCACGAAGTCCGCATAAGCCACTTTCCAGGCGCCGCCATGGTGGCCGCCGCCAACGACTTTTTTCTTCTTCTTAATAATGATTGGAGCAAGTCCAGAAGCACCATCTGCAGCCATAACGCACACCCGTTTTGTTCAGTGAGCCTGGATTAGCAAAGTAAGGTAAATTTCCTTAATACAACCACACGGCGATTTTTTCGGCGGCGATAACGTTTTATTCACATAAAAATTCAATTTTAAATGGAGAGATTGCGTGATCCACTAGGGGTATATTTTGACGTCCGTTCTTCGGAAAAAGCTTGAATCGAGCGGCGGTTTGCCGCCGAAAGTGTTGCAGAACCGGACGTTCTGGCTAACGCTCGAAGCCACCATTGCGGCTTGGCTCGACGATGTTTTAGGCGGGGAAAATAAAGTCAGACTGCAGTCGCGCGAGGTTTGCCGCGGCGCCGCCCTCCCAGATGATCTTTTTGGCGCTTACCTTTATGGATTCCAAAGTGAGTCCGACGATTTTATCGTTGGTGTCTCTATTGATAACTTAATTGCCGCGCGCGTGGCTGCTGGCAAATTAGATCAAGATCCAGCTGCTTTGACAGAAGCGCCGCAACTGTTTTTGCAATTGCTCTTAGAGGCTCCAGCAAAAGCGCTTGGCGAGTCGACCGCACGCGCGTTCGGCATGGTTGAAGACGAGGGCGAGCCACCGGCTTGCATCCCGTTCGAAAACCTTTCGGTCGAAGGCAATTGTCTCCTTGTATATTACCTTAGCGATATTGAAGGGCAGGCGGTGCGCGTTGGCGTGGCACTAAAGCTCGACAAAACAATCGCTGAGGCGATGGCCTCTTCAGAAGACGGGATTGCGAATGCGCCGTCCGAAGAGGTTGAAACGCCGCCAAGCTTAGATGAACCGTTGGTCCAAAACTCCAGCGTCAATCTCGAAATCATTATTGATCGTTTGCCGATGAGTGTCGCCGAATGCGCGCGCCTCGAAAGCGGAAGTGTTCTGACGCTTCCGGGCACCGATCGATCGAAACTTATTGTGTCCGCGAAAACCGTGGACGGTCCTGTTGATATTGCAATGGCAGAGCTTGGTGTTTGGAAGCATCAGCGCGCTGTGAAGCTGACATCAGAGATCGATCCCGAGTTCGTCCAAGAGATGACGGCGGCATGATCATGATGGGTGAGTTCGGGTTAAAAGGAGAGTACCGGTGAACGCGATATTAGGTTTGGTAGTGACCATGGTGATGGTCTTCGGCGGGTACATCCTTGCCGGGGGTAAGATGAGTATCATTCTAAAGTCTCTCCCGTTCGAGATGATGATGATCGGCGGCGCGGCAACAGGTGCGTTCTTGGCCGCGAACGACATGTCCACGATTAAGCACACCGCTGGCGACCTTGGCGCCGCAGTCGCTGGCCCGAAATGGAAGAAGCAAGATTACCAGGACCTGCTCTGCATGATGACAGAGCTGCTGACGATCCTGAAAGAGAACCCCGTTGATATCGAAGCCCACATCGAGGCGCCGAATGAGTCAGCGATTTTCCAAAAGTACCCGAAGATTCTGAAAGACCACGAAGCGATTGAAATGATCTGCGACACGATCCGTTCGATGATCATGAACTTCGATGATGTTCACCAGGTCGAAGAGCTGCTCGAGAAGCATCTCGAAGCGCTTTCTGAAGAGCGCCTACATGGTTCGCACGCGCTCAAGAACATGGCCGACGCGCTGCCAGCGCTTGGGATTGTTGCGGCGGTTTTGGGTGTTATCAAAACCATGGCCTCGATTGATAAGCCACCAGAAGTTCTTGGGGGGATGATTGGGGGCGCGCTCGTCGGAACGTTCCTCGGAGTTTTCTTGGCTTACGGTGTCGTTGGCCCGTTCGCGACCAAGGTCGCTCATACCCGCAACGAAGAGCACATGTTCTACTCGATGATTGGCGAAGTTCTCGTCTCGAGCCTGCACAAAAACCCAATCAATATTTGCGTCGAGGTTGCTCGTCGCCACGCCCCGGCCAGGGTGCGCCCATCTTTTGATGAGGTTGAAGAAGCCGTGAAAGGATTACGCCAAGCCGCATGATACGCCGTCTTGCCTCTGCAAGTTTCTTTGTCGCTCTGGTTTCCGCAGCTCACGCGCAAACCGGAGCGAACGACGTTTCTGAACCTACCGCGGAAACGGAAGAAGAAACTGTTGGCGAAGACCTCGATGCTTTTGTCGAAACGGCTATACGTGGCGGGCTTCTCGTCCCCGCCGATGGTGATGGATCAGAGCCTGCCATCACCGCGGATGGCGGAACTGTCAGATATGCGTCTGCCGAATGCGCGGGGCCATATCCCCTCGACTTTTCGGTTGTTCGGTCGCTGCGAAAGTTCACCGAGCTTCCTGACGCGATCGATGCTGACGATACGGTCAGCGCGGATGACAAACTGCGCAAGGATCTAAAGTCTAAGCTGGCTTTGGGCCTCTATGCTGAGGCGAAAGCGCTGCTGACCTTTGCCGATGATGAGCAGTGGGAGCCGTATCGGAAGTTTATCGAGCTGATGGAAAACCGTCAGCAACCTGACCTGGCCTATTTGGGCGAGCTCAGCTCGTGTTTTCCAGAGGCCAATCTTTGGCAGGCTGCCGCCGAGTTGGTGATGTTCGAGCCAGGTGGTGTAGAGCGCATCGCGAATGAAATCGCGTCGATCCGGACGCTGCCATTTAATCTCCGCGAAGACACGGCCATGTTGATTGTGCCGTCGCTTGTCATCGAGCGCCGGAGCGATCTGGCGCAGCAAGTGATCGCGACTTTCACGCCAGAAGAGATCGAAAACTCGACGCGTCTGAGCGCGTTGAAAACCGCGATCATAGATATGCCGAACGGCTCTGAATCCGATGATCGCCTGGTCATGCTGATGAGCCGACCAAAGCTCAAACTTGCCGCCTTGCTGATCTTAGTTGAGCGCAATGAGCAGCTCCGCCCGACCGTCCGCTCTTTTGTTTTGGAAGAAGCTTGGAACATGCTGGAGACGAATGAGACCCAGCACAATCTCGATCCAATTCTGGAGTTTGTAATCGATCACCTTGCCAGTGGTGACCTGTATGACGGACTGCAGCGCATCCTGGATCTGCCTGTCGCTGGTCGAGAAGAGGTCCGAGCGTCTATCGACAGCTACACTGTTAAGGCGCTGGACGATTATCTCACAGATGATGACCCAGCCAACGCATTGAACGCGCTGTACACGCTGACACGTTTCCATAGTGACTTGCCCGTCGATGGATATGGGACGGCATTGCGTAAGCAGGGCGCAGTCAAAGCGCTGGAGCTTGGCCTGTTCAGCATGGTGAAAGAGTTTCTAGGGCCGGTCGAGCGTAACCCTGAAATCGCGAATCTGCTGGCTGAGGCGGCTTTCTGGGGGCATGTCGATCAAGACCTGTTTGACGTCCGCGAAGACTTCCCGACCGAAGCTGAAATCAACCGAATGGCTGGCATCCGCGCGCTTCAGGCGAACCTCCCAAACATTGCAACTGCGGCATATACAAGCCTGTCGGCTTATCCGAGCAAACAACTCGAACTGATTGAGCAAGGCGCCATTGTCGACAATTGGGCGCTCTGGGATCTCAACTTCCCGAAGCTCGTCAACGGTCTCACAGACGCCGAGGTCGTTCGGTTGGACCGTGTACGGACAATCAAAGTTTCAAAAGGAATTTCCCCAGATGGGGCAGGGCGGGAGATCCGCCCATATCAGATCGCAGATCTTCTCGATTCATCTCGAAAAAAGCTGGCGGTCCCACAGGCAGGAGCCTCACAATGAGCAATAGTATCTACACCACGCTCGCCCGGCAGGATGGTCTCTTAAAAGAGATGCAAGTCGTTGCGAACAATATCGCGAACACGAACACGTCGGGCTATAAAACCGATCGTGCGATCTTTGCGGAATACGTCATGGCGACGGGCCAAGACACGCCGTCGCTCTCCATGGGCGGGCTCGCAGGTCACAGTTTCGATCTCACGCAAGGCACAGTAAAGTTCACCGGCGGCCAGTTTGATCTCGCGATCCAAGGCGAAGGGTTCTTTGCGCTAGAAACAGACAATGGTCAGCGCCTGACGCGCGCGGGCGCATTCCAAATCTCCGCAGATGGCGAGCTGGTGACCGGCGACGGCGCGAAAGTGCTGAGCGAAGGCAGTTTCCCGATCCAGATTCCGCCAGAAGCCGAAAATGTAACAATCGCCGGCGATGGAACAATCTCATCAGCTGGGCAAATCATTGGTCAAGTCGGCATCTTTACCCCGACCGGGCAATTACAGCGCGAAACAGACACGCGCTTCGTCGCTGATGGCGGTGTGCAGCCTGTTGAAGGCGCCGCCGTACTGCAGGGCGCTTTAGAAGCGTCCAACGTATCCCCCGTTTTAGAAATGGCTCGCATGATCGAGGTGCACCGAGCCTATGAAGCCGGCCAAACACTGATGGAGCAAGAAGACCAACGCATCTCGCAATTTATTTCAGCGGTAAGAGACCGATAGGCACAGGAGTTAAGCCATGAAATCCCTCCAGATTGCAGCAACAGGAATGGCGGCGCAGCAAACGCGCGTCGACGTCATTTCGAACAATATTGCAAATATGAGCACCGCTGCTTACCGGCCGCGCGTCGCCGAATTTTCTGATTTGGTCTATCAGCAATATCTCACCCCGGGCACAATCACATCGCAAACCGGGACTGTCGTTCCTGCGGGGATCCAAATCGGGACAGGCGTGAAAGCGTCGACGGTGTCGATGGAAATCACGCAAGGCTCTTTGCGTGAAACAGGTGCTGAGCTCGATCTCGCGATTGATGGCAAAGGCTTCCTCGAAGTGCGGACGCCCGATGGCGAGTCGGTCTTTACGCGAGACGGCAAGCTCAATCGAAGCCCCGATGGTGAGATCGTCACCATGTCCGGTTACTCACTGGCTGACGGGATTACGATCCCGAACGATGCGCAGCGCATTTCGATCTCGCGCGATGGCGAGGTTACGGCTTATTTCGACAATCAGGTCGCTGGACAGTCAATTGGCGTGATTTCTGTGGCCTCTTTCGTCAATGAGAAGGGCCTGGAAGCGATTGGCGACAATCTGTTCCGGGAAACGGAAGCGTCGGGCCAGGCCAATCGCCAAGTGGCGGGCAGCGAAGGCGTTGGCACAATCCGCCAGGGCTTTCTGGAAGACTCTGGCGTTGATGTCGTGAAAGAAATCTCTGATCTGATCGAAGCGCAGCGCGGATACGAGCTCAACTCGAAAGTGATCACCGCCTCGGATGAGATGCTCGCAGCCACAACGAGGCTGAGATAAGACCATGATTAGTCTCATTTGCCTCGCGCTCGGCCTCTCAGTTGATGCCTCTCTCACCGCCAATGAAGTCTTACGGGCGGGTTCCGTCATCACGCAGGAGAATTCGTCGCCTGCGGATGATGTTTGGCAAGATCAGCATGCGGAGCTTCTCGGCCGAGAAGTGAGCCGAACCATTTATGCTGGCCAGCCGATTGCTGCTAAGGACACGCGCGCTCCGCGCCTCGTGAAGCGCAATCAATTGGTCACTTTGAAATACGTCAAAGGCCCACTCGAAATCACCCTGACGGGGCGGGCATTGGGCGAAGCTGGAGTGAACGAGAGTGTTCCCGTTCTGAATCTAGAGTCGCGCCAAACTGTCGAAGGAATCGTTCAAGCAGGAGGCTGGATATGGGTAAATTAGGAGTGCCCGCTCTGACGGGAATGGTAGCAGTATCGCTATCAGCATGCGCAACTGGGAGCACCCCAGACGCTCAAGAAATGGTGGCCCACGAGGCGCCAACTTATTGGGCTCAAACAGAGCCAAATTATACCAAAGAAACTCATGCCACATCGGCTTCGCTGTGGACGACTGCGCCGAACGCATTGCTCGGCATGCGCCGCGCAAAAGATGTGGGCGACTTGCTGACTGTGGTCGTTGATATGAACGATCAAGCCAGCATGCAAAGCTCCCTCTCGCGCAATCGTCAGACCAATGAGCAGTTTAACATCGCGGCCTTGCTCGGACTTCCACAGGCGGCCGGCGGTTTCTTGCCGAATGGCGCCAGCCTGTCGCCGGCGATCGACTATGATCGTGCGTCGGGAGTGACGGGCGATGGTTCGCTGAACCGAGCGGAACAAGTCACATTCAGGCTTTCCGCACGTGTTGTCGGTGTTGAGCCGAATGGCAATCTTGTCATTGCCGGCTATCAGCAAACACAGGTCAGCGATGAGGTCCGATATCTCACCGTTTCGGGTGTCATTCGTGCGCAAGACATCACGCGAACCAATACGGTGTCTTACGAGAAAATCGCTGATGCGAACTTGTCATACCTTAGCCGCGGCGAGACCCAAGCCGGGATCAAACGCGGAATGGTCCCCAAAATCCTCGAAAAAGTTCTCCCCTTCTAAGGAAAGAAAAAATGAAACTGATCCTCACCAGTATCGTCGCCATTATCTTTATCGCGCTCGGCAGCTTTGCGGGCGTTATGCTGAAGACGCCGTCGACCGCGGCGGCGGCTGGTGCGGAGAAGTCTGAAGCCGACGGCGACTATGCCGACAAGAAGGATGACAAGAAGAAAGACGATAAAGGCGGCGACAAGAAAGACGCCAAAAAGGATGACAAATACTCCAAATCTGGCGGCTCTGGCTCTACCGAATACTATAAGTTCAGCCGTGAATTTGTCGTCCCTGTCATGCGCAATGATCAGGTTAAAAGCCTGGTTATCCTTCACATCAATCTTGAAGCGGGTTCCTCAACCGTCGACGACTTGTTTTCAGAAGAGCCTAAGCTGCGGGACAATATCATGACTACGCTCATTGGGCTCAGCAATGATGGCCGCACCCTCGAGGAGCCGACCCAAATCGATAATTATGAAATGATCCGATCTATGGTTCTGATGAACCTAAAAGACTCTGTGTCTAACGATATCAAGAATGTTCTTATCGTCGATATGGCAAAGCAAGACTTGATGTAGATCAAGTCTTTTGCGCGCCCCAAACTAAGGATCGATCTTGCGGGCGTCGGACAGGTTCGCAGATAGGCGGCTATCGGTCCCAATACGGATTTGTCCATTCTCATTTCCAAGCGCAGTGACCTTGCTGACAATCTCTGCTGGGGTTGAAGCGACTTGCTCGCCATCCTGAAAGAGATCGACCTGGAACTGATAAACGCCATCACCTGCTTGGCCAGCCTGACTGGATAGATCGCCATCCCAAGAGTGCCGGGTTTGATCAGCGTCGAGTTTTTCTTGGTAGATGATCTTGTTTTGACTGTCCGCAACGGTCAAAACGGCCTCGTCATAACTATAAGTTGGGTCAACCTCGAACTCGACGGGTTTGCCCTCAAATGCGACATGTTTCGATGAGACAGCGACCTCTTGGCCAAGCCATTCATTGGCTAGCATGGAGCTGAGATCGCCAATCAGCGTGGCGATATCGCTGAGTGTATTGTTGGTTTCAACCTGCTGCTCGAGCGAGGAGAAGGTCGCGAGTTGTTCAACGAATTGGGTTGAATCTGTTGGCTCCAGCGGATCCTGGTTGCGGATCTGCGCGGTCAGCAGCTGCAGGAACGTGTCAAAGTCTTCATTGAAGTTTGTGCTGTTCTCAGCAGCAGCGGCCGCTGCGCCCGCCGTGTTGGTCGAGGTGGTTGAGCCTGTTGTTGTGACAGGATTAATCTCACTCATAGCTTACTCCTAAAGCAATAAGTCGAGCCGATCCCTTCCCGTAAAATTGGGTGGGGTTGGCATAGCAGACGCGGATGAGCTTCGCTCAGCTGCTGCTACGACTTGAGATTGCGCACGCGCCCATTCGGGGGCCTGCCAATTGGATTGAGACTGATCTTGGGCTTCCTGTTGGAAGGATAGATTGCTGTCTGAGAATCCTTGATCCTGCAGCGCTTGAGTGAGCTCGAAATGTAGCTCGCGCAGGCGTTTCAGCGCTTCGGGGTTCTCTGAGCTCACCGTGATTTGCTGCAGGCCTTGGGCGTCAAACTTAAAATCGATCAGGACGCGGCCAAGCTCTGGCGGGTCGAGTTGAACCACCAATTGCTCTTGAACATCACCGCCATTTTTCAGCGCGTTCATCACAACGCTTGTCAGCTGATTTGGCGCTGCGATTACATGTGTCGGTACGGTCGGCGCCAAGCCGCCAGTGCTCACCGGAGCTGCGGCGGATGGAGTCGATGTCGGAGCAACGGCCAGAAGATTTTCAGTCGCGAGCGGTGCAGCTTCACGTGCAACGTTCACTTGGAGCAATCTTTCATCACCGATCGCGGCGACGGTTTGCTTACGGGCGTTTAAGTCCGCGAGTTCACCTGTGCTGAGCGCGTCTGCGATAGTCTTTTCAGCCCCTGCAGCAATGTCGGTGTCAGCGGCGGGGAGAATTTCACCCGTCGGGGCCGTTTGTCGGGATTGTCCGTCATCGGAGGATTGCCCTGACGTATCTGCAAACTTGAGATCAACCTCGCCTCTTGTCTCAGCAGAGGCGCGCGCAGTGCTGTCCTCTGTCTTAGGATCAACGCTCGTCTCTGACGTTGCGGCGAGGCGTGGATCGGCCTCATTCGCAGAAGCCTTAAGATCTGCCTCAGCATTAGATGAGCGCGTTATTGCTTCTGCATCCATTTGGGCGTCTGATTGAAATTTGGCTGTATCCGATGGATCCGCTGCTGGAAGACTCTCGTCGATGGCGGTGCGGTCGCCTTTGATCCCAGCGGCGCTCTCTCCTTTAATGTCTTCAGGGGAGACATCCGAAAGATCACTCGAAAGATCACGGCTTGCCGCATCCTCAGGTGTGAGGCTGAGTGCGACGTCTGATGCTGTGCGCCCCGTCTCAGAATGAACGACCTTATCGCCAGCGGGCGCGGCCTGTTCGGTCGGCGTGTTGCTGCTGGCGGCAGCAGCGACCTCATTCTCTTGCTTGGGATCGACCTCGGATCGTTCGTCGCGCGAGTCCATAAAGGACGAGAACTTCTCGTCTTTTGAGGAACGCGACGCGTCGCGAGGGGGCTCTTGTGATTTAGCGCCGTTCGACGGAGCCAAACCTTCAGACATTAATACAGAGATCATCGGGCTCTCTTGATAAACCTGCGCCCAATACAACAAGAGCGCGTAAAGAGGTAATTAACAACTTTAAATTTAATTTTCATTCACCAGCTAAGGAGAGCGATGTGCAGCCAGTGTCGCCGCTAACAACAAATCAACTTGCCGCGCCTTCCTCTGTGGAGGCGGGCAAATCTGCGCAAGTTGAGCTTTCCGAAGACGCAAAGCTGCGTTTTGAAAAACTCTTATGGGCCGAGCTCCTAACCCATACCGGATTGGAGAAAGCCATGACGCTGGGCGGCGGCGAGGGGGCTTCGATGTTCTCTCGCTACTTCGTCGAAGCAATTGCAGAAGACCTGGCAGAACAACAACCACTCGGCTTGCTCGACAAAGAGCTCCCAAGCCCAGCGACCGCCTATACTCAAGCGAAAGGACGGATCAATGAATAGTGCTGCCTTAGAAGAATGCCTCGACTCGATCGAAAACGTTTTTGAGCAGGAAGCTGAGCACATTGTGCTCGGTCAAATCAGTGAGCTGAATGCGCTCTCTGGCGAAAAGCTTGAGCATTTAAACAATCTTGCAAATGCGATCGAAGGCGGCGCGTTGCGTGATCAACCGCAAGCACTCATTCGACGTGTCGTGAAGCTTCAAGCCACCGCTGATGAGCACGGACGTCACCTGCGGGCGATGCAGCATGGACTCAAGAGTGTGATCACGCGGCTCAACCGTTTGCGGTCTGACTCGCAGGTTGGATCCTACAATCAATCGGGATCAAAAGTTCACTTTTCAGGGGCGCGAGGCGGTTTCGAAAGCAAAGCCTAACGCGATTAAGAAAATATACACCCTGTAATAGTAACACAATAAAAACAACCAAGAGTGGTTTCCCGCAAAAACGGGGTGTCAGGATGGCATTGAACAGAAAGTCCCGCTTAGGACCAAACCAAATAAGGATAAGCATCAATGTCTAGTATTCTTACGAACAACAGTGCCATGGTCGCACTGGAAACATTGCGCAGCATCAACAAAGATCTCGCAATGGTTCAGTCTGAAATTTCTACCGGTAAAAAAGTTTCAAGCGCGAAAGACAACGCGGCGATCTGGGCGATCTCAACCGTCATGTCTACAGACGTTGAAAGCTTTAAGCAGATTCAAGACTCTTTGAACCTCGGTAACTCTTCTGTCGGTGTTGCGCGTTCTGCATCAGAGCAAATCGCAGACGTGCTTCAGGACATGAAAGAACTAATCGTTTCAGCGCAGGAAGAAAACGTTGACCGTACCAAAATCCAGACCGATATCTCGGCGCTTCGCGACCAGGTCGGTTCTATTGTTGGAGCGGCTCAGTTTAACGGCCTGAACTTGATCGATGGTTCGTCTGCAGACGATGTGAGCGTTCTGTCTTCTTTGGACCGTGCTCCGAACGGAACGGTTTCTGCCTCTTACATCGCTGTTGCGCGTCAGGATCTTTCGATCGCTAACTCGAGCACAGCCGCGACTTATAACACGACTCCGGCGAACCAGTCAGCAGACCAAGCCATTATCGCTAACGGCGCTGCAAACGCGGGTGCCGCTGCAAGCGTTGTGGATACCGCAACTCAGACAATTACGATTGCGTCTGTTGCGGACGGCAATGGTTATCGTCTGACGATTGACGACACTGCGACCAATAATAATATCGGTCAGCGGACGTTTGAATATGTTGCGAGTGCGAACGACAGCGCAAGCTCTGTTGCTGCGACACTCGAAACTCAGCTGTCAAACTTCCTGTCTGCCACAGGTCAAACAGACTTCACTGTCTCTCGTACAGATGACGCCATCTCGATCACGAACAACTCAGGCGCTGCGCTGTCTGTGACCGCGAACGCGTCTACAGGTGGTACAGCAGGTGTGTCTGCTGGTGGTCTTGGTGATTTGGCGACAATCGACGTCACAACTGACGCCGGTGCAATATCTGCTCTGACTGCAATTGAGGGTCTTCTTGACCAGTCAATCGACGCTGCTGCAGCCTTCGGTTCTGCTCAGAAGCGGATTGATACGCAAAACGAGTTTGTTCAGACCATGGTCGACTCACTGACTTCAGGTATCGGTGGTCTGACGGATACAGACATGGAAGCAGCTTCAGCGAAGCTTCAGGCCCTTCAGGTTCAGCAGCAGCTTGGTACTCAGGCTCTGTCGATCGCGAACCAGGCGCCTCAGTCTCTGCTGTCACTCTTCCGATAGTAACCCCAATGTCTGGAGCGCTCTTCGGGGCGCTCCAGATTTCATTTCTAGACTAATGGAGGCTTGATTGCAGGCTCTAGCTGTCAAAGCGTATGGTGAAACTCGAAACCGCACCGCTGATAATAAATCTCTCGAACATGCTTTGTTTGATCAAATCACAGAGTCTTTGAGAGAGGTGGTCGATCAAGAAAAAACCGATGCAGCTAAATGGGCAGACGCGGTCAATCGAAACCTCGAACTGTGGACTGTTCTCACCACAGACTTGCTTCATCCCGACAACAAACTCCCTGAGGCGATCCGTAAATCGCTCTTGGAACTTTCTGTCTTTGTCCGCCGGCACAGTATGCAAGTGCTTTCAGGCGATGCGCAATTGGCGGACCTGATCGAAATCAACGAGTCCATCATGCAGGGGCTCAAAGCAACATAATCGGCGATAGAGTAAGCTGGAAGGGGACTAGGAATGTCCGGATTAATGCTAAAACTCGCTCCTGGAGAGCGTTTCATCATCAACGGAACTATGCTGGAAAACGGCGACAAACCTGGGCGCATTCGCGTACCGAGCCCAGATGTTATGGTTTTGCGCTGCCGCGATGCGTTGCGGCCGGATGAAGTCGATACTCCGGTCAAGCAGGTCTATTACGCGATCCAGCTTTTGATCACCAAAGATCTCGAAGAAGACGACACTCTTCCGGCTCTGTTTAGAGCGTGCGAGGACCTAAAAGGTGCGTTTTCATCGATTAAACCCGATCTTATCCCGACGCTTTGCGAGATGATCCGGCGCGGAAACTACTATTCTGCGCTTTGCTATTTGAAGCAGGTCATTGAGCTTGAAAGCCAGCTTTTGGGCCAAGATCGAAACGACGCTTTGGCGGCCTAAATGGTTTTTCAGCCGGTCCTTCCTTTATCAGGTCTGGGCGGTTGGGCCTTTCTGCAGTCGACTTACGACTCGCAGCTCGAAACCTATTCGAGCTCAGCGCAAATCAAGAACGATATCGACTATTTTACCGAGAAGCTCTCAAAGCCCATCGCGGTCGAAGATTTCGTGACAGATGGCCGATTGCGCCGGATTGCGCTGACCTCATTTGGGTTGGCAGAAGAGTCCTGGAAAACAGGCTATGTACGCACCGTTCTGGACGAAGTTCAGGATCCAGAGAGTACGTTCCTGGCCCGGTTGAACAATGAAGCCTATTCTGATTTCGCAAATGCGCTGCGCCCCAATTCCGAAGGGATGATCAATCTCGCCTCAGCGCAGGTTGAGAGGATGGCAGGCCAATATGCGGCGGAATCGTTCGAAGCTGCGGTCGGCGAGCAAGACAATGCGATGCGTCTCAGTTTGAATTATCAAAACGAGATAGCAGGCTTGGTGAATGCTGATGCCACCGACCAAACCAATCTATACCGGATGCTTGGTAGCGTTCCGGTCCGGACGGTCATGGAAACTGCGCTCGGCCTCCCAAGCGAGTTCGCGACACTAGACATCGACCGACAGGCTGAAATCCTCGACGAGGAATTGCAGAAAAAGTTCGGCATTTCCTCAATCTCGGATCTCACTCAGCCGGATGTGATTGACCGCGTTATTCAGCGATATCAGGTGTTGGATTCTTTGAACCAATCGGTTGTCGCAACGGGATCTGCTGCCACGGCGCTCACCTTGCTCAGCAATGCGGTGGGCTTTGGGGCGCAAGCCAGCCAAAATCTATTCTTGAGTAACTTCTAAACTATCTAAGCAGGCTCTGCCGCTAGAACGCTGAGCGCAGGTTGCATCAAGCTTTCAAGATACTGAAACGCGGTCTCGATCCCATTGCTGGGTTCGGTCAGGAATTTATCCAAGCTGGGGAATAGAGAATAGGCAATGTCCGCATGCGGATCTTTGCCAAACTCGAAGAGGCCCGCCCGCACCATGGGCGCTATTTCATCATAAGTCGTGATCAGGTTTCGATAGGTGTGGAGCAGGGCATTCTGCTCCGGAGTTGCCGCCTTAGGAAGGGCGCGCGAAACGCTGCGCAACACATCCACTGCCGGATAGCGGCCGCGTTCAGCGATCTTTCGAGATAGAACGAAATGCCCATCCAGGATCCCGCGAACCATATCCGCGACAGGTTCCTCAAAGTCTGAGCCCGCGACGAGCACTGAGAAGATCGCCGTAATATCGCCGGTGCCTTTGGCGCCTGGGCCGGTGCGTTCGGCCAATTCGGAGACGACGCGCACGGTGGAGGGCGGAAACGCATTTAGGGCAGGTGTCTCTCCAGCCATCAAAGCTGTTTCGCGATGCGCTTCAGCGAACCGGGTCAATGAGTCGAATAAGAATAGAACCGAATGCCCCTGATCGCGGAAGTGTTCTGCCGCCGCCATAGCGCAAAGCGCGGCGCGTTTCTTTGCGCCTGGTGGTTCATTCGCGGTGGCCGCGATGACCGTTGTCTTGGGCAGCGCTTCTGGCGGGAGCACTTCGTCGATGAATTCCTGTACCTCGCGAGACCGCTCTCCGATAAGAGCGATTACGACACGGTCTGCATTCATCCCGCCGGCGAGGGTTCCGAGCAGGGTGGATTTGCCAACTCCCGACCCGGCAAACAATCCAATCCGCTGGCCCGCGCAGATGGGCAAAAGCGTATCGGTCACGTTTAGACCTGTCTGAAGACGTTTCCCGAGCGGTTTACGAACCGATGGGGATAGCGCTTCCGTCTGTAGCGGCATCGGCGAGCTTCGATGGTTTCCCGCCGCCTCAATCCGACGGGCTTGTACTTCGCCGCGATAATTGACGAGTGCGCCAAGCCAATGATCCCCGACTTCGACCTGGTCTTGCTCTGTTACAAAAGCGCGGTCGCCGATCCGGATCGCATCGGTCGAGCTGTACATCAGGATTTTTACCCTATCGCCGGTGACGGTGATGACCTCTCCGATCAAATAAGAGCCCGGCTTCTCGAGCGTGACCGCGTCACCAATCCCCGCAGCATGACTGATCCCAGATACCTCGATCATGCCGGGCAAAATCTCGGTCACGGCGCCCCAAAGGCGAGCAGGAGAAGCGAGGGGTCTCGGCATGCTAAAAGTTAATTAAACCCAGGGTATCTGTTAATCCTTTCTTCAACTTATAGTCGCAAATTTTGCGGAAACGTTAACCTTAAGGGATTTTTCGATGCTTTCCGACATGTCTCTGTTCCAAATCTACGGGGCAATGGCGCGCCATGCTGCTGAATCGCAGCAGACGAGCGCTGAAAACCTCTCGCGTGCGAACGAGCCGGGCTACAAAGCGGTCGAGATCGAATCCTTTTCCGACTTCATGAAACGCAACGGTCCGGACATCGAGAAAATCGACTTCAACCAGTCGTTTCAGCAGACCCTGAACCTCGATCACGCGTCGCCGAATGGCAACACGGTGAGTGTCGAGGAGCAGGTGTTCAGATCAGCCGAAGCGGTTGGCAAACACAATATGGCGATGACGGTCTATTCCAAATCCTTGGACATGATGAAGCTCGCCCTCGGACGGAGATCGTAGGGGACTAGGATATGAACCCATTTGAATTCTCGATGATGCAAGCCGTCTCCGGAATGCGGCAGAACTCTCAGCGCATTACGGTGAGCGCGGAAAACGTGTCCAATGTCGATACGCCCGGGTATCAGCGCAAAATATTGTTGACCGATCCGCGCGGGACGACGGGTGACGTTTCATTCGGGGCGCTGCGCACGTCGCTCGATCAAACACCCGGCGAGCAAGAATATAGCCCATCCCACCCAATGGCGGATGATCAGGGCTATATCACGCTCTCAAACGTCTCTTTGGTGACGGAAATGGCGGACATGCGTGAAGCCAACCGAACCTATGAAGCCAACCTAAATTCCTTCCAGCAAGCGCGGAGCATGTACACCTCGCTGCTGGATGTGCTACGTCGATAAGGAGGCCTAAATGAGCAATTTCGGTTTCGGGGCGTATAACACGCTCAATCCTGCAAAAATCACCACGCCCACCTCAACGCCGGCAAAGCCTGCGGCCGAGGATAATGCTGTTGCGAAGGGCGCCTCTGAATTCAAAGCCGCCGTGCAGAAAGCCGAGCAAGCCGCCATCGATACCGCCGTCTCCGGCGCCGATCCGCACGCCATGGTTGAGGCCTTGGCGAACGCGGAAATGGTGCTCGAAACGGCTGTGACGGTCCGCGACAAAGTGGTCGAGGCCTATCAGGAACTTCTGCGCATGCCAGTCTAGAATGGAGCTTGGGGACGATGGGCGAGTCTGAAATTTTCGAAGTTCTACGGGCTTCTTTGTGGACCGGCGTGCTGATGGGCTTGCCGATCCTTGGCGTTTCTTTGGTCTTGGGCTTTGCGATTGGTTTGGTTCAGGCCCTGACATCGGTTCAGGAAATGACGCTGACCTTTGTGCCTAAGATCATCGCGGTGGTTGCCGTGTTCTTTCTTACGATCGGTTACATGACGCGCGTCTGTCTCGATCTCTTCAACAATTTCATCCTTCCGATGATCGCGCTTTGAGACCCTTATGACGCAATCGAAACTGCTTGATTTTAAATCGCCCACCGCGTTCCTCGCGATTGGGCTTATGCTGGTTATTCTGGTCATGGTTTTGCCCGTGCCAGCATGGGTGCTGGACCTTGGTCTGACTGCTTCCTTCGCCTTTGCCATCCTGATCTTCACCACGTCGATCTTCATCGAGAAGCCGCTTGATTTTTCATCCTTTCCAAGCGTTTTGCTCGCCTCTTTGATCCTGCGTCTGGCGCTGAATGTGTCTTCGACCAAGTTGATCATCTCAGAGGGCCATTCCGGAACGGACGCGGCGGGCGGTGTGATCGAAGGTTTCGCCATGTTCATCATGGGCGGCAATCTGTTTGTCGGCTTGGTCGTATTTGGTGTTTTGATCATTGTGAACTTCATGGTCATCACCAAAGGCGCCGGCCGTATGGCCGAGGTCGGGGCACGCTTCGCCTTGGATGCGATGCCCGGCAAACAGCTCGCAATCGACTCAGACCTCGCCGTTGGCGCAATCAGTCACGAAGAAGCGAAACAACGCCGCCAAAAAGAACAAGAAGAAGCGGCCTTCCTCGGCTCGCTTGATGGTGCGTCAAAGTTCGTGAAAGGCGACGCAATCGCGGGTCTTTTGATCACCGCGCTGAACTTGCTTGCAGGGATCGGATTTGGTCTCGCCGTGCACGGCCTGTCGCTCGGCGAAGCGGCGGCGAACTATTCTGTTCTCACCGTCGGTGACGGTCTGGTCTCGCAGATCCCTGCGGTGATCGTATCGGTTTCTGCGGCTTTGCTTCTGTCAAAGGGCCGGGACGATGGCGCGATTGATGAGGCGCTTGGCAAACAGCTGGGCGGCAATGCCACGTCTCTGATGATCGTGTCTGGCCTGCTCGCAGTCTTTGCCTTGTTCCCAGGTCTGCCATTCCTCCCCTTCATGCTGGCTTCAATCGGATTTGGGGTGACGGCCTACTTCCTGCGAAAACAGCAGCAAGAGGTTGAGGCGAAAGCCGAGACGCCTGAAGAGACGCCAGAGACCCAAGCCAACCAGATTGGTGATTCCATTCATTCCGATGAGATCCATCTCGAAGTGGCACCGGATCTCGTCAACACGGTCCTACAAGGCGAAAGCGGGATTGAAGCGAGGATCGACAAAATCCGGCGCTATATTGCCGAAGAGTATGGCTTCGTTCTGCCGTCCATTCGGATGACGGATAACCCCACCATGGATCGCAATACGTATCGCCTCAACATTCAAGGCGTGCCGGTTGATAGCGGTCTGCTCCGCCCTGGATCCGTCCTCGCTTTGATCGAAGAAGACCAGCTGCCGCACTTGGTTGGGGAGCATGTCAAAGAGCCGGTTTACAAGGCCGCTGCCCGCTGGCTCCCGACCACCAAGAAACAAGAGCTTGTCGCGGCTGGAACACCTGTCATCGAGCCGATTGAAGTGCTCGCGACGCACATGCTGGAGCTGATCCAAGGCAACTTCTCTTTGATCTTCACACGCATGGTGATGATCCAGACTTTGGACGCGCTGACCAGCATGTCTGACGGAGAGCGCAGCGCCGCAAACCAAAAGCTACTCGACGAGTACATCCCAACCAAGGTCCCGCCGGAAACGCTGTTGGCTGTCTTGCGCGGCTTGCTCGAAGAACGCGTTTCGATCCGCAATATCTTCCTGATCTTGGAAACCGTTGGCGAAGCGAAATCCCAAGGCGCCAATCAGACGCAAATGGTTGAGCTGGTGCGCCAGCGCCTCTCCTTCCAGATCTTGAACAAGCTCCAAGATGGCGACGGGCGTTTGCCGCTTGTGCAGCTCTCGACAGCCTGGGAACAGAAGTTCGCTGAGCATGAGATCAAGTCAGATGGTGGTGCTTCGGACATCGCGCTTCCACCAGAGCTGTTCAGCGAACTCCTCAATGGCATTCAAGAGAAACTGAATGAGACCGCACAGCGCGGCGTTGTGGCGGCGATTGCAACTTCATCCAAGCGGCGCCGCTTCTTGCAAACCGTGCTGGCAAGTAAGGGCATTCGAAATGCGGTCCTTGCCTATGAAGAGATCAGATCCAGCAGCAAGCCGCAAATTGTAGGCATTGTATGATCCCGCTTCTGGACCTTCTGGGGCCAGACCTGTCGACTTGGGTGGCGCAGTTTATTCTAACTGTGGCGCGTCTTTCCTTCGTGGTCATCTTGATCCCCGGGATTGGCGAGCAAATGATCCCGGCACAGGTTCGGGTGTACTTATTGCTCGGCTTATCAGCGGCGATCTCTGGGATGGGGATCACCGATTATGTCTTACCCGACAGCCTGACAGATCTCGGCATCGTCATTGTGACCGAGCTTTTACTCGGCCTGTTTCTCGGGATCGGGTTGCGGGTGGTGGTCTGGACGCTCAACATTGCGGGGAGTGTGATCGCGCAGTCGATGGGCCTGGCGCAGCCTTTGGGCGTAGCGCTCGAGAATGAAGCGCAAACCGCCACAGCGAACTTGCTTTCTATGGCCGGGGCGGCCGTCTTGTTCTCGATGAATTTCCATATCGAAGTCATTGCCAGTTGGATCGGTCTGTATGAGACGATCCCGATCGGCGGGTCGTCCTGGATCGCTCAGGCTTTCTTGTTCGACAGCATCTATGCGGCCTTCGCCTTTGCGATCCTGTTGGCTTGGCCCTTCGTCGCGATGAACTTGCTGTACAATGTCTGCTTGGGCTTCATCAACAAAGCGATGCCGCAAATGATGGTGGCCTTTGTGGGCGCGCCCTTCTTGGTCGGGGCAGGTATGTTCCTGCTCGCCGTCTCTATTGGAGCAATGCTGATGGTTTGGCAGGACCAGATCGCTCAGCTTGTTGTGTGGTTGTAGGGCATGGCAGAGCAGGACCAGTCTGGCGAAAAGGAATTTGCCGCCACCGAGGAGCGCCTTCGGCAGGCGCGAGAGGATGGCGATGTTCCTGTATCCAAAGAAGCCAATGCGGCTGGCTTAATCATCGGGATCGGCCTTGGTACTTTGGTCTTCTTGATGCTCACCTCGCGCGCTTTGAATGATGGCTTTGCGGGCATGTTCTATCATGCGGACCGGTATGCGGCTGACATCTTTGTCGATCAGGGCTCGCAAACTCGAAAAGTCATGGCCGACATGATGTTTTCAATTCTGCCGCTATTCGGAGTCTTGGTCGCGTGCGTCTTGCTGGTGCTCATCCTTCAGCAGGCCATCGCCTTCTCGACCAAGAAGATCAAACCCGATGTGAAGAAGATTAATCCGGTGGAGAACATCAAGAATAAGTATGGCGCGAAAGGCCTGCTCGATTTCTTAAAAGACGCGGCAAAGATGATTTTTGCCGGCTTGATCGCGGCTTATTTCATGGTCTTCTTTGCCTCTGAATATTACGCGGCTGGCGCGATCGCGAAGGGGCAGCTGGTCGACTTCACACTTGAGCAAATCTTGAAGCTGATCCTTTATTTTGGAGCGTTCCAAATCGCTTTGGCGCTTCTGGATTTGCCATTGCAGCGACATTTGCATGCTGAACGCCTGAAAATGACCCGTGAAGAGGTTAAGAAGGAAATGAAACAAAGCGAGGGGGATCCACACCTCAAACAACAACGCCGCGAACGCGGAACGCAAATTACACGCTCCGATATGCTGAAGAGCGTAGAGACTGCGACGGTCGTTATGGTCAACCCGGAACACTACGCGGTTGCCTTGAAATGGGATCCAAACGGCGATTCAGCGCCGATTTGTGTGGCGAAGGGCGTGGATCACCTGGCGGCAAAAATCAGAGAAGTCGCCCAGGCGAATGCGGTCCCAATCTATCGCGATCCGCCGACGGCACGATCGCTTTATAGTCTTATCGAAATCGATGAAGAGATCCGGCAAGAGCACTTTGCTGCTGTCGCAGCCGCTATCCAATATGTCGATCGCGTTCGTCAGCATTTGAGAGGACGTGACGATGCAAATTGATCCGATCATCCCTCAACTGCTTGATATTAAGCATAAAGATCAGGTTCAGCGCTTGGCGGCGTTGATGGGGGAGCTGCGCGACCTAGAGCAAAAACGCGCGGAATTGATTCGCGAATTTGAGCAACTCGATGAGCGGCAAGACGGGTTTACACAAATCAGCATAGCCAATGGCTACCTGCGATACATGCAGCATCGACAAGAGATTTTGGATAAACAAATCACGAAAATGAAGGCGGCCATCGAAGCTGTTCAAGATGACCTGCGCCAGACCGTTTTTTCACAGTCCGTACTGAACAAATCGTGATGAAGGTAAACAGGTTTACGTTCTCTTCATAAACTCAGTCGTACTATCCCTGCGCGAACAGTGGCAAATTCAATCATAAAACGCCGCCGAAATGCATGGAGATACAAATGAGTGCAAAAACACCGTCCCACGTGGACCATCAGGTTGGTCGTCGTATTCGCCAGGCGCGCCGCGCTGCGAAACTCACCCAGGGCCAACTCGGGGACATGATCGGGCTGACGTTTCAGCAAGTGCAAAAGTATGAGAAGGGCGTAAACCGCGTTTCTGCTGGGACACTTTATGAAATCGCACGGGTGTTTGATATTCCAATCAGCTGGTTCTTCGATGAAGACATTGTCGATCGTCTGTCTGCGGCGAAAGATTCTGGGACCACTGACTTTGATGATTGCATGAACTTGCTGTTGGACCTGCGCCAGAGCGCAAACCTCGGTCCGGTCCGCGAAGTTCTCCGGCTTGCAGGCGCCCGATAGCGCCCACGTTCCGAATTAAGTTTGGCCAGGGGTTCAGCTATCCTAGCTAACCTTGGCCAAATACCCTCCTGGATAGCCGGCCATAGAGCCACCTTGCGTATCCACAAACGCTTCCAGATCACGGATGACGGATAGAATCAGACTGGCTTCGGCAGGAAGATCGGTCACATCGCCATTCGGCGCGACATAGTTTTCCCAGACTTTCAGCTTTAGCAGCATGTCGACCGGCCCGAGAGCAGGTTTCGCGCTAATCGCGTCTATCATTCCGAGTTGCACTTCGAGCTCTGCATCAGCGAGCTCTTCTGTTTCAATCGATTGAGCAAAATGTGCGTGGCGATGCACGGACTTGACCCATTGCGGCAGCTCCCGCTCGATCAGTTTTTCGGTCTCCATTACGCATTCCTTCTTACAACGCAGTTTGAATAGCCTGGCGCGTTATTTTCGCGTCTCACATGCTATCAATGCGGAAGGGGCGCTGAATGTTCCGCTCGAAATGAACTTTTTTCAATTTTTTTTGATCAGGTAATCAAAGCGGCGTTGCCGAGGGGAAGGCATTAATCGCTTTCGGACTTTTTCTGATCGTCTCGCTCTTGTTGTTTAAGGGCTTCGATCAGCTTTTTCAGTTTATCAGGGACAGGCTCGTTCAGGACTTCTTTGTACTTATCGCGCAAAGACTCGCCCATAGGCTTTTTGGTCCGCCATTCTGGCGGCATTTTGGGTGAATCATTGTCACCGGACATTCGTGTGTCTCTGTTTTAAAATCCCTCTATCTGCTTGGAGCCTAAGTCCTAGCGTTATAGCAACACAGTCAGTTACTCGATTTTTGTAATACCAAGCAGAAATAGCTTGTTCGCTAAATCCTAAGGCGCATCAGACCCCGGAACAGCAAGACTTTCGCTCTCGCCGATAAAAGAACCACTGTCATAGTTCATTGGATGCTCAAATGTAGGCTTGAACCAAGGCGCCTTTTGTTGATGGAAAAGACCTCGAAGCCAATCAATCACAATTTGAGCCCGCGCCATTCGGCGTACGCGTTCAGTATATGTGAGCCAGAACCGTATTGGCGCAACTTCAGGCAACTTCAGAGGAACAATATTCTTGCCAAGGCCATGCACGTAAGTTGGGAGGAGTGCGATGCCGCCTCCATTCGCGCATACCTCTACCATAACGGCGCCGGAATTGGTGACCAACGCAAAGTCGATTAGGTCCCTGAATTCTTTCGCTTTCGGGGCCCATCTTTCCATCTGATTCACATAGCCAGAATGGATAATGCAACGATGATTATAAAGATCAAAGACGCTCGCTGGATGCCCGAAATTCTCAATGTAATCAGGTGACGCGAAGAACACGTAGTGCAGGACACCAAGACGTTTGGATACGATATCTGGGCGTGCTGGTTCCTGGAATTGGATCGCGACATCCGCTTTTTCATTGATCAGATCAGCGTCTGGACGATCCGTTGTTTCAAGCCGGAGCTCGATTTTCGGGTTCTGCAGATGAAAGTCCGGCAGGTGCGGGGCAAGCCAGTGCGTGGCCAAACCATCGCCCGTACACAGCGTCACAGAACCTTCGGCAGGGGAGTCATGATCCAAGACATCGCTGCGCAATCCGTCTGCGGCATCCGACATGATCTCCGCGTATCGGAGCGTTTTCTTGCCAGCGTCCGTAAGGGTCACACCGCGCGGCGAGCGATAGAGCAAGCGCGCATTCAGGGAACGTTCTAGGTCATCAATCTTGCGGGAAACGGTCGGCGCAGTTTCTTTCAAACGCGAAGCAGCCGCGTTCATACTGCCGAGTTCAGCCACGACAATGAAGACTTTCAGCTTATCCCAATCAAGATTTTCAAACATTTAGGGACCCTTATACGATTTCTGTACTACCCCAATTCGATTCTGTCTGCATCGTACACAAGGAAATTGTGTCAAGCCTTCCGCAAGAAGGAGCAATCTGATGGCTGATACAGCAAAACGACTGGCGACTTACCCATTTGTTGTCGATCAATCAAAAATGTTCGAACTGATGGCTAACTTTGGTTGGCGCCCCGCCAATGAGAAAGAAATCCCGGAAATGCTGGCGCTTGGCGAGCGGCTCATCAATGACCGCTTGATCAGTTCGGAAACACTGGCGCACTTGCACGATTTGACCGGGATTACGGCGTGGGTCTTCGGAGATCCCGTCGAAGGATTGGTTATCTCTGTGCCGCTCACCGAAGCAGGGCTCGACGCCGTGCAAGACAATGAGTTTGTCGCGAAAACGCCTGATGACGCCCATGTCGCGGCTGCCGGGCAGCCGTGTGCTGCTGTGTATATCGGGATCTATGCAGGCGAGACCAAAGAAGCGCGGAAAGCCGTCATGAGCGGAGCAGGGGTCATCCGAATGGCGATCTACGCCCAGGTGCCATGCTTTGCGCGCGCCGCCACGGAAGATGGCGCCCGTTCGATGGAAAGTCTCGGTTGGACGCCCGCTGGGTTCGGTGCGGATAAGCTTTGGATGCAAGGAGCTCTGGTCGTACCTGAGCAGAAGGTGGCGTAATGCTGACGATTTCACCCATCGGCGAATCTGGCCTCGCGAAACCGCTTGATCCAGACCTGATAGAACAGTTTCCAATCGAAATGGTGCGTACGCTGGATGCGTTCCAGAAGGTCGTTGCGGTCCGATCCATGGTCTATATGGCCGAGCAAGATTGCCCCTATGAAGAAGAGTTTGATGGAAACGATCTGTGTGCCTCTCACGTGATTGCGTACTCAAAGGGACAACCGATCGCGACACTGCGTCTGCGTTGGTTCGCGGGATTTGGTAAAATTGAACGCGTAAGCATCCTACCCGCTTTCCGGGGCAGTGGCGTCGTCAAAGTCATGCTCGCTGCGTCTTTGGAAATCGCCTCGCGCAAAGGGTATCGTCGGATGCTCGCTCAAATACAGGCGCGGCTCTGGCCACTTTGGTCTAAAACGCTTAATTGTCGACTTATG
This sequence comes from Henriciella sp., assembly GCA_013213785.1. Classification (GTDB taxonomy): domain Bacteria; phylum Pseudomonadota; class Alphaproteobacteria; order Caulobacterales; family Hyphomonadaceae; genus Henriciella. The sequence goes on along the minus strand of JABSPZ010000007.1, from coordinate 173,271 downwards.
GAGGACCATCCGAACTTTTATTTCTCGGACTATGAGTATTGTGAGATGGAGATCTCGGTGTCTGCTCATCCCGACGCGATCCGCCTGAACTCCGATCCAATGACAATCATTCGTCCGGAAGGCGACTGGGATACTCCGGGGATTTTAGAACAATCCGCTCAGCGCGGCGGAGCCGTGCGTGAGGTTGCGGCCTAAATGTGCCTGTTGGTGCTTTGCGACAGCCAGAAACGGCAAGACCCGTTGCGTCTCGATGCGCTGCGGGCCCTGATCGATGATGCACGGGTTATCCAAAGACCCGTGGCATTCTTGCGCCGTGAGAGCAGCGAGGGCTTAAGTGCCCTTGGCATCCAGATCGGACGATACGAGCCGATCTTCAGAGCCGGACGGGATCTACCCGAAGGTCTCATAGACTTTATCGTTTCCAGTGAAGACCGGAATGTCAGCCTTTCCGGCGTCGCCGAGCCAAATCTATTCGAGCGAATTCGATCGGTTTTGATACGGGCAGGCTTTCCAGCCGAATTGGACGAATCCGCGATCCTGTCCCGCTAAACGGGCTCAGTGATACGGGACGGAAAGAAGCGGGTCGCTTCCAGTCGGATTTTGCGGGTCCGTAAAAAACCAGTCTACGGGATAGTCCAAGACTTGCGCGATAATGAACAGTGTACCGGCTGAGACGCGGTTGTTGCCCCGCTCATATTTGTGAATCTGTTGGCTAGAACAGCCCAAATGCTCGCCCAGTTGGGATTGGGTCATTGAGGCATTGACGCGAGCGGTTCGGATACGGTGTCCGATGGTCTCGTCTACGGGAGCAGGTTCTGTCGTCATTGCGGCCATGGGGCGACTAAACGCGAAATCAGTAAATCAATTCTAAATTGAAATTAGACCTCTGGCTGCAGATAACGCATGAGCATGAACAATGCGGGTAGCACCCCAAACAAAATCACTGCGAAGACCCAAAACGGGAGGCGTTGCCCCCGCTCAGGTTGCGATCCTCTGGCGGCGGATCGCAAGACGCCAAAGACCTCTGGCTTATGTGTTTTGAGCAAATAAAATGCTGCAAAAACAGCGGCTAAGATTGCGCTTGCGAAAACTAAGAAGCGATTGTCCTGTAGAATGCCGACAATCAAGTTTGAGACGGCTAAGGCGGTCGTCGCGAGCAGAGTCAAAGGACTGCGGTTCGATTTCGTGGAGGTCGGGGTAGAGTTTGGCATCTATCTCTCGCAAGCTTTCAGCCGAATCGATTTCGGTCAAAGATCAACATAGGGTTGAATGTTTACCAATCGCTAACCGCTCCATCTCCGAGGCTTCGCATCTGAGAATTCAACTCAAAATAGTATTTTCTTAACGAGACTCAGCCGAAATGCGCGTTCAACTCGATTGAGGGACGCCCATGTCAGACCGTGCTTTGATGCCATTCTACGCCGCTGCACTTGGTATGGCCTTATCAGGCTGCTCCACAGCCGCAGACGTGAGCGAAAACGCTATCCGCCTGGCCAGTTTTAATCGCATTCAGGCTACGCCCTTCACAGATCGTATCGATGCAAAGGATTGTCAGGCCTCCTTGGATGAAGTGTTTGGATTTCCGAGAACGTCGCTCGATGTGAAGCGCGGCGTTCGCGTCTCGCAGGCGTATTCTTGCGATGGCCGCAACGTGGTTTCGAAAGTGCGATTGAGGAACCTGAATAATCATCCGATGTATTGCGGCGCGTTGACGGAGTCGTCCGAGGCAGGAACGTGGGTCGGACCGCAAGGCGTTGCCTTCTTCGAGTACGCGTTCGCCGAATCCAGAACTTACGACTGTTTCGAAGATCGCTAACCTGTAGCAGTTGTTGCAGTTCCAATAAAAAAATAATTGACCTGGACTGGTGTCGCGTCACAGTCAGCGCATATTTGTTTACGTATTGTTAACCGACGGCGTAAAGTAGTTTACAGAGTTGGCGCGGGATATTGCAGAAAATGACACTCAATACTGAAACTCTGGACGCGGCGATTGGAAGACGCGTCGCGACTGCCAGAAATGCCGTAGGATACAACGCCATCCAGGTTGCTGCGCGATTGAACCTTTCGGAAGTCGATTATCGCGCGCGCGAGACAGGGCATGAGCGGTTTCGATCCCGAGAGCTTTCGATCCTCGCCAAGCTCTTTTCCATAGAGGTGCGGAGCCTGTTTGAGGATGAAGGTGCCGGTGCAGCGCGAGAGTTTGCTCTCGCCGACTGGATTGAGGCGTCGCGCCACCGGGAAGGCCTCGCCGCCTTGCTGCAATCGGAAAAAGATGCTGCGCCAGATCCGTTGCGCGTGAAAGCAGCCTAGCTAAATAAAGAGACCATGCTCCGTAAAGTTTCCCCTCGACCAGAAGATCGTATCGCTGAACTCAGCGATCAAACCTGGGCGTCGATTGAAGCTGTGGGAGAGTTTTTTGAGGCAAAAGAAGGCACAACTGTTCTCGAGCTTGGGCAGACCAATGAGCATCTTCTGATCGTTTTATCAGGCAAAGCGACATTGGTTTACTTCCAAGAGGGTCGCAGCCAGCCAACCGCCATTTACCGCGTGCCTGGGGAAGTGTTGCATCATGCGGGCATGCATCTGGAACTTCCCAATCCGTTCGCAATCGAGGCGGCAAGCGATGAGACGCGCGTCGTACTGATTTCGCGCAAAGCGGTCTATGAGATGATCGGGAAAGATACCGCGTTTGCCGAGTATCTTTTCAGAGATCTATCAGAGCGGTTCTTTGTGGCTCTTGGGTATCTGCGCGAGCAACGCCTAGAGCCTCTGATTGTCCGTCTCGCCAAACGTATTCTGATGATTACAGAGCACCGGCCATCAATCGAGTTCACGCAGGCTGAGTTGGCCGAAATCCTCGCAGTGACGCGCATCAGCATTTCGAAGGCCATTAAAAGCCTCGAAGAATTGGGCTTGGTGGAACGCGTCGACCGCGCATTGATGACCGTCGAGCGGGAAGCGCTGCAAGCGTGGCTCGATGCGCAAGAGTGACCGATCGCCTAACTGTTCTGGGGCGAGCGAATTCTGACCAAAAAATTACCATGACTAGAATAATCTAGAAAACAACTAAAACGCGAATTAACCATAGTTTGCTAGATCTGCTGTCCTCGATGGAGAGGCTGGCAAAGATCTATGCTTTTAAAAATATTGAAAAAACTTTCGGATGATGCAGGTCAGGTCGCGGTTGTGTTCGCCCTCGCAATCATCCCCATTTTCGCGGTTGCGGGCTTTGCAATCGATTTCCAAAACACGGTCAAGAAGAAGCAAAAGGTGCAAGTCATCATCGACTCCGCCGTGCTGGCCGCCGCGCGTGTGAAACAGACAGGTGCCAGCAATGGTGAAGTGCGCCAAGCGCTTTCCGCCTATTTGGATGCCCAATTGGCCCCGATCGGTGGGGGGCTGTCTTGCGAAGCCCCGAGCGTAACGGTCGGTTCGTCTGCTGAGCGCGTCACGGCGACCATCAGCTGTCGCCAGCCCACGTCGCTGACCCGTGTTGTGGGTCAGGAGCAAATGAACTTCAATGTCGGCGCAGTTGCCGAATATGGCATCGACAAGATCGACGTCGCCTTCATGTTCGACGTCTCTGGGTCGATGAACAGTTCTCGGCGCCTTACCAATCTGAAATCAGCAGCAATTGAAGCGATTGATATTCTGTTGCCGCCGGATGCAAACGCAAAGCTGATTGAGAATACGCGGCTTGCGATGGTGACCTACAATACAATGGTCAATGCTGGCCCGTTCTTCGAATTGGTTACAGGTCAGCCAGCGACGCGCACCTATAAGCATACAATCGGCGGCGCCGGTGCGGGATCCGGCCAGACGACAGATGTCGGTGACCTGCTCAAAGATCTCGAAATCAGCCTGATTGATACAGATCGTGGATCAGTGATCACCCAAATTGGGGATGATGCCGTGATTGCTTTGTCCGACTGGCAAAGAAATGATCGGACGACCCAAAAACTTAGTGTGGATATCAAAGTCCCCGCTAACAATCCGGGCGCGCGCCGATTTAGAAGCATTAATCTCGATCTACGCGGGCGTGGCTACAAGTCTAAGACAGAAAACTATGCGCCTTATGCGCTTTATGGTGACCGCCGCGGTCGTTATCTTGGTCGGAGATGGCGCGAAGGTGACTATAGACTGCGTATCCGTCTTTACGATCAGCAGCGCGGCCGCGGCCGTAAACTCTATGACGAGACAATTCGATTTGAGATCGTCCGCGGGAACGGAGATGCGCCTCGCGAGGTCGAGTACACGCTGACCTCAACCTGTGTGTGGGAGCGCGACGGTACCGAGAAATTCTCAGATGGACGGCCTGAAACCGGCGCCTATTTGGCCCATCAGCAAGCGTGGTTTGAAGAGAATCCAAGACATCGGGATGGCGGCGTGTGGCGCACGGGTCACCCAAATCGTACAGGCCATTCTTGGTATGATGGTGACGAGTGCCGCGCCAGTCAGCCGGTCGCGCTCACCAATAAGCGGACGGACTTGATCAACCATATTAAAAGTCTGAACGCGGGCGGCGGTACGGCCGGACACCTGGGCGTTGCATGGTCTTGGTATTTGGTTTCCGAGTATTGGGGAGGCGTCTTCACCGGCGCGTCTGCACCGCTCGCTTATTCCGAACCGGATAGCACGAAAGTCGTCATCTTGATGACGGACGGTGCCTTCAATGCGGAGATTTTCCCAGCGCAGGGGAACTCAAACACGCAAGCTCGCAACCTTTGCGACAATATGAAAGCCAGCGGCGTCAAAGTGTATGCGGTGGCGCTAAGTGCTCCAAAGTCAGGACAGGATGTTCTGAAATACTGTGCCTCAGGACCGGACTTCTATTTCGATCCAGATTCTGCGGCTGAACTGACCGATGCGTACCGGAAAATCGCGACATCGATCTCTGACCTGCGGATCTCTGGGTAAATGAATCCCTAATTCGCACCGACCAATTCAAGCGGGTTTAGAAACCATAATTACGATTGAGTTTCGCAACCCGTCTGAACTTTGAAATCAAATTATCTTCAATTAAAACAATAAGTTGTGATCTAAAATAAATCAGGAAAGGTGGGATCAAATGAACTTCCAAAATAAGAAACCCTTAACGACTGGCTTCCTCGAGAGCGTCAATCTCATGTATGACCGTGCGGTTGATCTGCTGGATCTGCCAGGTGACGTCGCCCAAACAATCAAGGCCTGTAACTCGACCTATGAGGTTCAGTTTTCGGTTCGTTTGCGCGGCAAGTTGCACAGCTTCAAAGGCTACCGCTCGGTCCACTCTGAGCATATGGAACCAGCTAAAGGCGGGATCCGTTATTCAATTGAAGTGAATAAGGATGAAGTCGAAGCGCTGGCCGCTTTGATGACCTATAAGTGCGCGCTCGTAGAGGCTCCGTTTGGTGGTTCTAAAGGCGGTCTGATCATCGACCCGACCGAGTGGGAAGACCACGAGATGGAAAAAATTACGCGCCGGTTTGCTTACGAGCTGATCAAACGCGATCTTATCAATCCATCACAGAATGTTCCTGCGCCAGATATGGGCACGGGCGAGCGTGAGATGGCGTGGATGGCGGACGAGTATCGCCGTATGAACCCAACCGATATGAACGCGTGTGCCTGTGTTACAGGTAAGCCGCTGAATGCGGGCGGCATTGCTGGTCGGACTGAAGCCACTGGCCGCGGCGTACAATATGCGCTGCAAGAATTCTTCCGCCACGCGGATGACGTGAAAGCGGCTGGTTTCGACGGATCGCTCGACGGCAAGCGCGTCGTTGTTCAAGGTCTCGGGAATGTTGGCTATCACGCCGCGAAATTCCTGAGTGAGGAAGACGGATCTAAGATCGTCGGCGTGGTCGAGCGTGACGGCGCTGTCTTCAATCCAAAAGGGATCGATGTTGAAGCTCTGAAGGCCCATCTTGTGGCGCGTCAGCCGCTCTCTTCCTTTCCGGGCGTTGAGTTTGTTGAAGATGGCTCACTGGGTCTGGAATATGATTGTGATATCCTCATCCCAGCGGCTTGCGAAAGCGTGATCACTTACTCAAATGCGCACAAGGTCAAAGCGCGTCTGATCATCGAAGCGGCGAATGGCCCAATCACAGCAGATGCTAATGACATTCTGGTCGAGCGTGGACACACGATCATTCCGGATCTGTTCGCGAATGCTGGTGGAGTGACTGTGTCTTACTTTGAGTGGGCGAAGAACATCTCGCACATCCGCTTTGGTCGTATGCAGCGCCGCCAAGAGGAAGCTCGCAGCCGGGCATTCTTAGAGCAGCTCGAAGCTGTCCTGCCAAATGGCGTCGACCCGGCCCTAAAGAAGAAACTGGAGTGCGGTGCTGGCGAGATTGATCTCGTTCGCTCAGGGCTCGATGACACGATGCGCGCGGCTTATGTTGCGATGCGTGAAGTCCGCGAGTCGCACCCGAACTGCCCAGATATGCGCACCGCGGCCTACATGGTGGCTGTCCGCCGGATCGTTGGCGTCATGGATCACTTCACGATGTAAGACCCGTAGAGGCGAGCAGGCCTAACCGACTTGGGTTGGGTCTGCATCCTGCTAAAGAAAGCGCCGCTCGATATGGATCGAGCGGCGCTTTTGTCTTGGGAGGAAAGACTGGGGAGGAAATACTGGCGCCCTCGAGATTGTTCGAGGGCGCTATTTGGTTCGAGGTTTAGTTCGGTAGGTTGGTTGAAGCGCCGGCTGACACGGCATGTCCGTGCGGCGATACGTTCTCTGCAGCAATCTCAACCCGGTCGCGGCCATTGCGTTTCGCGTTATAGAGCGCGGCGTCTGCACGTTCGAGCGAGTCGTTGACGCTGGCTTCATTAAACAGAGGCTCTGCGACCCCGATGCTGACCGACACGTTGAACGGGCCTGTCTCGCTTGGGAATTTGACCTGCTTGATGGCTTGGCGAATGCGATCGGCCACTTTCGCGGCGGACATGGCATCGGAATCAACCAGAACAATCGCAAACTCTTCACCGCCTAGTCGGCCAATCAAGTCTTCCTTGCGCAGGACGTTCGACGCAATCGCAACCATTTTGGATAGAACTTTGTCGCCAGTTGCGTGGCCGTGAACATCGTTGACCTGTTTGAAATGGTCGATGTCGAGCATCAAGGTCGACAGTCTTGCATTGTCGCGCTTGAAGCGCGCCAGTTCACGCTCTGAGAAGCGCATAAAGGCGCGCCGGTTGAGCGCTTTTGTAAGCGGATCGATCGTCGCGAGCTCGAACAGATCGCATTTTTCATTCTCGAGTTCGATCAGATCGCGGACTGCGTAGCGTGCCGCGCTCTTAACGCAAATATCATTGCTAATCAGGCGTCCAAAGCTCGACAGAATATTGAGCTCATTTTCCGACAACTGACGGGTTTTCCGGTCGCCAATACACAGAGTGCCGAAGCGTTTGCCGTTCGGATCCGTCAACGGCACGCCGGCCAAAGATTGGAACTTCGGCATTTGCAATCCGGCGGTATGGCTCAAGAAAAATTCTTCTTGGGTAATATCCGCAACTTCAAATCGCGTCTGCGCCAAATGCATCCGGGCGAAATAAGTCTGCAAGTCTTCTTCTGGGTAAGCGCCGAGTCCGTGCGCGCAATGATACCAAGTGCGGTAACGGTTGGTTAGCGCGACCATAACGAAGGGGGTGTCCAGAGCGAGGGCGACTGAGTCAGCGAACGACTTCGCACTGACGGCATGATCATCATAGAGGATCTGGTACCGTTGCATAATTTCCGACTTTTGTTCTTCGAACTTTGGCGGTGGATACGAAATCATGGGCTCTCTCTCCGGGGTATTATTTTTTTGTAGGTGTATTCCCTTATATTCTAGTAGTGATTGTAAAAAAGTTTACATTCCTCGCATCGCAAAAATTTTGTGCAGAGAACGCAGCCGTTGGCCGGAAACTCCAAAAAGAAACCCGCGCCGGGAGGGCGCGGGTTAGGTCATAATGGAGATTAGGAAACGGGCGTTTCCATAGTCTCTACGTCTCAGAAACTGAAATCGTTCCAAAATTTTTCAAAAAAGTTTCAATCTGCAACATTCTGTCGGCACTCGGGGGCTATGCCGCCGGCTGCACCAAGGCATCTACCCGCCCGAAAACGTCCTGCATGCCTAGAAAAGTGATCGAGTCATCGGTCTCAAAGTCTGAGTCTTCCTCAGGCGAGACGAGACGCGCTTGAAGCTTCTCGCGAGAGCGGTTGATCCGGCTTTTTACAGTTCCGACCGAACAGTTCAGAATGCTCGCTGCTTCTTCGTAGGAGTATCCAGCGGCAACAACGAGAATAAACACATCGCGTTGATCTGGGTTTAGCGCAAACAGTTCTTTGATCGCGTCAGAACAGGCTGCGCGCGTCGACATTTGACAGTCTTGAGTGAGCCAATTCTCGAAATCTGTCGGCGCGTGGACGTCCATACGTTTGTTTTTTCGGATATGTTGAAGAAACTCATTCCGTGTGATCACGAACACCCAGGCTTTTAGCGACCCTTTGTTCGGGTCAAAGCTGTCTTGGGCTTTCCAAGCTTTCAGACAGGCATTCTGGACGATGTCGTCCGCCAGGTCCCGATCCACGCACAACATACGTGCGTAGGCGCGAATTTCTGGCAGGAGTTTTTCAAGTTCATCAGCAAACATGTAACGGCCCCTCGTTGATCCAAGGTGTCCGTGGCGTTGGTTAATTAAACGTAAATAGTGTTAATAACTTAGAAACCGATCGGTCATTCCAAATTCTTTCAAGTGAAACTTTCTATTCTGGCGTTTTCGCGTTCAACAAATATTTCCCATACTTGAGGGGTGAGCTTTGATCCGTCCTAACAGGCTGATATTATGACAAAATATTCTATCTCAGGAGCTCGGCGATCACATTGAACGTCTCCGAGACACTTCGTTTGAAGACACGAAAGACCGCAAAGGATGGCAAGTTTTAGAAACTAAGTATTAGCTAACGGAAACTATCGTGAGTAGAAACAAAGAGAATTCGCGATGTTTTCCGAAGAGCTAGAAAAACACCTGCCGCAGCTTCGCGCCTATGCTCGAGTTCTTTGCGGGGATGTCGTCCGGGCGGATGATATCGTTCAGAATGCCTGTCTTAAAGCGTGGGAAAACCGGAATGCTTTTGACCCTAAAAAAGGCGTCCTACGTGCCTGGTTGTTTCGTATTGTTCGCAATGAATTCTATCAGCAAAAGCGGGCGGATCAGGTGCGAGAGAGCGACCCGGCGGCGTCGGTTGAGATCCATCTCGTCGCTGAGTGCGGGTTGCAGCAGCGATCAGAACTCAGCCGCATGTTGCAAGCGATCCAGTCACTCAAGCACGCGCAGCGCGATGCCTTTCTGCTCGTAGCGGCCGCTGGATTTACCTATCAAGAGGCTGCCGATGTTCTTGGATGCTCGGAGGGCACAGTGAAAAGCCGCGTCAGTCGCGCCCGCGAAATGGCGCTCGGCAAATTCTATTCAGACCAATGGTTCGACGATAAACGGACCCAGTCATCCTCCCCGATTGAGCAGCTCCATGAAGCGCTCAATCGCATCCAGGCTTTTGCGAACGCGGCTTAGCTTAGAGTAACCGGCTTTCTTCCAGCAGGTCTGGCAGGTCATTCTCATACAAAACGACATCTTGCTCAGCCGTGATTTGGCCGACCAGACGCCGGGCATCCGCAAAGGATGCGCGTGTATGAAAGTCGGTACGGTCCTGATCTATCGCTGAAACAAAGCTCTCGATCCGCGCGGGATTGATCGCAATCACGGTATCGCACTGCTCAGTTGCAAACTGACCGAGCCGGTTGTGGACGCGGTCATGCTCCAGCCCAAGTTCGGCAACACCAGGGGTGACCAACACAGCTTTACCACCGCGCTGATCTGCCAGTTTCCGCAAAACTTTAACGGCGTTCTTGAAACCAATTTCATTGGAATTGTAAGCGTCATCGAGGATCAGGGGTTGGCCTGGATTGTCGATCTTCTGCAAGCGATGCTGAACCTGCTCAACATCTTTAGAGAAAGCGGCGATCCGGCTCGCTGTCTGCGGGCTCACCAAATAGGTCAAGACAACCGAAAGGGCTGAGTTTAGGATATTATGGTCGCCGAGCAGTGGAAGTGTGTAATGAATCGGCGCGGCGCCAGGCTCGCTTCTGGGCTGAATTTCGATCGCCCAGTTGCCGTCTTCCAGTTCGGCTTTGGTGATTTGAAAGTCAGCGCTCTCTTCGTGGCCAACGGTTTTGACCAAGTCAGGGTATGCGGCTTTGAGATCCGCAAACGGTTTATGCGCCAAAATTTCGACCGGGATGACCGACGGGCCGCCGCGTGCGCAAACATGTTCGACCAATTCAGACTTGGCGCGCGCGATATTCTTTATGCTGCCAAATCGTTCGGTGTGTGCGTCACCAATCGCCGTAACGATGGCGACCTCTGGATCGCAGAAGTCGCAAAGTCGTTTGATCGATCCGATGCCGTAAGCGCCCATCTCAGCGATGAAGTGTTTGTGGCCGCGTTGAAGCTTTTCGCGGATGTTTCGGGTCAAGCCGAGCACCGTATTGATGCTGCCCGGACTATAGAAGACCGGACCCGCGGACTCCAACACTTCTGCTAAGATATGCTTGGTCGTCGTTTTCCCGAACGAGCCTGTGATGCCAATTGTGACCGGCTTAAAGGTCTCAAGCTTGTCCGTTGCTTGGTCGATAAAACCCTGATTGATTTGCTCCTGCATCGGGCGCAGCAAGCGATTGGCGAGCATTATGAAAAGCGGGATCATCTGGATCACGATGAGCGCCGTATAGGCGTGCACAATTACCAGACCAAGGCTGAGCAAATAGAAACCGCGCGCCAGCCGCCGAATACGCTTCAGACGCTCCGTCGCGACGAGCTTTTTCTTATACGAATAACCGCGTTCGCGCAGCGCTATGGCGGCCAGAAGCCCTGCTGCAATCAACCAGACATAGGGTCCAAGACCGATAAAATGCTGCGCGGCGAAGAGCGCAATCAGGCCCAGCGTTGCCAGTACATCGTACAAACGAACCCGGAATACGGCGCCGGTGAACCGTGAGCTGTCATACTCTTCTTGTTGGAAATAGGTGAGGATCGTGTTGATCCGCACCATGCCAAATCCGGCGAGGCTGATCAGGAAGAGCGCAAAGAATAAGTAGGTCATAATCGTCTACGCGCTCCTGAGTTTTTCTTTGATGCTAAGCGCGATTTGATGACGCCCGCGATCCAGGATCGAGATGTGATCATAATGCGGGCAGACAATGAGCGACGCATCCGGAATACCAGCGACAATCTTTTGGCCAACCTCAACCGGCGTTTCGAAATCCTGCCCGCCATAAATAGCTGTCGTCGGGCAAGCGATCTGGCCCAGCGAGCTGGTCTGATCTTCATTCACGGTACGCACGAAGATGTCTCGCATACCGATCTCGCGGCTGTGGACATAGTCGAGGCTTCCATATTGCTTCTCTAGCGCGTCGAGGGCTTCCGGCGTTTTCGCCATGGATTTCTTGAACTTGAATTCCCAGCCTTTGCGTTTGCCGCGCAGTTTCTGCCAGCTCGACCGGGTTCGCGGGACGCCAGCGGACGCGACCAGGACCAGATGATTGATCAGGCCAGGGTGCTTTGCGGCGATCCGCATGCCGACGCGGCCACCGAAGGAATGCCCGACCCAAGTATACTCATTCAATCCATACTCATCGCGAAGAAACGCGATCATATGCTTGGCATAGTCCTCAGTGCCCCAAGCTTCGTCGGGGCGTGGGCTGTCGCCAAAGCCTGGAAAGTCGAGCAAATAGCTGCGCGCGACGGGGGCTAAAGCCTCCGCCACCGGGATGAAATCATTATAGGTCCGTCCCCAGCCATGGCCGAATACGATGGCGGGCTTAGTCGAGTCCCCAATTTGAACCAAATTTGGCTTCAATGCAGTGCTCATAGGTGCGCTTGATCCCGCTCAACGATTCGCTCTTTAATACAGTAAGCGCGCTTAAGACTTAAGACTGGTGAAAAATTGGCAAAACTGTTGAAAACTGTGGTGATTTTTGGGGGTGCAAGCTCCGAACACGATGTTAGCGTCGTCAGCGCCCACCAATTGATGGACGCCGCTGATGTGCGCGGCCTCGATATCTTGCCGGTCTATATGGATTTCGCCAACCGGTTTTGGATCGGCTCCAGCTTGCGCGACATTGCCAAATACCGCCCGCGCCCGCCGCTCGGCCAGCAAGTGACGTTTCGCTGGGGGGATAATGGGCCGGTGATCTGCGCGATGGATGGAACTGTCATCCAGGCCGTAGATGTGGTCATGCCCGTTTTTCATGGAACCTTTGGCGAGGATGGCCGCATTCAAGCTTATTTTGAGCTGCTCGGCATTCCGGTCACAGGCCTGTCCGCCTCCAGCGCATCCATCGCGATGCGAAAAGACGTCACCAAAGCGCTCGTAAAAGCCGCGGGCGTGAATGTGTTACCGCAAGTCACTGTCGACCGAGAGCGCGTTCACCGACCCGAAGAGGTGCTGAAAGAGGTCAAGGACTCGTTCGGGTTCCCCGTCATCATCAAGCCCGCCAATCTCGGCTCGAGTGTTGGTGTGGGCCTCGCCAAAAGCGAGAATGAGGATGTCTGGCCGCTGATCGAATACGTGCTCAAGAAAGACACGCTCGCCCTGATCGAGCCGCAGGTTCAGAACTTGGTTGAGTACAATATCGCGATGATCGCCAAGGATGGACAGATCAAGTTCTCCGCAATTGAGCGTCCGAAATCTGGCGCGGAACTGCTGGATTTCCGGGAGAAATATCTCTCGGCCGATGGGGGCACTAAAGGCGCGTTCAAACCGTCCGAGGGCATGCTGTCGCTCACCCGCGACATCAACCCCGACATCCCGGATGAACTGCGTGACCGCATCTATGACTATGCCGCCAAGACCTTCGCCGCCCTCGGCAAACGCGGTGCTCCGCGCATCGACTTCATGTGCAACCAAGAGACCGGCGAGCTCTGGTTCAACGAGATCAATGCCATCCCTGGTTCTTATGGCTTCTTCTTGTGGGAAGCCGCCGCTGAGCCGCTCCTTTTCCCGGAGCTGATCGATCACCTGATCTCAGAAGCGGTCAGCGATACAATCAAGACCTTCGAAGACCCTGTGCCGCAAGATGCGCGGCTGCTGCAGCGGCGTTAGTCGGCGCTGGTGTATGTCGCCGGAAGAGAGTCTGCTTACGGCGTCAAAGCGGACATTGTTTAATGCGCATCACGAAACCGAACGACTTTATCCCGCAACTTGTTCCAACATTCGGTTGGGTATGAATGCAACTCGCGAAACCAAAGTTGTCGTCCAAATTTGTGCTGTTTAAGAATCGCTTTGCTTAGACCCTCAATGTCCAAAGGCGTCCATTCTCCTGCTACATCCCAAAGGTTAGAGCGCATAGTCGGGTATACCTCCCGCCAGAAGATCACCTCCAATTCCTCCACCGAATACCGCGTCTCTGCACACTTCTTCGCAGCATCGTCTAGGTAAAAGGCATCGACATCGGTATCAAGAAACAGCACGTGCATCGCATCCCATGCACGTTGTCTTTCTTCGAGATCATCTTCTGGCGGCAACATCAACAAAGCCCATAACCGATTTCGAGCAATATCCGAATCTTGACAACTGCTCCTGACTTAGGGTCAGCATTCGGCGCCAAAGCAGATGCCAATCAGAAATTCACAGTGAAATTTTTGTTTATGAGAAGAATGTCCAGCAAAATCATTCGATACGAGTGAAGGGATTTGTACTGCGTCTCACTCCACCCGATATGCTCGACGTGAATATCCAACTCATCGACCTCCAATATCTCAGACAGACATGATGCAAACGAGTCCCAGTTCAGACTGTAAAACTCGGGAAATAGGAGACCTTTGGCAAAATGCTCAATCAGCTCTTCTTTGCTGCTAAATGAGTTTGGTATTTTGATAGTTTTCATACCCTATGGACAATCCTAATGGCGTTGCATGCCGATGTACGCTCTTGATCCAAAAAAGATAAGTCGCATCCCCGTTACACTTCAGGCGACGCTACATAACGACCTCGAAAAAGCGAGACAATCCAAAAAATCTGGAGTAATTGTTTCAAATTGTTTGTTCGCGCTGTAACACTAATTTAGTAATCGAAAATTGAAGGGCTGCGAACGTGAAATTAAATCGGTTTCTAATCAATGGTATAATCGGTGGCGCAACGTACGCGGGTCTAATTTATTTCATCGATAGAGATTTAAGGATGTCAGTACTTTGTGCTATGGGATGGTTGTTGGCGACGACAATAGCCAGCGTAGCCACTAAAGAGAGGCCGAATTGAGGTCGCTCTGCCAATGTCCGTATTTGATCCAAAACGGACATCCCGCTCTAAGCCTTTGTGAATCACCTCATTAAACGCCTCACCCCCGCATCAGCCCATAAACCGTCTCCGAAAACGCCGCCAAGTCCCGCGCAAATGCGGCGTCATCGTCCAATCCATCCGCCAGGACAACTAAATAGTAAGCCGCGACGGGGCTGTCTATGATGGCGATATCGTGGACCAAGCCATTTAGCGTCCCGGTCTTGTGGGCGATGACGGCGTCGTCAGGCAGGCGTTTCGGGATCCGTTCATTGCGGAGATTGTTGGCGAGCATCCGCTTGATGAAATCATAGCGCGGGGTCTGGTCGATCAGGTGGAGCAGGGTCAGGCAGTCGGTCGCTGTGGTTAAATTCGCCCGCAGCGGCGCGCCGAGTGAGGCGTCGTCAAAGCCAACCTCTATATGCGTATCGGGCATCCCATTCTCTGACAGCCAGGCATTAACCGTGTTCATGCCCACGCGCTCTAGGACGGCGGTCGTGGCCGGGTTGTCGCTGACGATCAGCATCAGGCCGATCAGGCTCTTTAAGGTGAGTGTGTCCTCCGGATCAAAGGCGTGCAGAATGGAGCAATAGAAGGTCTCGTCCAAATCACCGCGTTTGATCGGCTGCGTCAGATCCAATCCCGCTTTGTCGACCGCGGCGCACGCAATCGCCGCTTTGATGACGCTCGCGGACGGCAGCTTCACCGACGCGTTGAGTGACACGGTTTGGGAGGGATCAGCCTTGGGCTGCGCAATCACGGCAACCGTTCCGGGGCGCTGCACAAAAGCTTCGCAGGCCTGTTTTAAGCTCTCAAACGCGTCCGGGGTCATCCTTGTCTTTTGACCCGACTTTACAGAAGAGGCCAGTCCAAATCCATATAGTTGCATATGCAACTAATTTCTGTTACAGCTCAATTCGAAGCGAAAACAGAGATGTATGGAGGCACGGTCATGGCCGATTTGTTCGACAATCCAGCGGGTTTGGACGGGTTTGAATTCATTGAGTTCTCAGCACCAGAGAAGGGCCTTCTAGAGCCGGTCTTTGAAAGCATGGGCTTTACCAAGATTGCGCGCCACCGCTCGAAAGACGTTGAGCTTTGGCGCCAGGGCGGCATCAACTTCATTACCAATTACGAGCCGCGCTCTGCCGCTTGGTATTTCTCGCGCGAGCACGGGCCAAGCGCCTGCGGTATGGGCTTTCGCGTCCGCAACGCCTCAAAGGCGTATGAGCATTTGATCGCCCAAGGCGCTGAACCTGTCACCGTCGAAACAGGCCCGATGGAGCTTCACATTCCAGGCATTCGCGGGATTGGCAGCTCGATCATCTATTTGATCGATCGCTACGCCGACGGAGAGGGCAGCCACACGATTTACGACATCGATTTCGACTATCTTCCCGGCGTTGATCGCAATCCAGAAGGCTGCGGGTTCCAGCTCGTCGATCACCTGACCCACAATGTGTATGGCGGCCGGATGAAATATTGGTCGGACTTTTACGAGACGCTCTTCAACTTCCAAGAGATCCGCTATTTCGACATTAAGGGCGAATATACCGGCCTGACCTCGAAAGCGCTAACGGCGCCTGACGGCAAAATCCGCATCCCGCTGAACGAAGAAGGCGAGGGCGGCAAAGGCCAGATCGAAGAATTCCTGCGTGAGTTTAATGGCGAAGGGATCCAGCACATTGCGCTGATCTGTGACGATCTGGTCGCCTGCTGGGACAAGCTGCAAAAGCAAGGCGTCCCGTTCATGACGGCGCCGCCGGAAACCTATTACAAAATGCTGTCCGAGCGCCTCCCCGGTCATGGTCAGCCTGAAGCCGAGTTGAAAACGCGCGGTATCTTGCTGGATGGGACAACCGATGGCGGCGAGCCACGCCTGCTGCTTCAAATCTTCGCGCAGCCACAGCTCGGCCCGGTTTTCTTTGAGTTCATCCAGCGGGTCGGCGACTATAAAGACGGCTTCGGCGAGGGGAATTTCAAAGCCTTGTTCGAATCCATTGAACGTGATCAGGTTGAACGCGGCGTTCTTGCCGTTGAGGAGCCTGCCTAGTGAGCCGATTGTCCTGGCCAGCGATTGTGATCTTTCTGCTCGGTGCCATCGGTGCGGGATACTTGAAAGACATGTTCATCACATTTGAGGGACCATTGGAATATGGCGCCAGTGCCGCCGCGGGGGCGATCGGCGGGTTGATTGGCGCTGTAATCGGCATGACGCTATTCCCAAAACGGAGCGACACAGATGAGTAAAGTCCCCAACCTTCAAGGCGTCCACCATGTCGCCTATCGCTGCAAAGACGCTAAAGAGACGGTCGAGTTCTATCACGACGTGCTTGGCATGGATTTTCAGCTCGCAATCGCCGAAGACCACGTGCCGTCGACAGGCGCCTATGATCCGTACATGCACATCTTCCTAGACGCCGGAAACGGCAATGTGCTGGCTTTCTTTGAGCTGCCGCAGCAGCCGGATATGGGCCGTGATGAAAACACCCCACAATGGGTGCAGCATATCGCTTTTAAAGTTGGCTCAATGGAAGAGCTTGTGGCGGCGAAAGAGCGTGCTGAGGCGCATGGTTTAGACGTCCTCGGGCCGACCCATCACGGCATTTTCAAATCGATCTATTTCTTTGACCCAAACGGTCACCGCCTGGAACTCGCTTGCGATATCGGTACGCCTGATCAGTATGCGGAGCTTAAGCGCGTCGCGCCCGAAATGCTCGAAGAGTGGAGCCAGACGAAAAAAGCCCCGCGCCACGCAGCTTGGCTGCACGAAAAAATCAAGGCAGAGAGCTAGTGAAGTGGAGGACGCGCCTAGCCCGTTGAGCGATCCTCGAGTGTTCTTGAAGGTTGTTGTTCGCCCAAACATTGCCGAATGGGGTGCCTCCTATTCGGACCTACGATTGGCCTTAAATGCTATCCATAGTGTCGATGCATTCTCTGCGCATATATTTTGGTGGGGGAAGAATGGGCGTGCGGCATCGCTGTCAAGCACCAAGGATGATACCGCATTCAGGGCTGAACTAGCTTCACGCAGCGAAGATTTTAGACTTCTGCGAGATGTTGCGAAGGCTATTAAGCACGTGAATTTGACAAGATTTACGCCGCTCATCGCGGAAGCAAACCAACTTTCGGTATCTGCTGTTGGTTATGGCGACGGCGCGTTCGGCGAGGGTCGGTTTGGAGGACCTCCGCAAGTTGTTGTCAGATCAGATGGCAACGACCGAATAATCTTTATGGAGAGCTTAGTTGAGGATTGCCTTGGCATCTTAGAAGCTGAGTTAGAGAAAATTACGCACGAAATGGAGAGCTAGTTACATGAAACTCGCCACCCTTAAGAATGGCTCGCGGGACGGGCGTCTCGTTGTTGTGTCGAAAGACCTGACCCGCTGCACAGATGCCGCGCGGATCGTCCCGACGCTGCAGGCTGCTTTGGATGATTGGGAATCGGTTGCGCCGCGCCTTGCCCGCATGGCGGAAGGGGTGGAGCTTGGCTCTGTCCCGACCTTCCGGTTTCACGAGCATGATTGCGAAAGCCCGCTGCCGCGCGCTTATCAGTGGGCGGACGGGTCTGCCTATATCAATCATGTCGAGCTGGTCCGGAAAGCCCGCGGCGCGGAAGTGCCAGAAAGCTTCTACGACGACCCACTTATGTATCAGGGGGGCTCGGATGCGTTCCTCGGGCCCCGTGATGATATCCCGCTCGGCGATATTGCTTGGGGCTGCGACATGGAAGGTGAGATCGCGGTGATTACCGATGATGTCCCGATGGGTGTGACGGAGGCAGAGGCCGCAGATCACATCAAACTTATCATGCTTTGCAATGACGTTTCCTTGCGTGGATTGATCCCACCAGAGCTGGCCAAAGGGTTTGGTTTCTTCCAATCTAAACCACCAAGCGCGTTTTCACCCGTTGCTGTGACGCCAGAAGAGCTCGGCGATGCTTGGAAAGATAATCTCGTCCATCACCCGCTGCGGGTGGATTATAATGGCGAAGCCTTTGGCCGCGCCGAAGCGGCTGAAGACGCGACCTTCTCTCTCGCGCGTCTTGTGGCGCATGCCGCCAAGACCCGGCCTTTGAGCGCGGGCACGGTGATCGGCTCTGGAACCGTGTCCAATAAAGGCGCTGATGGTGGTCCTGGAAAGCCGGTAAGCGAAGGCGGCCTCGGCTATTCCTGCATCGCGGAAATCCGTATGATCGAGAAAATCGCGACCGGCGAGTTTAAAACCCCTTTCATGAAGCCTGGTGACACAGTCCGCATGGAAATGTTGGACGCTTCAGGAAAGTCGATCTTCGGCGCGATTGAGCAAAAAGTGGCAGCCGTTTAGCCAAGAGGGCGGGCGTAAAACATCACCGCCTTTTCACCCTTGCGATACGTGCTTTCACCGACGCTTTGAAAGCCAAGCCGGTTATGGAACCGGTGCGAGCCAGGATTCGGCGGTAGTGTATTAACTTCGCACCCAATCTCATCGCGCGATTTGAAATGGTCGAAAGCTGCTTGGTACAAAGCCTCCCCAAGCCTTTGGCCGCGCGCCGCGGGTGAGAGCGCGATCCGGTCGACATAGACAACCGATTTGCGGGTCTCCTCGGCATAAGTCTCGAACCAGCGCATATTTGGGCTGTCATAGGCGGGCTGGCCAAGCTCCATCACGGTGATGAATCCGAGGGCCTGATCGTCGTCATCTGTCGCCACCAGGCAAGTCGACAGAGAGATCCATTTCGCAAGGCTGTCTTCTGTTTCGGCGCCCACGCCGGGAACAGAGGCTTCGTTCGCTGCGAACAGAGCGGCGAAATCGTCAGGTCGGTAAGGTCGAATAGGCATAATGCTGCACGCATCGCGGGAAAATTGTTGAAAAGCAACCCAATTCCTTAGGATCGGGACTTATTTCTTGCTTGCATCTGCGGGCATCTCTGGGCAACGTGCGCTGCAATAAATGCAATGGGGAGACCAAGCATATGGACGTACAAGGCGACATGCTTCGTATCAATTTCGAACTCGGTCCAAAGGACATCGAGTATTTTCGCAACCGCCTCTCTAAGGCGCGCAAGAACCGTGCATTGAGAGATGATGATCGTGTGATCCTGGCGGCAGAGGCCCTGGCGGTCAAAGCGCTCGAAAGCGATCCGCCAACCTTCGTGGTGTCGCGGATGCTGACGCTTCAGAATATGGTCGACATGCTGAAAGACCGCGACTGGAATCTCGAGAATGATGACCGCGAGCGGGTTCTGGAAGTCTTGGCGTATTTTGCAGACCCGAACGATATCATTCCTGATGAGTTGCCGGGCATTGGCTTCCTCGATGATACGATCATGGTCGACCTGGCCGCGATGGACCTGCAGCCAGAACTCGAAGCCTATGCGGAGTTCTGTGAGAACCGCAAAGAACTAGAAGCCAAAGAAGCCGACGCACAGCCGCTGAAAGTGGCGCGCGATGAGCTGCAATCACGCATGCGCCGTCGCCGTCGTCGTCGCTCTGGCGGCGCAGCTGGCACAGATGTGATTACCTCGCTCTTCCACGCGGGATAGTCTGAAACCTAGACATCAAAAAACCCCGGAAGCTAATGGCGTCCGGGGTTTTTCTATATGCTGCTCTGGAGCGCCTTAGCCCATATTCAGGTCCATCGCGCCGAGATACTCGCGCTTTCCAATCGGGACGCCCTTTTGGCGGAGTAGATTGTAAGCCGTGGTCATGTGGAAGAAGAAGTTCGGCATCGCGAACGACGTCATGAAGCCGAGACCTTTGAACGGCAGTTTGAAGTCGCCGAGGACGAAGATCAGGTCTTTCTCCATCAGTGTATCAAGTTCCGCTGGATCAATCGCTTTTAGCTGCTCGATCGTCTCCTTGAGCATGGTCTCCAGCTGCGCATAGGACTCGATTTCCATGGCTCCGGGAGGGCCAGCTTGTCCCGCACGCACCGCTTCGATGTTGCCATAGCTTGAGTGGCATACCGCGCGGATCTGGAACGAGAAGGGCAGCATGTCGTCGATCAGCTTTTCGTTGATGAACGCATCCGCGCCGTCGCCAAGATGCTCACGGCCAGCGGCCATAATGCCAACCAAGGCTTCCGCCTGGCGGATCATCACGCCAATGGTCGATTTATAGATAGGGGTGGTCATATAGCGGGCTCCTCCAGCCGAAAGGTTTCATGGCATTTGGGGCGTAGAGCGTGCTGGCGCAAGGCCGAACTTGTCTAGCAACCACTACGCTTTGGGCGATTTGGGTCGCTTAAGAGCGGACCCAGAGTTTCGGTCCAAATCTCATAGCCCGCCAAATTCATATGAAGCTGGTCGGAGATGAAGATCCGCTTGGGCGTATCGCCGTCCATCATGGGCGCTGCGATATCTACAAAGATCAAATCATCGCGGGTTTCGGCGGCGGCTTTGATCAGTGCGTTGGCCTCTGTCTGTGCGCCCAGCTCTGAGACGCGAGCAAAAGATGGCTTGATCGACAGGAAGTAGACCGGTGAGTCACCAATGCGTTCGTTTTTCATATCCATGAAGACGGAAAACCGTTCGGCGACATCTTCAGGGCTCGCGCCTGCGTTGAGGTCGTTCTCGCCTGCATAGAAGATGATCTCACGCGGTTGGTGCTTGGTCAGCAGGAAGTCGAAATACCCGATCACATGCGTGATTTCAGATCCACCAAACCCGCGATTGAGCGCGTTTAGGCCGGGGAAGTCGTCATCCAGGTCGAACCAGAACCGGATACTGGAGCTGCCGGTAAAGACAGTTCGACAAGCGGTGGGCGTAAAGACCTCGTCCTGCACAAAGAAATTGTAGATCTCTGTCGCGAAGGGGGCGTCAGGCCCGAACGCGATAGGGGCGGTGGAGATGGAGGAGACTGGTTCAGGAGCGCTCTCTTGCGCAGGCGAAGTCTGTGCTGTGGCACATGCTGCGGTCATCGTGAGGCTTATCAAAGCTGCCGCAAATCCGCGGATTGAGGGGCGCTTTCTCATGGTCATATGGTCGGCTCCTCTCGGTGAGTTGATTCAAAAGATTTGGAGGAACTGTTCGGTTGGAGCAAGAGGAAAGGTCCTCAAACCAAGTCTCGCGAAAGATCTACCCAAATTGGATTTGCTTTTTCAATCAGGTTGATTTTCCACTGGCGCCGCCAGTTTTTGATCTGCTTCTCTCGGTGCACGGCGAGTGGCATCTCATCAAAACGCTGGTACCAAACCAATTTCGTACAGCCATATTGCTTCGTGAATTTCGATCCGAGGCCGTTTTTATGCTGTCCGACGCGCACCGGAAGATCAGAGCTGCACCCGGTATAGATCGCGCCATTCTTCCGATTGGCCATGATGTATGCGGCGATGAAATCAAATCGAGCCATACATAGACTGTGCATGGTCGTCTTGTCGGTTCAATATCTCAGCATCTCAGGAGGTCCCTGTTTGCCGAGCTCCCTCCTTCAAGCGCTTTGCCCAGCTCGTCTGGGCAATCCATCATCCGGATTCTCTACTGAAATCGGGAGAGGTCTTATCGCCCTCGATCTTAGTGTGCAGATTTAAAGCTGGACCCCACGGACAAGCCGTGGGGAGCGCTAGTGGAGGCGTTTAACCGCCGCTGCTGTTTACCCGTTCTTCCCAAACTTCCGGTCGCGTCCGGCGAGGATTCGCAGGCGCAGCGCGTTGAGTTTGATAAAGCCCTCGGCGTCCTTCTGATCGTAAGCGCCGTGATCGTCCTCAAACGTCACGATGTCTTCGCGGTAGAGCGAGTACGGGCTATCGCGGCCGACAAGGTGGACGCCGCCTTTGTACAGCTTCACTTTCACTTCGCCGGTGACGAAGCGTTGTGAGTGATCGATGGCGGCTTGCAACATTTCGCGCTCAGGGCTCCACCAGAAGCCATTATAAATCAGCTCTGCATAGCGTGGCATCAGTTCGTCTTTCAGGTGACCGGCGCCGCGATCCAATGTGATCGATTCCATGCCGCGGTGGGCGGTCAGCAGGATTGTGCCGCCTGGTGTTTCATAGATGCCGCGCGACTTCATCCCGACAAAGCGATTTTCCAAAAGGTCGAGGCGGCCAATGCCGTGCTTGCGGCCCAGCTCATTGAGCTTTGTCAGGATCGTGGCCGGGCTCATCGCCTCGCCATTGATCGCGCAGGCGTCGCCTTTTTCAAATCCGATGGTGACGATTTCAGGCTCGTCCGGCGCATCCTCTGGCGCAACGGTGCGCAAGTGGACGAATTCGGGCGCCGCTTCGGCTGGGTCTTCTAGAACTTTACCTTCTGACGAAGAGTGCAGGAGGTTCGCATCGACTGAGAAAGGCGCTTCGCCGCGTTTGTCCTTGGTGATCTCAATGCCCTGGCTCTCAGCGAAAGCCAGCAAATCGGTGCGAGACTTGAACTCCCAGTCGCGCCATGGGGCGATGACTTTGATGTCTGGGTTCAGGCCATAATAACCAAGCTCGAAGCGAACCTGGTCATTTCCTTTACCGGTTGCGCCATGACAGACGGCGTCGGCGCCCATTTGGTCTGCAATCTCGATCTGGCGCTTGGCGATGAGCGGGCGCGCAATAGACGTGCCCAGCAGGTAAACGCCTTCATAAACGGCATTGGCGCGGAACATCGGAAAGACATAGTCGCGGACAAACTCTTCGCGGACATCCTCGATGAAGACGTTCTCTGGTTTGACTCCGGCTGCGATCGCTTTCGCCCGGGCAGGTTCGATTTCTTCGCCTTGGCCGAGATCTGCGGTGAAGGTGATCACCTCGGCGCCAAACTCGGTTTGCAGCCATTTTAGGATGATGGAGGTGTCGAGCCCTCCGGAATAGGCGAGCACAACTTTTTTGGGCGCAGAGGACATGGTCAACTCCATCGAACGGTTTTTAAGATTCAGGCGCGTATGGCGCGGACCGTGCGGGAGCGCAAGGGGCGTCGCGCTGAACCTGAACGTGGCATGACTGAATTCGGGCACTGTCGACACAAGTAAGGTGAAAAAGCCTTGTTTGCGGCCAGTCCGCCGCCTTGTTTGCCAGCGAATGTCATCTCACTCGAAGAATGAATGGGAGACGCACCAGATGAAACGCACCAGCTTGACTGTCGCCGGCGTGATTGCCGCTGCCGCCATGGCCTTCGGGGCCCAGGCGAAAACCAAACCTTCCCCTGAACCAATTGATCAAACGCCCATCATGAATGCTGTTTCCTCCTACATCCTCCTCGACCGTACTGGCTCAATGTCTGACATTTGGGACGAGGCGCTAGGCTCGGTAAATGCCTATGCCGCCGCCGTCGGCAAAGTTGAAGAGGGCGAAGCCGATGATCTTGAGACCTCCGTGACCCTAGCGGTCTTCGACCATCAAGAGGGATTCCAGTTCGATGTTCTTCGAAAAGAGATCCAGCCTGATGCTTGGGACAATGTGACGAATGACGAGGTCAGCCCGCGCGGCATGACCCCCCTCTTTGATGCAATCAATCGCACCATCACAATGGCTGAGGCAGATAATCCGGAAAAAGCGGTGATCGTGATTATGACCGATGGTCATGAGAACTCATCCCGCGAAGTGACACGCGAAGGCGCTAAAGCCGCGCTAGATCGGGCAGAAGCCCGCGGGTGGGAGGTTGTCTTCCTGGGCGCAGAATTCGCGAGCTTCGGAGACGCCGATGCAGTTGGCGTCAGCTCCAGCAAGCAAATGGCTGTTAGCGCAGGCACACTGTCTGTCACGCAAGAGCGTCTTGCGAAGAAAGCCCGTGATTATGGCAAAGGCGTCTCTGAAGAGATCGAGTTTGATGCTGAAGATCGCGCTGTTGCCGAAGAAGAAGACGTCAAAGATCGCAAAGGGTCTAACCGTTAAGTAGAGTACCATTTTCCCCCGCAGGCACGGGACATGACGCGGGCGAGAGCGGGAGGCGCAGAGATTTTTCTCTGCGCTTTCTGACGTTCAAGGAGCGCCCGTGAGGTGCATTTGAACGACCTAAGCGCACACGCTTCCTCAAATTTCTGTCATCGCTGACCTGACACCTTGCAACCGTGGGCGACTTCAACAAAAGTGAGACGCTGGGAATACAAAACGCGTTAACCTTTCACTAGTCGTCGAGCAAAGGAATTCCCGCTAAGGTTGTATAGATTGCCGGGAGAACGCACGTGACTCATTACCGATCACCAAAATTCAAGGGCGTTGTAAACGCGACTGCTTTAGTCATCGCGACGGGCCTGGTTGCTGCTTGCGGCGGTGGAGGAGGCGGTGCATCGCCCGCGCCGCCGACACAAGTATCACCGCCCCCTCCGCCGCCGCCTCCTCCGCCGCCACCTCCACCCCCGCCTCCCCCTCCGCCGCCTCCTCCGGCTGGATCGGTTGAGATCTCAGGGCAAATCTCGTTCGACAAAGTGCCTCATCAGATTGCGGCTGGAACAGACTCTCGCGTGGTGTCTTCGCAATTGAATTATAACGCGATCACCCAAGACCCGGCGCGCGGCGTCACCGTGGAAGTAGTCGATGCGGGCGGGACTGTGCTGGATACGGATACGACCGATACAAACGGAAACTACTCAGTCTCTGTGAATTCAAACACCGACGTGCGCGTGCGGGTTCGCAGTGAGATGATCAGCACCACCGGCGCGACCTGGGATATTCGGGTCGTCGATAATACGAGCAGCAACGCCATCTATGTTTTGAACGGCAGTTTGACGTCGTCCGGCGCAGCAGACTCAACCCGCAACCTCAATGCAGGATCAGGCTGGGATCAGACTTTGAACGCTGGCGCTGGCGGCTACACGTCTGATGCGGCACGTGCGGCTGCGCCTTTTGCGATCCTGGATGGCATCTATGAGGCTGTATCAGATATCGCTGCTGTCGATGCGGATGTGAATTTCCCAGCGCTCCAGGTCTTCTGGAGCGTCAATAATGTGCCGACCAGCGGGAATGTTGCCGATGGCGAAATCGGAACATCTTCTTACACGCGCAGCGGCGGGGTCCCAACGATCCGGATCCTAGGGGCTGCAGACAATGATACCGACGAGTATGACACGCATGTCGTCGTTCACGAGTTCGGTCACTATTTCGAGGATCAACTGGCGCGAGCGGACTCGCCTGGTGGGTCTCACAGCCTGACCCCAAGACTCGACCCGCGTTTGTCGTTTGGTGAGGGCTGGGGAAATGCCTTCTCTGGAATGATTTTGGATGATCCTGTCTACCGCGACACGACAGGCGCGCAGCAATCAAGCGGGTTTGCGTTCAGTGTTGAAACGGACCTGACTGATGTGCCAACAAGCGGTCCACGGGACTCAGGTTGGTTTAACGAAGCTTCGATCCAACAAATCCTCTACGATATCTTTGATAGCGCAGATGATGGCGCAGATACGATTGGTGGCGGGCTTGCACCGATCTATAATGCATTCACCGATCCCAATTACATCAATAATCCAGACTTCACGACGATCTTCGCCTTTGCCGATCGCGTTCGTGATGAGCCAACTGTTGATGCTGCCGCGCTCACAACTCTGTTGAATGCAGAAGATATCAATGGGACCGGCTCTCGCGGTGTTGGAGAGACCAATAATGGTGACCTTCCGCAATCGCTTCCGCTCTATAAAACCTCAACGCTCGGCGGTAGCGCGGTGACCGTTTGTTCCACCGCAGTCAATGGCGACACCAACAAGCACGGGGTTCGTGAATTCATTACGCTCACGCTGACCTCAACCACTGCGCTGACCATGACAGCGACAGAGACCTCAGGTCCAGCCACCGGCACGACGGATCCGGATTTCCGGATTTGGGAAACCGGAAGACTCTTCACGAGAGATAATCGCGGACAGAGCCGTCTGGCGGAATCAAGCGATGACGGGTCTGAAGTTTGGACTGGTACGCTCGACGCAGGGACTTATGCGATCGAGATTTTCGACTTCAACAATTTCGAAACCGACACGGCCGCGGATAGCTGTTTCAGCTTCACGGTAGCCTAGGAAGAGAAGGCCAGAGATCATGATCAAGACGACACAAACATTCGGTCTTCTTTCGATGGCGACGGTATCGCTTGTTACGGCCTGCGCCCAGCAATCGGGATCGGACAGCGCCGTGATTGAAGTCACTGAGGTGACCGCTGAAACGCCGACTAAGAAAGTGACGCTTGGGCCAGCAATCAGCACGATTAAACCCGGCGCTTCGGTGACGTTTTCCCATTCAGATGTGAAATCTGCAGCGGTCGGCGAAAATGGATCGGTCGAGATCACTGTGAACGAAGGGTACCCGAGTGGCACGCTAACGCTGGAAGCAACTGGCGGGGACGGTCTCGAAGTCTTCGGGGCAAACCGCGTCGTTGAGCTTGGTATGTCGGATGCGACGACCCATGCATGGCGAATTGATTTCCAGCCGCAGTCAGACGGTGTCCATTACATCAATGTTCAAGCGACAGCGCGCCCTGATGACGGTGTGTTTGAGACCCGAGCTTACGCGGTGCGGGTCAATGCAGGTGACTGGGCAAGCGCTAAGGCTGCGGCCGCAAAACCTATGGAAATGCTCGACAATGATACGCCTGCCGTGATGCTCGAAGCCCAAGAGACCATCGAAGAGCGCTAGACGATATAGTCAGGGCTGACGCGCTTATCTGGCGCGCTTTGATACACGATAAAGGAATAGACGGCGCTAATGAGCGCTGTTCCGAGCGCTGCGCCTGTCACAACAAACACAAGGCCAATGCCGTTCACAATGAACGCGCTGATAAGGCAGATAAACCCGGTTAGAAAGAATAAGCGCCCGGCCAGTCTGTGCGTCTTTTCCCAGGTAAACTCGCTCGACAGTGTCCAGGGGGTGCGGATCCCGAAAAACCAGTTCTGGCGGGTCTTTGGCAAATAATTGCCCATGATGATGAACATGATCCCACATCCGGCGATTATGAAGCGTACGAACTCGTTCGACCGCATCTCTTCGCCGCTGCCCGCCACCATCATATAAGCGATACCACCCTGGATCCCGAGAAATAGAAGCAGGATTGTGATCCAAATTGCCGTGTAGGCTTTGCGGCTTTTGAATAGGTTTTCTCGCATCGGTTCGATCTTTGGGAGCAGCGCAAAAATCAGTGCGCTTAAAGCCGCGGATCCCGGCATCATCCAAAGCAGCAATAAGGCTTCGCTTTTATCTGAATAGCGATCCGCGACGCCTTCGCCATTCCAATGCACGGGAATGTTATCCGCGGGCAGCTGGGACCCGGCCCAAATTGAAATCCCGGCCATGATTGTGAGCGTGATTGCGGATGTGATTAAACCAGTGCGGATCATTCTGCGGCCTCCTTGATGTCGTCATCGCCATTATCGCGGCCAATCAGGCCCAAAAGGGCGGTGACCGCGTCTTCGACGACGCTGGTATTTGTGCGATAGATGATGGATGTGCCCTGACGCTCTGCGGTGATCAGATCAGCGTCTTTGAGCACGTTTAAGTGCCGTGTGACGGTCGGCCATGCCGCGTCAAATGCTTCCGCCAACTCTCCTGAGCTTTTGGGGCCCTTCTGTAGCAGCGCCATAACTTGACGTCGCAAAGGGTGTCCGAGCGCTTTGAAGACTTCATTTGCCATAAATGCTAATTAGCATTTTGGATAATTATGAGTCAAGCTAATTATATAAACCCAAACCTGAGGTTTTTTTTCGGAGCGTTTATCTGCTGAGCAGCATGATCGCAGCGTAGCGGTTCAGTTCATTCGCATCGAAGCCGCTATCGCCGGCTGAGATTTGGCGGATCGATCCCCAGTTTTCCGACTGCAGAATGGCCGTCTCATACAGGCCGCGAGCGCGCAAATGTTGCTCTACGCTAAACGCGCGGTCCTGGCATATTTCGACACTTGGCTCATCCGGGCTGCAGCTGGCAATAATCGAAATACTGCCGGGACCGGCCTGAAGAATATGGTCATCAGCGGTGTACTGAAAGTAGAGATCGAGATGCGATTTCGCTTGTTCTGACAGCGTGCTGGAGCCCTCTTCGAAGAAGACAAAAAGCGCGTCTTCAAGTTTCTCAAAGGCCGGATCACCTTCGAGGATACGCGTTTCCATGCCGAGTCGCGCTGTGATCTGCATCGGTTCGTCTTGCCAAGGCGAGATCATTTCAGAGATCAACCGGTCGACGCCAAACATCTCGCGCACCGCTTCATTGGCTGCTCTTGCGTCTTCAATCTCCTGTGCGGCGCTGCGCGCGATTTCCAACTGTCGCTTCTGCGATTCCACGAAAGAACGATGCTCGGTGTCCGGGAAGAGATCGAGGAAGACTTCCAGAATAATTGGGTCATTGCTTGAGACAGCTTCGGCGAGCGCCTCGGTCTCTAAGTCGTTCTCGCCGCGCAGTTCGCATCCGGCAAAACAGAAATCAGCTTCCCCGCGCAGGCCGCTTTCTGTCCACGGGATCTGAAAGCCCTCTGTGAGGTCTTCAACCCGCGTTGCGACGACTCGAAACATCGTCTCAACGGAATAGCCGGGTTCAGTGATCAGCGTAGCGAGCGATGCGGTGTAAGAGCTATTGTTTCGGCCCTCCCCATCTTCGGCCACCATGCCGGGCGCGGTTGAGTAAGCGATCAAGGTACCACGGACTTTCTGGCTGCTCGCGAGGCCCTGCGGCGCGCTGCGCATTGAGGCGGGCAGGGGGTTGTTGCGGCACGCGTCCAGTACGATGAAATTGGTCTGGTTCCCGGCATAATCCAGATAATCCATCAATAGATCGAGCTTGGGCTGACGCATCAGATCTGCCGCAGAGCGCAAGCGCGCATCGGTGGAGACGAGATAGTTCAAGCCGCGATGCTGCGCGCCGTGTCCGGCATAGAAAAAGAATCCAACCGCGTCCTCGCCGGCGTCTTTCAGACGATCTGCATGATCCTGAAACGCCTCTTCCATTTGATTACGGTCAGCGTCCAAGAGCTGGTGAACTTCAAAGCCCACACGCTCCAGAGAGGTGGTAATCAGTTCAGCGTCATTCACCGGGTTGGTGAGCGTCCACCCATTTGTTTCATAAGCGCTATTGCCGATCACGAGCGCGATACGCTTTTCCGCGATTGCTTCCAGTCCGAGCAAAAGAACGGCCATAAGGCCCAGCAAAATCAAACGCATGGCATCCCTCTTTTTGTCCACCCCGTCACATAACTAGCCAAACTCAAACGATTTGTCAGGGCCAAGATGGGGACCGGTCTTCGGCCTGTGTCCACAAGCCATAGCCAAAGCCCTCGGTCCCGTGTATGGCGCGCGCAACGACAAATACCGCTTTGAGAGCCCCTCCCGATGACCGAGCCGACTTCCCTTCGCAATATCGCGATTATCGCCCACGTGGACCACGGTAAAACAACCCTGGTTGATTGCCTGCTTAAACAGTCCGGTACGTTCCGGGAGAACGAAGCCACGTCCGAGCGGATGATGGACTCCAATGATCTCGAAAAAGAGCGCGGCATTACCATCCTCGCTAAGACGACCAGCGTCGTTTGGGGCGACACGCGGATCAATATTGTCGACACGCCCGGCCACGCCGACTTCGGCGGTGAGGTTGAGCGTATTCTGTCTATGGTGGATGGCGCGATTGTTCTCGTAGACGCGGCTGAAGGCCCGATGCCACAGACGAAATTTGTGGTGTCCAAAGCCCTTAAAATTGGCCTGCGCCCAATCGTTGCCGTCAACAAAATCGACAAGCCAGAGCGTCGTCCGGATGAAGTGATCGACGAAGTGTTCGACCTGTTCGATGCGCTCGGCGCCGATGATGACCAGCTAGATTTCCCGATCCTATACGGCTCGGCGAAGAACGGTTGGATGTCGACCCAGTATGAAGAAGAGCGAACCGATATGGACGAGCTTTTCGATCTCGTCGTCAAGCATGTGCCCGAGCCTAAAGTGGAAGAAGGCCCGTTCCGGATGCTCGCCACGACAATTGGCGCGGACAATTTCCTCGGCCGCATTCTAACCGGCCGGGTGAGCTCTGGGTCTGTGAAACCAAATCAAACCGTCAAGGTACTGGCGCGGGATGGCTCTTTAATTGAAAGCGGACGTGTTTCGAAAGTCCTCGCCTTCCGCGGCCTTCAGCGTGAGCCGATTGAGGTTGGTGAAGCCGGCGACATCGTTTCGATCTCTGGGCTGCAAAAAGCCAACGTGGCCGATACGTTTGTGGATCCAAGCGTCGACACCCCGATTGAAGCCCAGCCGATTGACCCGCCAACGCTGTCTATGACCTTCCGCGTCAATGATAGCCCGCTGGCGGGCACCGAAGGCGATAAGGTTACCAGCCGTGTGATCTGGGATCGTTTGCAGCGCGAGGCCGAAGGTAATGTCGCGCTGAAAGTTGAGCGCTCAACGGAAGCTGAATCCTTCATCGTATCGGGTCGCGGGGAACTCCAGCTGGCGGTCTTGATCGAGACCATGCGCCGGGAAGGCTATGAACTTGGCGTCTCGCGTCCGCAGGTTGTCTATAAAGAAGGCGATGGCGGAGAGCGTTTAGAACCGATCGAAGAAGTTGTGATCGATGTCGATGACGAATTCTCCGGCGCGGTGGTTCAAAAGCTGTCTGAGCGCAAAGCCGAAATGATCGAGATGAAACAGTCTGGCGCTGGGCGGACCCGGATGGTCTTCCACGCGCCAACGCGCGGTCTGATCGGGTACCAGGGCGAGCTGATGACCGATACGCGCGGGACTGCGATCATGAACCGCGTCTTCCTCGAATACGCGGCCTATAAAGGCAAAATCCAAGGCCGTCGCACGGGCACGCTCATCGCCATGGATAAAGGCGAGGCGGTTGCCTTCGCGCTCTGGAACTTGGAAGATCGTGGTCCGATGATGATCCACCCTGGCGACAAGGTTTATCAGGGTATGATTGTCGGTGAACACACGCGCGACAATGATCTCGAAGTGAACGTCCTCAAAGGCAAGAAGCTCACTAACGTGCGTGCCAGTGGCTCAGACGAAGCGGTTCGCTTGACGCCGCCGCTGCAAATGACGCTCGAGCGGTCGCTCGCTTACATCGCTGATGATGAGCTGGTTGAGGTCACACCGGAGAGCATCCGTCTGCGCAAAGTCCACCTGGACCCGCATGAGCGTAAACGTGCCGCCAAGGCTGCGAACGCATAAAACCCAAGACTAAAAAAGCCCGCGACCGAGATCGCGGGCTTTTTGTATCTAGTCTTCCGACTCTTGTTTTGCCGGATCGTATTTCGCAAACCAACCCATAATATTATCGGTCTTCGCGATCAGGCGTGATGGACGCCCAGCGATATAGTGCGGGGAGCCAGGCACGCGGATTAGAGCAGTGTCGACGCCTTTGAGTTTCAGCGCGGTATAGAATTGCTCGGCTTCCCATGTTGGTGTGCGCCAGTCTTCTTCACCGACCATGACCAGCGTTGGTGTGACGACGTCTTCGATCAGCATGATCGGAGAGCGGTCTAGGAAGGCCTCTGGGTTTTCCCATGGGTCTGAACGTATCCAGTGACGACGCACGAACTGCGCAATGTCAGCGGAGAGCGCCATGGTCATCCAATTGATCACCGGCTTCACCGTGGCGGCCGCTGCGAAGCGGTCCGTCTTGCCAACGATCCAAGCGGTTAGGATCCCGCCGCCAGACCCGCCGGTCACGAACAGACGATCTGCGCTGACATAGTTCCGCTCGATCAGGGCGTCGGTGACGCTCATCAGGTCTTCATAGTCATAGCCGGGATATGCGAGATCAATCGCCATCGCGAAGTCTGAGCCGTACCCGGTCGAACCGCGCGGGTTCACATAGACGGTCACATAGCCTTCCGCTGCAAAGCGTTGGATCTCGCTCGCGAAGTAAGGGCCATACATGGCGAACGGACCGCCATGGATTTCCATCAGCATTGGCGCGCTGCCATCTGCTTCGAAGCCAGGTGGGAGCGCGACCCAAGCCTCGATCTCTAAGCCATCATGGCGGGATGGGACTTTGATCTCTTCAATCGTCGCCATGTCGAGATGATCCAGAACATCGGAATTCAAATCGGTCAGAACGCGATCATTTATACGCGAGCCGGTCACCGCGATTTCGGCAGGTCGGTCTGGCGATCCAGCCGTGTAAGCGATGACGGGGCGACGCGTGTCGGAGACGGTGAAAGAGCCAGCTGCGTAGGGACGACCAATTGAAGTGCCGCCAACATTCGTGACGATCGTGTCAATCTCGCCATCCATTGAAACAGAGATGACGTCGATCACACCAGCGTTCTCGATTTGGGCGATCAAGCTTCGGCCATTCGGATGCCAGGTGACGGTGCTGAAGCCGCGATCAAAATCGGCAGCGAGTTCGACAACGTCCGACCCATCGGCATTCATCACATAGAGATCAGCTTGCTGATACGATTTCACCAGATCGTCATAGCCAAGATAAGCAATCTGAGACCCATCAGGTGAGACCGATGGTGCTAGGTCTGGACCGTCTCGCGTGGTCAGAGCGCTGCGCGAGAGATCAGACAGGTTCACCGCATAGATTTCGCTCTCAATCGGATCGAGATCGCGGTCTTCTGCTTCATTGCCGACCACCAAAAGCGTGTCATTGCCAAGCCAGGTTGGGCTGCCAAAGTCCGCTTCGCCAGACGTAATTTGGCGCGGCGTACCGCCATCTGCGGGCAAGGTGTAAACATGCGTTGCGCCTTCTTTCAGATAGCCTGCGCCATCGAAGCGGAACTGCAAATCATCAAACACACGGACCGGATCAGACCAGGTCGCGCCTTCAGGGGCGGCAGGTGGTTTAGCGAAACTCGGCGTCTGTCCGGGCGTGAACATGGTAAAGGCGATTGTGCTGCCATCTGGTGACCATGCGGCATTGCCTGGGCCTGCACTGAACTGACCGAGCGAGACGGAACGGTCAGAGTCGAAATAGTAGAGGCGAAGGTCAGGCTTTCCGTCCGTCGCGGTTGTGTAGATGAGCTTTGTGCCATCAGGTGACCAGCGCGGAGCACCGGCAGAGGCGCCGCCGGTGATAAGCGGTCTGTGCGCGCCAGACTTTACATCAATGGTCCAAATATCTCCGCGATCACGGTCGGTGAGTTTGTCCATAGAGCGACGAACATAGACAATGGTTTCGCCGTCTGGAGAGATTTGTGGGTCCGATGCGTACTCGATATCGAAGACCCGCTCGGCAGTGAATTTGCGGCTCTCGTCCGCGCCATGATCATCGGCCAAAGCTGGCGTCGATAACAGGCCACAGACCAGAATGGCTCCAATCGCTCTGTTCAAGCTCATCTACTTCTCCTGAATGCGCTAAAAGTTCGCGCCAAGGAGTAGAGACTTTAACCAAACCGAGCAATGCCTTTCCCTTGCCATAAGTTTTGGCTAGTCTGGCTGCATGAGCCTTATGACCCATCCCGGTGCAGGTTGGTCGATCCGCCATTGGCGGCGGGAAGACTATCCAAGCATAGAACGGATCTTCAAAGACTGTTTGAAGGCTTTTCCTTGGCGTGGGCCTGAGCGCGATGAGATCATCCGTTTGCGACAGTCTCTATCCGCAAATGTTGCCTTCGTGGCAGTCGAAAAACGCGCCGGCGTGATTGGTTTTTTGACACTGGAGCAAGGCAAAGCCTACGTGCCGCATGTCTTTGTCGATGAGGATTGGCGGTTTTGTGGGGTCGGGAGCGGTCTTTTAAAAGTCGCGCGCGGCTTTGTTGGGCGTCCGCTACAGCTTGATGTTGATGTTCAGAACACGGCGGCGATTGAAGCCTATACCGTCTTGGGTTGGCGGGAACGGGCGAAGGTTGGGCGCGGCCGAAATGAGCAAGTCCGCCTGATTGGGCCTTGAGCCCGAGCACCGCGCTCTGCAACTAAAGCCTCGCGGATTCGTTAACCACTGATATAGTCGCCGTTACAGGGCCATAAGGGGCGGCTCTTAGGAGGTGGCATATGATGATCTGGTGGATCTTACCGGCACTGGCGGGGATCGTTGGACTGGCGTTTAGTTTTGCGGGAATAGGGCGGTTACTGAAGCTGCGTCTGGCAGCGGGCGGTTTGAGGTTCTTATTCGGGATCGGCTTTCTCGGCGCAGCGGGTATTGGGACTTTTGTTGGCCTGAACCTACAGACTTACAAAGCGCTTACCAAAGAGCGTGACGTGGCTGAGATCAGCTTCGAAAAAGACAATAGCGCTGAAGATACCTACACGATGACCATGACGTTGCCGTCTGGGGACGTGATTGTTCAAGATGGTTTCATCGGTGATGAGTTTCAGGTGAGTGCGCAAGTCATTCGTTTCTCACCCATGAAACAGATGCTTGGCTATGACAGCTTATATCGGCTCGAATTCATCGAAAGCCGCTATGCGCGCCGGTTCAGCACCACGGACCTGACACGGGCAACCTCCTATGGTCGTCGTGTGAGCGAAGACGGAAAGGTCGAAGTGTTTGATCAAGAGCTAGGCCTTGATGTGTATGGCGCGCTCGTCAACTATAGCGGCGAGAAAGAGCTCGATCGCGTCTTGAGCGAAGACGACACCGATGCAGAGAACCCGTCCTGGTTCTCAGCCGGCATGGTGACCTCAAAACAAAGCGGCGGGTCCGCGCCGTTCGGGTCGGCGGTTTATTTCCCCATGGCAGATAATTTGAGCTACCGTGTTCGGATTACGCAAAATGCGCTAGTGGTTGAGCCTATGGATGGCCAAACGCGGCGCAGAATGGTGGAAGGAAGCGAGTAATGTTTGGGCTTTGGGATCGTTACGTCTTACCGCCGCTTATCTCATGCGCTTGTTCTTCCAAGCCGATGATGAAGCAGCGTGAAAAGACGGTTCCTGAAGCAGACGGCGTTGTTTTAGAGGTTGGCTGCGGATGCGGCACCAATTTCAGCTTTTATGACGCCGATAAGGTCAAACATCTCCACGCGATTGAGCCACATGCGCCAATGGTCGAACGCGCCAGAAAAGAGATGGCCGACGGCGATTACGCGTTTTCCAGCGACATCCATGAATGTGGGGCAGAGGCCGTCCCGCTTGAGGACAAGAGCGTCGACACTGCGGTCGTGACGTTCGTGCTGTGCACGATCCCGGATTGGCAGGCTTCGTTGCAGGAGCTGCGACGGGTCCTAAAGCCAAACGGCAAGGTTCTCTTCTCAGAGCATGGCCTTGCGCCGGACGAGGGCGTTGCAAAGTGGCAGCGCCGTGTTGAGCCGATTTGGAAACGGATGGCGGGAGGGTGTCACCTGACCCGCGACACCAAGACCATGTTGGAGGCGGAAGGGTTCAAACTGGATCGCTACGAAACAATGTATCTGCCAAGCACACCCAAAATTGCCGGTTACGCCTCATGGGGCAGCGCTGGTGTCGCTTAAGGCGCGCACCCCTCCTTATCTGCCTTTCTTGGACGGCACCCCGAAATTCGATCCAAATCTAGCGCCAATTCCGAAAGCCCAGTGGCTGACCCCGGACACAGAAGCTGAGACCTGGCTTCGGGATAAGTGCCTGATCCTGAAAATGATGCGCGCCAATGTCGTTGGCGGCGACTTGAATGGAGCTGCGGCTGAAGAGCTGCTCGCACTAGTGGTCGAGGCGACGGGGCGCGTGCCCAATCAAAAAATGCCAACCGCCTTGGAAGAAGCGGCCTCGATTGTTTCGGACGATCTGTGTTTGCTCTCAGCAGAACGACCGCATGATTGGCGCCTGGTCGCTGGCGTGCTCTGTGCGCCGACTTATTGGACGCTGCCAGAGCGCATTGGGCTCGATCTTGGAGCGCTCCACAGTCCGGTTCCTGGCGGCGATCCAGAACTCGCAGCGCGTGTGGGTCGTATTTTCTCTGGTTTGAAGCCTGATGTCGTACTGGAGCGGTTTAACTGGACCGTGCAAGCGAGCGAGAAACACTACACCCCTGATCGACCAAGCGCGGCCAAGAAGCAGCCAAGCGATCTGCATTTGCGAGTTGAGAGACAAACCATCCGAAAACTCCCCAAGACAGGGGCTGTGGTCTTTAGCATCAGGATCAGTGTCGACCCATTGCTTCCGATCCTCGCCGAAGGGGATACGCGAGAAGCGTTCGAAGATGCTTGGCTCGGCGCGCCAGAACACATTCGGCGGTACAAGCATTGGTCCGAATTAGAACCGCTCGTTGCAGAAGCCTGCCGCGCGGCAGCGAAACACCCCACTTAGAGGGCAGGAGGCGCGAACAATGAAACCGATCCCTGGAAGAATGATGGCGCAGATAGAAGGTGACTTCGTGATCTTCTTGATCGGAATGCGCGTCCATAAACTTTGGAAATGGCTCCCCGTATTTTCGGCGATGCCGAGAATGTTGGCGGAGCTTGAAAAAGACCCGGAGCTCGGCCTCCTGCATTCTAAGACCTTTTTCAGCCTGCGTAGCCCATATCTCGTTCAGTATTGGCGTAGCTTTGACCACCTCCACGCCTATTCGGTCAGCCGCGAACATGCCCTCCTGCCAGCCTGGAAAGCCTTCAACAAAGCGGTCGGCACGAATGGCGATGTTGGGATTTGGCACGAAACCTATTTGGTCAAAGATGGCGCTCATGAAACCGTCTATGGCAATATGCCTTTGGTGGGGCTTGGCGCGGCATCAGGACTGAAACCTGCAGACGGCCGCAATCGGTCTGCGAAAGGGCGTCTGAAACAAACTGCCGGAGATGACCAACCAGACGTGGACGCTGGGCCCAAAGCGACCTAAATGCCCTGCAACACACGTAGGAGCGAACATGAAGTACTGGCTGTTCAAATCTGAGCCGTTCAAATGGAGCTGGGATCAGCAAAAAGCGAAAGGCGAAGCGGGCGAAGAATGGGACGGCATTCGCAACTATCAGGCGCGCAACAATATGCGCGAGATGAAGATCGGCGATCGCGGCTTTTTCTACCACTCGAATGAAGGGCTAGAGGTTGTTGGGATTGTTGAGGTTTCGGCGGAAAGCGCACCGGACTCCACAACAGATGACGAGCGCTGGGATTGCGTCCACATCCGCGCCCTCGTCGACATGCCTGAATCGGTCACGCTGAAAGCGGTCAAAGCCAACGAAGCGCTCGAGAACATGTCGCTTGTGACAAGCATGCGCTTGTCCGTTCAGCCGGTGCTGGAAGACGAGTGGATGGAAGTTTGCCGCATGGGCGGGCTGAACGGAAAGACGCTCAAGCCGCTTTAAAAGCCGCGGGTCACCCACAATCTGAGTTCGGAATCTGCAGAGGCATCGGTGAGCCCAAAGAGGGTGCCAGTGAACAGGCTCCAATCGTCTGAGACGGGAAAGCTCGCGAACGGACCGATCTGATGGCCTTGTTTATCCAGGTCTAAGAAATTGTCGGTCGAGCCGTATGAGTTGAAGAGCTCAACACCGACCGTCTGACCTGTTTCCAGGCGTGTGAAGACATTGCCGCGTGTTTGGAGAAACACGCCATCGCGCGCATCATCCCCGACATCGAACGCAGACAGGGCGACAAAGCGACCATTCCAATTCTCGGTGATCGGAAACTGATTGGTCCAATGCACGCCAATCAGGCCTGGGCGTCCATCATCTCGGATGCGAGCATCAAACCGAAAGCCGGTTTTCCAATCATCATCGTCATCGCTGAGCTCCCAGAACAGTTCAGCTTGGACAAAGTCGAAATCGACATCTGAATCCGCGGTCTTGCGGGCTGATACCAGGCCGCGCCACATCAGATTGCCACTGATCGCTTGCTGATAGTGCGCGCGCTGCGAAACGCCTTCTGTATCCGAATTATAGGTAATTCGATACTGCGCGGACTTATGGCCCTCATTGACCATTGGCGGGAAGATACCGCCAGTATTCTGCGCAAGCGCGATTGGAGAAGTGGCCATCAGCGCCAGTCCTATCAGTGCAAATCGCATGAGTTCGATCCCTTGTCCGTCCCGGTTTCCTCCGCCTGCGATGTGGTCCGATTTTGGGAAGTGTCTATTCGGAGAAATGAATTGTTTCGATAGGAATAGCCTATCGAATGCTTCCAGTTCGGCGATCAGGCGCGCATTCAAAAGGAATCTTAAGACTAATCAGATAGACGAATTCAACTTGTAATCGAATTTGGTGCAACTGGAGATGCATATGAGCACGGATCAAGCGGTGACAGAGACTGTTTCAGATCTGGATGATATCGTCTTTGGCACTGAGACGCTGGATGCTGGTGAGAGCATTGTCGGTATGGTCGAAGCCTCCACCGAGGAAACGGTAAAAGCGGCTTTCGGGGCTTTAGCGGGGAAGACCGCCGAAGTCGCCACCGCCGAGGAACCGGTTGATCCGTCTGTCGAGATCGCTGCTGAAGAGCCCCTCGAAACTCCTATCGAGGAAACCCTTGAAGCTGTTGTTGAACCAATGGCCGAAGAGTCTATCGAAGCGCCTGTCGAAGACACTCCAGCTGAGCCCGCCGAGACCGCGGTGGAAGACACTGCCGAGTTAGCCGCCGAAGCTGAAGAGAGTGCTGAGGAAGAGGCGCCTAAAACAGCGGGTCTGCTTGGCCTTCTCAAATCCCCCATTGGGATGGGCGGTATTGCTGTCTTGGTTCTCGCGATTGGCGCAGGTGGCTTTTTCTTTCTGAGCTCAGGCGGTGATCCGAAAGCCGATGAAGCGCTTGAAGTGGCTGAGGCTGAGCACGGTGAGTCGGCCGCGAAATCCGATTACGGTGATAAAGACGACACGTACGCCGCCAACGCTGGCAAGGCCTGGGACAATACGTTTGAGAATGAGTATGGCACACTCACCTTCTCGGGTGCGGACGCTATTTATCACACAGCACCCGCGACTGTCTCACTTGATGTTGGCGCCGATGCGAGACGGTTGCGCGTTTCGGTCGGAATTCTCACCGACAAAGAGACTGCGAAAGCCCTCTACACGGACGGATTGAAGGTCAGCCTCTTGCAAATCGAAGCCGTTGAGAGTGTCGATTTTGGTCCTTATCGCGAATGGGAAATGCCGGGCCTGATCGTCTCCGCATTCAAAACAAAGCTCGAGGACGCATATCCCGACACGAAAATCCGGGCGGTGATCATCCGTGATTTCCAGCGCGTCGGCGCTTAAAGGTTCAGCCTTTACCTAAGGCATAATCGACAATCGCTTCACAATGGATCAGCGCTGTATCGTAAGGTGGCAGCGGACTGTTCTTGTTTGTGATCAGCATGCCGAGCTCTGTACAGCCGAGAATGATGCTGTCACAGCCCTCGTCTTTGAGGGCCTGAATCGCACGCTCATAATAGGCAATGCTCGTATCGGTCACGACGCCGTGTGTGAGTTCATCAAAGATGATCCGGCTTAGCTCTTTTTGCGTTTCCGCGTCTGGCAGGATCGGAGTCATACCCGTCGTTTCAGTCAAACGATCAACAAAATAAGGCTGCGCCATCGTAAAAGCGGTGCCGAGCAGGCCGGGCTGTTTCCGTCCATCTTTCTGAAGCTTCGCCCCACACGCGTCTACAATGTGCAAAAATGGAAGGTCCGTTGCGCCTTGTATGGCGTCGGCCACCGTGTGCAGCGTATTACAAGCGAGCACTAAGAAATCTGCACCGGCGCCAGCGAGCCCCTTTGCGGCGCGATCAAACCCAGCGCGAATAAACGGCCAATCGCGCGTTTCATGGGCGCCATTATACTCGTGGAAATTCACGGAGTGGATGCGCATGTCAGCGCTGTGATAGCCGCCCAAACGCTGCCGAACCAAAGCAT
This sequence comes from Henriciella sp., assembly GCA_013213785.1. Classification (GTDB taxonomy): domain Bacteria; phylum Pseudomonadota; class Alphaproteobacteria; order Caulobacterales; family Hyphomonadaceae; genus Henriciella. The sequence continues at coordinate 133,441 of JABSPZ010000007.1, read as the reverse complement.
TGATCGTCTTATAATAGATCAGGGTCGCTTCCGTGCTGACCCCGCCAATCATGCCAATCGTCTTCATCTTGCCCCGTCCTCAAAACCCGCCAACGCCCATTCCGCAAAGTCTGCGAGGTTACCGCCTCTAAATAGAAAACCGCCGATTCCGGCAGTGTGGGCTGCGTCGATATCGGTTTGTTTGTCGCCAATCAAGAAACTTGCTTCGCGTTTTACGGGAAAATCTGCGAGTGCCTGAAGGATCATCCCCGGCTTCGGTTTTCGATCAAAGCTGTCTTTGCGGTAGCGTGGATTCGTGCCTTCATGATGAAACGGGCAAGCATAGATCTGATCCACTGCCGTGCCAGCCTCCTGGAAGCCTGAAATCATATGTGTGTGGACCGTTTGCATATCGGTCTCTGTGTAATGATCAAAGGCGATCCCGGACTGATTCGTCACAACAAAAACGAACCATCCACGCGCTTTGAACGCCGCGACACAGGCCGCTGCCCCATCGATCCACTCCCAATCCTCGAGCCGCGCGACATAGCCGCGATCGACATTGATGACGCCGTCGCGATCAAGGAATAATGCGGGTCGAAGATCAGCCATTCGTTTGCCTAACCCAGACTCTCGTTGTGCGCGAGGGGCCTTGGCATAATTCGAAAATTCTGGTGCCTTGACGTCGGGGAGATCTGAAAACAGGCCCCCTCAAAGCCTCGGGAGGGCAAAAATATGGAACAACTTATTCCACTCATTTTAAATGGTGTCGGCGGCGCCGTGCTTGGACCTATCGTGTCTAAAGCGCTCGGTGGCAAAGGCGGAACTGGCGCGATTGCTGGGATTATCGGCGGATTGGCCGGTGGCTATGGCATGAACGCAGCCGATGTCGGCTTTCAATCCTTGCTGGGCAGCGAAGCCATTATGGGTCTGCTCAGCAGCTTCCTAAACGGCGGCGTTGGCGGCGGCGTGATTGGCGGGATCATTGGTCTTGTGACCAAAGCTCGCTAGTCTGGCCCCATCAACATTCCAAAAGGGCAGTCTTTCGGGCTGCCCTTTTTCTATTCCGCAGGTGTTGGCTCAGCAGAGGCCGCTTCTGCAATGGCGCGGCGATTGATGCCTGCACCGATTAAAAATGGGATGATCGCCAGACCGGTAATGATCGCGGCCAACAAAAATGCGGCGCCCCCGGTTTTGAACGCATGCCCGTCCGGCAAGGTCGCGAAGTATTGCAAAGTCTGCGTCATCAGCACCGGGCTGAAGATCAACGTGAAAGCCATCATGCTCGCCTGCGCGCCCTGCAGTTCCCCTTGTGCGTTGCGAGGGGTCAGGGTCGACGTGATCGTATTGATCGCAGGCATCGCGACGCCGCCAATGGCTGATACGAAGATGACCGCATAGGCCATCCACGGGGCACCCGCTAAGAAGAACAAGAAAAGTGCAATCGCATTCGCCACCAAGCCAAACAGGCCGGCGCGCATAGGGCCGAAGCGTTTGATCAGATAGCCGGTCAGCAGCGCCTGGCTGACTGCAGATCCAATACCCACGGCTGCGAGCGAGAGCCCGATTTCGAACTCTGACCAATCATAGCGGATTTCGCCATGGAAGTTCCAGGTCGATGGATAGACAGCATGCGCGATCTGAAACAGGCCAATTGCGACAATGAACCAAGCCACCCGCGGAACTTTCGAAAAATGAACCATCGCGCCGAATGGGTTTGCGCGGGCGAGGCTGAACTCGCGTCGATCTTCTTCCTTCAAGCTTTCAGGCAGAATGAACCAGCCATAGAGGAAGTTGATCCCAGCAATCCCAGCGGCAACGAAGAACGGGAGACGCGGATTGATCTCTCCCAAGAAGCCGCCAAATACGGGTCCGAGAATAAACCCAATGCCGAACGCAGCGCCCATCATCCCGAACGCGCGACCACGGTCTTCCGGCTCAGTGACATCCGCAATGTAAGCATTCGCGACCGAGTAGGTGGCGGAGAACATGCCGCCCAAGAACCGTCCAATGAACAGAACGGCTAGCGTCGGGGCGAGGCCCATAATCAACAAATCGACGCCAAGCATAGCAATCGAAGCGAGCAGGACAGGGCGGCGCCCATAGCGGTCCGACAAGCCGCCTAAAATTGGCATCGCGAAGAAGTTCGCGACCGCAAATGTCATTGCGAGCCAGCCGCCATAAGACACAGATTGTTCTGCCGCTAAACCCGTAATGTCCTCCAGCAAGGCAGGCATCACGGGCATGATGATGCCAAAAGACACCATGTTTAGGATGACAGCGACGACCACGAAAAAGAACGCGTTCTTTCCGGGCTTGTCAGAAGGCGAGGCAGTTTCCGTCATTTGTCCGCTTTGATGGAGCGCGGCGCTGCGGTCAAGACGGCAAGGGCGACACCACCCAAGATCGCGGCCGTGGCGAGGGTAAAGCGCCATGTGATGGGTTCCGCCAAAAAGATGACACCGCCAATCGCTGCGATGGCTGGCACACTCAGTTGCGCAATGCCTGCGCGCGTCGCTGTTAAGCCGGATAAAGCGCGGTACCAGATCACATAACTGAGACCCGAGGTCACGGCGCCGGATAGGACGGCGAGGCCAACACCCTCCAGCGGCGGCAGCGGCTCGGGCGCTATGAGGAGCGTGATCGCAAGCAATGGAATCGCAAGGGCGCTCGCAATGATGAAATTTCCCGAGGTCGCCGATGTTGCATCTTTGGCGCTGCGCCCGATCAAAGAATAAGCGCCCCATCCGATACCAGCGATCGCCATCATGGCGGCGGCCCATAGCGGCGGCGCTTCTAGGCTCGGCGAAACCAGCCAAATGAGGGCCGCGACCGCAATCACAAAGCCAGCCCATTGCAGAGAAGAGAGCGTTTCACCGCGCATCAAACCCCATCCGAGCATGGTGATCTGAACCATCGCAAACAGGATAATCGCGCCCATGCCTGCGGGGAGCGCGATGTAGGCGTAAGAAAAGAAGCCGGCATAGATCAACAAAGATATGCCGCCGCCGATGGAGCCGGAGACTCTCTTCGACTGAAGTAGACAGATCAGAGCCAAAACGACTGCGCCGCTCACCAGTCGGATCAGGGCAAACGACCCCGCGCCGATCTCAGTCTCTATCAAGCCCATCCGGCCCAATACCGAGTTGGCTGCAAAGGCGACCATGGCCAGGCTTGTTAGGACGAAGAGTTGCAACGCATTTGGCATGTCGCCTCTTAGGCGCGCTCCCCCTCAGAGGCCAGCTTAATCCAATGCGGCTGTATCAAAATCTGTTGAGGTCTCGATCAGCGATAGCGCCTTTTCATAAGCAGGGTCGTCACCGTTCAAGAAGGCTTCGATGGTCATCGGCGCTTCAATATCAGGTGAGATGCCAAATCCTGGCCTGAAGCTCTCTATGTTCATGAAGGTTTGCATTGCCGGAACGCGCATTTTGATTCCACTGTTCGGCAGCGTCAGCGTGAACAGAATGCCAGCTGTTGCACCTTCCGCATTTCCCCCCGTTTTTTCGCCAATCAGAATGGCGTCCGGGTTTTGATCCTTGAGAAAGGCCAGCAAGTGCGTTGAGCCCGAAGAGTTTGCGGCGCTCGTGAGCAGAATGAGCTGCCCCTTAAACGCCGTTCGATCTGGCTTAAGCTGTTTCAGATCGCTGCTGACCATTTTGCGGAGTGAGAAAGTACCGTCTGAGTTCTTCTTGAAGCCGAGAGGGTTGGGATTCATCGCGCGGCTGTCCCAAGTCCAAAGATAGTCTTCGAGCCCATCCATGTTCAGGGTTTTGACGCGGATGTCTTTTTTGAAGACTGTTTTTTTGCTCATCAAATGCGCCGCAAGACGGAGAGCGGCATCATCCGAACCACCGCCATTGCGTCTTAGGTCAACAATCAAGGTGTCGCGACCTTCATCTTTCAGCGCCTTGAAGATCGGATCATACAGCGAGTCCGGTTTAACCGGTGTGCGGTAATTCACGAACGTGTCGACGGCGAGGTAAGCCGCCTTGTCCCCAATGCGTTCAAAGCGAATGGCGTCTTTGAAATTGCGCGCGCCGGTTTGACCTGCGCCGAGGGCGATCCAGTCCGGATGCGTAACGCGATAGACCTTCACGGTCAGAGGAGCCTCGTCGCCGCGTTGAATGGTCAAGTCAGCGGTCGGATTGGTCTCGAAGAGCAGCGCGCCGAAATGATCGAGCCCACCGCCCCGAAATTCCAGCGATTGTGCCACTTGCCCGTACCGCGCCCACTCGGTTTGTCCGTCAAACGGTATGAGCGGCAATATCGTATCGATGCGTTCGTTCAACGCTTGTCCGTCAATCGCCAGGATCTCGTCGCCGCGCTTGAGGCCTGTACCATCTCCAGCAATCGAGACGAATCCGCGGCCATCGATCAGCTCCCAACGCATGGGCAAATAGACCGGTACCGTTTTGCGCGCTTCGGCCATCACGTCCGGAAGCTCGGCTTTTGTGTGATCACAGCGAATGCCAGTGAGAACGCGGTTCGACTCCACATAGAAATCACCAAGCGTCATACCTTGGTTGGCGTCGGCTCGCTCAATCAGCGTTTGCCAGCTGCCCTGCATCGCCTCGGCAGATGTGAACCGAGTATAGCCGGGATGAATGCGCTCATAAGCCTCTTGCGCGATCGCGATGTCTTCTGCGATTTCCGCGGCTGTAAGGACTCGGTTTTCAGGGGCGCTCTCGGCATTCGCCGCCAGTGTTCCAATGCTGAGTATACCTGCAACGAAGCCTGTTGTTGCTATCTTCAACCAAGCCATAGTGTCCCATCTCCATATCCGTACCGATACAGAAAATACGACCCCACGGTGTGTTTGGATGAGTCTTTGCTCGTTTTTGTTGCGAAACTCTAATTCCCTGAACCGGCCAATCCGGCGAAGGCCATTCCGAGGTCTCGGTAATAGCCGACACGGGCCTGCTGTTCTGGGGTGAGCTGGATGAGTTTGTCCGCGCCGCGCAGCAGGCTTGGGGAGCGGCCATCATGGGCGACCTTCATCATATCAGACCAGAGGCGCGCAGGGAGGCCGCCGCCAGTGACTTGGTTCATCGGCGTGTCATCGTCATTGCCAGTCCAAACGCCGCCCAGGAGTTCTGAGCTGTAGCCAACAAACCAAGCATCCCGTGAGGATTGGCTGGTGCCGGTCTTACCCGCGATAGGCCACCCGTCGACCGCTGCGGCTTTGCCGGTGCCGGACCGGATCACTTCAGCCATCATACCGGTCATCGTCTCCGCCATATCGCGGCTATAAACACGAGCTGGCTCATATTCGGCGCGCTGATAGATGACGTCGCCGCGTGTCGTCTCAATCGTTTCGATCAAATAGGGATCGACCCGGCGCCCGCCGGTCATGAATGGACCATAGGCGCGCGTGAGGTCCCAGAGCGTGACCTCTTGGCTGCCGAGCGCGATTGATGGGAATGGCTGGAAGTCTTCGCCAATGCCGAACTTGCGAGCGATGGAGATAACGGATTCAACACTGGTTTCTTGGGCCAGAGATGCCGCGATTGTATTCAAACTATCCTTAAGCGCCTCAGAGATCGTGACCGGGCCCATAAAGGCGCGAGAGAAATTCTTCGGCGACCAATCGTCAATCGTGACAGGCTGATCGACGCGAACGTCATAAGGTCCGATGCCGGCTTCAAGCGCCGCTGCGAAGACGAAAGGCTTAAAGGCGGAGCCAGGTTGCCGCCGCGCTTGCATCGCGCGGTTATACTGGTTCTCGGTGTAATCGCGCCCACCAAACAGCGCCAAAACATGGCCCTGGCGGTTCATCACAATCGCGGCGGTCTGACCGGCTTTGGCTTCTTCAGACTCTTCGGTCATGCGCGCTTCAAGCACTTCAGAGACTTTGGTTTGAAGCTCAGAATCGATGGTCAGTTTGATCACCATATCGTCTGGCACTTCTGGGATCATCTCGTTCGCGCGCTCGGTTGCGGCATCTAAGATGAATCCGAACTGCGGATCCTGCTCTGGCTCTGGAGCGAGCGTCACGTCGGCATTCATCGCGATTTGAGCGCTCTCAGCGGTGATAAAGCCGGCCTGCAGCATTTCAGAGAGGACATAAGCCTGTCTCTGCTTCGCGCCTTCCATATTGTCATCGAGGGCCAAGCGGGATGGCGCTTTAGGGAGCGTCGCGAGGAGGCTGGCTTCAGCCAAGGTCAGGTCCTGCGGGTCTTTGCCGAAATAGAAACGCGATGCGGCGCCAAGGCCGTAAAAGCCGGAGCCGAAATAGACGCGGTTCAGATAAAGCTCGAGGATCTCATTCTTGGAGAGCTGCTCTTCCAATTGCCGCGCCAGTCGGACTTCTTGCACTTTCCGCTTCAGAGTTTGCTCAGGCGACAGGACCAGGTTTTTGACCAGCTGCTGGGTAATCGTAGAGGCCCCAGAAACAGTCCGCCGAGAGATGACATTCGACATCGCGGCGCGGGCCATAGCCTGAGTGTCTGCGCCATCATGCTCATAGAAGCGCTTATCCTCGGCTGCGATGAACGCGCGTGGGACATGGGGTGGCAGCTCATCAATTTTGATCGCACGGCCATAGCGCGGCCCGCGAATCGCGATCGTCTTGCCATTGCGATCGACATATTCAATCGCAGGCTCACGATTAGCGTCCCATAGCGCCGCCGTTTCTGGAAGCGCAGGCATGCCTCGATACAGGCTCTGCCAATAGAGCCACGCGGCTAACAGCCCGATGAGCGTTAGAACAAAGCCAGAGACCAGGCCCCATTTTAAGATTGGTCGTCCGCGGAAGAGTCCCACACTTGCTCCCTGCGCTTTTGGCGCTTTGCGTTTCGGAGCAGGTTTTTTCAATCCGGGTTTGCCGTTCGAAGCTCTCACGCCTGCTCACCTTTCGTGCACAACTTCAGCGTGGCTTAGTGCATAGAAATTGAGGCAGGGTGAAGGCGAAGACTTTAACCGTTTGTTACCCGCGTATGGGGGCTGGGCAATCCGGCCCTTCTGGCTTGCGTGCACCCGGCTTGCCTTTTTCAGCGAGGATTTTCGCGAGTTTCAGGCGATCTTGGATATCTTTCGCCTTCATCGGCCGCATGAAGCAGGTGAGGGGTTCGCCATTGTCGGCGGATATGGCGACTGCAATCCCGGTGACGCCGCCATACCAATCCCATAGATAAGCTGCTTGATGCTCACCCGCGAGCACGATGACATCTGTTTGTAACGCCGTTCGCTCGATTAAGGATGTCTTGCCTCGCATGTCCGTGACATCAAGGTCTACCCGTTCGATCGCGCCGGGCTCAAAGGCCTCGATCGCTTCATCAAGTCGAGGGTTCAGAATCTGGCAGTTCGGGCACCAGTCCGCTGTGAAGTTGATGATCTTGAGCACGGGCTCTGCATGGCTTGGCGCCGCGCTGAACAGGAACACGGCCAAACAGGTCAAAAATGATCGCATCACACTCTCCAATCGAGGCGGTAGACTTATCAGGCCCCGCCGGTGCTTAGGATCACACTCGCGTTATGAACTGGTTCCGAACACGCGGTCGAAAATGTAGTCGACACGTTGGAAGTGGTAGGCGTCATCGAATAGGCTCTCGAGCTTTTCGTTTGAAAGCTTCGCGGTGACGTCGGCGTCGGCTTTTAGATGATCCAGAAACGCGCCTTCGCCCGCCCAGGTTTTCATCGCGTTACGCTGAACCATGCGATAGCTATCCTCGCGGCTGTTGCCGGCTTCGACGAGCGCGAGGAGCACGCGCTGTGAATTGTGTAGACCACCCATTTTGTCCATCACAGCTTGCATATTCTCTGGATAGACAAGCAAGTTCTCGATGACGCCCGCGAGGCGGTGCAATGCGAAGTCGAGATGGATAGTGGTGTCTGGGCCAATCCCGCGCTCAACAGAGGAATGCGAAATGTCACGTTCATGCCAGAGCGCCACATTCTCCATTGCAGGGACCACAGCCATCCGGACGAGACGGGCCAAACCTGTCAGGTTTTCGGTCAGCACTGGATTGCGCTTGTGCGGCATGGCCGACGAACCTTTTTGGCCCTTGGAGAAGAACTCTTCGGCTTCATACAGCTCGGTGCGCTGGAGATGACGGATCTCAACCGCGAGGCGTTCGATCGAAGACGCGATGACACCGAGCGCTGCGAAATAAGCGGCGTGCCGGTCGCGCGGAATGACTTGGGTTGAGACCGGCTCAGGTGTCAGGTCCAACTTCTTCGCGACATACTCTTCGATGCGTGGATCAATATTGGCGAAGGTGCCAACCGCGCCAGAGATTGCGCATGTCGCGATTTCTTCGCGGGCGGTTTCAAGACGACGCTTGGCGCGCTGAAACTCAGCATGGAAGGTGGCGAGCTTGATGCCAAACGTGGTTGGCTCAGCGTGGATGCCGTGGCTGCGCCCGATGGTTGGGGTTAGCTTGTGCTCAAAGGCCCGCTTTTCCAAAGCAGCGAGGACGCGGTCCAAGCCTTCCATCATCAAGTCTGTCGCGCGGACCAGTTGAACATTCAGGCAGGTGTCGAGCACATCAGAGCTGGTCATGCCTTTATGCAGGAAGCGGGCGGGCTCACCGACATGTTCCGCCACATTCGTCAGGAAGGCGATCACGTCATGCTTCACCTCAGCCTCGATTTCGTCGATGCGGGCGACTTCGAACGCGCCTTTTTCTCGGACCACAGCGCTGGTGCCAGCTGGGATTTGACCGAGCTCTTCCATCGCTTCGGCAGCGAGCGTCTCGATTTCAAGCCAGATGCCGTACTTGCTTTCAGGCTCCCAAATGGTGGTCATGGCGGGGCGAGCATAGCGTGGGATCATAGTCGGGGTCCGATCGAGATGATTCTGGAGATTTGCGCAGGGCTATAGCGCCCGCCCGGAAGAGTCGCAATCGCCGCTCTGTCGCGGTTTATAAGAATAGCGGGCCTTATGTACGCTCGAGCACACGCGGGAGTTTGAAGACGACACTCTCGGTTGCGGTCGTAATTTCCTCAACAGTGATCTCAAACCGGGCCCGGCAAGCGGCGATCAGGCCCTGCACCAAGTCTTCTGGCGCGCTTGCACCGGCAGTGAGGCCGAGCGTTTCAACCCCTTCAAACCAGGTCCAATCAATGTTCTCTGCACTGGCGACCAAATGCGCCTGAGGGCAGCCTGCACGAAGCGCGACATCAACCAGGCGCTTAGAATTGGAAGATGTCTCAGCGCCAATTACCAGGAAGAGGTCTGCGCACTCCGCCATCACCTTCACCGCTTCCTGGCGATTCGTGGTGGCGTAACAAATGTCTTCTTTGTGCGGGACACTGATGGATGGGAACCGTTTCTGTAGCGCGGCCACAATTTCGGCTGTGTCGTCGACGCTCAGCGTTGTTTGCGTCACGAAGGCGACATTGTCTGGGTTGCGCGGCGTATAAGCCGCGACATCCTCGACCGTTTCAATCAACGTGATGGCCCCGTCAGGGAGCTGGCCCATTGTTCCGATCACCTCTGGATGGCCTTCATGGCCGATCAAGACGATCTCTTTGCCATCCTTGCTGTGACGCGCTGCCTCAACATGTACTTTCGATACGAGGGGGCACGTGGCGTCGACATAGACCATCTCGCGCGCTGCCGCTGCGGCGGGAACGGATTTCGGGACACCATGTGCTGAGAACACAACGGGACGATCGTCAGGGCATTCATCTAGTTCTTCGACAAACACCGCCCCGAGGTCTTCAAGACGCGAGACAACGTGTTGATTGTGGACGATTTCGTGCCGCACATAGACAGGGGCGCCCCACTTGGTCAGCGCCTCTTCAACAATTTGGATGGCCCGGTCGACACCAGCACAAAAGCCGCGCGGCGCGGCGAGGAGAATTGTCAGCGGCTTCATAACCTTACACTGTCCTCACAATTACGACGCAGATAGGGCGTTGCGCGCCGTCTCTTCGCCCGGTAACACTCTCAGCAGTAAATGGATAGCCTCGGTGGCGAGGCCAAGAGTGACAAGGCATCACATATGCGAATCATCGCCCTTTCGATCCTCGCTTTGGCGATTGGCGCCTGCCGATCGAGTTCTGGAATTGGTAGCGCGCTTGATACGCGCCAAAACTCTGGGACATGCCCGCCTGCTGGAAGCATTTATAACGCATCGCGCGTCGTAGACTTCAAGAATGACGAGCAATTGTTTTCAAACGTCGAATTCACTGGCGAAATCGTCGATGTTCGATTGTTCTGTCGTTATGCGGGAACGGACCCGGTGCGCGCCGAGGTTGAGATTGATTTTGCGTTTGGGAAGGGACCAGCCGCAATCGGTGATCGTCACGACTATGGCTACTGGGTTGCCGTGACACGTCGCAGCGGGAAAGTCCTCCAGAAAGAGCACTTCACCGTGTCTGCAGATTTCTCAGACGGACCTGTGGTCGGAGAAACCGAAATTCTTCAGCGGATCATCATTCCGCGTGCCGACGACTCTGTGTCAGCCGCCAACTTTGAAATCATCGTCGGCTTTGACCTGACCGACACTCAACTTCAGTACAATCGCGAAGGGCGACGTTTCCGCCTGAATGCTGGGCAATAGTCGCGGGGTTACACACAATGACAGATCTCGCGACGCAACTGGCGGGCGCGTGCAGCGCCGCATTTGAAGCTGAGGGCTTAGAAGCGCGCTGGGGCGCGGTGAAACAGTCTGATCGCCCTGAACTTGCTGATTTCCAATGCAATGGGTGCATGGGCGCGGCGAAGCAAGCCGGTATGAACCCGCGTGACCTGGCGGCCAAGATCGCGCCGCGTGTCGCGGAGCACGCGCTGGTCGACCGCGTTGATGTCGCTGGCCCAGGCTTTTTGAATATTACCGTGAGTGCCTCCGCGCTTGCAGACCAAGCGGCGTTTATTGGGCGCGATGAAAAAGCTGGCGGCGGGGCCGTGGAACAGCCAGAAAAAGTCGTGTTTGACTTTGGCGGCCCGAACGTCGCCAAGCCTATGCATGTTGGGCACATTCGCTCTGCGGTCATCGGCGATACGCTGGTCCGTCTTTTCCGGTTCCTCGGCGATGATGTGACGGGTGATGTTCACCTGGGTGATTGGGGCTTGCAAATGGGCCTGCTGATCATCGCCGTAATGGATGAGCAGCCAGACCTTATCTATTTCGATGAGAGCCAAACCGGCCCGTTCCCCGACATGCCGCCCGTGACGATGGATGACCTCTCGCGGCTCTACCCCATGGCGTCAGGGCGCTCGAAGGAAGATGAAGCCTACGCCAAACGCGCGCAGGATGCGGTTGCTGAAATGCAGGCTGGCCGGGCTGGATATCGCGCGATGCTCAAGCACTTTATCGATGTGTCGGTCGCCGCGCTGAAAGTTGACTATGGCTTCCTCGATGTGTCGTTCGACCTTTGGAAAGGCGAAAGCGATGTAGACCCGCTCATCGATCCTATGGTTGCTGACCTAAAAGAGCGCGAGCTTGCCACGGAAGATGATGGCGCTTGGATTATCGAGATTGCGCGCCCGGATGAGAATGTCGAAGCTGTTGGGAAAGACGGCAAGCCGCGTCTGAAAAATCCGATGCCGCCTTTCATGTTGGTCAATTCGCGCGGCGCGACGGGCTATCACGCGACAGATCTCGCAACGATCAAAGATCGCGTTGATTCGATTGAGCCGGATCGGATCTTATATGTCGTAGACCAGCGCCAAGCATTGCACTTTGAGCAAGTCTACCGCGCTGCAGACAAAGTCGGTTATATGGGCCGCGATCAGCTTGAGCATCTCGGCTTTGGCACGGTGAATGGCAAAGATGGGAAGCCTTTCAAGACCCGCGAAGGTGGCACGCTCCGCTTGGCGGACCTAAACGGCATGGCCCTCGAAGAAGCCACGAAGCGGATCGGTGAGACCGGACTCTCTGGTGATATCGGGCCAGAAGAAAAAGCCGAGATTGGAACGCTTGTGGCGCGCGCAGCGCTGCGTTTTGCTGACCTGCAGAACCAGCGCACAACCAATTACGTCTTCGACCTGGAACGTTTCACGAGCTTTGAGGGCAAGACTGGCCCTTATCTGCTTTATGCGGCTGTTCGCCTAAAGGCGATCCTTCGCCGGGCGGCGGAGCAGGGGTTCCAAGCAGGCGATATTCAAATCGATGCGCCGGAGGAACGAAAGCTGGTTCTGGCCTTGGATGGCTTTGCGCTCGCTTTGCGTCTCGCGCGGGAGAAACGCATGCCACACTATATTTGTGAGCATGTGTATCAGCTCGCACAGTCTTTCAGTGCGTTCTATGCGGCCTGCCCAATTCTAAAAGACGATGTGCCTGCAGACGTTCGATCTTCTCGATTAGCGCTTTGCGAAGTGGTTCTTCATCAATTGGAGGCTGGGCTCGGAATTCTTGGCATTACCGCGCCAGAACGCATGTAATCGGCCAAAGGTAAACAAAACGGCCGTTTCTGTTTACCCGGCCCTAACGGCGCTTAACCACTTTCCTTCGAAAGTGAATGAATCAGTGCCGGATAGTAACCTTCAGGCAAGGCGTGGTGGGTAGGCTTGATCCTAGAGATCAAAACATAAGGACCTGCCCAATGCTTAAAAACCTCATCAAAACTTGCGCTGACAATACAGGCATGACGCAAGTCAAAGCACGCGAAGCACTGGGCATTGTTCTGAACACCGCGGAGCGCCAAGGCTCACCGCTGGCCGAAGCCATTTTTCGCAAGATGCCAGGCGCGCGGACGCTTTCAGCAACCACTGGCGCGGACCATGGCGCCGCGACATCCGTCATTGCGCGCTTGATCGAACAAACACCAGGCGGTCGCCGTCATGTTGGCGAAGGCATGTTCACAAGCCTCCACAAAGCCGGTCTCGGGCACAAAGAAATCTCGCAATTGCTCCCATCGATCAGCAACTACATGCAGATCACCTATGGCATGGAAGCCTTTGGACATCTTGGTGACCTCGTCGTTGCGGACATGCTGACGGGCGCAAAAGCCACTGCGGTTGCCGCTTAAACTCAGCACCGAAACAATCAGGTTCTAAATTAGGGCTTACGGCGTTCTCGCGCCGTGAGCCTTTTCTTTTTTCCTCGACCGAACTAGAGCAGCGCCATGTCGATTTTGAACGATCTTACGATTCCGCTTTCCGCCTTACAGTTCGCATCGGACTCATGCGCGTTTGCAACGGCAGATGATTGGACTGTGATCCAAGTCGGTGTTTTGCTGCAAGCGGTGGTCGAGCGCCATGCAAACAGCCTCGTCGAGGAGGGCGAACTTCATTCTGTGTCTGTGACGTTTGATGTATCTGCCGACGCTGCGACCGGCACAGAGGTCGCATTCGAAAGCCGTATCGATCGCAAAACGCGCACGCTGATCTTTGCAAGCGGCATCGCAAAACAAAACGACCGCCACTTGCTAAAAGCGACGGTCGTTTATCGAATTAGATAGATCCGAACCTGCTACATCGGTGTAGATCGAAGCGGTAGAAGATCCGGGAATTCCGCGTCGCGCTTCTCAGACTTCGCCGCGAACGCTTCCTGCATATGTGATGGCGGGATCATGCCGGAATTCCAGACGCCGATATAATCGAGCGTATCCGCCGTCGAATGGTCACGGCCATAATTGATGAGAACCTTACAGCCGGTTACGGCCAATGGGTTCTTTGAGGCAATCTCTTTCGCAACGCCCATCACATGCGCCAGCATTTCTTCTTGTGTGTCGAACACGTCGTTGACCAGGCCAATCTCACGCGCTTTCTCTGCGCCAAGGCGCTCACCCGTATAGGCCATTTGCTTCACCCAACCTTCTGGGATGTAGCGTTGAAGACGTGGGAAGGTTCCAACATCTGCGGTCATCGCGATATTGGTTTCCTGGATGCAGAAAAACGCGTCCTTGGTGCACCAGCGAATATCGCCAGCAGAAATCATATCGATCGCGCCGCCAATCACGCCGCCTTGGCAGGCGATCAGAACAGGCATGCGGGCATCTTCAAGCGCGTTAAATGAAGACTGGATCTGCTTGATATTGGAGCGGAAAGCTTCGGCAGCAACGTGGCGGTCAACCTTGCCCTGAGTGACGGCGCCGTCTTGGCCGAAGACTGAAAGGTCCATGCCTGCAGAGAAGTGTTTGCCTTCGGATGAGATGACGATGACGCGCGCCGCGGCGCTCGCATTAATCTCGTTTACGATCTCCGGCAGTTCATTCCAGAACGCCTTGTTCATAGCATTCATGGCTTGCGGACGGTTCAGAACGATGTGCGCGATCTTGTCTTCCACAGATACCGTGAAGCATTCGTGCGTTTTCTTCAGCATATGTACGTCTCCAATTCCCTCGCTAAACTACATCAAGCAGGCTACTATCGCTAGGTTGTCGCAGCGATAAGCAGATAAACGTTTGATTTCATGATCAAAACTTGGTTCATGAGGATGTTGTGTGGAGGGATATAGCAATGCGGTCACTGGCACTAGGCGCTTTAGCATTAACCTTAATACCGGCTGGGTGTGAGTCCGGCTCGGGCGGCGACTTCGGTCAAGTTTTAGGGGATGTTCTAGGTGGGATCGAGGGCGCACAAAGCCCAAGCGGCGAGCTGACGCTTGCCGAAATCGATGCAGGCCTTCGGCAAGCCCTCGAGATCGGAACGAATCGGGTGGCCGCACAGATTGGTGTCGAAAACGGCTACTGGCAGGACCCGCAAATTCGCATCCCGCTTCCGGGACGGCTCGGCGATGTTCAGAAACAACTCTCCAATGTTGGCCTCTCTGGGCCGCTTGATGAATTGCAACTCCGCATGAACCGCGCGGCGGAAGATGCCGTGCCTGCGGGTAAGCAGATTGTCATCGATGCGGTTCAATCAATCACGATCGAAGACGCGCTCGGCATCTTACGCGGCGGCGATACGGCGGCGACGGATTTCCTGCGGGGCCGAACCGAAGCGAGCCTCCGCCAAACCTTTACGCCATATGTTCAATCAGCGCTGGAATCATCCGGGGCGTATCAGGCGCTCGACAGCGTGACCGCTAATCAGCCGCTGCTCGCGATTGCGGCAACGGATTACAAATCTGATTTAACCACATATGCGGTCCAATTTGGCCTTGATGGTCTCTTCAACTATCTCGCAGTTGAAGAAGAGAAGATTCGCGAGAATCCGGTTGCTCGAACAACCGAACTGTTGCGGAAAGTATTTGGGTAGAGTTTAGGCAAACAATGCGTCGTTTCACGTTCGAGACTTCCGAAGGCGATTTAGCGGCTTTGGAGTTTGGAGATCCTGCGAAAAAGCTAGCAGCCCTTTGGCTTCACGCCACTGGGTTTAACGCAATGACGTACCAGTCGATCTTGGCACCGCTCGGATTGCGGACCAAAATTCAGGCTGTGGATTTACGAGGTCATGGGCGTTCTTCTTTGCCTGCGAAACCTCGTTCCTTGCGCTCTTGGAAACGGTACCGCGACGATATTATTGCCTTCTTAGACCGCGAGTCCCCGATCAATCCGGTCGTGCTCGGTGGACACTCAATGGGCGCGACGGTCGCGCTGATGGTGGCTGGCGCGCGCCCGGAAAAGGTGGCGGGTTTGGTGCTTGTTGATCCGGTCATTCTGCCACCGCGCTACTATATGGCGATGCACCTTATGCCTTTCGGATTCCGTCGCGGTGGCCACCATATGGCGAAACAGGCCCGCCGGCGCCGAAACAAGTTCGATTCGCGCGAGCATATCCAATATAAGTATAAAGGCCGGGGCGCCTTCGCGACGTGGCGTGATCCATTCCTGGCGGACTATATCCTCGATGCGTTCGATCGCACGGACGGCAATGATCCAGATAGCGACAAGCAAGTCTGGCAATTACTCTGCGATCCGAAATGGGAAGCCGCGACCTTCATGGCCCAGCGTAACCGGCCGTGGGGCGCTTTGGCTAAGGTGAAAAAGCACAGAATTCCGATTACGATTTTGCGGCCTGATAGCGACTCCGTTCTCACCGATGAAGTTGCCGCTCGCCTCGCAAAGAAATGCCCGCACCTGATCCTGAAAGAGCGGGTGAACACGACCCACTTCTTGCCGATGGAAGCGCCCTATGATGTTCGCGATGAACTGTCCTCCTACATCTCTAGCCTTATCGAAGGGATTGGCGATGGTGATGTGGGACCGATGAAGCGCTCTCTCCGCAGTCGCTAGAATTTTGACAGAAAGTTAATTCTTTGCTCTCCTGCCGTTGGGAGAGAAACTATGCAGGATCGACTAGCCGGAATTCTGGCTTGCGGGTTCGCGAGCTTGATTTTGATCGGTGCCGCGGGGGCGGTATCTGATTCATACTTCGAAAAATTAGCGTTGGAAGAGACCGAGCTGGTGTCTTGCAGCGAAGATCGAATGGATCATGAAGACGCATCTGAAGCCATGTTGGACTGTTCCGTCCATCGTGTTTCAGCCACGTATTCGCGTCAAACCATGGCTTTCGATTTAAAGCGCGACCGCGCGTTCGACGACTAGGTCATTTTTATAAGACCAATCCTCGCGGCGCGAGCTTCTCAAGCTCCGCGATTTGTTCCGGCGGTGTCGGGATGACTTTGCGCTTATCCAAATCAAACGTCACGGCCACGGCCTGGCTTGTGATGTAGGCTTCGCCCGTATCTGGATTTAGCACCCAATGAGAGAGCGAGTGCGTCTTCTCAGCGACGTCTGCCAAGCTCGTATGGATGACGTAGCGATCTCCCGCGCGCGGCCATTTGCGATAGATCAGCCGGTACTCCAGCACCGCTCCGCCCATCCGCACATCACCATTTGAAGCGGCAACTTTTGAGCGCCAATCGTGCAGCAGCGTTGGCACGGAATCAGAAATTCGCCCCATAAACCACGGCGCCCAGAAACGACCGAACGTGTCGCACTCTCGTGGCAAGACCATGCCGCGTCCAATCTCTGGCGCGCCCGCTGCGATCACCTGGTCCATGGTCGCCATACTGCTGGGGATGGGGGTGACGCTCGAATCGATCCCACGTGGTTTGGTGTCGTCTGGCGGTGTGTCGATCAACGCTTCCAATTGCACGCGGGATCGCGTGCTCCAGGGAAAAGGCTTTCCGGTTTTGGTGTCGACGTGCAGGACACGTGTTCGAAAGGCGGCGGCAGGGCGTCCATCTCCGTGACGCATGTCTTGGTAGATCAGAGCGCTGGTTTCATCCCATTCGAGCACGCAGCCCGTCATGGTCAGCGGTTTTCCGGCATGCGCCTCCGCGATGTAGCGAATATGATGTTCCGCCGGGAGCAGTGTTGATGGCGCATTCGGACGATAGGCATGCGGCATCTGAATAGCGCCCGCGAAATTGCCCAAGCCTTCCATGGCCTTCTCGACATAGACGCGCACATTCATGTGCCCCATCTCGTCGCAATCCCAAGTGTTGGCGATCCCTTTCCATAAAGGGATCATGCGGCGCACTTCCGACAGATGCCGCGGGCTTCAATCACCGCATTCTGGATCGCAAATCCTGCCGTGCTGGTTTCTTTCGACAGCGCCGCGCTGGTTTCGATGGCATGCAGTTCTTCAGCGCTGCCGCAAGAATCACAAATCAAAAATACCGCGGAATGCTCGCGCTGAATATGTCCGCAAGCCACGAAAGCGTTTAAGCTCTCGATTTTGTGGACGAGACCCATCCCCTGCAGGAAATCCAAGGCGCGATAAATTGTTGGCGGCTTTGCAGCGCCTTCGCCATCTAGATTGGCGAGTAAGTCATAGGCTTTGGCGGGCTCTTCGGCGTCCAACAATAAGTGCAGAACCTTTCGACGGATCGGTGTGAGCTTTTGCCCTTTCGCACTCACCATCTTTTCGGCTTCCGCCAAAAAGGCTTCAGCGTCTTGCGGGCTGCATGGCGTATTGGCGTGAATGTGTGCGTGGGTATGAGCCATGGATGCTATTTTGGGCGATTGAGCAAAAAAGGAAAGAGGTGACACGCGTATTTATCGTGCAAACTTTGAGCCATCGCAAATCCTCCAAGCGACGTCACTCAGGAAGACTACGGACTTGAGCGCCTATGCCGCGTGGCATGTTTCCGCGCGGCAAAACTGTATATTTTTTGTTTTAAAACAGGGAAATAAGCTCCGCAGGCAACTAGTAGAAAGAGGCCTAGCTATGAAACCCTTTACCTGTTCCGCTCTTATGGTGAGCTCCGCTTTGATCGGGACTATCGCGCATGCAGACGACAATCCTTGGATGGTTCGCGGCCGCGTGCTCGGTGTTTTGCCCGATGCAAGCGCGGACCTATCGGTGGGGACCGCAGCGCTTGCGGGCAATGTTGAGATTGGCGACCAATACGTTCCCGAGCTCGATATTACCTACTTTTTCACGAAGAATATTGCCGCGGAGCTGATCCTCGCCGTCACCCCGCATGACGTGAAGGCCGTGGGGGTCACCGTTCCAGGTGCCTTGGACAATGCGACGGTTGATCTAGGCGATGTCTGGTTGTTGCCGCCGACCCTGACCCTGCAATATCACTTCGACACTGGCACTCAGGTCAAGCCCTACTTTGGCGCCGGTGTGAACGCGACGTTCTTCTTTGATGAGGATCAAGGGTCGGTTGCCGATGGTATCGATTATGATCCGAGCTTTGGCGGCGCACTACAAGTTGGCGTCGATTATGACCTGGATGGTGAGCCAGGCGGCTGGCTGCTCAATGCAGACATCAAGAAAGTCTGGATCAATACAGATGTGACTGTCGATTTCACGACCGCTTTGGGTGCGACCGTCGACGCAGATGTCGACATCAACCCGACCGTGGTTGGTGTTGGTTTTGGCTATAAATTTTAGCCTGTTGCCTCCTTACAATGCCAACCCGATTTGCCCCGAACTTGCGGCAGTTCGGGGCATTTTTTTAGTCTTCGATGAAAGCCTTGAAGGCTTCCGCATAGTCGGGATGCCACCGGGACAGGGCGGGGCGGTTTTTGATGATGTCATCCGCCGTCCATTGAATGCGCTTTTCGTCCAAGGGGCGCGGCGTTTCATTGTCTGGGCAGAGGATATAGAAATCGCCGTTTTTCAAAGAGGTCATCATGAAATCGACGGTCTCTTTTGCGGTCGCGGCGAAGGGTGGTTTTTGCGGAATGAACGCTTCCACCATCGGCGTGTATACGAACGCTGGAACGAGCAGGTGCGCGGTCAGCGCACACTTCTCTTCTTGGCGGAGCGCATGCGCCACGCTTTCTGTATAGGCCAGCACACCCGCTTTGGAGAGATTGTAGGCATAGTTGCCAGGTGGGCGCGTGATCCCTTGCTTTGACCCGGTGTTAATCACGGCGGCGGGTTCACCGTGCACCAGCATGCCCGGCATGAAGGCGTGGCATCCGTGGATCACGCCCATCAAGTTGATCGAGACAAGCCCATTAAACGCCTCGAGGCTTTCCCACGGCTTTGTGCCCATCCGCCCAATGCCCGCATTGTTCATCAGGCAGTGCACGTTTCCGAGATCTGCGGTGACCTCCTCAGCGAGCGCCGTCATGGCCTGCGGATCTGAGACGTCACACACTTTGGTGATGACCTTCCCTGAACTGCCGGACAGATCAGACGCGGCCTAGGCGAGCTGCTCTTCTTTCACATCGACTAGCACGACATTCATTCCCGCAGCTGCAAACCGCTTAGCAGACTCTAGTCCGATACCGCCAGCAGCGCCGGTGACCACTGCGGTGTTGTTTTCGTTAAGCCAGTTCATGCGTCATCCCTCCCAGCGCTCAACCTCGCGAGCAAGGTCGGCACGTCATACTCTTCATCGCCGTCATAGCGCGGAGCGTTGCGAGCATAAGCGTCATGGATCTCATCATGGATCGGTTTAATCCGCACCATGTTGTAGGAATGGGTGACCACATAAAACTCGCCCGCGCGGATTTGCTCGACGACTTTCTCGGCGAATGTATCCGCATCCATGGCAAATTGTTGGACGCCCTTTGTCATGTCAGAGGCCACGAAGCCAGGAACGATCATGCCAACTTGAATATGGTCTGGGAATTCATCGCGCATCGCCTCGGTTAGGCCTCGCACGGCGTGCTTAGAGGCGATGTAAGGCGCGCTGTTTTGGACGGCGTTGAAGAATGCATTCTCCGACGCGAGATTATAGATCGCCGCAGGCACTCCTTGCACAATCATTCGCTTGCCGAAGATCGCTGCGCCATGCCAAACGCCGAAGAAGTTGACGTTCATCAATCTGTGCAAGTCTTCCAGTGGAACGTCGACCATCGGTGCGCGTCCTGTCGCAATGCCCGCATTGTTGATCAGAACGTGGCCTCCGCCATAGGTCTCCCAGGCGAAGTCCGCAAAGGCTTCCATGCTTTTCGGATCGGTCACATCCATGACCATGGCGGCGGCGTCGATGCCGAGCCTTTTAAGTTCCGCGATCGCCTCGTCGAGCTTGTCTTGGCGAGGTTCGCCGATAACTATCTTCGCACCTTCGCTGCCAAAGCGTTTCGCGAGGCCAAAGCCGATGCCGGTTGCGCCGCCTGTAATGATGACGGTCTTATCTTTGAAACTATCCATACCGTTCCTCCCACCTTGGAGCTTAGACTGAAAGTTGTCTTGCGGCGAGGTCGCGCATGATCTCTTCCGAGCCGCCACCAATCGCCATGACGCGGACTTCGCGATAGATGCGCTCAACGCGGTGACCGCGAATGAAGCCCGCGCCGCCAAGGATCTGCATGGCTTCTCGCGCACAGAATTCCAAAGTCTCTGTCGCTTGGACTTTCAGCATGGCGAGTTCAGCGACCGGCGTATTTCCGTTTTGAACATGCCAAGCATACGTATCGAGCATCGTGGTCGTGGCCCAAATGCGCTGCGCCATGCTTGCCAATTTGTGGCGGATCACCTGGTGGTCGGCGAGGCGTTTGCCGAACGTTTTACGTTCCTGCGCCCAAGCGGCAGCTTCTTCAGCGCAGACCCGTGCAGATGCTGCGGCCTGCGCCGCCATGCCGAGACGCTCGCCATTAAAGTTCGCCATGATGCCGTAGAAGCCTTTGTCCTGTTCGCCGATCAAATTTTCGGCCGGTACAAAAACATCATCGAAATGGATGGTCGCCGTATCAGACGCCCACCAGCCTTGCTTTGGCAGTTCTGTGCGGCTGACGCCGTCGCTTTCAAGATCAATTAGCAGGAGCGAAATTCCGCCCATACCTTCACCGCCCGTTCGCACAGCTGTGGTCAGCCATTTCGAGGTCATGCCTCCGGTGATGTAAGTTTTGGAGCCGTTCACGCGCCAGCCATTGCCGTCTTTAACAGCTTTGGTTTTTAGCTGGGCGACGTCTGAACCAGCTGATGGTTCTGTGATCCCGAGACTGATCTGTTTTTCGCCGGACAGGACTTTGCGCCCGATCTCGGTTTTCATTTCCTCGCTGCCGAGTGCCATGATGGGCGGCAAGCCGATGCCGTGGATCATCAAAGCAGACGAGATACCGCCCGCGCCAATCCGAGCGAGCTCTTCTGACGTCACAATGCCATGGAAACGATCGAACTCGGTGCCTTCGCCGCCATATTCAGTTGGATATCCGATGCCGAGCAGTCCTGCTTGCTTCGCTTTTTTAAAGAGCTCGCGAGGGATTCGTCCGGCGTCTTCCCATTCATCGACGAAGGGCATGATCTCTTTATCGACGAAGCCGCGGACGGAGCGGCGCCATTCGGCATGGGTATCGTCCATATGAGGACAAGGCGGGCGAAGGGTATCGAATGTCAAAGTCATGCGCGTGATCGTGGCCGCGCGCCCCGCTAGGTCAAGCCATCACGTGGCGGCAAATAGGGACTGGTGCGGGCTGCGTTCGTCGCCATATGTAAGGCATGCAAGTCTATAATGATCCGACAGACCTCCCTGAGAAACCACCGATTTTTCGCAAGGGATTTCCAACGGTTATTCTCGTGCTCACGGGCGCGATCGTGGCGGTCTCTTTGATTCAGTTTAACGTGTCGCCTGAGCTAGAAGACTGGATGTTTTCTGTGGGCGCGATTGCGGGTGGGCCAGGCTTCGAAAACGTGTTTCGGCCCTGGGGCGATTTCGCGCCTTATGTCTTGCACACGTTTCTGCACGGCGGATCATTCCACTTGCTTCTGAACATGGCGATGTTGATCGCGATCGGACCGATCATTGCGCAAGCGCTCGGCAAGTCCCTCTATGCGTCGCTCTTATTTTTGGCCTTCTTCGCAGTCTGCGCCATTGGCGGCGGCCTCGCGCAAATGCTATGGTACGCAATCGAAGCGCAAGACGGCATCGCAATTGGTGCATCGTCCGCGATTTCGGGATTGCTACCAGCGGTCGGCTATATCCGCGATGGCTATAAAGGCGCGTGGTCGATGAGCGTGCCTTGGATCCTGATCAATATCGTTCTCGCCTTTCTCGGCGGCGACATTGGCATCATGAGCATCGCCTGGGCCGCACACTTGGGCGGTCTTGTTGCGGGCTTCAGTTTTCCGGTGTTTCTCAGCCTTTCAAAAGCGGGGCGGTGAGGCCGCGGGCGCCGGTCTTGCGCAAGGCTTCGCGTTTGAAACGGAACAGTTCAGCGGGCCGTCCACCCGTGCTGCTTTCCATTTCGCCAGTGCCCTCAACAAAGCCCGTGCGGTCCAGAGCGCGGCGGAAGTTTTGTTTGTGCAGCTTTTGGCCGAGGATGGCTTCGACGGTGCTTTGCAGGGCGGTCAGTGTAAATCGTTCCGGCATAAGCTCGAACGCAACCGGCCGATATTTGATCTTGGAACGGAGGCGTCCCATCGCCGTCGCCAAGATGCGGCGGTGATCAGATGCCATAGGATCGCCGAGCTGAACCTCTGGCAGAGGCAGTCCCTGATCGCGCGCGCATTCAGCCACCAAACCTGCTTCATAGAGGAGTTCATAGCGCTCCAGGACGGCTTCATCCGGCCAGTCATTTCCAGATAGACCAAACGCGCTCTCTGCTCGTGAAAGCCGATCTGGGTTTCCCGCAGCCCAGGTCGACAATTTGGGCGAGATCACCTCGTCGATGATGCCCGGGCGACCGGCGCGGCGATCCTCCCAGGGGAAGTGACGATACCATCCGCGCCATCGCGCTTCAAAGGCTTCGGGTAAACGTTCCGCTTCCGGGGTCAGAGCGAGGTATCCGACACTGACCACGCGCGCATCCTGCGGTGCATCCAGCAGGGTTGCTTCCGGGCTTTCGCGGTCACGATCGCCAAACGTATAGAGCTGCTCAACATAGCCGAGCTGGAAACCCGTTTGTTCCTTCACCCAGCCGCGCAGAGCGAGTTCGAACGTGCGGTGCTCGCTCGGATCAAAGGCGCCGAAGGGCAACGCCAGCAGGCCGCCTTCCCGACGCGAGGTCAGCACGCGCGGCTTCTCGCCATCATAGGCGACGATCACAACCGACAAGCCAATCAGCAGGCTCATGCAGGCGCCTCAATGTCCGCCAGGAGCGCAACAGTGCGCCCGATAAATTCGGCTTGCGCTTGTTCGGTCGGTTGAGGGTTGAGTTGCAACTCGATGCCGCGGGGCGGGTGGCCGAAAAAGCGATCAGATTCCGCAACCGAAAATCCTGCCAGCTGCGTCGCTTCAAACCAGGCACAAATATTGTCCGCCTTCTTGATCAGGCGTTTCAGGCTGGCGGGCGTTTCTGCGGGCAGGCCAAAGCGGGCATGGATCGCATAAGACAGGCGTGCCTCAATATCCTTGTAGCCATCACCCAGCACGGCTTTGAATGGCGAGATCATATCCCCAATCACATATTCCGGGGCATCATGCAGGAGGGCAAGTAAGCGTGACTTTGGGTCCAGGCGCGGCTCGATCTGCACGCAAAGCGCTTCAACGATGACACTATGCTGGGCGACCGAAAACGCATGTGCGCCTTTGGTCTGTCCGTTCCACCGGGCGACGCGGGCAAGGCCGTGGGCGATGTCTTCGACTTCGACATCCATGGGCGAGGGGTCCAACAAATCGAGACGGCGTCCTGACAACATTCGTTGCCAAACACGCGCCGGAGGTTTGCGAGAAGACGTTCTGGTAATCATTCGCCTCCTGATTGCGCAAAATGGGTCAGGCGTAAAGAAATAGGGCCATTTTGATTACGAATTGCCTCACCTGTGCCGAATTTGACTCAGCTCTCGTTAAGAGGTGGACGTCATATTCATCTCATCGACGGCGCAAGACCGAGGCATGGTGATGATTGAAACGATGGTGAATTGGGCTGGGCAATCCAGCACAGCATGGTGGGTGCTCTCCGTAGCAGTCTTCTTTATTTTGATCGAAGCGATCCGCACCAGCGCGGACGTCTTCTGGGCCGACATGGTCGAGGACGAAGACTAGGCGCTACGCTCTCGCTAGGATTTCAGAGTTAAGGCAGATATTGATAGGCAATGAGGCCTCCTTAATCCAATGCTAGACCTATGACGGGACCGTCAGTGTAGTGGCAGTAACCCATGACCATTACAGTATCTTCAGTCCGCAGCGAAGCACAGTGCGATACAAGCCCAATCACATCGACCTTTTTCCCGCTAGCGCGCCTCAGTTTAGCTGACTGCTCTTGTCCAGAGTACACTCCCAGTCGACGATCAGCGCTGGCCTCATTCTGAGCAGGAAATTCTCGTCGAATATCGCGTTCTTTTATGAATAATGCTCCTGCGACGAAAAAACCTTCCGTTCGCACACATTTACCTTGATAGACATCTGGCGTCTGTAGCAGGTCATCCAATGATACGGTTTCGGCAGTCGAAGAGCTGCAGGCTTCTACTGTCGGTTGCCACGTCTTGAGCACTTCGAGTTTTGTTCCCTCGTCCTGAGCGTGAAGCATATCTGTGGTCGTTATGAAGAAACAAATCGAAAGACTGAAGAACCTGAGCATCATGTGGGGCTAACCCGCTACCCGTTCCCCAATCGTCGTTCGGTGCAGGAGCCGGTCATGGCCCGCATAGCCGCCGGTGGCCATGTGCAACAAAGACCGATTGTCCCACATGATCAGCATATTCGGCTGCCATTTGTGGCGGTACTGAAACTCGGGCCGGGTTTGCCAGTGATAGAGGTCCATCATCAGAGCGCGAGACTCTTCGTCCGGCATGTCTTCATATCCAATCACATAAGCGGCTGAATTATAGATCGCCTCGCGGCCCGTCTCTGGGTGCTCGCGGATGAGGTCATGCGTATGCGTCGCCAAGGCCTCGTCAGAATGGATGATGTCCATACTGCGATCATCGGCGTCACCCTCGCCATAGAGACCGCCTTTGCTGTAGCCGAGGGCAGCAGAATGGATCGCTTTCTTTCCCTGGCACCGCGCGCGGAGCTCGTCTGGCATCTCCTCCCAAGCTTTTTGCTGATTGGCGAACAGCGTGTCGCCGCCTTCGGGTGGAATCGTGATCCCAAACAGGCAAGTTCCCGCAGGTGGGGTTTCCTGAAAGCTCCAGTCAGAGTGCCATGTCTCAGCAAAGATCGGCGAGGTCTCATTCGCCATACGTTTTACCGCGATCACATGGTCACGCCCCTCGATCGGCGCGATATAGGGATCATGCCCAAATGGCCCGAAATAGAGCGTGAACCGTTCTAGATCATCATCGCTGAGCTTTTGATCAGGGAAAGATAGAACGAGATGTTCGAGCCATGCGGCGCGGATCTCATCGATGGTGCTGGCGTCTAAGTCTTGGGTCAGATCAATGCCTGTAACCTCAGCGCCGCAAGCTTGATCGCTAGGGGTAATCGTAAGTGCCATGTTTTCCTCCCGTCCCCGGTTCCGGGTGTTTTTTTATACTGAAACAAAAAGACGGAGGGATGCCAAGGTTTTGAGACGTGAGCCGCGTGAATTGAGACGCTGGAAATGTGGGACGGCGGAGAGCAGGGTCGTGTGTGGAAATCGACATCAAGGGCGCTTCGACTTTTACCTCATAATCTTAGCCGATGGTGATGTTCTGCATAAATAATTGTAATTTATATATTTTTATATTCTGTGGATTTTTATTTCAACCAAAGGGATCGGGTAATATTGATTCTCAAATGAGAAGTGTTCTATGGAATAAAGCTTAGCATAGAGTCACGCCGAGCACCCTTCAGATGAAACCTCAAATCATTGCGTTCGCTTCGATTATTCTCGCCTCGTGCGGTGGTGGCGGGGGTGGTGGCAGCACGACGCCGCCCCCACCCCCTTCATCCAATGCTCCACCAACTGCGCAAGCGGGTGCGGATATTAACGCGAGCCTGTCGTCTAATGGCATTTCGCTCGATGGATCATCCAGTAGTGATCCCGATGGGGACGCCCTAAGTTTTGCTTGGACGGTCGGGTCCC
This sequence comes from Henriciella sp., assembly GCA_013213785.1. Taxonomy (GTDB): domain Bacteria; phylum Pseudomonadota; class Alphaproteobacteria; order Caulobacterales; family Hyphomonadaceae; genus Henriciella. Next base: position 107,323 of record JABSPZ010000007.1, on the reverse strand, counting down.
AACCGAGCGGCGCCTCGGCGACCATCGATAATGCGAATACGGCAACGCCGACTCTGCAAACACTCGTGCCAGGTGATTATTCGGTTGAGCTCACAGTTACAGATGGTCGAGGTGGCTCGTCCTCCGACAGTCTTACGCTCAGTCTTCAGAACGATGCGCCAGTTGTTTCAATCGACACGGTGGAAACCAGTCTCGCGATCGGGCAAGCGGTCACGCTCAATCCAACCGGGTCCAGCGATCCAAATGGCCACACGCTAACCTATTCGTGGACGGTGACGTCTGCGCCTAGCTCATCGAACCTTGTTGCCTCATTCAATGGTTCTGTGCCCGAAGTCTCGTTTGATGCCGCAGGACAGTATGTCGTTTCGCTCGACGTGACCGATGGATACGCAACGATATCAGAAACGCTGACATTTGGTGTGACAGAGTTTGTTCAGAACGATATCGCGTCTGGTTTCACCTATTTGGAAACAGATGCGGACGGCGATGTTTTGGCGATCTCGGAAGAGCAGAGCGTTCGCACCGTGGATGCGAGCGGCACTGTTTTAGACACGTTCAGTCTTTCCAAAACCGTCACAAGTCTTGCTGTTTCGCCCAACGGCTCTTGGATTGGTGCTGCGCACCTAGACTCTGTTTCCATCATTCGAATGAGTGATGGGCGTGTCTTTGGTCCTTGGGATGTGTCCATTCAGCCGGGAGATATTACCGCAGGGAATGATGGCGTTATTCATACGTTCCCGCAAACGGGGCAGTGGGTTCAGGCGCTCAGTATCAATCCGGAAACCGGGGTAGAGACATCGAGCACAGGTGGTCTGGTCCGACACCGGACGGTTGCAAAGCCGCACCCAGATGGGACGAAAATCTATGGGGCTAATACAGACGTGTCTCCGAGTGATATCGAGCGCTATGACGTTGCCGGCGGTGGTTTGGTTTCAGCGTATGACTCGCCATATCATGGCGACTACCCTTTTAGCGGTAATCTATGGATCGCAGAGAATGGTGAGATGATCCTGGCTGCGAGTGGCGTCGTTGTTCGCTCGACGGATACGCAGTCCACGGACATGACGTTTCTTATGCAGCTGGAGCGGCAAGGCGAGATTCTGCATGCCTCTTACAGCTCAGCCAGCGACCAATGGTATTTGGTAGAGCGCATCAATGGCGACAGTGTTTTGAACGTTTATGATGGGAGTAGCGGGCGGTTTCTATCCTCTGTGGACATGCCGGAACTGATTTCCGGATCGGGCGCGACAACGGTTCCAACCCATATCGTGTCTGACTCGACCACTGAAACGATCCGAATATTCGCCAAGGACCATCCGACAAATCCTCAAAACTTTGCTGTCTTCAGACGTGGTTTTGTGGATCGAGATTTACTGGATTTCCCGCCAGATGTTGTTGTGCCCGCGAGCGTTGCTGGACGCGTGGGGGGCACGATATCAATCGATGCGAGCGCAAGTTCAGATCCTGAGGGCGCGGACCTTCAATTCTCTTGGACGCTAGATAGCGAACCAAGCATGAGCTCGATCATACTCACGGATACGGAAAGCCCATCGATTGACTTCAATCCGGTGGTTGCAGGCGATTATGTTTTTTCACTGGTTGTATCTGATGGTGAACGCGCTGCTGCGCCTGTGACAGTCTCCGTCCGCGTGGTTGAGCCAAACGAAGGCTTACAATTTAGGCTCATCGGCACTCCGTCTGACATCGTTTACAACAAAGTCCTAAATCGGATTATCTACACGTCCTCTGAGACGGAGAGTCTTCGGATCGTCGATTTGCACGACTTCTCCGAGCAAGTTGTCACGCTTCCCCGGATCGGTGAGCGCGTTGATGTCTCTCCCGATGGCGATTATGCGGCGGTCTCGCATTCTGGATTAGCGAGTTTGATTGCCCTAAGCGGACCGCAAGCTGTTTTGATGGATACGCAAGAGTATTCAGCGGATTGGGGGGATATCGTCGTTGATGATCGCCCGATCGCTTTCGTTATCCCAAATCGTGATCAATGGGTGTCTTTGTATGCGCTCGATTTTAACACCGATCGAGTGAGATCGGCTTTCGGTGCGAGGGCCGGTTCTCAAGTTCGAATGCATCCTGCGGGCGGACGCTTGTACGCAGCAGATCGTGGGCTCAGCCCAAGCGATATCGAGCGCTGGACTGTCGGCGATATTGATAACATCACCAGCAACGATTCCCCGTATCATGGCGAATACGCAATGTCTGGGAACCTATGGATCAATGAACAAGGCAATCGCCTTCTTGTGGCTGGCGGACACGTCTTTCGGTCGTCAGATGATCCGAACTTGGAAATGGTTTATGTCGATACGCTCGCGGACGGAATTCGTCCAGAATGGGCGGATCACTCAAGCGCGGCCGAGCGCTGGCTGACCCTGTCATCAAACACCTTGGTTTTGCTGACAGATACAACCTTCCAAACGACACAAACGGTAGGCGTCGAGCCCTTGTTTATCGATCCGACAAATCTTGAGCCGGTCATCGATAAAGCTTTTTTCTCGGATAATGGGGACACGATCATCGTTATAGCGCGCTCTGATAATGTCATGACCGATAAGTATGTGGTCCAGATCGTTCAGACCCCAAATTAGCACCCTGCCAACCAACAGTCTTGCTGCCTGACGGCAGACATCGGATTGAGGTGCTGGCGCGTCGTGCTTCAGTGCGCCGAGCCGGTAGAGGTCGTGGACGTACGAGCCCGTTGTTTTCAACGCTTCAAAAACAAAACCCGATGCCGGGGCATCGGGTTTGAAGGTATTCGGGGGTGAAGAAGGGTTAAGCGGCGACCGCTTCCTTCTTCGGTTTAGGATCGCGAAGCACATAGCCGCGGCCCCAGACTGTTTCGATATAGTGCTCGCCGCCTGTTGCCTGCTGCAGTTTCTTGCGCAGCTTACAGATGAACACGTCGATGATTTTAAGCTCAGGCTCGTCCATACCGCCATACAGGTGGTTGAGGAACATTTCCTTCGTGAGCGTCGTGCCTTTACGCAGGCTGAGAAGCTCAAACATTTGGTATTCTTTGCCGGTGAGGTGGACGCGGTCTTCGTCGACTTCGACGGTTTTCGCATCAAGGTTCACCAGGATCTCGCCGGTGCGGATAACGCTCTCGGCATGACCTTTAGAACGACGGACGATGGCCGTGATACGGGCGATCAACTCGTCTTTGTTGAATGGCTTGGTGAGATAATCGTCGGCGCCATAGCCGAGCGTTTTCACTTTTGCCTCAATGTCTGGATTCCCGGAAAGAATTAGGACTGGTGTGTTCACGCGCGCCATGCGCAGCTGTTTCAACACATCATAGCCAGAGATGTCAGGCAGAGAGAGATCGAGGATGATAATATCATACTCATAGACCTTCCCAAGATCGACACCTTCTTCACCAAGGTCAGTTGTGTAGATGTTAAAGCCAGCAGCCTTCAGCATCAGTTCGATACTGCGGGCGACCGCATTATCATCTTCAATTAGTAAGACTCGCATATTCAGCTCCCCGAATCAGTCTATTCGCATTCCTAGCGTGATCGTTAACCATTGTGAATCTAGGTAATGAAAGTAACCGAAGATTTAACAATCGCATTCGAAACGACAATTTTATTCATACCTCTTAAGAATGAAGTTCTTGCCCAGTACGCCCAAGAAGCGTGTGAGCAATGGCGATAACGTCCTGAATCGGTTGAGAGGACGAATTTGTTGAGATTAACGTTTTTTGGCTGCGAATAGCTTCGCGTACGGCGTCATCCCGAATAACAGTTCCTGCCAGTTGCGGTCTGAAGCCCAAGAAGGTTTGGCAAGCTTGCGCCACGGCAGAGAAAGTGCTCTGGCCAGCGGCTCTGGTTTCGCACTGATTAATCGCGATCATCTGTTCAACGCTCGGGGCGTAACCTTTCAGCACTTTGATAAAGGCGTAAGCGTCTGTCATCGATGTTGGCTCGTCGGTGATGACCATCAGAACTTTGTCGGCCGCGCGGGCGAGGCGCATGCAGTTGGCTTCGATGCCGGCGCCGAGGTCCAGGATGACTTGATCATATTGCAGGGCCAAAGCTGACAGTCCGGCGGCGAGGCGAGCCACTTCTTCTGAAGACATCTCCGCCAAAGCGCCTGAACCAGAGCGACCTGGCAGGACATCAAATCCGCCATTCGCAGATCCGCCATCGACCGGCGTGACCGCATCTTCAAGTTCAACCCATCCAGCGATAACCGCTGCGAGGTCTGTTTCCGGTGCAATGCCCAGCTGAACGTCGACATTTGCGAGCCCCAGGTCGCCATCGACCAAGAGCGTTCGCCGACCGGCTTGGGCCATCGCACTTGCGAGCGTGATCGACATAAAGGTTTTGCCGACGCCGCCTTTTCCTGACCCGACCGCGATAATCGAGGCAGGCTCGACGCGTCGCGGGGGGCGCTGGTTCGGGCGCTCTTGCGATTTGGGAAGTAGGAAGCTCATTATGCGGCTCCTTTAAGGGCGACATGGGCAGGTGCGTCTTCTGTCAGCAACTGAGCCAGTCTGGATGGGGTCGCAGGAACCAGGCCGCCGCCGATAAACGGGGTGATGGCCAGGTGAGAGAAAGAAATCTTCGCAGCGATGAGCGCTGAAACGATCCCGCCTCGGCGACGTGTCACATCAAGTTTTGTGACGATGGCGCGGCGAACGCCGCAGCGTGCAAAGGCTTTCGCAGCCTCGGCTTGATCTTCTGGGTGACCTTCGGCGCTGATGACCAGAACGGGTTCAGCATCGATCACCGCGAGCAAGTCCTGCAGGCTTGCCATGTCTTCTTGATCAAACGGAATGATCGCCGGCATGTCGATGATGCAGCGCTTATTTTCAGCCTGGATTTGTTTGAGTGTTGCGAACAGATCGTCTGGTGTCGTTACTGATCGGATCTGGCCTTGCTCTTTCTCGAGATAGGCTGCGAGCTGTGCGCCGCCTGCGGTCAGGTCTAGGTCAGCCGCGACGGGCAGAACTTCCGCTTTCGCAACGGCTGCACGGCGCGTCAGTTTCGCCGCTGTTGCGGTACGCCCATGTCCGGGCGCGCCAACCAGCACGATGTTTCTGTGAGGCACCGGTGGGATCGGATCGCATGTGATGGCGCTGTCCAGACCAGCGGCGAGGGCTGAGCCAGGCTCTTTGCTTTCAAACCCGCCATTTAGGCCGGCATCTGCAATACGCTCTGCGAAGCGCTCTGGCGCGCCGTGCCATAATAAAGAGTCGCGAACGCGATTTCGGATTGGACTTTCGACCAGACGTGGTGCTGGATTTGCGCCCAAACGGGTCAGGATCCGAGATTCACTCGGGACCATGCCGCCACCCATTTTGTCGGTCGCCGCTCGGACCTCTACACCCCCTGGCACTTCGCGTTCGGACAAGATGATCGCATCGTCGCCCATTTCCGCGAAGATCAATGCCTTAGCTGCCTCTAGGGACTCAGCGGCAAACATCTTCATTCGCATACAGCACACTCCACTCTATGGAATCGAGTGTTGCGCTGAAATGGTTAACAGAATCTGTTGATTTATTAGTTTTTTACGATTCCGCGCATTTGTGGGTAATGTTTAATGTGCGCAGATCGTCTGCGGATCATCTCGTAAAGTCTTTAAAGGCGCGGGTTCCTGACCGACTGGCGATAATGCTTGTTCCAGAGTCCAAATGAATTGAGAGCCGACCATCACCGGTTGGTTCAGCCCCTATGATGGCGGCCGCGCGAACCAGGTGAGACCGGTGGATTCGAATGTATCCGCTATCTTCAAGTTTGTTTGCGTATTCACTTAGAGACTTGTTGCAGCTGAACTGCCCCAGTTTTGTGTTAAGAAGGACTTGGTCCCCATTCGCCTCGATATGGGTCAGGTCCTCCAGGTCGATTTGTCTGAATTCTCCCTCTGATTTCACAAATACGGCTGCGGTCTCAGAGCTTGCTTTCTCGGGGGCGCGTTGCAGAGCTTCTTCGAGTTTAAGCTCAGTTTCATGCAACCGTTCCTGCAGCCATCGCCCGTAAATCAAACCCTGGATCGCGGCGTAGATGACGATGCCTTGTAAGAGCTGCCAAAGCGTGGCGGACTCATAGAAGGGCGAGAGGGTTATGCCTGAGGTCAGCCAATCTAAGCGAAAGCTCGCGCTGACGAGGATGAGCACATACCAAACATGCGTAAACACGATCGCTAAAAGAAAGTGCGCACCTAATTGGCCGATCAAAGGCAGGTTTACGAGATAACGGCGAACCAACAATCTGATGGAGACGCCGATCAAAACAATCGGGACAACATTCACAAGCGTCGAACGGGTCGACTGAAGGATGGTCTCATCCCGGACGAATTGGAACTGCATGAAGTAAGCAAACCCCAGCAAGGCAAAGGCCGCAGCCCAAAGCGTCGTCTCTGATTTAAACGCGCGATACTTTAACACCCCGTCCACGAGTTCGCGGCGGACAGCCAGTAAGCCGACAGAAGGGCGATGTGTTCCTTGTGAGGTGTCCATTCGGGGTCCCCAGGTGAGTATGCTCAGAAAACCGTATATGGTGCGCGTGTCAATTCAAGCGCTACCTATGAGGGTGTTGTCGATTCACCGGCGCTGAGTGTCTATTTGCAGAAAAATTATCGTCAGATGAGATTTCTCGTCCAAGCGGGCTCCATCACATCTGGAGATCTATACCCATGCATAAATCAACCGCATACAGCGTCTTAGCGTGCCTCATGACATCTATTGCTTTCGGTGGCGCCGCCGAAGCCCAAGACTTCGAAATCGATACGCACACAATTCGATATGCCGGAGATCCCATCGAGATTGTGCTCTCAGGATTGGCGCCAGAGTCAGAGGTTGAGATACGCGCGCGTCGGGCGATCAAGAACCACTATGCGCCGGGGGCGCCAACGCAAATCTATGCCTCTTCGGCACGGTTCGTAACAGATGAGAATGGTCGCATCGATTTGTCGACAAGCGCTGCAATAGACGGCTCTTACCTGGGCGTGGACCCAAACGGATTGTTTTGGTCCATGCGTGCCGAAAGCGATGACACAACGGAAGCGACCCCTCGCATAGATTTAGAGGCGCTGGTCGACGGCGAGACGGTGGCCTCAACCAGCTTTGATGTCACCCAAACGCCAGAGGACTATCACGTCATGGAGGTGCCTTCGCATCCGGGGTCTTATTTCGCGCCAAACCCAAATCCTGGCGACCATCCTGTGATCATTATCGTGGGTGGCGCTGACAAGCTGGGCATCAATCGCGAAACCACCATGCCGCAGCTCGTCGCGAAGGGATATTCGGTCTTCTATTTCGCGAACTATGAGATCATTTACGGCCCCTCGGAGCCCTCGGTGAAGGAGCTTCCAACGCAGTACGTGGATATCCCGATTGATGACCTTCAAGGCGTTTATGATTGGCTTTCCGAACAGCCAGGCGTCGATGAAGACCAGATTGGTCTGTACGGCTTTTCGCGCAATTCCGCCTTCGTACTGCTGTCAGCGACCCGGTTTGATTGGGTGGATGCGGTCGCCGCGATCGCGCCATCAGATGTGGTCTGGGAGGGGTGGGGCGATGGGGTGAAGCTCGGCACGACTTCGTCTTATTCATGGCTCGGAGAACCCCTCGCTTATGTCCCGTACAGTGATAACTGGTACCGAGAGACCGCTAAGTTTGGACGCGGGGAACGCGGCCGGTTGCGAACACCTATGGATGAAGGTCGCTGGGAGAATATCGGCAGAGTTGCTGCTGCAAGAATACCGGTCGAAACGATTACAGGCGCAGTGCTCGTTGCTGGAGGGGAGCAAGACGACCTTTGATCTGCGGGTCACATGTCGCAGAACATGGCGGAGCGCCGCGCGGAGGCTGGGCTAGAGACCGAACTCTTGGTGTTCCCAGATGCAGGACATGCATTGATTGGCGACGGGCAAAACCCAATCGTGCTGCTTTATGAAGGGGACGAGGCTCGTCCGATCCTTGGAAAGGCTCAAAGCAAGACGTGGCAAACGACGTTGGACTTTTTCGACAAGGCGTTGAAAGCCGAGTGAGCCGATTGGCTTAGGCGAAGCTGGGCGTGCGGCTATCGACGATTTCGCTCAACGTGACGCCAAGTTGGCCGTCTGCAACCACCAGGCGGCCACGCGCCATGAGGCGGTCTGAAACATAAATATCGACCAGATCCGTGGTTTGGTTTTCCAGTTCGACAATCTCACCTTCAGAAAGGCCCATAAGTTCTTCCATCGGCATCCGCGCTTCGCCAAGGACGACATCCACTTTAACTGGAGCATCCATCAGTGAGTCTTCGAGGGCGCGATTTACGGTCATGAGGCTCTTATCTTTTTATAGTTGAGAAGGGTCAGACTGGCGGTGAATGGTTGCCGAGATATGAATAAATCAACGTCGTCACGAAAATAAGTCAGCTTGGCCTTCAATCACAACTGCGGCCAGGCGGCGCACGCGGTCGAGCGCATCAGCGCGGTCGCTTTCATCAATCGCAGCTGTTTCCAAATGCGCGGCCAAGTCCACAATACTGGAAAGGACTTGTTTCAGATCCGCGGAGGCCTGTGAGAGCTTGTCGGCTTGTTCCGCAAGCGTGTCGTTCCGGGCAATAGAGGCGCCGCTGGCTTGTGCATCAGCCAGGAGCAAGGCGAGTTCTTCGGTGGTCATCTGCACGGTGTCGCGCGTCTTACCTTCGGGGGCAGAGAAATCACTCGCAAACGGGTAGGGGGTTAAGGACTCGACCCGCCGTTTCATTCGATCAGCTCATCATCTTGATTTTGCGGCAGCAGGTCGCCGCGTTTCACCAGCGCGCGGGCCACTTGCAAGACGTCGGCGCGGGCTGCATCGATCTCGCTGCGCCGAACTGGGCCGACCGCAGCGATGTCTTCGCGGAGCAGGTCGCCTGCGCGCTGCGTAACATTCTTGAAGAACGCGTCGGACACGGTTGGCGATGCACCTTTCAGGGCAACGGTCAGTACGGCGCGGTCCACGCTGCCGAGGATCGTCTGCAGGCTGCCTGGATCGAGTGCGGCCAAATCGTCGAATGTGAACATAAGCGCACGGATTTTCTCGCCGGCGCCTGGTTCTGCGCTGTCCAACGAGGAGAGGAGCGTGCTTTCAGAGCCGCTGTCCAAACTGTCAAAGATGCGCGCGACATGCTCGTGCCCACCAGCGAGTTTGCCAGATTTGCTTTGCGTCAGGCTGTTCTCGAGAACCACTTCGAGCGCGCGCAGGGCGGCTGGGTGGATCTCTCCGAGATTTAAGAGGCGTTTAAGGGCATCCGTCGCTAGGGTCCGCGGGAGCGCGCGAACCGTATTCGCTGCCGCGTCCGGAGAAAGGCGCGAGAGGATGAGCGCGATCACTTGAGGGCTTTCGCTTTGAACCAAGCTCGCGATCAAGGTGCCATCTTGCCGAGACAGTTTCGCCCAGACATTTGCCTGCTGTGTCACTGGACTCGAGGGCGATTGCCGCATCGATTGGACGTATGCTTGAAGCGCGCTCTGTTCAGCTTGCGCATCATCGGGAAGGGCCTGCATGGCGGCTGAGAGCTGCTCTGCTTCTTGAGGAGAAAGCTCTGACCAGACAGAAGCCGCCTTCGCGCCCAAGGCACGCATTAACAGGGCGCTGCGGGTCATTCCGTTCTGACGATCAAGCGGTCGGGAAAGGGCTGGTAGGCTCATCTAATCCTCCCTGTAAGACATCCAATCGCGAACCAGATTGGCCGTCTGAATCGGTTGGGCTTCAGCAAGGGTGGAGGCCGCCTCAAGATCTTGATTGGGTTCAAGCAGCTGCGGTGATGGACGGGGCTGGCGCGCCGCTTCGGCAGGGCGCTCGCGGGTCGGGGTGGTCGGCGCAGGCGCCGATGTTGAGGCCGGCGCGAAGGCCGCGCCCAGTAAAATCAGGGTCAATAGACCAAGCCCGGTGAGCTCAGCGATCTCAAATGGGGTCAGGCTCGCGCCAACCCCGCGTGCAAATGGAAACTGCGACAGCGTGAGCGTGTCGGTCTCTAAGTTGAAGCCGATTGAAGCGACCAGAATGTTTTCGATTTGTGTTCGTACCGCCCGGAGGTCGCTGGCAACCTCGCCATCCATCATCACGAGGACTGATTTCGGGCTGTGCCCCGTCACGGACACACGAATGCGGTCCTCTCCGGTGAGGGGTTCAAGCAAGTAAGTGAGCTCGCGCTCTACGGCGCCGCCGACAGGTTCCGTTTCCGGCATGCCGAACAGGTCGAAAGCGCGCAATGACAAAAGCCCCGCTGCTAGAACAAAAGCAGCGAGGGCCAAAAGACGCGTTGTCGGCGTTCTGTCTTTTGCGCGCATCACGATACCCTCGCCCGACGCAGATGCGGGCTGATCCGTAGTCTTTTACGGGCGGCGTCGTAAACGGCGCTTTAACAAGGGGATAATCCCCTTGTGGAGCGGTTTAGCGGTATTGCTGAACGCGCGTTGTGCGCAGGCCTTTGCGACCGTGCTTAGAGTAAAGCGCGCGCCAGCCAGAAAACTCTTCTTCGCTAAGGTCATAGCGACGAAGGGCGTCTTCTTCAGACAAAAGACCGCCCGTAACAGCTGCAACAACTTCTGCTTTGCGGCGTGTCACCCAGCGCGTGATGCCTGGCTTTGGGAGGTCTGAAAGAGTGAGCGGGCGACCATCTGGGCCGCGCACGCTCAAAGATTGCGTGTTCTGCGTCATGTTCCACCATCCAATTCTGGTTTCGATGCCACGTTCTGTGGCGATAGGGTGGTGTATACAGGAGCCGGCTTAAGGTCGGTTTCAGGCGGATCTGTCAATTTTCGAGAAAATTAGACGCAACCCAAACACTATGATTAGGGCCTCGTTGGTAATTCTGTTTCGAATTGGATCATTCGCCCGGGGAACGCTCCAATTCTCAACGAGAGGTTTTGATTTTTGGACGAAATCGCCCGGAAACGCGTGCAAGACTTTCTAAACTATTCGCGGCCGAGTTTTGCGAAACGTGCAATATCTGCTGCAGTGTCACCGCTAATGTCGGGGACGGCGTTCATCAACAATTCGGCCGCGTGACACGTGCCGCGTACTTCTCGGCACCGCGCTGAAACACCCGCCCGCATAAGCAGACGGTAAAACTCAAGGCCTTCATCGCGCAACGGATCACACTCATTCACGCTGATCATCGTCTTCGGAAAGCCGCGGACATCGTCTTCTTTGGCGAAGAGCGGCCAAGCGAGCGGGTTTTTAGCCTCCAAGGCCTCCATCCCATAAGCCATCGCCCCGCGGTTTGAGTGCAGGCCAATTAGGATGCCATTATTTTCGATAGAGGATGGCAGGTGGTCCTGCGGCCACTGACCAGCGATGTAAGGACAGAGCGGATACAGTCCGCTCACGATGCCTAGGTCACCGTCCTGTTTGAGTTTCAAACCCGTTGCGATGGTGAGATTACCGCCGCCGCTTTCGCCTGCGATGATGATCCGCTCGGCATCAATGTCGAGCTCATCCGAATTGGCGTGCAACCAACGCACCCCAGAGACACAATCGTTTAGACCGGCTGGAAACGGAGCAACCTCTGGCGCAGATGACGGGGTGAGCGCATTGCGAAAATCGACCATGGCCACCGCGACACCATTCGCCGCGATAATTTTCGACCAGGCCCGATAATTTCCGTAGAAGCATGAGAAAGTCATCATCCCGCCGCCATGGATGTAATAGACGCAAGGGACCTTCTCATTGCCTTCTGGACGCACGAAACGGATCTTGATCGTGTTGCCATCTGGCTGTGAGGTGAACTCTCGCTCCGAGACTTCCAGCCCGGCAGATGGTGAAATATCTTCATTGTCCATCATTTCGAGCAGCATGCGAACTTGCTCCGCGGCGGCCTTTGCTTCGGGCGTGTTGGCTTCCGCCAATTGCGCTTCGCGAGAGGCGACGTCTTGTTCCTCGGTCACCGATGGCAACATGGCGAGCATTGCCTTTAAGCGTGGATCGAGACGCGGATCATTGGCGATATCGGGCATGCGGAACCTCTTCTTAGAAAGCGTTTCCGTCAACAAGCCTGAATTTTTAGAATGCCGCTAGTCTCTCTTCGCGAGAGGCCGAACGCTGAGCCTATGCAAACTGAGGGGCGATCTTCAGGTTCTTGACCCAGCCCAGCTTCTCATAAACGAGCAGAATGGTGCCATTATAGTCGACAATCCGGTTCCACAGTCCCTTGCGAGGGCGGTGTAGGGCGCTTTGTGGCTCTTCATGGTGATGGTCATGAAACGCTTCGCCGCCGGTCAGTAGCCCAATTACGTGGTCGGCCCATTTCGGCGTCGGCAGATGGCCGAGCACATTGATGCCGTACACAGTCGCGTGGAACTGTATCGCGCGGCCGATCACGAAGCACGCGTGAATGATCGCGGTTAGGACGAGGGATCCGCCAGCTGCCCAAACGATCAGATAAATCACCGCTGGAATAAACAGGTGCAGGACCAGAGAGATCGAATTGTAAGCATTGTCCATCCATACGACGATTGGCTGCTTTTTTAGCCATAGTGGCATTGGGCGCATCATGTCTTTTGCGTCGCGCCAGATGATCCAGCCGACCCAGGCCCAGCGCTTGGACTCAAATGGGTTATGCGGATCGCCTGGGCGATCAGAAAACCGGTGGTGCTGGCTGTGATAGTTGACCCAGTCACGGACAGTGCCTTGCATCGCGATCATCAAATTGATCATTGTAAGAATTTGAGCGGGTGCGCGCAGATCGCCTGCTTTATGTTGGATGATCCGGTGCAACGGGCCGATGCCAGCATTACAGATGAAGATCGAGAACAACACGACGCCAATCCCGAGCGGCAAATAATACCAGCGCAATGTCAGACCGGATAAGGCCAGTCCCAACACGACCATCGTGATCAGCAGGGCAACCCCCAAGGCAGGATACAAGAAGGCAGAGAAGAGGCTCGAAAAGCTAAATGTCTTCCAGTTTTTTGGGATCGCGACGGAGCGAGGGATCATTCTGAAGGCCTCCAGGGAACTTTTGTGAGCTATTATGCGACTGTGTCGCCTTACCAACGAGTTAAGACTCGTTCTCAGACCAGGAAAGCCTTTATTTTCAGCAGTGGGCGTAAATCGCGACAATGTGACGGGAGAGTCACGTTTTTAAGTGGTCTCCCGCCAATTGGTCTCAATTATCGGTTGTCGAACTCTGACCGCACGAGTTCTAAGCCTCGCCGCGTAATCCGATAAGGCTGCCCTTGTTTCGAGGCGATGGCGCGCCTGCGCTTCAATTTACGAAACAAAACCATATCGAGTCCTGGGGCGCGCCAGCCTTCGCGGTTGATGCAGATAACACGTTCGATTTTGCGGTTTTCGCCGCGTTCGATTTCTATCCGCCCGCCTTGCGCGAGCAAATGAAGGATGCGCTGTTCAGCGCGTGAAATGTCCATTGTATTGAAAGTCCATTGGTGCGCCGCGTAGGCGCATTGAAACAGACTGACCCTCGGATTGGGATCAGAGCTTAAATCTGTTTCGGGCCCGTACTCCGCGAATGTTCGCGGCGCGGGCCGTTATTAGGACTCAGACTGGTTAAACATAAAGTCTCCGTTGTGGGAGCGGTTTAGAAAACCAGGTGGGTCGTCGTCAAGGGGGCTCGCCGGAGACTGAGAAATATGCCTTACTCGATCAAAATCTGCGTCAAACGTGGTTCTTCGGGAGAAATAAGATGACTAAAATGGAAGATATGCTCTCTGGGCTTCGCCGGATCGTAACGGCGAATGATGCGGACGGAAAATCTCACATCATGCTCGACGGCGCCCCCGCTGCTGAGTTTCGGTCCGGTGATATTGGCGGACTGTTCGAGATTTGGCATGATGAGGCGACGGGGCCAGTCGATGCGTCGGCGTGCGAGGATAAAGCGGTTGGAACGCCGATCCTGTCGCCGGACAAGGGCAAAGTTAAAATTCGCTGGTTCGCTGTTGGTCCTTCACCAGAAGGGGCTGAACCTGAAATGATTGCTGAGCTAACGCGCCAGGCTTTCATTGCGATGGGTGCCGGCGATCATCAGCATGACACGTCAAAGCATCCGGCCATGCACACGACGCATACGCTGGATGCGATCATTCTGATCAAAGGCCGCGTCAAGATGATCCTGGATCACGAAGAAGCCGAGATTGGGCCTGGTGATGTCGTTGTCCAACGCGCCACCAATCACGCATGGGCCGTTATTGGCGATGAGCCAGCCCTATTCGTGGCTGTGCTGGTCGACCGCACCTAGCTCGTCAGCTGGAACGATACTCTCGCTCCACGTCTTGCAGCCGAATTTCCCGCGACAATCGCCGCGCACTTCAAGCGAGGCATGACTGACACCGAACCCAAGATTGTCGGCCTCTGAAATCAGGCTGACAATCGCGTCGGTGGCGGGGATCTCTCGTGCTTGTCCGCACGTTTCGCAAACAAAGAGGGCGAGCGGGATATCACTCGGCCCTCTTTCGAGAGCGAGATAAGAGTTCAAGCTTTCCACACGCGTAACGAATCCGAGCGCAACCAAGAAATCGAGCGCACGATAAGCGGTCGGGGGCGAAACCGACCCAACGCCGTCTAAAGAGGCGAGCACTTCATAGGCGGTCAGCGGGCGCTGTGCATCGAGCAGAACGTTCAGAACGTGCTTGCGGATCGCCGTCAGGCTCTTCCCGTTGAGTTGCGCCTCGTCTGCTGCGGCCTGCAGCAGCTCGTCGCGACTCGGCTTCACGCTGTCTGGACTGCGCCAACGGCGACGGTGCAGGCGGCGTTTTCCAGTTGCGGGGGTACGGGATCTGATACGTGTCATAGTATGACGTATATGACCGATACGCGTTTGCGTCGAGTTAATTCCTTTCCGTTGACGCAAACGTTGCGCTTGACGAGGGTGAAAAAGAAACATAATAGGAACAAATAGGGATCAAGTGCTGTTAAGGGTCTAAGATGAGCGCCATTGTCACCACATCGGAAGTCTTAGATCAGGCGCTCCGCAGCGCAGGGCTGGAAGAAGCTTTTGATGATCGTGGCATCGCCCACGAGGATTGTCCGGGGTGCGGTGCGACGGGCGGGCTAAAGCTATCTCTGGCGCGTGGACGCGTTCATTGTAATGCGTGTGGAACGGAAGGCCCGTTGCTCGCCTATCTGCGGGAAAAATCGGATGCTGCGGAGTGGAACAATGAACCTTTTTCTGAAGCTGAGATCATTCCGATTGAACCGCGATTGCCAAAGGCCGAGCCGGTCTTGTCAGTTGTGCCCGCCGCGCCTGAACCGATTCAAGCCGAACTGATCTCCGAAGCGCCGACCGCACCGGCTGAAGCTCCTAAACAACTGGATGGACGGTTGGGGGAGCGGATCATTATGACGTTGCTCGCGCTCATCTTTCTCGGGGCGGGGCTCGCGGCGGCCGGTCTATCGGGGTTTGCGAACTTTCAGGCTTTTAGTCTCGGCGTGAGTGATCCAACCCAAGCGAAAATCTGGGGGTGGAGCGGGGTGATTGCGTCTGTCTGTTCTTTTGGCGGCTTTACTTTCTTCTGGTGGCATATTTCAGGTGGGCGGCGCGGCGAGGCTGTGCGGGCGCTCCTATTCGCGCTGGCCGGGGCTGCGACGTCGATCGCGGGAACCAGCCTGTTCATGATGAACAATGCTGGCGAACAAACAGCTGCCTGGCAAAGCGCTGTAGATGTGCGCGCGCTGACGGAAGCTGAAATCTCAGATTGGACGCGCCAATTGCAGGGCATCCCCCCTGAAACACGTTCCATTGAAGGGCTGGAAGCTTATCTCGCAGGCGTGGAAGCGGCTGGCCGCACGCACCAAAAACCCTACCGCGATGCGCAAAATGAACTTGGGCTCGCCAAACGCCGGGCCGACTTAGAAGCTAAGATTGCGACGGCACGTGCAGACCTGCGTCAACAAACCAGTGTCGCGGGCGCGCAGCCAACACAAAGTCTCCCGGCTTGGGCCTTCGCGCTCATGCTGGAACTGTTTTCCTCCCAGGCGACCAGCATCGCATTTGTCTCACTCCTTCTGCTTTATGGACGACAGCCCAAAACAGCAGAAACCTTAGATGCGGTGCTGGACGTTGAGGAGGAGCTGGTCGTCTAAGCCGCTTTTTCGACAAATACGGTCCCGGCTGAGTAGCCAGCCCCGAACGAGCAGATCAGCCCTTTGTCGCCGGCTGTCATATCATCGCTGTTCTTGTGGAAGGCGATGATGGATCCTGCGGAACTCGTATTCGCATAGGTGTCGAGCACGGTTGGGCTTTCATCCGGCGTTGCTTCGCGGCCCAGGACTTTTGAGGCGATTAGGCGGTTCATGTTCGCATTCGCTTGGTGCAACCACATGCGCCGCAAGTTCGGGGCCTCGAGCTCTAGACGTTCAAGCTCTGCCGTGATCATTTTGGCAACCATTGGCACAACTTCTTTGAAGACTTTGCGGCCTTCTTGAACGAACAATTTGTCTGTTGCGCCTACGCCGTCAGGGGCGCAGCGATTCAGGAATCCAAAATTGTTACGGATATTGTTGGAAAATTGCGTTTTCAAACTGGTGCCGAGAATTTTCCAATGCTGCGCCGGGGCGATGTCTTCGGCTTCAATGAGCACCGCTGTCGCGACATCTCCGAAGATGAAGTGACTGTCTCGGTCAGTGAAGTTCAGGTGACCTGAGCAAATCTCAGGATTGACCATCAGAACTGATTTCGCACTGCCAGAGCGCACAAAGTCCGCCCCCGTCTGAATACCGAACGTGGCGGATGAGCAGGCGACATTCATATCAAAGCCAAACCCATCAATGCCGAGCGCATCTTGGATCTCGACCGCCATCGCCGGATACCCGCGCTGCATATTCGATGCGGCGCAGAGAACAGCATCGACGTCTTTGGGGTCTCGGCCTGCGCGTTCGAGGGCCATGTTCGCCGCGTTCACCGCGATTTCGGCGAGGACGGAGATCTGATCATTCGGGCGCTCAGGAATATCCGGGCGCATCACATCTGGATCGACGATCCCTGATTTGTTGACCACGAAGCGCGATTTAATGCCCGACGCTTTTTCGATGAATTCAACATTCGAGTGGGTCTTGGGCTCAACCGTTCCGGCTTCAATTTCGCTCGCATGTTCTGCGTTCCATTTATCAGCCCAAGCGTTGAAGCTGGCGACCAATTCTTCGTTCGACACAGATTCCGATGGCGTCCACAAACCGGTGGCCGAAATTACAGGGGTCGTCATTCTTAATTGCCTCGTGCGTCGCGTCGGCGACTCTACTCTCTTCTGAGGCAGAGTTTAGGCCGACGGCGCGCGCGCGTCGAGGCGTCACCAGCGGTCAATCTTAATTAAACCAGGCCGCGAACATAAGGCCATCGCCGCCTGTCATTCTGGCAAAGCGATCCCAAGCCTCAAGTTGCGCGAGTTTTCCGCGTTCCAAATAAGGCGCAGCGCCCGCGCCGTGTAGCCAGAGGATGATGTCCATGTCGCCTGGGTCTTGGAGAAACTTCGCAACGTTTACGCCGACGCCCGTTTCCGCTTCAAACCCGTTCTGGATCCGCCAGTAAGGCACCAATGCGTCGCCGTTGAGCACGTCCTCGATTTCAGCAAGTACGGCTTGCCATCCCGCGGCCATCTCAGCATCCACCTCCACGCCAAAGGCCGAGCTTTGCTGCGGATTTGGCAACCATTCTCGATCATTGTCCGTCTCGTTCATCACCGCGGTCCAGAATGCTTTGTTCTCTGCGATCATGGCTTTGAAATGCGCGTGAGCGACCCGTGTGCGGGCTTGGTCGGGCGTTCCGCGGAGGGTCAGCAAGACCGCTGCGATCGTGTCGATGGTCTCATTGTCGAGAAACATACCTTCGACAGGGCCGAGCGCGTCCATCTCACGCCGGCTGTCATAAACCGTCCGGATCGCGGGTGTTGGGTCCGTCGCCAATGTCATCTCGGCCATGCCGGACATCACATGGACATAGGCTTTCAGCCAATGCGCATCCGCGGTGTCGAAACGAATGAGGCCATCAAAATCTGCATCAGGCGAGGCGTTCAAGTCCGCCATCACGGCAAGTCCGGACTCCCACTCGTCCCGCGTTCCATTTGCGTTGATGTCGAACCAGATCGCGTCCAGCGGAAACTCGACGGCCATATCTCGCCCGGTGGCCCGCTCGAGCGAAGCCTCAGCGCGCGCGAGATGATCGAGCGCCTGAGTCATGGCGATTTCGATAAAAGCCGGATCGAACTCAGCGTCAGGATTTGCGGGGAGTGAATTGCGCATCCCCGGCAGAAGGGCGAGGGAGGTGGACGAGTTTTGATAGCGAACCTGCATGATCGCCTCGCTCGCCCGCAAGAATTGTAGGCCTCCGAGGAGGAAACTGTGTTCAGCGCTTTCGGGCAGTTCAGCCAACTTTGCTTCAGCCGCCGCAAGTCCATGCTGAGCTAGGGTTTCCTGCCAGAGATTATCGGGGGCAGTCGGGGCAGAGGCGGGGGTGCAAGCGGCAAGCGCGAAGCCCCCGAGGGCGAATTGCAAAGGTTTCAGCATCGTGATCTCCGTGAGCGATTGATCACTTATTTGCTTCGGACTGTGTTCAAACTATGAACGTGCCGGGGTCAGAGCACGGCATTCCGGAATTCGGAGATCAGCAGACGTGGCGGTCTTTAACCGGCGCTTTATTGATCGATCTCGGCGCCAGCGATTTCCCGGCCAAGCTCGCGGCGTTCAGCGTCTTCATGGCTTTGCGCGAGGCGTTCATTGTCTCGTGCCCGCTCACGTTCAGCCTGGCTGATCGCATCGGCGATGCAGCGATCACGCGTGGATTTCACCGAAATGGATTCGCATTTGGCATAGGCGCGATCCCGATCGAACTCAGTGTTGGACACACAAGCCGTTGCGACGAGCATAAGCGATAGGGCAAGTGCAGTTTTCATCGATAATACTCCTGGACTTCTTTGTGCCGGACGCATCCGACTTCGTGATCGTTGTACAGACCGCACGCTTGCATCCAAGCGTAGACGATTGTTGGGCCAACAAACTTATGGCCGCGCTGCTTCAAGGCTTTCGAGCAAGCCTCTGAAATCTCTGTCTTTGTTGGTCCGTCTCTATAATTTTCCAACTGGTGGACGATCGGTTTGCCGTCGACGAAGTTCCAACAAAAATCGGAGAAGTCTTCGCCTTTGTCAGCAGCATCCAAGAAGGCCTGGGCGTTGCCAATGCAGCTCTCTATTTTCTTAGGGCTGCGGATAATGCCTGGATTGGTCAGCGCTTTATCGATCCGTTTTTGATCCCATCGCGCAATCTTCTCCGGGTCGAAATTGTCGAACTCTTCGCGCATCGTCTCGCGCTTGCGCAGGATGGTGATCCAAGCGAGGCCAGCTTGCATGCCATCGAGCTGCAGCTTCTCCCATAAAGCCCGGCTATCATATTCCGGCACGCCCCATTCCGTGTCGTGATAGTCACGGTAGAGTGGGTCATCTATTGGAGCCCAGGCACAAGGCGTGTGTTCAGTCATGCTTCGTCCATAGCGGCCAGTTCGGCCTGAAGCCAATCCGGTTTTGTAATTATGACAGGGGTTTCATCTATGGTCACGGCTGCGCCGCTCGCGTCTGCCTTCGCCCATCGATCGAAGCGAATGCGAGCTAGTCCCAGGGACCCTTCGGCGCTGGTGACGTTTCCGATCGGAGATGGCGCAACGATGTCCGCGCCAACGGAGGCTTCCAGGTTTGCAGGCAATTGCACGGTCAGCGTGCGCTTTCTGATTGTCCCGCGTCGATGCATACGGCTCACCACTTCTTGGCCAACAAAGCAGCCTTTGTTCAGCGCAACGCCGCCAAGCATATCCATATTGATGTCGGCCGGAAATGCGTCAGCGTTGCCAAAATCAAACCCCTGTTCTGGCACACCGTTTTGAATCCGATCGCGATGGTAGACATCTATGGGGCGTGACCATTCCGCGGGATGATAGCCATACCAAGCGGCCCAGCTCTCTTTGGTTGCCAGCCCGCGCAATCGTCCGCCGGGATATCGGCTGTCGAGGTAGACGTGCTGCGCCCCTGAGATTGGACGCACGCCCTCCGGCGCATCTTCGGTGCCCGCGACCACAAACACCTCGTCCAGGCGTTCGATCTCAACCTTGCTGCGGAGGCGGAACAGTTTGAGGCGTTTGGCAAGGTCATCCACATGCGCTTCAGCGACATCCAGAAGCACACCCTCGCTGGTTCGGATTGCGAGAAAATCTGCGATCACTTTGCCTTGGGGGGTGAGCAGAGCGCCATAACGCGTCTCGCCAGGCGTCCAATTGTCAGTCGCATTGGTGACGAGGCGCTCGAGCAGAGTGATCGAGTCTGGTCCTGCTAAGGACAAGACCGCGCGATGGGGCAGGTAGGTAAAGGGAGAAGCCATAGTTCGGCATTTAGGGTGCCCCGCGCCAGATGTCATCCTGACAAAAAAAGCCCGGCAACGGAGAGAGGACGTTGCCGGGCTGACTCTAAGAGATTGAGAGAGGGGAGGTATCTCTTAGAAAGGGGAGGAATGTCTTAGAACTTATAACGAGCGCCGATGGTGAAACTGGTGCCATCAAAATCATCGTCGACGCGCGCATTGAACAGATCGGCGCCGCCGCCGATAAAGCGGCGTTCGAATTCGAGATCGCGGATCTGGTAGTAACGCGCTTCGCCATACACTTCCCATTGCGTGCCCGTCAGCCAAGTCAGGCCGCCTGCAAATGTGCTGGCCAGGCCTGTATCATAGCCTGTTGCTGCGAAGTTTGGCTCTGTCGCGCCGCCACCGGCATAGAGGATGTTTGCATCAACATTCGCGATGCCGATGCCGCCACCGACGTAAGGCACGACCGTTTGGTCATCGTCCCAGATGATGTCGCTATAATTGTTGACGAGGAAGAAATCGATGCTCGCATCGCCGGAGAAAGGCTGTGAGCCACTGTTGAAGCTGCCATCACTGACATCGACGTCTAGGGTTGAGTATTCAAGCTCTAGGCGCGTGTTGAACAGTCCAAAGAACTCCCAAGGTGTTTTGTATCCGAGCGCGATGCCGAGCGTGGTGTCGCTGTCAAAGTCAGCATTGATGCTCGCAGGGGCCCCTGCTGTGCCGGGGGCGCCAGCGACAGGATCTTGTGTCCCGCGCAAACTGGCGTCGCTTGGAAATCCAGCGCCGACAAAACCAGAGACATAGAAGCCAGGCTCTTGGTCTGCATAAGTGGAGAGCCCCATTAGAGAGGCGGCGGTAAGTACGCTTAGAGCGAGGCGAGACATGGGCGAGGTCCTTCTGAAAACCGTTTTGTGTTCTGCTTGGCGATGGATCTATACGGCTCGCGGGGACCCGGCACTTAACGTCTGATCAACCCGACATCACCTTCGCTCACATCGAATTGACATCACGATTTCAGCGCTTGCCCTTGCCTTCGATTTTGTCGGGCCTGCGCGGTGCGGGTGACACGGTCTGCGAGCTCCGTCATAGTTCGCACAGACTTTTTGGTTGGGAGAACAGAGCGTTGAGCGAGCGCAAAGGGTTAAACCGGCAATTGTTCTGGCTGTATGAGGGGCACGGGGCGGGGCCGTATTATTTTCGGCTGGCACTCCTGACCTTTGACATTGTCACGATTGCTTACTTCTTGTGGGCGCCGTTTCGGGGAGAAGGGGTTTCGCATCCAATCGCAGATTATGTCATCGGCGGTGTGATCGCGCTGGACCTCGCGGCCCGCTTTTATATAGCGCAACCAAAGACACTCTTCTGGCGACGCTTTTACAATTGGGCAGACATTATTGTTGTGATCTCGATGCTCGCGCCGCTGTTCACGCAGAACCTTGCCTTCCTCAGACTGTTGCGCGCGGTTCGGATCATTCGTGCGTTTACGCTGCTGAAACGTTTGAAAAGCGTGTCTTCCTATTTGAAGCAGCATGAAGCGATCTTTGACCGAGTGACGAACCTGGTCGTCTTCGTCTTCTTAATGGCGGGCCTCGTTTATGTGCTTCAGAAGGACAGCAATCCTGGCATCCAGAACTATGTCGACGCCCTCTATTTTACAGTCACCAGTCTGACGACAACTGGATATGGCGACATTCTGATGGAGGGACCATGGGGGCGCATGCTCGCCGTCGTCATCATGGTCCTCGGACTGACTTTATTCTTGCGGCTGTTACGGGCAATCACACTCCCCGGCGGCAAGGTTGACTATACGTGTGAGGCATGCGGACTGACGCGACACGATCCTGATGCGATCCACTGCAAGCATTGCGGGACACGCATCCAAATTGAAACCAAAGGTGCGGGCTAAGCCATGAGTGAAACCAGTCATATTCCTTTTCGCGAGGTGCCTTACTTGCCGCAAGCGATGACGGTCGATCAGCGGGATGATGGTTCAATCCTCCTCGATAACGGTCACCCCTTGAAAGAGCATCCGCCACATATGTTGTGGCCGCTAAAATACTGGGCAGAGCAGGCGCCCGACCGGACATGGTTGGCTCAGCGTGATCCAGTAGACCCGTCGAAACCCGGGTGGCAAGAAATCAGCTATGCCGAGGCTTGGACGAAAGTGCAGGCGATCGCGCAGGGCTTTTTGAATGCCGGAGCCGACGCACCGGTTATGATCTTGTCGCGTAATACGATTGATCATGCGCTGGTCATGTACGGCGCTATGCTCGCCGGGTGCCCGGTGGTCCCAGTCACACCCGCTTACGCCTTGCTGAGCCAAGACTTTGCGCGGCTTAATTATGTCGACGAGCTGGTTGAGCCGAAATTCATCTATGTTGAAGATGGCACTGAGTATCAGCGCGGTCTGGACGGTATGCAGGTGGGAGAACGCCTGGTTCTGTATTCGCGCAATGCGCCGAGCGGATACCAATCTCAGGATTTGGGCGAGTTCGCTGTGCCCGGCGGAAACTCAGTCGCCGAGGCCTATGACCGACTGACACCGGAAACGACCGCAAAATTTATGCTGACCTCAGGCTCAACCGGTGAACCAAAAGCCGTGATCAACACACATGGTATGATTGCCGCGAATGCGAAAATGATCCGCTCGGTTTGGGACGAAGACCGCCTCGCGGAAGTCTCAGGCGGTAGCCAAGTGATGTGCAACTTCCTACCCTGGAGCCATACGTACGGTGCCAATGCAATCCTACACAATATGACCGACTGGGGCGGAACACTCTATTTGGATTGGGGCGCCCCAACGCCCGCGCGTTTGCCGGAAATGATCCGCAACATGAAAGAAGTGTCGACGACGCAGCACACCACAGTGCCGGCGGCTTGGGCCGCGCTCGCGACAGAGTTTGAACGCGACGATGAGCTGGCCGAGACCTTCTTCAAGCGGATCTGCTCCATGGCCTATGGCGGCGCCGCGATGGGGCAGGATATTTACGAGCGCATTCAGAATGTTGCGGTCCGCGTGACGGGCAAACGGATTTCCCTTTCGGCTGGCTATGGCGCGACAGAGACAGCACCTACAGCTAGCAATGTCCATTGGCCAAATGATACGATGGGGCTGATCGGTCTGCCTTTGCCGGGCAATACGTTCAAACTGGTTCCCGCGGGTGAGAAAATGGAGCTTCGCGTCAAAGGCGTGAATGTCACCCCGGGCTATTACCGTAATGAAGAGAAGACCAAAGCCGCCTTCGATGAAGAGGGTTTCTATCGCTTAGGCGATGCGGTCCGGTTCGCCGATCCGGATAATCCAAACAAAGGCCTCGCCTTCGATGGGCGGACGGCGGAAGAGTTTAAGCTCGCCAATGGCACCTGGGTCTCAGCGGGCAAGCTGCGTGTGCAAGCCGTACAGGCGGTTGATGGCGCGCTCTCTGATGCCGTTGTATGCGGGCTCAACAAAGACGAGGTCTGCTTGCTTGGTTTTTTGAACGAAGGCTATTGCCAGCGCTTGGTTGGGGAAAACTTGCCGCTCGATCAGCTAGCGAAGCACCCGAAAGTGATCGATTCGGTGCGCGCAGGCCTCACAACGCACAATCAGCAGCACCCAAATGCAGCTAACCGGATCGCGCGGATCCTGCTGCAGCCGACACTACCCCAAGCCGACGCGGGTGAGATCACTGAGAAGGGATACATCAATCAAAACAAGGCCCAAACCTTGCGATCAGAAGATGTGTCACGGCTCTATGATGCTCGCATCGAGGGCGATGTCATTATACTGTAACATTCGAATACAGATTTATTGCAGTTGTCGTGTATATTCGTGACTTGAATTTCTGAATTCGAGGGCGGATATGGTTCCGGCGAGGCGCGGACATTTGTTCCCTCGCAGCCATATCCCCTTTGTGGCTTGTCTACGGACCCTGACGGGACGACCCTGTGTCGTCCCGTCTTGGGAAAGTTGGGTCTGTTCTTTCTTATTCTTCGCGCTAGAGACGTTGCAAAACACGTAACCAGTGAGGGCAGGATATGAGCGAGCAAGATGCAAATGAGATGACTGGAGCACAGGCTTTGGTCGGAACCCTTGCAGACCATGGCGTCACAGCCTGCTTCGCCAATCCCGGCACATCCGAAATGCACCTCGTCACCGCGCTGGATGGGGAACCTCGTATTCGTTCGGTCTTATGTTTGTTTGAAGGCGTCGCGACCGGCGCGGCGGATGGCTATGCGCGTGTTGCTGGAACGCCGGCGATGACGCTGCTGCACTTGGGCGCTGGCTACCTCAATGCGGGCGCAAACATTCACAATGCGGGCCGGGCGAATACGCCGATGATCAATGTCATCGGCGACCATGCAGTTCCGCACCTTAAATATGATGCACCTTTGACATCAGACATTGTGGGCCTCGCAGGGCCAAATTCCCGATGGATCAAGTCCGCGAATAAAGCGGACCAAACAGGGGCTTTGGCGGCGGAAGCTTATGCTGCGAGTTTTGGCCCAAAGCCTGGACCGGTTTCTCTATTGCTGCCGGCCGATAGCGCTTGGCTTGAAGGCGGTAAACTCGGCGAGTCTCTATCGACGCCGTCGCTTCGAGAGGTTTCCGAAGACCGCATCAACGCGGCAGCGGCCGCGATCGCTGATGCGTCGAAACCCGTTATCATTATGAATGGTACGGCGCTCACAGAAGACGGCTTGAAAGCGGCAGCGCGTTTAAAAGCGGCGGGTGTCCGCGTCATGACGGATACATTCTATGGCAAAATGCGCCGCGGCGCGGGTGTGTTCGCGCCGGAGCGAATGCAGTATTTTGCTGAAGGCGCCATGGATGATCTGTCGGGCACTGACCTCATGATCCTCGCCGGAACAAATGCGCCCGTTGCCTTCTTTTCTTATCCTGGCAAACCGAGCCTTCTTGTCCCAGAAGGGTGTCAGCTGCTCGACCTTGGCGATGCCAGCACTGATAGCGCTGGAACACTGACTGCGCTCGCCGACGCGATGGGCGCCACGGACTCCGCGCCCGTCGAGGTTTTGAAACAACCAGATGCCCCCACGGGCGATCTCACCGCGCAGAGTGTGGGGCAAAGCCTCGCGCGTCACCTGCCGGAGAACGCTCTGGTTTCAGACGATGGCGTGTCAAACGGGTTGCTCTCTTACTTGCCGACCCAAAATGCGCAGCCGCATGATTGGATGATGCTGACAGGTGGAGCAATCGGGCAGGGCATGCCGC
Source organism: Henriciella sp. (assembly GCA_013213785.1). Classification (GTDB taxonomy): domain Bacteria; phylum Pseudomonadota; class Alphaproteobacteria; order Caulobacterales; family Hyphomonadaceae; genus Henriciella. The sequence continues at coordinate 81,821 of JABSPZ010000007.1, read as the reverse complement.
TCGCTTTGGGTGCCGCCATCGCTGCGCCGGACCGAAAAGTAATCTGCCTCTCTGGTGACGGCGCCGGCATGTATACAAACCAAGCCCTGTGGAGCATGGCGCGCGAAGGCTCGGACGTCACGACGATCGTGTTCGTCAATCACTCGTACCGCATCTTGAACATTGAGCTGTATCGAACAGGCGCTGGGAATCCGGGCCCTACGGCGAAGAACATGTTGTCGATTGGCGGACCGGATATCAATTGGGTCCAGCTTTCGACCAGTATGGGTGTCCCAGCTGTGGAAGCGACGACGGCTGAGGCGTTTGACGAGGCCCTGGCGGAGGCAATCGCTGCGCCAGGACCACGCCTTATCGCGGCCGTTGTGCCGGGTTAGTCGGCAACAAACGGGACGAAAACAAGGGGCTCGCCCATCCGCCTTTCATAATAAGCAATCAGCTCCTGGTTTTCTGTCTGGAGAACAAATTGTGCCACAATCGGCGCAACACAGGTCTTTTCTAGGTAGCGCTTCATCTCAACGAGTCGGCCATTGACCTGACACGCCTTGCGGGCGACCGACAAAGCTCGACTGTAGCTTTTCGAGATGGGCGCTGTGCGGTCATACTTAATTTCGACCCGCATTGGATCATCCTCTGCGGCGGCGTGAAGTGTTGAAACGGATGCTAGCGCCAGAGCGGCAAGGATAGCATTTACTTTGGTTTGCATTTTCACCTCCTGTGACTTTGACAAGCCAGGAAGAGTGCGAACGATCTTGCGTCCTCTCATTTAGGAGTCGACCAAGACCTTCTTTGTTCGCGTGCCCCGCCCAGGCTCTAAACAAGAATTTAGCGACAGATTTCTTCCGCCGTTCATGAGCTTAGAAGGAAGTTTGGGGGGCAATCATGCTCGGAGTGTCTCGATATTTGCCGAGTCCGTTAACAGCAAAGTGCCGTCTATTAATACACTGCCATTTCAGAGCTCTAGCGGTTAACCTTAATGCAAAGCCTGTCCGGCAATCTTCACCTCGTCGCCGAGGTTTTGGTGATTGTGATGGTGGGTGTCCCGGACTTTAGAAAACTAGAGCCGGGCACCTCTCAAACGACGAGAGGAAAAGAAGATGCCTTATTCAGATTTGGCGATTGATATTGCACCAGAGACCGGTTTGAATTCTGAAACCGCGACAGGTGAAGAGCTATACCGTGTTGGCCTTGCTTACTCAGAAGGCGTTGATTGCGAGCAGGACCTGATCGCTGCACACAAGTGGTTTAACTTGGCCGTGCTTAAGGGCTGCGACGACGCAAAGATTTGCCGTCAGGAAATGGCTGATATGCTTTGCAAGGAAGACATCAAGTCTGCCCTGTCTGCTGCACGCGCTTGGCTTAAGCTCGCAAACTAATAGTTCGGAAGTCCGCGAAAACTGGCGAACATCTCGGTGCCTTCAAAGACCGGGTTCGGACAGAGTTCGCCGTCATCTTGATCGCCATATATATACATGTCAGGTCGCTGACGCGGATGGATAGTTCCGAACAGGCTAGGGGATAAGGGTCGAATATATTGAGTTCGCTCGACCCCGTCGCGACGCCGGATTGATCGGCATTAAAAATAGCGAAACCAGAGCCGCTCAGACTTTGGTCGACAACTTCATAATTGACGTTGAGGCGAATACTCTCCTCCGTCGTGCGCATGGCGTAGTGCACATTTGGATTGCACGTGCCTTCTTCGAGCTCTGGGTTCGCTTCAAAGCGCACCAGTATCGAGTCTTCTGCTAGATCTGCATATGGATCGGCCGCTTCTGGCGCGCCGCCACAAGCTGCGACCGCAAGGCTCAGCGCCACCAAACTAATTCTTGTTTTCATTGTCCCACCCTTTGATTTGAAAGCTAGCTTTCATTGTAGCGATAACCAACGCCATACAGCGTTTCGATCGCATCAAATTCCTTGTCGCTTTCACGGAATTTCTTACGCAGCCGTTTGATGTGGCTGTCGATGGTCCGGTCATCGACATAGATCTGGTCATCATAGGCCGCATCCATCAGGTTATCGCGTGACTTCACATAGCCTGGGCGCTGGGCCAGCGCTTGCAGGATCAAGAACTCTGTCACGGTGAGGCGAACCGGATGGCCGTCCCAAGAACAAGAGTGACGGTTCGGGTCGAGCGTGAGGCGTCCACGAACGATGGGTTTTACATCGCCTTCTTCTGGTGCGGCATCCGCCGAGCGAGATCGGCGCAGAACCGCTTTCACCCGCTCTGAAAGAAGTCGGTTGGAGCAAGGTTTGCGGACAAAATCGTCGGCGCCAATATTGAAGCCGATCACTTCGTCGATTTCTTCGTCCTTGGAAGTCAGGAAGATGACAGGCAGCTCCGATGTTTGACGTAGACGCTTCAGCAGCTCCATCCCATCCATTTTGGGCATTTTGACATCGAGGATCGCGAGATCAGGCGGGCTGTCAGTGAGAGCGCCGAGCGCGGTCAAACCATCATGATAGGTGCGGACTTGATACCCTTCAGCTTCAAAGAAGATCTTTAAAGAGGCGACGATGTTCTCATCATCATCTACGAGTGCAAGCGTTGTCATAGTTCAGCCCTTTGCTTCCAAACCCAGATATTCGCCTGGGCTCTGACTTTGAGGCTGTTGAACCATGGTTCGAGTGCCGCCGGAAGCCCCGGCTTTGTGGAATATACACTCTTATCCAGATTTTTGGCGCAGATTTGCGGTGAATGCGGCAACTTTGCGTTTTGAGTCAGAACTTTGTGGCCGGGGTGTCTCGATCCGGCCGAGGTTCAAATAGGTCTCCGACCCATATGTGATGCACTGCGCCTTACCAGCGTCTTTGGCGGCATAAAGCGCCTTATCGGCGAGACTGAGCACTTTGCTCGGATTGGCGCCGTGATGCGGATAACGTGCATGTCCGATCGAGGCGGAGACCCGCAAGACGGCCTGGTTCCATCGATAGGGACGGCTGACAATATCGATCAGATATTCAGCGTATTTGCGAACGCTGCCGAGCGTGCCATCGACATCTTCGAGCAGAATAACGAACTCGTCTCCTCCTAGTCGAACGAGCAAATCCTGATTGTCCGTCACTTCGCGCAACCGGTCCGCCATAGCCTTGATCAGGAAGTCACCAGCATTGTGGCCATGGGTGTCGTTGACTGCTTTAAATCCATCCAAGTCGATCAAGAGAATGTCGAAGGCTTCATTGTGTTCGCTGCTTTCGAACCGCTTCTGAAGACTAATGCGATTGCCAAGCCCAGTGAGGTGGTCATGCGCTGCGAGGTGGGATTGGTACTCAACCAGCTCCAGCAATTGACGGTTCACTTTCTCACTTTGCTGAACCAGCATCACCGCTGCGCCGCCGCAGCCAATAATCGAAATACCGATGATCATTGAGGTCATAAGAACGTTGGCGTTCGCAGAGATGTCGAAGGCTGGAATGTAGTGCCCTTCAAGGGCAAGGATGGCCAAAGCCGCAACCACAACGACGTTCAGAACCGTGAACATGATCGTGTCGCGCGCCGTCAGCAGGATCGCTGCAACAACTGGCAGAAGCGGTAAAATACCAATGTGATAGCCGGTGACCCCACCCGCAAAATAGATTTCGGACCATAGAAGCGCCGAGAAACTCATCAGCAAGACGCGAATGTAAGGTACTGGGCGCTTGCGCCACAGGCTCACTTTGATGGCTACAAGCGATAGAATACAGCCAACCGACCCCGTCACTAGATTGAAGATCGCGCTATCGGTAAAGGTGAACTGACTAACTTGTAGCGTCGTATATCCAGCCGTCATTGCGAAGGCGAACAGCGAAACATAGATCATCCGGCGGCGGTGGATATCCTCCGTCGACAAGATCAGGCTGCCATCATCCGGAACCCACTGGGTCTTCGGAAAGAGAGCGCCGATATAGGCAAGAAGTTTTTTCAATCGTCCAGCTCAGCTCTAACCCTCATGGTCTACCCGAGTGTCGATAAGATTGAGTTGAATAGATCGATGAATTTTCACCAATTCAATCTCAAGTCGAGGTCATGAATGCCAAGGTGAATGCGCGCCTGTAGGCTTGACCACTCTGTCTAGGTTCAGTAATGGCCGCCGCATGAAAACACATATGCATCATCTTCATCCAAAGACCTGACGCGTCCGCAGAGGCGCGAATGATCTCGGTGCGCCTCATTGTTTTCTCATTCAGCTATCTTGAGCCAACATCCTGAGCGTTCACCGATCTCCATATCGGTTGATCGATTGAGAGGACAGCCTCTTGCTTCGCAACCTTCACACTGACCACGGCTTCGTCTATGCGGAGCGCGACCGAACGCAAAGGCGATAAAATGGGCAAACAAAAGCCGCCAAAACCGATTGATCTGGCTCGAAAACCGCGCGGGTTCCCGGATAAGCGCGAAGGCCTGATCCACGCCGAGCAGACGATGATCGAGCGGGTGACCTCCGTATATCGCAAATGGGGATTTGAGGGCCTGGACACAGGCGCTTTCGAATTCGCTGATGCGCTTGGCAAGTTCCTACCGGACCAAGATCGCCCGAATGCTGGCGTCTTCGCGCTTCGGGACGATGATGAGCAGTGGATGAGCCTGCGCTATGACCTTACCGCGCCGCTCGCGCGGTTCGCTGCGGAGAATTGGCAAACGCTGGCTAAACCGTATCGGCGCTACGCGGCAGGACCCGTCTGGCGAAATGAAAAGCCTGGACCAGGACGGTTCCGTGAATTCTTACAATGTGATGCCGACACTGTCGGCGCAGCCGGGGCCCACGCCGATGCTGAAATGATTGCGATGGCGGCTGAAGCCATGCGTGCAGCGGGTGCAGAAGACGGCGAGTTCGCCATTCGGGTCAATACGCGTCGCTTGCTCAATGCCGTTTTAGAAGGCGTCGGAGCGACCGAGGAAACGGTTCGTCTTACGATCCTGCGAGCGCTCGACAAGCTAGATAAGTTTGGCACGAGCGGCGTGGCGGATCTGCTCGGCGCGGGCCGAATGGATGAAAGCGGTGACTTTACCAAAGGGGCGGGCCTCGATGCCGCAAGCGTCAAACGCGTTCTGGCCTTTGCAGAAGCAGGACGCGCCACACGGGGTGAGACCATCGAAGCGCTTGGCCAGGCAGTCGGTACTGGCGACGATGCGAAGTCAGGGCTTGCAGAACTGGAAGCCATCAGCATCGCCCTAGCGGCGCTCGGAACACCTGAAGCGGACGTGAAGTTTGATCCGTCCATCGTTCGCGGCCTGGAATATTATACAGGGCCTGTGTTCGAAGCTGAGCTTCTCAAAGAGACCAAAGACGAGGATGGAAACACTGTCCGAATTGGCTCTGTCGGGGGCGGCGGCCGCTATGACGATTTGGTCGCTCGCTTCACGGGCGAAAAAATTCCCGCAACAGGATTCTCGGTCGGGATCAGTCGCCTCGCGGCCGCATTTTCAATCAGCGGCGAGATCGATGAACTCAACGGACCTGTTGTTGTATTGAACATGGATCGCGATAATCCCGCTATCGCCCTGCAGCTTGCGACAGAGCTTCGCCAAGCGGGGATTCGAGCTGAGGCTTATATGGGCAGCTCTGGCATGCGACCGCAGATGAAATATGCCGACCGTCGCCGCGCCCCTGCTGTGATTATGGTGGGCACTGATGAACTCGAAAAAGGTGTGGTCACAATCAAAGACCTGAAAGAGGGTGCGCGCCAAGCCGCAGCGATTGAGAGCAATCAGGAATATCGCGAAGCGCGTCCGGGCCAACTCGAGGCCCCGCGCGGTGACATGATTGCGCGTGTTCGAGAAATCGTGGAGGCAGAGGGATGAAGACCGCCGAAACCGCGATGACCGCCCTCGCGGCGCAAGGTGGCGATTTTGTCGAGCCTGCGCTTCTGATCGAAGCCTCCGTACCGCTGGAGCTTTCGGGTGAAGCCGTGCGCAGCCGGATCTGTACGTTTGTTGACGGCCAGTCTACGGAATGGGCGCTTCGGCCAGACCTCACCCTGCCAGTGGCGCAAGCAGAGTGCGTCCTGCGAAGCGGTGCTGATCTCGGCGAATCCTGCCGCCGCTATCGTGGCCCAGTCTTTCGTTTGCCCGCGAATGACGCCGATCCGATTGAATATGAGCAGGTTGGCCTAGAACGTTTCGGCGCGCCGAGCGGTGTGGACAGCGATGTTTGGCTGTTTCAAACCTTGGTCGAAGCCAGCGAGACCTGCGGGGTTGATGCTGGGCATACGTGTTTTGGCGATTTGTCCATCTTTCCTGCCTTCGTAGAAGCGCTCGGGTTTCCGGAGGACGTGTCTGCTGGATTGAAACGCGCCTTTCGCCAAGAAGGCGGGGTGCGCGCCTATTTGTCAGGCCAGAAACGAAACCAGAGCGGCTTACCCGCCCGCGTTTCCGGTATGAGTCGAACTGAGATTGCGGCCTTTGTTGATGACATTTTTGCCATCACCGGTGTCCGTCCGGTGGGCAATCGTTCTGCTGATGAGATTGTAGAGCGTCTACATGCGCGCTCGACGATTAGCGCGGCATTTGAAATTTCGACAGAGCAGTCTGACCTTCTTGAGCGAGTTTTGACCTTGGATATTGCTTATGCTGAAGCACCAGCGGCGCTGCAAAGCATTGCGAAAGACGGTGGGCTTTCAGGCGTTGAGAGCACGCTCGACCGATTCAGTGAGCGCACGCAGCGTTTGTTGGCGCTAAACTCGGCATTCACGCAGACGGCGCACTTTGCGACCCGCTTCGGGCGACGCTTTACCTATTATGATGGTTTCGTCTTCGAGATTGCGGCCAGTACGGATGAAACGGAGATGCAGCGTCCTTTCGTGGCCGGTGGGCGCTATGACTCGCTTTTGTCGGATTTGTCCCAGGGCGACGTTGAGGCCACGGCGCTCGGCGGGATTATCATTCCGCACCGCCTGGAAAATCTATTGGGAGGTGGATCATGACCCGTCTGTCCATCGCGATCCCGTCCAAGGGGCGCTTAAAAGAGAAGTCCGAAGACTGGCTCAGCGCGAGCGGTTTTAAACTGCGCCAAAAGGGCGGCGGGCGCGGTTACAGCGCAGAGCTCAAAGGCCTCCCAGATGCAGACATTATGCTGCTCTCAGCGCGCGAGATTTCCGAAGAACTGATCGCCGGGAACCTTCACGTCGGGATTACTGGCGAGGATTTGTTGCACGATCTCTCCAACGCGTTTGATCGAGAAGTGCACGTCATGCGACGGCTTGGCTTTGGCGGCGCTGATGTGATCGTTGCGGTGCCAGCCTCTTGGTTGGATGTTGAAACCATGGCGGACTTAGAGGCGGCCGGGGCTCTGTTCCGTCAACGCCACGGCCGCCGAATGCGGGTGGCGACGAAATATCTAAAGCTGACCCGGCAGTTTTTTGCTGAGAAGGCCGTCGGAGAGTATCGTCTCATCGTGAGCCCAGGCGCCACAGAAGCGGCGCCTGCTGCGGGCACAGCTGAAGTGATTGTCGATATCACTTCGACGGGGTCCACATTGAAGGCCAATGATCTAAAGGTCCTGGATGATGGGGTAATCCTGAAAAGTGAGGCCTCTTTGGTAGGATCCCTCCGTGCAGATTGGTCGCCTGAGGCTTTGAAGACGTTTGAAATCTTTTCAGACAGTGTCGAGGCGACAGCAGCAGCGCGCAAGCAGGTTCGAATCGAATCGGATTCGGCGATACCAGAATCGGTCATTCAGAACTTTGATCTCACCCCCATGAGCGAACATATTGCACTCTGTGTGTCGCAAAACGCGAGCTCGGCGGCTCGGGCACTCGCTAAAGTAGGTGCAAAAACTGTAACAATTGCAACCATTAACCAGGCTTTTAGCTCTGACAACGCTGTCTTTGGGAATTTTGTTAAGAACCTGTCACGAACCGCTTGACGAGCTGCGACAAGTTGGCAATACACAACAGGCAAGTTTCTGGGAGGAAACGCTGCAATCACTTCTCAAGGCGTGACCGAGCTGGTCGCGCCTTTTTTCTTTTCCGCTTTCCACAGATGCTTTCCACAAAGAAAAACGACCCCCAAAGGGAGTCGCCAAGATGAATGGAGTGAGAGTTATCAACCGGGCGACGCTCAGGGGGAGAGAGGTTTGGGAAGCCGCCAGATCATTTATTATTGAAAAACAATAACAGTTTATCGTTTTTCGTCAATCCTAAATCGACGTTTTCTTCCTGAAAAAACCGTAAGGAAAATCTCACCACAGAATACATACGGTTTTAGAACGATTGTGTGACAAGTGTAACCTCTGCGGTGAAATATTGCCGTATTCACCTCCTGAGTTGACTTTCAAGAATAGGCTGGCAGAGCGTCGTTAAAGGCGAAAACGCCACTTTTTGAATCAGACAGGAGCAAAAAATGTCCGATCCACGTCAGCACATCATGCCGGTTTACCGTCCTCCGGAAGAAGCGTTTGAGCGCGGCGAAGGCGTCCGTCTGATCACGGAAGAAGGTAAATCCTATCTAGACTTCGTTGCTGGCATTGCGGTGAGCGCCCTCGGGCATTCGCATCCGGCGATGGTTGAGGCTCTGAAAACGCAGGCTGAGAAGCTTTGGCACACCTCAAACATGTTCCGCGTTCCAGCCGGTGAAGAGCTCGCGCGCAAAATGTGTGAGCGCTTGCCGTTCGCGGACCGGGTCTTCTTCACCAATTCGGGGACTGAAGCGATTGAGTGCGCGATTAAGACCGCCCGAAAGTATCACTGGGCGAATGACGACGCGGACCGCTACGAGATTGTCACCTTTAGCGGCGCGTTTCACGGGCGTTCACTCGGCGCAATCAATGCAGGTGGTAATCCGAAATATCTCGAAGGGTTTGGGCCAGAGCTGCCCGGGTTTACGCAAGTTGAGTTCGGCGACCATGAGGCGCTAGACGCCGCCGTGACGAACAAAACCGCCGCGGTCATGGTTGAGCCTGTTCAAGGCGAAGGCGGTGTTCGCGCGATACCAGAAAGCTGTTTGGCGGACATTCGGAAACTCTGTGATGAGCGGGACGCTTTGTTGATCTATGATGAGGTTCAGTGCGGCATGGGCCGGACCGGCAAACTGTTCGCGCATGAGTGGGCGACAGATGCAGAGCCTGACATCATGTGCGTTGCGAAAGGTGTTGGCGGCGGGTTCCCGTTCGGCGCCTGCCTGACGTCCGAAGCCACCGGATCGGTTATGCAGCCCGGCAGCCACGGCTCTACTTATGGCGGCAACCCGCTGGCCATGGCTGTGGGCAATGTCGTTTGGGATATCATTTCCGATGAGGCCTTCTTGGAGAACGTTCGGCGCGTGTCTGGAACTGTCGCGCAGGGTTTGAAATCTCTCGCAGATAGCCATCCGGACAAAGTTGACGGCGTGACCGGCAAAGGGCTCCTAACGGGTCTGCGACTGAAGGCGCTTCCAAAACCCGTACAGAATGCCTGCCGCGATCATGGTCTCTTGGTCGGCGTGGCCGGAAACAATGTTCTGCGCCTCGCGCCGCCACTGGTCATTGAAGACAGTGATGTCCGTGAAGCCGTTTCGATCATGGATACGGCGCTCGGCAGCTGGGAAGTCGCCAGCTAAACCAAACTACCAAGTCGAGTGAAGACAAGCTGAACCCCGGAAAAGATCATTTTTCGGGGTTTCGCTTCATCCGCGCGTGAACTTGATTTAAGGTTAACCTTGAATGTTCGAAGACAATATAAAGGGACCTGTTTTGACTGCGATTTATCTAGGGATTGGCGCTGCGTCCGCACTCGTGGTGACGGTCATCATTCTGTTCAACCAATTGGTCTCCAAGCGAAACATGGCGAACAATGGCTGGGCGGACATTGATGTCCAATTGAAGCGGCGCGCGGATCTCATCCCGCAACTGGTCACAACGGTTCAGGCCTATGCCAGCCATGAGCGTCAGCTCTTCGAGGATGTGATCATGCGGCGCAATGCGGCGCTTCAAGCCGGGGATAATCCAGCGGAACGCGGCAGCAAAGAAAGTGCACTCGGCGCGCCTGTCGGGCGGCTTATGGCGCTCGCGGAAGACTATCCTGACTTGAAAGCCAGCGACAATTTCAAAGAGTTGCAAGACGAGCTGTCAGAGACCGAAAACAAGATCGAAATGGCACGGCGCTTTTATAATGGAGCGGTGCGAGAGCTGAACGTTGCGATTGAGAGCTTCCCTGGGAACTTGATTGCAGGCCCGTTTGGATTCGCTCGGCGCCAGTTTTTCGAAATCACCATGGCGGATCGCGCCGTTCCGACACTGGACCTAGGATCAGACGCGTGACGCTGCTTCGAACCATATTCACCGCGATCGCGCTGCTTGCTGTTTTTTCAGCATCATCGCAGGCGCAAGAAGAGATCCGGCGGTTTGATGTTGCTATCGATGTGAAGCGAAACGGCGATATCTTCGTGACAGAAACGATCGCTGTGAATGTTGAAGGGCGCGAAATCCGCCGCGGCATCTTGCGCGATCTTCCCGCTTTTTACCGTGATGATGAAACGGGCGGAAATCTCCCATACCGATACAAAATACTGGGCGTCAAAAAGGACGGTCAGAAAGAGCCCTATGAACGCGAATCGGATGGCTATGCGGTTCAATTACGGATCGGTGATGCTGATCGCTATTTGGACTATCGCGAGCATGTCTACGAGATCCGGTACCGGGTCAAAAACCAGATCCAATACTTTGAAAATCAGGATGAGCTGTATTGGAATGTGACCGGCAATTATTGGGTGTTTCCGATCCAATCGGCGTCGGCCCGCATCACTCTGCCTGACGGCGCGCGCGTGACAGAGATGAAGGTCTATACGGGCGGGCTCGGAGAGTCAGCGCGCGACGCGAGATACGTGTGGCGCGGCGATGCGCATGTCTTTGAGACGACGCAACCTCTGGGCGTCCGCGAAGGACTCACCATTTCTCTGGGTATCGAAAAAGGCGTGATTGATCCGCCATCGCTGTCCGACAAAGGATGGTTATGGTGGGCCCGAAATGGCTCATTGACGGCGCTCCTGCTGTCTTTCGGCGGCTTGCTCATGTTCTATTATCGCAGCTTTGATCGTGTTGGCCGCGATCCGGCGAAGGGGCCTGTCTTTCCGCAATATGAGCCCCCTGAGGGCTATTCCCCGGCAGCAGCCCATCAAATCTATCACCGAACGTTGAGCGGCCATGATGGGCTGATCGCGAGCTTAATGTATTTGGCATCAAAGGGATTGATGCGCATCGATGTGGATCAATCGAACAAGAAGAAGACGACACTGACAAAGCTCAATGGCGCCGACACTTCGGGTTTGGCGCCTGAGCTTGCGAACCTTTACGAGGATGTTTTCAGCAGCAAAGACAAAGTCAAACTCGGCGAAAAGTATGATGCGAAGTTCACCGCGGCCTATAACCAGTTTAAGTCGTCGCTCTCGGATCGCTATGGCAGCGCATATTTCAAATGGAATCCAGGTTACGTGATAGCCGGCGGCGCGCTGTCTTTCTTCGCGATCATATTCGCGATTGTGCAGCACTCTTATTGGACGGGGTGGCATACGCTCGCCATTGTCGCTCTGATCGGGTTGAACGGACTTTTCATGTATCTGATGCCGGCCCCCACGCGTCGCGGCCAAAACATTCGCACGCATTTGGAAGGGTTTCGCCTTTACATGGACAAAGCCGAAAAGCTTCAGCTCAATTCGGTCGAGGTTGGCAGTGATGCGCCTCCACCGATGACGGTTGAACGCTATGAAACTTTCTTGCCTTACGCGATCGCGCTTGGCGTTGAAAAACCGTGGACCAAGCATTTCGAACGTTTGATCCCGGAGGAGGCAAAGGCCTACGATCCGACCTGGACGAATGTTAGCTCAAGGACCTTTGGCTCGATGGGCGGAATGACCAAGGGGATCGTCTCTGGCATGAGCTCCGGTGTCTCAACTGCGATGCCGCAAAGCTCCAGCTCCGGAAGCAGCGGCGGCGGTTTCTCCGGCGGCGGTGGTGGCGGCGGAGGCGGGGGTGGCTGGTAGGCCGTCGATCTTTAAGAGATTTTGTTAGGTCCACATCGCCCACGGGCGAGGGCTAGCAGGGTATAAGAAAACGCCCATGGCATCATTACCATGGGCGTTTCTATGTGATGTATCGTCTGTTTTACAAGACGTGCTCAGGGCTCGGTCTTATCCAGACACTTTTCCAATACACTTGCCAACGTCTGACAGAGCGTGCTCGCCGATGCAGAAAGGCACTTCGTAATGCTTGTGTGCGGCCGCGACGCATTGTTGGAGGTTCAGGTTTGCCATGTTGAGGCAGCCCTGCGTTTCACGCTCACTCATCGCTTGGCGCATAGAGCTCGCGACGCTTGGGTCCGCGTTGAGGATACGATACGCGGCGAGCGTTGTGATCCGATCCGCGATTGGCTCTTTTCCGCGCGCGATGCGATTGGTTTGGCCGAAAGAAGAAACGGCAGACGGCACACGAATTGTGCTCGCGGCGCTGGAAACGCTTTCCCAGACGGATGGAGCACCGGTGCGGCCAGCTTGCGCGAGAACCGTGTCAATTTCCGGTGCGTGCATGGCTTGGACGAGGCTTCCGCGGGCCGGGATTCCGGTTTGCGTAGACGCAAACAAGTTGGTTGCTTTCGCTTTCGAATTGCCAAGGCGGCCTTTCGCCCAGCCAGAGCCTTGCAGGCTGTAGGCTTGTTCTTTCACAAAAGCGGCGGCGCCGATCAGACGGCTGCTATCCGCTTTGACGGCGGTGAGCGCTTGGTTTACCGCAGAGTTGCCGCCGCTGAGCGTGCGGGCATAGCGGACATCATTCTGCATGCCTGTCATCAGCATGTCGCGGCCATAATAGCCTTCAATGTCGAGAACGGCAGCGCGAAATTCTGGGTTCTGCGCGGCGACGAGGGCTGAATACGCCATCCAACCTTGCGTCAATTGTTCTGGATTGTGACCGCCCAAATTGTTGAGTGAGTCTTCAATATCACTGGCCGAGGAAAAGCCGTTGGATTTAACGTCAGTAACTTCGCCTTGATATGTTGCATAGAGCGCTGCGGCGCGTGCGAGCGGGTCAGTTTGAGGGGCTGTCGCGGCGACTTGGTGAGGCGCCGGCGTGACAAGTTGTGCAGTGGCTTGTAGAGTCAGACCTGCAATCGCGATGACGGCGGAAACTGCGGTTTTTATGGTCATGAATAACTCCCTCACTCTACGACCCCGACCCTGGCCCAACTTTTGCGTTACGCATAGTCCAGCGTCTGATGAAACTTGGATTCTGTCCGATAATTTAATGAATCCGTGCAGCCAAAATGCCTAACAGAACTGACCATACCGTTAAGAATAGACCGGCAGAAAGAGATTTGTCGATTAATTCTTTTCCTCTTGTGATCGGGTCTGCGATCGGCGGCATCGGCGCGCTAACTGTAATGTTATCGGGTGGTCTCACGGGTATTTGGCTCGGTGCAGGCATCTTAACCACGCTGATCGTGCTGCAAACAATTTCACTTTTTTCAGGACGTCGGTCCGAGAAGGGCGATCTCCCAATGAAGAAAAGCGAGGGATGGAATTCTTTATCAGCTTTGGTGACGCCAGATGATCCCGTTCTTATTCTGAGCGTCTCAACGCAGGGGCGACTTCGGGGTCATTTTGGACGCCCAAATATCATCCCTGGCCTCAAGACAGGTCGGATACTCGAAGATCTTTTGCCTGATCTTAGCGAATCGCCCACGTCCACAACGTCACTGCCGGCGGGAAAATTTTCGGTTTTGCGTTTGCCAAATACAAGCGGCGAGTTGGTGCTCTTCTTACCGGAGGCTCTAACCCAAAATGGGACGGATGACGAGGTGCAGGAACGCACCCAATTCTTCGCGAGCCTCGGTCACGATCTGAAGAGTCCGCTAAATGGAATTATCGGGTTTGCCGACATCATGGATGCGGAACTCCGGGGACCATTGCCGGAGGCGTATAAAGACTATCCGTCTCTCATCCGCGAAAGCGGCGACACTCTGATGCGCTTGATTGAAGATATTCTCGGATATGCCAAAGCCGAAGCGGGGACTTATGAATTGGACATAGCGCCGCTCGATATTGCGGCGAGTGGAGAGAGTGTTTTCCGGCAATCCAAAGGCATCGCGGAACTGTCAGGCGTGAACCTAAAACTGAGGTCCGAAGGCGAGGTCATGGCGGTCGCGGATGCAGGCGCCGTTCGTCGCATTTGGGACAACCTAGTGTCGAACGCGATTAAATACTCTTCGCGCGATGATACAGTGACGCTGCATGCGTTCGAGAAAAACGGCACTTGTGTCTTAAGCGTGCGCGATACGGGAGCGGGCATGGATGCTGACGATCTTGCACGGATCGCAAAACCGTTCGCGCAAGGACGAAACGCGAAGGGACGCGCTGGTACGGGGCTTGGTTTGGCTATGGTGCAGCGCTTGACGGAGCTTCAAGGCGGACAGGTTCGGATCGAGACCATGCCGGGTGAAGGAACGCATGTGATTGTCACACTGCCAGCGCTTTCAGCCTCACAAAAACGGGCGGCCGAATAGTCCGGTCTGGCTTAGTCGGATTTCATTTCCCAAATGATCGCAGCGACCGCTCCGATGATCGCTGCTCCCACAAAGGCGAACAGAGTCCAAGAAATATTGCCGGGCTGGAACGGTGCTTCTAACAAGTTCGGCGCTGCGAACGGCGCGGTCCACAATGCGGGAATGGCCAGAAAGGCGAGGGCGTTGCAGAAGATAATCTTGTTCATCGGAGCTCGGTCGATCAAGGTAAACGAAATGCTAATGCTGTTTTCGAATGCAAAAGCGATGCCGACTAGGAGGCGGGCCTATGTTTGAAGAACGATTGCCGACGAAACTTTGGGTCGAAGCCTTGGTGCGGCGGGCGCAGCTTGAGGGGGCATCGGCGTTTGTTTTGCAACGCGGCGATGCGGAACGCGGCGATATTGTTGTGAAAGTTGCCGACCTACGCGGCGAAGCACGGGTTTACGTTCCGCGCACCTCCATGGAGGGCGTTCGGGTTTTTGTGGATCTCGAATCCCAGAGTGTCGGTCCCGACGAAGCAAGTGCGGACGCTTATATTCAGCGGGTTCGGACCCGTGATCAGGATCTTTGGGTGATTGAAATCGAGGACCGCGAGGCCCGTAATTTTCTGACGGAGCCTGTCGAAAAGCTGTCTTGAATCAATTCGGTAACGCTAAATTAACTCCAAATCACCGACATGGGTCCAAGATTCAGGGGACTGGCCATGTTGTTTCTACTAAATGACAAGGTGATTGAGGTGAACGCGCCGGAGGCGCACTTGCTCGAGCGTTGGCGGACGATCGGCTGCGGAGATCCGCGCCAATTGCGTGCGCACGACGCTGTCGAGTTCGTGGCGGCCCGCCACGAAGACCTTCTGTCCCTGGATACTGACCAAGATAATATCCTATTCTTGGACATCGCGGCGTTGATTATCGCCAAGACAGGCGCAAACAGCTTGATGCTGAAACCAACCGCATCTGGAGGCGTTGAGCCGCGGTTGCGAGACATTCCTCCATTGGTGCTCGAAACCTATCAACGCGGCGCTGCAAACGATCAAGACGAACGCGCGCGCGCCTAAGACCCGTAAAAGTCAGGTTGAGAACAGATCTGGCTCCGGCGGCCAGAGATAGGCTTTCGTATCCCATTTGGCCTCTATGAAGCCCTGTGGCTCAAAGACCTCGGTTTCGGTGATGATACGACTGTAAATATTATAGTCCGCATCGGTATACTGAACTCCGATGATCACAGCATATTCCTCATCGAGAATCTTAAAGGTCGCGACCTCAGACTTGCTCCAGATCAGCCAAAACCAACCCTGTCGATCTTTTATGACCTCATCATTCACTCGAACCCGTTCTTGCGAGTACCCGCGCCAAGACCCAAGCATTCTCGAAAATAATATTGGTGTTGCCGATTTGGTATTCCCAACGCTGACCCGAAACTTTCAAATCGCTTGCTCCCGAACGCGAATGCCGCCTGAGTTCCACTTAGGTTTATGCAAATGTGTTTCTAGAGCAGACACATACGTTGAAGCCTCCGTCAAAACCGCCTAGATCGCGCGAAGACTAGTTTCGAGGCGAATATAGAATGTCCATGTCATTGTCAGAACAGGCCGATCGCCGTCGGACGTTTGCAATCATTTCACACCCAGACGCCGGTAAAACGACGCTAACCGAAAACCTGCTCCTCGCGGGCGGCGCGATCCGAATGGCGGGAGAAGTCGCCGCACGCGGTGAACGGCGCCGAACGACCTCGGACTGGATGAAGATCGAACGCGATCGAGGCATCTCCGTCAGCGCGTCTGTGATGACGTTTGAGTTTCGCGGTAATGTCTACAATCTGCTCGATACGCCGGGTCACGAAGACTTCTCGGAAGACACTTATCGAACGCTGACCGCCGCTGATTGCGCCATCATGGTGCTCGATGCTGCTAAGGGTATCGAGCCGCAAACGCTAAAACTGTTTGAAGTCTGCCGCTTACGCGACATTCCGATTGTCACCTTCATCAATAAGATGGACCGCGAGGCGCTTGATCCGCTGGAACTGCTCGACCAGATTCAGGATCAGCTGCAGCTCGATTGCGCGCCTCTTTATTGGCCAGCTGCCTCAGGGCAGCGCTTTGGCGGTATGGTCGATCTGCGCACCGGCGACTTTCTACACTATTCGAAAAAGACCGCGGATGAGGGCCTGACCCCTGGCGAGTCGGCGCGGGTGGACCTCGACGCTGTCCGCGCGGATGTTGACCCGAGCGCCCTCGAAGAACTGGAAGAGGGCAGTGAAATGGCCCGTGAGATGCTGCCGCAGATCAGCAAGCAAGCTTTCCTGGAAGGTCACATGACCCCGGTCGTGTTTGGAACCGCGCTTCGCCATTTCGGGGTCGGCGAATTGCTCGCGGTATTGGAAGAGTTTGCGCCGGCGCCGCGCCCGCAGACCTGCGAGAAGAAAGATCAGCCGCATACGCTTGAGCGCGGCGATAAAGGCGTTGCGGGCTTCGTGTTCAAGATCCAGGCGAACATGGACCCTAATCACCGCGACCGGGTAGCGTTCTTTCGCCTGTGCTCCGGCGAGTTTAAGCGCGGCATGCGTTTGAAGACCGCGGAAGGCAAACAGATTAATGTGCATAACCCGCTCATGTTCCTCGCCCAGGACCGTGAGATTGCTGAGACGGCCTACGCGGGCGACGTGATTGGTGTGCCAAACCACGGTCAGCTGCGCGTCGGCGATAGCCTCTCTGAAGCAGGCGATATCAAGTTTGCTGGTATTCCGAACTTTGCGCCGGAGATCCTTCGCCGCGCGCGATCAAAAGATCCGATGAAAGCCAAACACTTGCGCAAAGCGCTGGAGAGTTTGGCGGAGGAGGGCGTCACGCAGCTGTTCACGCCAAGCATTGGTTCAGACATGATCGTCGGCGCTGTCGGTGCGCTTCAGATTGATGTGATGGCAGAGCGAATGGTCAACGAGTACGGCCTCGATGTCGTGTTTGAGGTGGCCCCGTACAATGTCGCGCGTTGGATACACTGCGACGATGACGGAGTGCTCAGCGCATTCCTCGACAAGAACAAAGCTGCATCTGGCACCGATCTCGATGGCGCGCCCGTCTATCTCGCGAAAAATGCTTGGGATGTCGGCTATGCTCAGGAAAAGAACCCTGATCTACGCTTCACCGCCACCAAAGAGCGATCAAACTAGCCTCGACTCGCCTCGGTGAAGCAGTTTGCAGCGGGGATGAGGCGTTCATGTTCAAAGCAGGTTCAGTTACCTCTTCCCCTAATGCCAGGGTGAGCTTACAACCCTCTTAGAGAGGTGGAGGTTTGAGATGCTGAGATTATTCTCCTTCTTGCTGATCCTGATTGGCGGCGCTGCGCTCGCCTATGGCGGTCATCAATATTTGCAAAGCCAAGAAACGAGCACGCAGAGCGCGCCGCCGCCTGGCAGTATCGGTTTTGATGCCTCAATCGAGGAAGAGCCGCCCTTGGCCAGATCGACACCGGTGCGCGAAGCGGTTCGAAGCATCACCGAAAAACCTGATACAGATACTATGTTCGGCGTTGCCTCGTCCTCGACGGACGATTTTCTGGCATCTTTGCGAACAGTCCCCATTGCGCATGAAACTCCGAAGTCGGCGCGATTTGGACGTCCATTTTATGTCACGCTTTCATTGGATGCGACCGGTGATGATGATGCCTTGGAGTCGCTGCCTGGCACGGGCAACATCGTAGAAGGCGAAGCTCAAATTTCAGATACGGTTCAAGCCTTGGTGTCTGGCGAGGCGTTCGATGTCGAAGCCGTGACGCCCGCCACACAGCGCATATCGCCCCTAACTGAAAACGTCTGGCGCTGGAAAGTGACCCCGATGGCCGTAGGGAACCAAGAGCTTGTGATCGAGCTCTTCGCGTTGATGGACCAGGAGGCGCTTCCTCTGCGCACGTTCCGCGACTCTGTCGAGGTTGAGGTCTCGCGGATCGGTCAGGCCGTAGCGCTCGCGCAGTCAATTAGCCCGATCACTGTCGTTGCTGGTGGTATTGGATCTTTGCTTGCTGGATTGTTTGGCTTTGTCGGGTTTTTCCGCCGCAAATAGGGCAGGGGATCAAGAACGCGTCAAATGCGACACAGCTGACCTAGGCAAAGCCTAAAATGTCTGGAACAATTTGAAAAATTACCCGATATCTCTTTCGAAAAGGACCTATCGATGCGTTTGAATAAATTACTCGCGGGCTCTGCCTTGGCACTCGCACTCGCCGTATCAGCATGTAGCGGAGGTGGCGGTTCCAGCGATGACACGCTGACGCTTCGAAGAGGCATCTCTGCGAAAGTCGATACGCTCGATCCGCACCGGTCATCAGCGGCGTGGGAAAACATCGTGATTGGCGACATGTTCCACGGCTTGATGCAGCACGCCGCCGACGGCGAAGTGATCCCCGCCATGGCTGAAAGCTGGACGGTCAGCGATGATGGCTTGGTTTGGACGTTTAAACTGATCGAAGCGACATGGTCCGACGGCGTCCCGGTGACCGCAAATGATTTCGTGTTCGCGCTGCGACGGATCCAAGATCCAGCAATCGCCTCGCAATACTCGTCGCTCCTGTACATCATCAAAAACGCGCAGGCCCTGAACGAGACCCGCGTCGCTCCGGAAGAGCTGGGCGTGCGCGCCATTGATGATCGGACGCTTGAGATTACGCTGGAAGAGCCGGCCCCATACTTCTTGGGCCTGCTCACTCACTACACGACTTTCCCAGTGCCACAGCACATTGTGGAACAGTATGGCGAAGCTTGGGTTCAGCCAGAGAATATCGAGGTCAACGGGCCTTACAAACTGATGTTCTGGCAAACCGGAAACCAGCTGGTCGCGGATGCAAACCCGCTCTTCTATGAAGCCGATACACTCTGCTTCGAGCGTGTCAGCTATTTCGAGCTGGAAGACCTCGCCGCTGTTGAGCGCCGCATGGAAGCTGGCGATCTGGACGTGAACAATGACTTTGACGGGGGTCGCAAAGCCGAGCTCGACCGTCGTTTCCCAGGTTGGGCCCGCACGACGCCAGGCCTTCTCACGACCTATTGGAGCTTCAATTCAAGCGAGGCGCCGTTTGACGATGTGCGCGTTCGTAAAGCACTCGCGATGGCGCTCGACCGTGAGTTCTTGGTCGACAATGTTCTGACCCCAGGCTTCATCCCGGCCTACGGCTTTGTGCCTCCCGGGATTGCGAACTATGAGACGGATCGTCCGCAGGTGGAATGGAAGTCTATGAGTCGCGAAGAGCGCTTGGTTGAGGCACGCACGCTTCTGGAAGAGGCTGGGTATGGCCCAGACAATCCGCTGCGGTTTGAGTACAAGCACCGCTCTACTGGCGACAATCCAAAGGCAGCGCCTGTCGCGCAGGCCAACTGGAACGAGATTGCGCCTTGGGTCGATGCTCAGATCCTACGCCAGGATACGAAAGTGCTCTATGCCGATCTGCGCCAAAGCAATTTCGAAGTGGCTGATGGCGGCTGGCTCGCGGATTACAATGATCCCCTGAACTATCTGTACCTGCTGGATTCGGATGCGGGACAGCAGAATTACGGCAACTATTCTAACCCAGAATATGACGCCTTGCTTGAACAAGCGAGCCAGGAACAGGATCTCGAAAAGCGCGCCGAGATTTTTGCGCAAGCCGAAGAGATCATGCTGCAAGACTATCCGATCACGCCAATGTGGTTCGAGGTCACAAAGAACTTGGTGAACCCGAACCTAGATGGCTGGGCGGAGAACGCTGAGGACAATCACAGATCACGTTGGTTATGCCCGTCTGATCGAGGTGCGGAGACCACTGAGAGCGAATAGGGACAGGTTCGGGGAGGGACCATGTCAATTGAACTCGAAACAGCAGGGGCCGCCTCGTTAGGCGGTCTCTCGACTCGTCAGAAAGCAGACCTGTCAGGCCAGCCATGCCAGAATTGCGGGCATATGGTCGAGGGACGGTTTTGCCCTAATTGCGGCCAGCTTGCCGCGAGCTTTCACCGGCCAATCACATCCCTGATCGGTGAGACAATCTCCGATATGTTCACACTGGACGGACGTTTGGCGCGGACGCTTCCTGTCTTACTGTTTCGCCCGGGGCGACTGACCACGAACTATACGGCGGGGAAACGGGCACGCTATGTCCCGCCGTTTCGACTGTTCCTGATCGCCAGCCTGGCATTCTATCTGGCGCTCTTCGCACTCGTCCCCCCCGGACAATACATCAACATTGATGATGAGACGCGAGACGAGATCACGCAAAGTATTCGCGAAGGCCAAGAGGCGGCGGTTGCCGAAATTCCCGAGGATGCACGCGAGCGACTCGAACGGGCGAATATAGAAATCAATGCCTCGGATGAGTGGTTCCGGCAGGATATCGAGAACCAGGTCGTCGCGGTTCTAAACAATCCCGACCAGTTCGCAGCTCAGCTCGAAAACTGGCTTCCCAGGCTGAGCATTTTGCTCGTCCCAGCAACGATCCTTGCCTTGTGTATTTTGCACATTTGGCGCCGTAGCCTCTATGTCTACGACCACGCGATCCACGCGCTTCACTTGCACTCTTGGGTGTATCTGACCGGCGCCTTCTTCATGAGCGCCGGGTCCTGGCTGCCGGATATTTTCCTTTATGGGTATCTGTTCTGGTTCTTGTTCTATGTCTGGCGCAGCTTGGCAGTGGCGGGATCGGCAGGTGTGTTTATGTCCGGGATCCGCTTCTTCCTGATGCTGATCACTTGGACCGTATTCATTACGCTGATCATGGTCGCAACCGTCATCATTAGCGGTCTATCTGTTCAGGCCTGACGCTGGAATGCTGCCTTTATTGCCGCAAGAAGGGCGAGGATGAGAAATCGACCGATCCCGAACATAGCAGACGCGCAAAAGACCTACGTCCGCGATCTCGTTCTTTATGAGGATGAGTTCGTTCTCGCTTTAAACAAGCCTTCCGGCCTAGCTGTTCAAACTCGCGGCAATCGCGGAACGTCGCTCGACTTCCTGTTGTGGACGTTCGCGCGCTCTAACGGCAAACGACCACATCTCGTGCATCGGATTGATGCGGGAACCTCGGGCCTCATCCTGGCGGCGAAGACCAAACCTGCCATGACGTTCCTCTCGACAGAGTTCGCAGAGCGACGGGTTCGCAAAACCTATCTCGCCTTGGTGTCCGGAAACCTGCCTGATGAGGATCAGGGGCGTATAGAGGTGCCGCTCTTGAAAACCGGGCGCTCGGTCACGCCGGGCCGGCTTCAGGATGGCGCAGACGCGGCCAGCACCGACTGGAGGGTCTTGGCGCGCGGCGACGGGACAGCGCTGATTGAAGCGCGCCCCAAGACCGGACGGATGCACCAGATCCGTGCCCATCTCGCCCAGCTTGGCTGTCCGATACTAGGTGACGTAATTTATGGCACTGGGACGGAAAGCGCGCCCCGTTTGATGCTCCACGCGGCAGGGCTGCAAATTACCCGCCCAGACGGACAAGAGCTGACGCTAAACGCGCCAGCTCCCGAAATGTTTACAGGTATGCAGGTTAAGCTTGGGCTCTAGCCTGCTTCGCCGAGTGAAATTGCCATTGGGGCGCCCGGTCCAAGATCGAGGCCAAGATACGTCCATCCGACAACGAGTAAGATCCCGCTGATCAGCATCCAGATAGAGTAAGGCAGCATAGTCGCGGTCAAACTTCCAAGACCGAAATCGCTGACCCAACGCCGTGCGAATACGAGAATGAGCGGGAAGTAGACCATTAGCGGCGTAATGATGTTCGTCGCACTATCGCCGACGCGGTAGACGGCCGTGGCGCCATCTGGCGAAACGCCAAGCAGCATAAGCATGGGAACCATCACCGGGGCGAGGAGTGCCCATTTCGCAGACGCCGAGCCTACGAACAGATTGATGATAGCTGAGAATAGAACGATCAATCCGAGAAGGATTGGTAGTGGAAGGCCCGAGCTCTCAATTGCAGCAGCGCCATGCACGGCGCTGATGAGGCCCAAATTCGACCAGCCAAACATCGCAACAAAGTGGGCCGCAGCGAAAGAAAGGACCAGATAGTAGCCCATGTCTTTCATAGCTTCTGACATCATGTCGACCAAGTCGCGATGGTTTTTGATGGTGCCCGCAGCCGCGCCATAGGCCCAACCAGCTGCGAGGAACAGAACTAAGAAACCGCCCACGAGCGATTGGAAGAGCGGCGCGGCACGCTGATACCATTCTAAGCGTTCTGTGCCTTCACCGTCTAACCAGAGGGGTGTGCCCGGGCCGGCCGTCATCAGAACCCAAAGCGCGATAACGCCGAGCACGGCAAGACCAGCATTGCGAAGGCCCTTTTTCTGCTCTGGGCTAAGGGGTTTGTCTTCGTCGCCATAGCTTTCGGCATCTGCGCCTTCTGATGGCTTCCATGTGCCGAGTCTCGGCTCAATAACCTTGTCTGTAACGACCCAGATAATCGGAAGGTAGATCAGCATTAGCGCGACGATGAACCACCAGTTTCCGGCGATGTTTGCGTCATAGCTGGCATCGAGAATTTCACCAGCTTCTTCTGTAATTCCGTAGAGCAAGGCGTCTAGCTGACCAGGGAAGAGGTTCGCTGAGAAGCCGCCTGATACGCCAGCAAAGGCCGCTGCGATACCCGCCAATGGGTGGCGCCCCGCGGACGCGAAAAGCACACCTGCTAGCGGGATTAGAACAACGTAGGCGGCATCTGCAGCGTGATTGCCGACCATTGCCACGAGCGCGACGACGGGCGTCAGTAAGAAGACGGGAGCGCCGCGTACCGCAGAGCGCATCGCGCTCGCAAAGAGGCCAGATCGTTCAGCGACGCCGGCACCAAGCATCACAACAAGGACGTAACCGAGCGGATGGAAATGAGTGAAGGTCTTCGGCATCTCGACCCAGAGTTTCTGGATGTTCTCTGCTGCGAGGAGGCTGACAGCGCTGATGATGCCATCATCGCCAATTCCAAAACGTGCCTTTTGGCTGTCTGGCATTCCGCCTAAGACCTGGTCGTTGAGGAGGGCGTTCACGCCAAGCATTGCGCTAATAACTGAGATTACTACGAGCGCGATGATGAAGTAGGCGAATAGAAAGACCGGATCAGGCAGTTTATTGCCGGTTCGTTCGACCCAACCGAGAAATCCTTTTGTTGGTGCCGCCTCTGCCGCGTCTGCCATGCCTCATTCTCCCAGAATTAAGTTCTTTCATTCGATTTAGACCGGGGCCGGGAGACTGGCAATTGCGAACCTGTAATGGAGAGCGAATTGCGTCAGGCTTCACGCATCTGGCAGCAATATAGGCTGCTCAACGGGCTGAACACCCGGTGCATAGCGAACCCGTAGACCAAATGATCAAGTCTCGAGGTCTGGTTAGTTCGATTGGCCGCCCGCGGCGACCGTGAGTTCCATTTCAGCGGCGATACGCCGGAGCGCGGATTCAGCGGAGCCTAGGCTGTCCTCTAAATCGTTGATAGCTTCATTTGAGACAGGACCAAGTTCGTCCTTAACCCAAGCAATCGCGCGCAGCATGTCGGCGACATACTCTATGTCTTCAACTGATAGTTTTTGATCCCCCATAGACCAGTCCATATTTCTTTGTTTTAGTTTTGCGCATCATTACTATTTTGCGGTTCGAGACGCTTTGCAAGGGGAAACTACTACAGATTGCAACATTCTTCAATGCTGTAACAAATACTAGAGAAAGCTGACCTTTTTATCGCCGGATTAGGTGATCGCGTATACTGAAAGATGGGTGTTTACTTCGATGATCGACAGGACTGTTTCAGGGGATGCGTAAGCGCAGGACAAGTCGCCTTCCGGAGCCTGGACGATGGGCAAGCCCAATCGGTCAGCTTCTAACCTCATCTGAGTCCGCCAGTGTTCAGCAGAGTCTTTCCCGATGAGGATTGTCCCGAAAGTGTCCGAGAAATATCCATCCCGCAAAAGAGGGTCATGGTCGAGCAGCATGATGGCATCGTAAAAGAGCTGCGCTGGATCTGTCGCCAGCGCATAGTCACCTGCTTCGCGATAGTCCTCGGCGTTTTCTTCTATGTAGCGCAGGTCATGCTCATTCTTGTGGTAGATGTGATTATAGAAAGCGACCGGATCCTTGCGGATAAGGAGTTTCATGCCTCGGATGGCGACCCTCAATCCGCTCTTACTCGTCATGATTTGTTTGAGCATGGTTCGAAACCAAAGCGGCGTGAACACTTGAAATATGTCTTGATTGAAGACGGGGTTGGCGAAAATCGTAAAGTTGATTTCGGGCGCTAGCTTCACCAAGCGATAAGCCACGAGATTCGAGCTCCCCATCGCAAGCAGGACGATGTTTTGCAGGTTTAAAGTCGCGATCAGTTGACGCATCATCACCGCTTCGGCCACCGCTGTCGCGCCGGATCGAACAACGTCATCGACAATCATCGCGCGCGGGAGGGGGGACGATTTTCCAAATCCGGCCCGCCGAACGAACACAACTTGCAAACCCTCTTCCCACATTGCGTCGCAAAACGTCGTTGAAGGTGGAAGGGGAAATTCAATCGAATGGAAGATGAGAAGTGGGCGGCGGGATGTTAGCGCGCCGCCGTAGATCATGACCTCGAACTCAAAGGCCTCTTCACCGGTACGAATAAGCTGAAACGGACGCTCACTCATGAAGTGCGGTACCTTGATCTTGGCACCCGGCATTGGCCCTTGTGGTTTGAGTGATGGTGTGTCCCGATTCCCATACCGCAACTGACCTAACGCGAGCGCGGATTGCAACGTCACTCTACACTAAGTGGTGATAACAAATCCGTGAACCAGCATAGCGCGTCTGTGCGTTTAGGGCGGTTACCAGTTTTCTTTAAACGGGCGAAGATCAAGCTCGTGCGTCCATGCCGACCGCGGTTGGGTGTGGACATACCAATACGCATCGGCGATCGCATCCGGAGAGAGTCCGCCATCTTCGTCGAGCTGGTTGAGATACTCGCCGAAACGACTGCGCACCATGTCGCCATCGATGACGCCATCAATGATGAAATGCGCAACATGCACCCCCTGCGGTCCAAACTCTCTCGCGAGTGATTGGGCCAGCATGCGGAGGCCCGCTTTCATCGATGCAAAATGCGCAAAGTTAGACTTGCCGCGTAGTGACCCAGAAGCGCCGGTAAAGAACAAGCTGCCTTGGCTTTGCTGTTTGAGAATTGGGATGGCGCGCTTGGCCGTTAAAAACGCGCCTAGACAGCCGACGCGCCAAAACGCTTCATAGGTCTCAGTGTCCAATTGCTCGAACGGAATAATCGCATTGTTACCGGCATTGTAGAGCACGGCAGCGAGATCGCCTTTTGTGGCTGCATGTTCGAAGAGCGCTTCTTGGTCGTCGGCCGAGGTCACATCGACGACAAATGGCTCCGCGGAGCCGCCTGCGGATCTGACCTCTTCCGCTAGCGCAGAGACTTTCGCTTCTGTGCGGCCCGCGACAATGACATGGCAGCCTTCAGAGGCAAACTTGCGAGACAGGGCGCCGCCAACGCCCTGAGAGGCGCCTGCACCAATAACGATCGCGGTTCCGGACATGATGAGACCCTAATCAGCTGGTTCGTGGTGATGTTTCGCCAGCCATTCGGCTTCCTCACCTGGTTCAGGCATAACCGCGCCGCCTTCAAACACCCATTTAGCGGGCGTGTCTGATGTCAGCATCATAATATCTTCAAGCGGTATGCCCGCATGGGTGTGAATGGAGGCGGTGATCTCTTCGATGATTTGCGCTTTTTGAGCATCGGTTCGACCGGCTCGAATGCTGCCGAACATAAAGGCCTTTTTTCCATCGAGAGGTTGGTGGGGGGCGTCTTCGAAAAAGAAGGCGTGCACGAAAGCTGGCGGCGCTCCAGTTACATCACAATGGATGCGCGTGATGTCTACGGCGATTTTTGGTTTCGCATCTTCGGAGATGGCGCCGGGCGCGGCATTGCAAGAATATAGCGGCATGAGAAACTCCTTTAAGCGGCAGCGGGGTCGGAGATGACTCCGACGACTTCGTTGAGGGTTTGGCCCGTTTCTGAAGCCCAGCCATTGCAGAGCTCGCCGAGCAGAACGGCACGTTTGTCTTGTTCGACGGCGACCGGCGCTTGAATCAAAACAAGAGAAGAAGTGGACGGCTTAGAGGCCGTAAAGCCACCCGTCTTTGGGACTTCGATCCAGTTGATATTAACACCGACGCCAAAGGCTTCATGGGCAAAGCCGTCTAACTTGCTGCGCAATGCGCTTTCGATTGCGGAAGAGATTTGCCCCTCTTGCACGAGGCATGTGCATGGAATCATGAGTTTGGCTTTCCTTCTAAAAAGTTTGGCGGGGGTGTCGGCGTGCCAGCGGCTTTGACCCCGACATCCGCGAGCGCCATGGCTTCGCCGCCTGCGCGCCGTGGCCATATTGCGGTTAGGTCGTCGCCGGTTTGGCGGTCAAAGTACTCGAAGGTTGGGCCGTTTGGATGGGCGGCCCATTTGTCTCCCCACTGCGCGAGCGAGAGGATGATCGGGGCGAGCTCTCGGCCCTGTTCAGTCAGCTGGTATTCGTCATAAGCGGAGCCATCGCTTGCGGCGACTTTGGTAAGGATACCGCCGTCTACGAGTTGATTAAGACGGACGGTGAGTGTGTTTTTGGCGATCCCTAGAGATTTTTGAAAGTGTTTGAACCGCGTCGCGCCGAGCATGGCGTCACGGATGATCAATAGGGACCACCAGGACCCAACCAGGTCCAGTGTGCGCGCAATTGAGCACTGCATGTCTGAGAATGATTTCGTTTTCACGTTTCGCCGCTCTCGTCTGACAGTTCATCACATCTATCAAAACTAGTCTTATTATGCAACCAGATTGATTTCGTCTTTCCGATTATTCTCAAAACGGCAATTCACTTTTGAGCGATGCCGTGCGGCGTGCCCCTAGATTCTGGCACCAGAGGTGTCATCTTCTGTGCTATGTTCAATCCAACACGCATCGGCAGGAGATCATGATGATAAAGTGGATTTTGGGGGTCATTCTCATATTGCTCATACTGGGCGTGATGTTGGTGATCGCGTCTCAGGCCTCCACGAGCTGGAAAACCGCGGAGACGGTCCGTACCCCGGATGAGCGGTTTGCAAATCTCAGCGATTATCCCTTTGCGCCCAATTATGTGGAGATTGAAGGCTACCGCATCCACTATGTCGATGAGGGCCCGCGCGATGGGCAAACCATTCTCTTGATGCATGGCCAGCCGTCTTGGAGTTATCTCTACCGGCACATGATCCCGCCTTTGGTCGAAGCCGGGTACCGCGTTATCGCGCCAGATCTGATTGGGTTCGGCAAGTCGGACAAACCGCTTAAGCAATCCGATCATAGCTATCAGATGCATGTCGACGTGATGAGCGCGTTCGCACGAGAAATCGATCTTCAAGGCGCAACTCTGTTTGCGCAGGACTGGGGCGGATTGATTGGGCTGCGCATGGTGGCTGAGGATCAAGACCGTTACGCACGGATCATGATTTCAAACACTGGTCTGCCCGCCGCGAGCGGACTCCGCGGATGGATCGGTTACCCAATGGTGCGGTTCATAGCCTGGCGTGAAGGAAAGCCTGACGCAGTGGTTGGCGAAGATGGCAAGTTTAGCTTCCCGCGTTGGATTGCGTTCGCACGTCACTCAGAGAACTTCACCCTGGAAACTGTCTTCCAAGGTGGCACCTCACGTGAGTTATCAGATGCGGAACTGGCGGGATACGCTGCGCCATTCCCAGATGAAAGCTACCGCGCCGCGACACGCATCTTCCCGATGATGGTGCCGTCTCAACTGCGGCAAAACCAGAAAGTCATGGATGAGGTGTTTGCCAAATGGGACAAGCCGTTCCTCACCACGTTTAGCGATAGTGACCCCGTCACGGCGGGCGGTGAAAAGGTCTGGCAGAAAACTGTGCCTGGCGCCGCCGATCAGCCTCATACGATCATTAAAGGCGGTGCGCACTTCATTCAGGAAGATAAGCCAGAAGAGCTCGTGCAGCACTTGCTCGCCTTCATCGCGGCGAACTAGTTGAGCTTGTCCTCATCGCGAGTTTTGGCCGGAACAAACGCCGGAGGGAGGGGTTCTGCTGGAACCCCTTCTTCTTTTAAGGCTTCACGTTCGTCGGCCGTGGTCTCACCCCAAATGGGTTTGTGCTCGGTCTCACCATAATGCATAGCGCGGGCTTCGGTCGCGAAGCCATCACCGACATAATCAAAGTTCTCAGCCACATGCTGGCGTGCCTTGGCGGCGAGCTTGCCGAAGACTTTTTGCGGGTCCGGCGGGCTCGACTTTTTCGTGCCCGACACCGCTGGCGCCATAATCGCCTTGCTCACGTTCGAGCCATGACAATGAATGCATTCAACAAGTCCGCGCTCAGATTGTTTGTCATACGTATCGGAGGAGGCGAACCAGGCCTCAAACTCCGAATCACAATCCGAACAGATGAGCGCGTATTTGATCATTAGGCTTGGAGTAGCGGATCAAGCTTACCAGCGCGTTCAAGCGCCATCATCTCATCGCAGCCGCCAATATGAATGTCGCCGACAAAGATTTGCGGGAAGGTTCGAGCGCCACCAGACTTTTGAATCATCTCGGCTTTTTTCTTAGCGTCCATGCCCGCATCAATGTGGGTCATGTCGACGCCTTTCTGTTTGAGCAAGCTCAAGGCGCGGCTGCAATAAGGGCAAAAAGCGCGGGTATAAATGGTGACATGGGCCATAGGTTTGGGCGTCCTTCGCGGTCAGTTCGCCCCTTATATGGTAAGATCGGCTTCTCTTACAACGCGGGCCAGCACCAGCACATTGACGCGGGCGGCCCCAGCCTTTTTGAGGGCCTTGCTGCAAGCTGCGAGCGTTGATCCCGTGGTCAGGACGTCATCAACTAAGGTGACGGTGCTTCCCTTGATGCGGCCGAGACGAGATTTTCGAACCTCGAAGGCGCCCGCGACATTGCGTTGACGCTGCTTTGCGGTCAGGCCGCCTTGGGTCTGTGTGTTGCGTTTTCGAGAGAGCGCATCAACCAGGGCCAGTGTGCCAGTCTTGCGCGCGACCCCTTGCGCGAGCCAGGCCGCCTGGTTGAACCCGCGTGAAGCGAGGCGCTGATAATGAAGCGGCACCGGCACCAGCCAATCTGTGTCCGGAAGGATATCGCGGCCCGCCATCGCCATCCAATTGCTCATTGTACTGAGGCCATCGCGTCGGCCTGCATGTTTAAGCTCCAGGATCGCTTGGCGCGAGAAATCGTCATAAGCAATCGCGGCGCGGGCCTGATCCCATTTCGGGGCTTTGGCGGCGCAGGCCCCGCAAAGGCTGTCCGGTCCATAGTCGACTTCAAGCGGAGCGCCGCACGCCCGGCACCCGGATCCGTTCAAAAACGTAATTTTGGAGAAGTCTTCAGCGGTCAGGACCCCGTCGCCATGGTGGCGCTCACCGGTCACAATGGAGCGTTGCGGCCAGACAAAATTCGCAAGTGACCTCAGGCCCGCCCTTGCGGATCGCTCGGTCCAGTGCATATCGGAACTCATGTCGCCGTCTCCACCCCCAGTGCTGTTTGATCGCGCGCGTTGGATCCGCAATCGGGATCGCGCGTCTTCTAATTTTGATCAGTATGCCTTCCTTAAGGTCAGGGAGTCGACTCAATTATTAGACAGACTCCGTGATAGCCCGCGTGAGTTTGACCATGCGCTCGACCTGTTTTCCCATACAGGACAGGCAATCCAGACACTTAAAGAGAGCGGATCCGTGCGCAAAATTTCTGCGCTTGAGCCTTCTCTCGCCATGTCGGCTTTGATTTCAGATACCGGCATCGACCTGCCCGTTATGGCGGACGAAAAGCTGCCATTCGAACCGCACACATTTGATCTGGTCGTTAGTGTTCTCGCGCTCCACTGGGCGAATGACTTATCAGGCCTGCTGAGCCAGGTCCGCACGGTCTTGAAGCCGGATGGGTTGTTCCTCGCCTCTCTGTTCGGGGGCGGCACACTGAGTGAGCTGCGCAGCGCGTTGATCGAAGCTGAGAGCGAAATCACCGGTGGGGTCAGTCCGCGCTTGTCGCCGCTGCCCAGCCTACAAGATATGGCGGGCCTCCTTCAGCGCGCCGGATTTGCGCTTCCGGTGGCCGATGTCGAGCGGGTCACAGTGCGTTACGATCACCCGATGAAGCTGCTCCAAGATCTTAAGGGCATGGGCGAGCAAGCCGCTTTCGCGCCGCGCGAGGGGCAAGAAAGACGGCCGCTCTCCCGCCGGATCCTGGCGCGGATGTCGGAGATCTATTTCGAGCGGTTCCGCGATGAGGACGGGAAAGTCCGCGCCAGTTTTGAGATTATCTGGCTCTCCGGATGGGCGCCCGCTGCCAACCAACCGAAACCCCTGAAGCCGGGAAGCGGTAAGTTCAGCTTGGCAGACGCCGTTAAGAAAGCCGGAAAGTCTTAGCCAGGGCTCGCCGCAGACCCGGCAAGCAAGCCGCCATCGAGCGTGAGCATTTCGCCGGTCATATAGGCGGCATCGTCACTTGCGAGCATCACGGCGAGCGCTGCCACCTCGGCTGGCTGTCCAAACCGTTTGAGCGGCGTGTCAGCGACCAAAGCCGCCATCTTCTCCTCACGATCTGGGCCGTCACCGAGCATAGGTTCCCAGATCGGGGTCAAGATCGCGGCCGGGGCTATGGCGTTGCAGCGTATCCGCCAGCCTTGCTGCGCGCAGTATAAGGCCACAGTTCGCGTGTGGTTGATGATCGCCGCTTTCGAGCTCGCATAGGCCGCGGCGCCCGGAATGCCGACCAGACCAGAGCGCGATGAGATATTGATGATGCTGCCGGCACCGCTGGCCTTCATGGATTTGATCGCGGTTTGGCAGCCGAGTAGGACGCCATCCAAGTTCACGGCATGAACCGCGTGCCAGGCATCCAATGAAACATTCTCGGGGTCTTGGACAAGTTCGCCAGATTCAAACCCGGTAATCCCGGCATTATTGACGAGAATGTCGAGCTTTGGGTGTGCGGCAAGGACGCTCGTCCAGTCTTCCGGCGAGGACACGTCGAGATGATGATAGGTGGCGCCGATCTGATCGGCATAGGCCAGTCCGGCCTCGTCATCGATATCGGTTAGGATGACCTGAGCGCCTTCGTCGATAAAGGCTTTCGCGATTGCGGCGCCAATGCCTTGGGCAGCACCTGTGATAAGGGCGGTTTTGTTCTGTAAACGGGGCATAAGAAATCTTTCAGTCAAGAGAATAGGGCGCGAGCGGGATCGCGCGTCGGGGTGTTTTCAAACTGTCCGGTGCCCTTAAATCATGTCTCTTCGAAAGCTCCTTTTAGTTGCGCCCGAGATATCCCAAACTCGCATTGCGTCAAACTCTTTTTCAATCATAGTGCTGAGTTCAGCAATAAAGAGGGTGGAGCGAATGACTGAGAAACAAAGAATTACGGGGTTTGGCGGCTTCTTTTTCCGGTCCGAAGACCCCGCTGCTTTGGCGGCGTGGTATGATGAGAATTTCGGGATTGATCCGGTCCCAAGCGATTATGAAACTCTGCCTTGGCACCAGAATGAAGGCCCAACCGTGTTCGCGCCCTTTCCGCAAGATACGCCCATGTTCGGGGAAGATACGTCAAAGACGTTCATCCTGAATTTCCGCGTCGCGGACCTGGAAAAGATGGTCGCGCAGCTGCGAGCGAACGGTAACGAGGTCACGTTGGACGAGAATAATCCCTATCCGAACGGCCTGTTTGCCAACCTCGCTGATCCGGAAGGCAACCCGATCCAACTTTGGGAACCGCAGCATAATCCGGCTTAAGTGTCGTCAACCGCCTGAGGTCTATGCACCAAGGTGACCAGGACCCATGACACGATCATGAGCAGGTACCAGCTGCCAAGCTTCTGCCATGACACCATGTGCCAGCCCGCTTCTTGATTGGGGTAGAGCCAGATCTGCGTGAAGGTCGCGATGTTCTCGGCGATCCAGATGAAGAAGCTCACCAATAAGAAGCCTAGCAGCAGCGGCATTTGATGGCGCCAGCGCCAAACGCGGTAATAGACTTGGCACCGCAGGAATATGACTGCGGTCAACGCGAAAAAGCCGTATCGGATGTCCCAGACGAAGTGGTGGCTGAAGAAATTCACATAGATGCCAAGCGCCAGAACGATCGTGGCCCAGAGCGGCGGATAATGTTTCCAACGAAACTCAAACACCCGCGCGACCCGCGCAAAGTAGGATCCGACCGCCGCATACATGAAGCCCGAAAACAAAGGCACGCCGCCAATCCGAAGCAGATTGTCCTCTGGATACATCCAGGAGCCAGCATCGGTTTTGAAGATCTCCATCACTGTGCCGACCACATGAAAGATCAGGATCACTATGGCCTCGCTCGGTCGCTCTAGTTTGGTGATCAGGAACAGAGCTTGAATGGCCACGGCGTAGATGACGAGGAAATCATACCGCGCGATCGGCGCATTCTCCGGATAGGCCAGACTCGTTGCGATCATGCCGAGCAAGAGCAATCCACCGAACAGGCAGGCCCAAGCCTGCTTGATCCCAAATACGAGAAACTCGACCAAGCCCTTAGTGACAAGGTTCGGCAGGAATTTGCTTAGCCACGCCTCGAGTGGCGGTAAGTGACGAGCGAGTGTTTCATCGACGCGGGAGTCTAAGGTGGTTGTCATACCGACCGTATGTCCTCTCCTCGTGAAGATTTAGCGGCCCAATCGAGACCGAAACGCGTCATAGCCAAAATCGCTCAAGGTTTCGATCGAGCCATCCTCATGGCGCAAAGCCAGATTGGCGAGGGGATTGCCGTTAAACGTGTTGGTCTTCACGAACGTGTAGTGCATCTGATCGGTGAAGATGACCTTATCCCCAGGCTTCAGGGGCGCGTCGAACGAATAGTCCCCGATCACATCGCCTGTCATGCAGGTTCGGCCCGCCAGGCGATAAGTGTGCGCTTTCTCGCCGGCATCACCCGCGCCGACAATGCCAGGGCGATAGGGAGCTTCTAGGACATCGGGCATATGGGTCGAGGCGCTGGCATCGAGTAGGGCGATGTCAGCGTCATTCCAGTGTAGGTCGATTACGCTGGCATGCAGCTCGCCAGTATCGACGACGAGGCCGCCGCCCGGTTCAAGCACGACGTCCACATCAAACCGTTCGCGAAAGGCTTTGATCGCATGGATGAGCGCGTCCACGTCATAGCCTGGTTTTGCGAGAAAGTGCCCGCCGCCAAAATTGATGGTGCTGACCTGTTCGAGATAAGGCGCGAACCGATCCGCCACGTGTTCGATCAGCCCGACCGAGCCATCCGCCATGCTCTCACACAGCGCATGGACATGGAAAATATCTACGCCGGACCAATCCACTTGATCGAGTTTCGTGGAGACCTCGCCAAACCGAGACATCGGCGCACATGGGTCATACAGGTCGCCGCCGAGGGTTGCGTTTGAATATCCCGGGTTCACCCGTAGACCAATTTTGGCGCCAGCATCACGAGCGGTGTGGCCAAAGCGCTTCAATTGCGCAGCGGAATTAAAATAGATGTGCTGCGCGATTTGGCTGAGCCGCTCTACTTCGCCAGGGGCATAGGCGGGGGAGTAGACATGAACTTCCTTGCCAAACGTGTCCGCGCCGAGCTGGGCTTCTTGCTCGCCGCTGGCCGTGGTCCCGTCGAGATAGTCGCGCATAAAGGGGAAGGCCGCAGGCATGGCGAAGGCTTTGGTTGCGAGCAAGACCTTGCAACCAGCCTGTTCGCGCACGCGTTTCGCCAGGTCGAGATTGGCACGCAGCCGCGCCATGTCGAGGACGAAGCAAGGGGTCGAAATCTGATCAGACATGCACGGGATCCTTTTGACGCTGAGGCGCCTTGCGCTAGGCTATCCCAAATAGGGAGACGGTTGAAAAGATGCATCTTCGAATTGCAACACGCGATGATATTCCAGCGATTGAAGCGCTTATGGAAGCGTCCATGGCGACGCTCTTGCCGAAATTCTTAGACGAGAAACAAGTTGAGCGATCCAGCGAAAGCATGGGCGTCGATACATTGCTGGTCGATGATGGAACCTATTTCCTCGTCTATATAGATGATGCGCTGGCTGGATGTGGAGGCTGGTCGCGGCGGCGCACGCTGTATGGCGGCAACCACACGACAGGCCGTGATGATGATCTCGCAGATCCTGCGACTGAGCCTGCAAAAATCCGCGCCATGTATACCCACCCCGATTTCACCCGTCGCGGCATTGGACGGTTCTTGCTCGATGCAGGCGAAGACGCTGCGAGAGCGGAAGGCTTCAAGACGATGGAAATGGGGTCCACCGCGCCGGGTCGTCCGCTTTATGAGGCGTGCGGATATGAGTTCATCGAAGACTTATCTCAACCGAGCGAAGACGGAACGATCGTTCCAATCCTACGGATGCGCAAAGCGCTGGTCTAGGTTTTAGTCGTCGTTGTCTAGAAGATTGCCGTCAGCGTCGCGCTTCTCCGGCCCATGAAGATTGACCCGCCCACCGCCAAACGGGGCGTCCCGTTCTTTGAGCGCTTGTTTGAGGCCAGCTTCACCAGCACGTTTTACAAAAGCTCGCGCGCTCGCGGCTTGGTGCCCGCGGGCATCATTCTCGACGGCATAGCGCTGCAGTGTCCGTGCGCCCATCAGTTCGAGGCCCATATTCACCGCGCGCTTGTTTGCGGCGAGGATATCAGGATCGATCAAAGCAAAGCGATCTGCCAGCCCCTCAACTTCGGCGCCTAGAAGATCCGCCGGAACTGATTTGAGCGCAAAGCCAATCTCTGCGGCCTGCGCGCCTGAAATGGTGTCGCCGGTGAGGAGTAAGCGCTTGGTCCATTGT
Source organism: Henriciella sp. (assembly GCA_013213785.1). Lineage (GTDB taxonomy): Bacteria > Pseudomonadota > Alphaproteobacteria > Caulobacterales > Hyphomonadaceae > Henriciella. Next base: position 46,582 of record JABSPZ010000007.1, on the reverse strand, counting down.
GGTCCTAAATTGTGGAGCCAGAATTGGTTCGGCAGGGCGCCTAAGTCTCGTCCTGCTGGAAAGCCGATCTCGGCATCGTCGGCAACGATCACAATATCGCAGAGCAAAGCGAGGTCCGTCCCGCCGGCTTTGCAGTGACCATGTACCTGCGCGATCACCGGCTTGTGCATATCAAAAGCGGTCATGCGGTAGCGCTGCGCGCGTTCAAGCTGCCAGATATCATCATCAATGCTGCGATAGCCGCGATAAGGTGCGTCCGGGTTTTCAGCTTGTAGCCTCGACACCGGCACGCTGTCGCCGCCTGCCAAATCATAGCCCGCCGTGAATGCCCGGCCCGCGCCCTTGATGATGGCGCAGTGAACATCTGTGCGCGCATCAGCGTCCCATAACGCCTCAGAAAGCTCCGCCTGCATTTTCAGGCTCATCGCGTTCAGCTTGTCCGGCCGGTTCAGCGTAATCCGCGCACGGCCCTTCTCAATTTCATAAAGGATGGTGTCGAACATGACCCCAGCTTAGGCGGTTCACGCCGCCAAGTCGAACACCCGCGCCGCGTTCCGGTAAAGGAACAGATCTTTCGTCTCGTCATCCAGGCCCAGCGCATCCAGCCCTTCTAAGGCTTTTGCAGGCGTGATCATCGGATAGTTGGTGCCGAACAAGACTTTCTTGCGGCCATTCGTTTTCAGATAGCGAACAATCTCCGGCGGGTAGCGTTTCGCGGTATAGGCAGACGTGTCGATATAGACATTCTCATGCTTGGTCGCGACGGCGATGGCTTCCTCGGTCCAAGGGTAGCCGATATGGCCGCCCACAATCACGAGTTCTGGAAAATCCAGCGCCACTTGATCGAGATAAATCGGGCGTCCGACTTCAGAAGGCGCCAGAGGTCCTGTGTGACCGATCTGAGTGCAATAGGGCACGCCCATCTCGCAGCACGCGGTATAGACGGGATAGAAGAGCCGATCCGTCGGTGCGCGCTCTGCCAGCCAGGGCAAGACGCGGATCGCCTTAAAGCCAAGCTCCTCCACGCAGCGCCGGATCTCGCGCACCGCTTGCATGGGTTTCGAGATATCGACCGATCCCACCCCAACAGGCGCCCTTCAGACTCGGCGCAGAAAGCTGCGACTTCATCATTGGTGATCATGTCTTTGCCGGGCGCTTGCCAGGCGGAGATCAAGCTTTGGCCTACGCCTGCTTGATCCATCGCAGCGATAGTAAGCGCGACCGGGATTGGCTCACTCGTAATTTCACCTTTGGTCCAGCGGCGCAGAGAGTCGAAAATTGGATCTTGCGTATGGCGCAAAGTTGGGTGCTGCGCCCATGCGTCGATAATTTTCATGCCCGACCCTCCCGATACGGTGAATTCTCTAAACCGTACGGGTCGGGTCAGCCGTGTTCAAGCTATGGCGTGGCGGAAGGCTTTAAGCCGCTGCGCACATCGGACGCTCTTTCGAAGCATCCTCAGGAATGTAGCCCAGCTGCTGCAGGCTGATCGCAAAATCGTCGACATAATTGCACGGCTTCTCGCCTTGTTCGAACTGCGTCTGTGCGACGAATGAATCTGAGCCGGGACGAGTAAAGCTTACAAAAGGAGACCAGACACGGTGCCAACCTCGCTCGCGCGCAATGTCTGTGACCCCAAGACGCTCAGCAAGCTCTGCACCTGCCGGGGCGCGCACATGCAGGTGCAGCACACTGATCTGGAAGTCCGCGCCTTTGTCCGCGAGGCTTTCGCGCTGTTTCTCAGACAGTGTGTTGGTGACAAAGTCTTGGATCGTGCGCGGGTTCTCTGGGTCCATCTCGTCTTGAGCGAACTTCTTACAATAGGGGCACTCTTCAAAGCCCCAGACCACCATCAGCGGATTGTCCGCTTCTTGCGCCGACTGAACCGCAGCCGCGTAAAGCGCATTCGGATCGATACAGGCGCGATAGGTGGCGCCCTCAACATCGGCGTCGCATCCTTCGGCCGGTGTGAAGTCGGCATAGTCTACGGCTTCGACGAAGAGCGGTTTGGCCGGGTCCACAGACGTGTTCGATGGCGAACAGGCTGAAACGATCATTGCGACGGCGGCGAATAGGCCGCTCCAGATGGGTGCTTTCATAGGTGTCTCTCAAATTCTCTCGCTGCGTGAATGCTCTGTTTGAGGCCGCCAATCAATAGGCTCACAAAATCGTGCTTGAAATATCTATAAAACTAGATATATAGATATTATGAATGATACATCTGCTGCTCTCGCTTTCTCCGCGCTCGGTCATCCGAGCCGCGTTGCCGTTCTTCGCCTTTTGGTTCAGGCCGGCGCCGGTGGCCTCAGCGTTTCACAAATGCGCGACCACTTGAAGATCCCCGCGACCACGTTCGGACATCATCTCAAAGCGATGGCGGAGGCGAACCTTATCAAGCAATCCAAACAGGGGCGGACGCTCGTCTCCGTCGCAAACTATGCGGCGCTGCAAGGGCTGATTGGTTTCCTGATGGAAGATTGCTGCCAGGGTGTCTTTTCACCCTCATCCTCAACCCAAATGGAGCTCTCATGAAACGCTTACACATTCACATCAGCGCCGCTGATTTGGACGCTACGAAACGCTATTACTCGGCTCTGTTTGGACAAGCACCGACGGTCGATGAGCCGGATTACATGAAATGGATGCTCGATGATCCGAAGATCAATTTAGCGGTCAGCCAGCGCGATGGCGCGACCCGCGGGGTCGACCATCTCGGCATCCAAGTCGACAGCGATGCAGAGCTTGAGAGCCTCAACGAGGCTTTGCTGGCGGCGGAGCAAACCACTCTGCCGGAACCCGGCGCACAGTGTTGCTACGCCTCGTCGAACAAGCATTGGGCAAAAGACCCGCAAGGCGTGGTCTGGGAAATGTTCCATACGATGGATACGATCCCGACCTATGGGCATGATCTGCGTGATGAGATCCCGCATACACCGCTCGCGAAAGAAGCCGGAGGGTGCTGCTAGTTGCGATCCCGCCTAGCTTTGCCTGTCTTAGGCAACATCAGCATTCCTATTAGTCCCATCGCCACACCTGAGAGAAATATTCCCCAAGCCGTGAATTGTTCGACCGCGCGAGTATGCGCTGCGCTTACGAGCTTTTCTCCTGATACTGTTTCAGCAGAGATGAAACGCCCTGAATTGCGCCGCTCGCGATAAAAAACGATGGGCTCTCCGGCATGCCGGTTCGCGGTTCTCCGGATCTTAGCCACGTCGCTTACGCGCAGGGATGAACCGATTTCGTGGTTTTCAATCTTACCGTCGGCGCGCTCAATTCGAAGTGTTGTGTTGTTATGCAGCCCTCGCGGGCCCTTCGATCCCGTGGCTTCTAACAAGATACCATCATGTGAAACGCCCGGCCCCGGATTTTTATCCGTCAACAACATCAGTGAGCCGACCAACAGAAAGAGGCCGCCGATACACAGCCCGATGATCGCATCACGCATTCGGGAGCGAGCTTTCCGCGTATGGTTTGAGCGGCCCTCTGTGATCTAAGTCTCCACCTCAAACAGCTCATCCTGCTTGCCGGTTGGCACATCAATCACATGCCAAGGCAGGCCTCGTTTGGCGACGTCTTCTAGGAACGGTTTGGCTGGGAATTGTTCGACATTGAATACGCCTGCGCCAGACCATTCGCCTTTAAAGAACATCGTGGCTCCTGCCACGGGCGGTACACCTGTCGTATAGCTGACAGCTTGAGCTGAAACTTCTTTATTCGTTTCGGCGTGGTCGCAGACATTGTAGATCATCTTGGTCACGGGCTGGCCGTCTTTGGTGCCGCGCAAGATGACGCCGATAGAGGTCTTTCCGGTATAGCCTTCCGCCAGCGTGCTCGGCACCGGCAGCAAGTCTTTTAGGAACTCCATCGGGATAATGTCCATGCCTTTGTGTTTGATCGGCTCAAGACCGATCAGGCCGATCGATTTGAACACGTCCAAATGCTTGATGTATTCCTCGCCAAAGGTCATCCAAAAGCGGATCTGTTTCAGGCCTTTAATGTGTTTGACCAGGCTTTCCTCTTCCTCGTGATAGATGAGGTAGGACATTTTTGGGCCGACTTCAGGATAGTCGATCATGGTCCGGATGGAGAGGGCCGGGATCTCGATCCACTCACCGTCTTTCCAATAGCGTCCGTCTTGAGTGACTTCGCGCAGATTGATTTCCGGGTTGAAATTGGTCGCGAACGTTTTGCCGTGATCCCCGGCATTACAGTCGACAATGTCGATATATTCGATCTCGTCGAACAGGCCTTCTTGCTGGGCATAGGCGCAGTAAATATTGGTACAACCTGGATCGAAGCCGCAGCCAAGAATTGCGGTGAGGCCAGCTTCTTTGAACCGTTCGTGATACGCCCATTGCCAGTGATACTCGAACTTCGCGACATCGCGCGGCTCATAGTTTGCGGTGTCCATATAATGGGTCTTGGTCGCGAGGCAGGCATCCATGATCGGCAGGTCCTGATAGGGCAGGGCCATATTGATCACGAGGTCGGGTTTGACTTGCGCGATCAGGGCGACCGTCTCTTCGACATTGTCCGCGTCGACTTGCGCGATCTCGATCGGCGTTTCGCACAGGGCTGCAACTTTCTCGCACGAGACCAAGCGGCGTGACGCCAGCGTGATATGTTGAAACGTTTCGCGGTCCATCGCGCATTTTTGCGCGACAACAGATCCTGCCGCGCCCGCGCCAATAATCAGTACTCGATCCATGTGCCTCAACCCTTTTTGCAAAGCCAAGAAATAGCATCTCTGCCTCTACTTGAGTTGGACGCGGTCCGCTAGTGCATTTTCAGCGGCGTCGACAGGATGAATCGACCGCCATTTCTGCAGATAACGCATGATCTATGTTTGAGTGGCGCTCAACGCGGAAATAGGTTAAGAGCGCCGCTTTTCCGAGATTCCGGAGGCAAAAATGACGTATCGGCACTTCATCGATCTATGGCAGCTTGAGGCGAGCGAACTGCGCGCCATCATGGACCAAGCGCATGCGATGAAACGTGCACGACAAGGCTGGCCAAAAGGCAAAACCGACGCCGACGCGCCCCTCGAAGGCCACACGATGGCAATGATCTTCGAGAAGAACTCGACCCGGACACGCTTCAGCTTTGAAGCCGCGATGCGCCAGCTTGGCGGCGACTCGATCATTGCCACGGCATCTGACATGCAGCTTGGCCGCGGTGAGACGGTCGAAGACACCGCGCGCGTCCTCAGCCGGTATGTCGACATGGTGATGCTGCGCGCCAACAATCACAGTGACCTGGAATTGTTCGCTGAAGCCGCCTCAGTGCCAGTGATCAACGGCCTGACCGATCGCTCGCATCCGTGTCAGATCATGGCCGATCTGATGACGCTTGAAGAGAGCGGCGTTGATCTCAAAGGTGCACGTCTCGCCTGGGTCGGCGATGGCAATAATGTCTGCTCAAGCTTCCTGCATGCCGCGCCAAAGTTCGGCTTTTCCTTCGCGATCGGGACGCCGGACCGCTTTGCGCCTGATGAAGAAGATGTCGAGATTGCGCGTCAGCTCCAAGGCCGCGTGGATCTATACGACACCGCCGAAGAAGCCGTTGCCGGCGCGGACGTCGTGGTCACCGACACCTTCGTCTCCATGGGCGACAAAGACGGCGCTGAGCGTCTGGCAGAGCTCGACACGTACGCTGTCACCGATGAGTTGATGGGCCTCGCTCAAGGCGGCGCGAAATTCTTGCATTGCTTGCCAGCCCATCGCGGCGAGGAGGTCGATGCAGATGTCATCGACGGGCCGAGCTCTCTCGTCTGGGACGAAGCTGAAAACCGCCTCCACGCGCAGAAGGCGATTATGCGCTGGTGCCTCTATAAATAGTGGCTGAGCCGATCCAAATCCTGATCGACGCGGATGCGTGTCCCGTCAAAGACGAGACCTACAAAGTCGCTTTGCGCCATCAGGTGCCGGTCACCCTGGTCAGCAACAGCTTCCTGCGGGTCCCGGCGCATCCATTGATCAAACATATCACGGTCAGCGATGGCTTTGACGCCGCCGATGATCATGTGGTCGAGCTCGCAACAGCCGCGAGCGTCGTGGTCACCGCGGATATTCTCCTCGCAGAGCGGGCGCTTAAAGAAGGCGCCATCGTGCTCGGCCCGAATGGCAAACCGTTTACGGAAAACTCCATAGGCGGCGCCATCGCGACCCGTGCCATCATGGCGGACCTGCGGGCAGGCGGCGACCAATTGGGCGGGGCTGCGCCCTTCTCCAAAGCCGATCGGTCACGATACCTCTCAACCCTCGATGAAGCGCTCAACCGGCTGAAACGTGCCGCGCGCTAAGCCGATTCGCGTGTCCGATCTGTCGCCCAAGCCAAACAGGCCAACAAGCTAAACGCAATCAGCGCCATGATCGCAAATTGTGGAATTGGCGGGGGGTGGTCCACCGGCAAGTGATTGTAGACCTGCAGCGCCAACATGAAGCCAATCAGCAGCCAGGGCGCGACCCGGCCTACTGGACCTGTCGGCTTGGTGTGCGCGAGATACAGCGCCCCACCGACGAGCAGTAGGCCAATCTCCACGATCTGAGTCCAAAGCAAACTGTTCCAAAGGCCGAGCCCAACCTTCGGGCCGCCAAACCAGAGTGCCAGATCCGGGCCGTGCGCGATCAGGTCGAAGATCCAATGGCTGAATACAGCCAGGCCAATGATCACGCCCGCGGTCACAGCTTTGGTGCCTTTGCGGAGCGCCGCGCACAGCACACCTGCTGCGATCGACCAAATCCCCGCCGCCACGAGGGAGTGGGTGTAGGGCATTTGATGGAGGTCCAAGATCGACGCTTCCATGAAGCCGGGCGCGACATCAAACTTCTCAATCCCGGCCAGCACCAGGCCCGCCCAAGCGAAATCGACCAACTGCACCGCCACGAAAAGCTGCCAAAGCGGGATCGACGGCTTCACCGCCCGCGCCGCCAAAGCGGCCCCATAGTGCCCAATGAACATGATTTTTGCCTCCCAGACGGGTGGATGCGCAGGCGGCGTGCTCTCGTCAATGTTTACCCAAATAGGTCTCCGGGCCACATGATCAGCATTGTTCCCGCAATACCAATGATCATGAACCCCGTCAGGAGCAAGAGTACCCCAAATGCGATAGTGCGATAGACATTTGATATGCTTTTTTGCGCCGAATAATAAAGCTCCAAACCAAGGAGTGGGATCATGTAGCTGCCAATCGCCAAGGTCATGTCTGCAGGACCACTGAGCGTACTATTCATCCAGCGAGGGGACTGATTGACGAGAATCCACCCCATGATGCCAACCCGAAAGAACCAAACGCCGCTCGCGACCATGAAAGTTCGCATAGCCCAGCGCTCATGCTGACGGATTTTTCGGCGCATCGCGTAGAGGATGGTCGGAACCGCACAGCATAAAATCAGCAGGCCATTGAGGGATACAGCCAACCCGGACTCTATGGATAATCGAGTACCGCGCACCCAGCCCAGCCATAGTCCACCAATCGCCAGAAAACACGCGAGTGCTAAGAAGACCCGTCCATTCCAGCGATGTAGTGCACGATATCGATTTCGAATTGCTGGGACCAATTGCATAAGCCCACCAAATGTCATGACAGCTGCCAGGAGAACGTGTGTTGCAAACATGAAGTTCCCAATATCGTCCCCAGGTTTATGCCCATCGATCAGGGCTTTATCGTTCCAAGCTTGATAGTTTCCGCTCGCTGTGCGCGGACCGTAAAATGCAACAATAAAACAGATGAAACCAATTTGCCCGATGGCGACGCAGGTAAACCAAAACACACCGAAACGGCGAAGTGCGGTTGCCCAAAGATGTGGTGAGGTTCTTGAAGCCGAAAGTTGCATTGTTGATCCTTTGCGTGGTGAATTGCTTCGCACCCAGTAGGATTTGACTTTTGCAGACTGATCGTCTTGCCGATTTGAAAATCGGCCAGAAATGGCGACAATAATTGTCAGTTCATATTGAGCAGACTACAGCTATTGTATCCGCTGACGGGTAAGGAAAATATGATGACGACTCTGGCTCTGAAAGCGCCATGGGCGAACGAAAATCGTCGCCCAGGCTCGCACCTTCCAAAGCTAAGCGTGTTGTGGCTTTTGCTTGTAGCCTCACTCACCGCGTTTATCGCAGAATATGCAATCGGGAGCCGATCGATCGGTCTAAGCTATCTTTTGCAAACCATGAGTTGCGTCAGTTGCGGCTTGTCTTGGCTTTTTGCTCGAGAGTTGTTCGCCCATCGTGAGAAATCGGGTGTTTGGCCGTACGTGGTTGTGATGGTCCTTTTCGCAGCCAGCACGACCTTATTCGTGACGAGGCTTATGGGGCTCGAAAGAGATGGAATCTTAGCAGTTCTCAGCGAGGCGACTGTGTTGATCAGTTCGACGGTTTTAATGCTACCGTTTCTGGAAGCGATAGATAGATTCGGTCGCGCTAATGCGGTGGAAAAGCGTTTCCGCTCAATGTTTATGCTCGGATATGGCGCCATTCTTGGTACGGCAATCATCCTCGCGATTCCAAGCCTCACAGGGATCGAGCATACCGGACAAGTCGCCTGCTGCGTCGCCGCGCTCATGATGTCCTTTTTCGCCTTAAAGTATCGCCAGGGAGCTATGGTGATAAAACAAGACCTCAAAACCCGCGATCAGGAATTCGTACAAATGGCCAGCGATTTAACCGAATTGCTCGACCGAGAGAGAGTTTACTTGGACCCAGATATTAAAGTCAGCGATTTGGCGCGGCGCCTTCGGCAACCTGACTATAAGGTTTCCCGATGCATTACGCAGCACCTCGGTTTCCGGAACTTCAACCAAATGATCAATGATTACCGCACGGCGGAAGCAAGACGAATGTTGTCGGATTCGCAGTACGATGAGTTTTCAATATTGACCATCGCAATGGAAAGCGGATTTGGGTCGATAGGTCCGTTCAATCGTGCTTTCAAACAACGCACGCAGAAAACGCCGCTGGCGTTTCGGCGGAGTCGCTAGAGCGCGACCGGCGTTGATTTACCTCCCTTCCGCTCGCCTTTAAAACCCACTAAGGGGCGCGTATGAATGGATTTCTTCTTGTTGCCATAGGGGGCGCGATCGGCGCTTCCATGCGTTATGGGGTTGGCCTTGCTTTTACTGAGCATGGCGGAGTCTCTGGCGCTTGGGCGACTTTGTTTGTGAACGTTGTGGGCAGCTTTATTTTGGGCGTGCTGATGGGGTGGTTCACGAGCCGCGAATTTGCGCTTGAGAATACGCTTTGGCTTTTGCTCGGCGTGGGCATGATGGGCGCGTTTACGACCTTCTCGGCGTTCTCACGGGATACGATCCATATGTTTATGACCGGCGAGCTGATGAAGGGCTTGTTCTTTGCGGGCCTCAACATGGTTGGGGCACTGGCGGCATTTGCGGTCGGACTTCTAGCTTTGAAAAGGTTGCTCGCATGAGCCGACAAGTGATTACCGAAACCGTCTCTGAAAAAGAAGGCGGGGTGCGGCTCGACCGCTGGGTCAAACGGCGTATGCCGATGACTCAAGGGGAGCTCGAAAAACTGCTGCGCTCAGGACAGATTCGCGTCGATGGCTCGCGAGCCAAAGCCAACACGCGCCTCGAAGCAGGCATGTCTGTCCGCCTGCCACCCTTTGTCTCGAAAACGGCGAGTGACGGCGATGGCCCGTGGAGCGCGGAGAAGAAACCCAATGCGAAAGCGCTGGCCTTTTTAAAGCCGCTTATTTTGCATGAGGATGACGAGATGTTCGTCCTCAACAAACCCGCCGGGATTGCTGTGCAAGGCGGCACCGGGCAGGGCGGACGTCATATTGATGGCATGTTGGACGCGCTCTCGGATGGAGAACATCGTCCGCGCCTGGTGCACCGGCTGGATAAAGCCACATCCGGTCTATTGGTGATTGCGAAACATCCCTCCTCTGCATCGAGGCTTGGAAACCTGTTTCACTCGCGCGATATGGAGAAAGTCTATTGGGCGGTGACCGTCGGCGTGCCGCATCCTCCGGCCGGGCAGCTGCGCTCCTGGATGCGCAAAGGGACCGATGAAGAGGGCCGCGAGCGGATGATCCTGGGCGCCCATGGCGATAAGATCTCGAAGCACGCGATCACCGATTATGTGGTTGTGTCGACTGCGGCGCGACGTGCGGCGTGGGTGGCCCTGAAACCCTTAACGGGCCGGATGCATCAATTGCGCTTCCACATGCATGAGCTAGGCACAAGCATTCTCGGCGACGACAAATACGAGACCCGCCGCGAAGTCCCGCAAGGCGTCGCGCGGGGGCTGCACCTGCATGCACGGGCTTTGGTCATTCCGCGCAAATCCGGCAAGCCGTTGACCGTACAGGCGCCTTTGTCGGGCACGATGAAGCAGACCTTCGAAACGCTCGGCTTCTGGGAAAGTGAAGCGGGCCGCGATCCGCTAGAGCTTTTTGTCTAGCGCTCTTTCGGATCGAGCGCGTCGCGCAGGCCGTCACCGATAAAGTTCAGGCAGAGCAGCGTGATCATCATGGTCAGCGCAGGCGCGAGCAGCATCCATGGCTTGTCCTGCATCTCTTTCGCGCCGTCAGAGATCAGCACGCCAAGCGATGTGAGTGGCTCGTTCACGCCGAGGCCGAGGAAGGACAGGAAGCTCTCCGCCAAGATCACAACCGGAATGGTCAGCGTGACATAGACTGCGACAGGACCCACCACGTTCGGCAAGATGTGGCGGCGAATGATCGTAAAGAAGGGAACGCCTGTGGCGCGCGCCGCTTCAATATACTCCATATTCTTGATCGCCAGGGTCTGACCGCGAACGATCCGGCTCATGGTCAGCCATTCCACCGCGCCGATCGCCGCAAAGATCAGAATGATATTCCGACCGAAAACGGTCAGCAGCAAGATCACGAAGAAAATGAACGGCATCGCGTACAGCACGTCCACAAACCGCATCATGATATTATCGACCCGTCCGCCAACAAATCCTGCAACAGCGCCCCAGGTGACGCCAATAATCAGGGATACGATGGTCGCGACCATGCCGACGGCGAGCGAAATTCTGAGGCCGATCATCAAGCGCGCGAGACTATCGCGGCCTTGTGTGTCTGTACCGAGCAAGTGGAGGTTCTCAAAAGTCGGCGCGAGTTCGACATTCGCCGAGATGGTCCGGTAATCGTGCACCCACAGGAAGGGACCGATGACGGCGATAAACACCATCATGCCCAGCACCCACATGGAGACCACGGCAGCTTTGTTGCGGAATAGGCGCGCTTTGGCATCGTCCCAGAGCGAGCGTCCACCTTGGATGGCAGTTTCGACCGCTTCCTTGCGTCCTGTCAGATCCAATGAATCAGTCATACTTCACCTTTGGATCGAGCAGGGCGTAGAGGATATCGGCGATCAAATTGAACAGAACGATCAGCGTCGCGTAGATAATCAGCGCGCCCATCACCAGCGTATAGTCTCGGTTGATGGCGCCATCGACAAAGTACGACCCCATGCCCGGCAGGCCGAAAATACGTTCGATGACCAGCGAGCCGGTCATAACCCGCGCCATAGCTGGGCCAACGTAAGATACCAGCGGCAGAATCGCGGATGGAAGGGCATGCTTCATCACGACTTCACGCTCGCTCAGCCCCTTCGCGCGGGCAGTTCGAATATGGCCGGAGCGCATAGTCTCAATGACACTTGCGCGCATAAGTCGAGAGATGATCGCGATTTGCGGCAGGGCCAATGTAATCACTGGCAGGGTCATATTGTGGAAACTCATGCCAATATTAGGATAGGTGCCCAATCCGCCGACCGCGAAAATCCCAAACGTGAGGGCAAAGATCAGGATAAGGACCGGGCCAGTAACAAAGGTCGGGATGGAAATCCCAGCCATTGCGAAGCCCATGACGGAGTAGTCTCCCGCCGTGTTTTGTCGCAGGCCGGCAAAAATGCCCATCGCCGTACCGACCACAATCGCAAGAGAGATCGACAAGAAGCCAATCGCAAGGCTGATCGGCAATCCATCCGCGATCAAATCGTTCACGCTCTTGCCGAGCGTTTTCATGCTCGGTCCGAAATCCAGCTGGGCAACACCCCAGAGATAATCGAGGTATTGTTGCCAAAGCGGCTTATCGAGGCCGAACTTGGCGTTCAAAGCGGCTTCAGTCGCGGCATTGAGCTTGCGCTCGCCATCAAACGGACCACCCGGGGCCATCCGCATCATAAAAAACGCAACTGTGATGATGAGAAGAAGAGTGGGAATCGCGATGAGCAGGCGTCGCGCCGTATATGCCCATGGGATTCGTGAAAGTGTACGCTGCAAGGCTGACACTGGGTCTCAAGCTCCTAAAGAGGCATGTGTAATTGAATCAACGCTCGGGGCTTGGCAGCCCCTTCAACTCTTCTTACGTTCACGCCCCAAGACGCAAAGTCAACGCCCATCTACACCGGAGTTACCGAATGGTCGAAATTCGCAAAGTCACAGACGGTTTTGCAGTCGCTTCTCAAATCAGTAAGGCTGACGTTCAAACGATCGCCGACGCGGGCTATAAAACGCTGATCGCCAACCGTCCCGATGGTGAAGGTGGCATTGATCAACCGCGCATGGGCGCTATTCGAGCCAAAGCAGAATCTCTGGGATTAGCGTTCGTCGCGATTCCGTTTTCAGGCGCTCCGACACCGGACATTCTTGAGCGGTATAATTCGGCTCTGGCAGAAGCGCCGGCACCTGTGCTCGCGTATTGTCGCACCGGAACGCGTTCCATCACAGCCTGGGCAATGACCCATGCAGGACAAGGCATGTCTGAGGAAATCGTAGCGGCTGCTGCAGGTGCAGGCTATGATCTCTCCGCGCTCAAGCCACTCTTGTAACGCAGACGTTATTCGATTGTGAGCACTTATTCACTTTCGGTGCCGGAAAGAGCTTGCTAGCTTTTGTTAAGCATGCGATCCACCACAAAACTGCCGAGTTAACGGCTGAGGAGTAAAGTATGTCACGAAACTGGTTGGCAGACTTTAAATATGAAGATGGCGCTTGGCTCGTCAAAAAGACCGGGCACCGGGTGCCCGCGACGCGCGAGCTGGCGAACGACATCTTCACATGGCTGACATTCTACACGTTGGCGCAGTCCTGGCGGTCTTGGCGACGCATCACCGGGCATAAACGCCCGACGATTGCATTCTATCCCGAAAAACCGCGTCCTTGGTATCATATCTGGCCGGTCATGCATGCGTCAGGCGCGAAGCTGATTTCAGACACGAGTGTTGCCGATATTGTCTTCCAATTCGACGACTCGACGGAAACAGACCACACGCCGCCGCCGACGAAGCCCGGCGCGAAATTGGTCAATTTTGACTGTAAAGACATCTCGAAGTCGAACGTCGCCGCCGCATTTGAACGCGCTGCCGGGTATAGTTTGGCGGTCGATCCGCGAACGTTTACCGGCACGATGGTCGAAAAGTCTGAAAAGAATGCCTGTCATGATGGCCGGATCCTCGAAGGACCTCTCGAGCAGCCTATTGAAGACAAAACCTATCAAGTTTTGGTTGACAATGAGATCCCTGGCGGCCTGATCGAAGATTTGCGCTGCTGTATCTGCGGCGGCGAACCTGCTGTTGTGTTTCGCAAGCGTCGTCCGATTGATCGTCGCTTCCTCAATGAAAATGCGGAAGTCCTGCTCGATACGCCGGCAAATTGCTATTCTGAAGATGAAATTCGCGTGATCTCACGATTTGCTGAAGAGATCGGTCTGGAATGGGGCGGCGTCGACGTGCTACGCGATAATGCGTCTGGTCGAATCTACATTGTCGACGCGAATAAAACGGATATGGGACCGCCGGTTGCGTTGAAGCTTGGGCACAAGTTGAAATCGACCCGTCGTATGGCGAAAGCCTTTGTCGCAGCGTTCGCGCCGAAACGTAAGTAGTTTGCCGGACTTGTGAAATCAGGGCAGGTGTGCCCACGACGATATAAGAAGAAGACTCAAGACAGCGTTACTCCCATGGCTATACCTTTTGTGCGTGAAATCGAATTTGAATACGGAAAAGTGGAACAAGTCTCTCCGCTTTTGCGTCGTGTGATTGCCAACAATCCAGGCCCATTCACCTATGTTGGAACCGGTGTTTACATCGTTGGACAGGGTGAGGTCGCCGTGATTGATCCGGGCCCGAACACAAAAGAGCATTTCGATGCTTTGAAAGCCGCGCTGGAAGGCGAAACCGTCAAATATGTCCTCGTCACGCACGGGCATTCTGACCATTCCCCGCTCGCAAAGCCGCTGGCAGATTGGGCAGGTTGTAAAGTCTATGCCAAGGGCTGCGGTGAGCCCACTGCGAAAGGTGAGCTGGGTAGTGAAGACGATCCAGGTTTTACCCCGGATGAGTGCACAACCGATGGTGATCTATTTGAAGGGCCTGGTTGGACGCTTGAGACCATAGAGACACCTGGCCATACGACCAACCATATCTGTTTCGGTCTGAAAGAAGAGAATGCGTGCTTGTCCGGCGACCATATTATGGGCTGGTCAACGACAATCGTTGCGCCACCAGATGGCAATATGGCCGACTATTTCGAAAGCCTCGATAAGATTGAAAACCGAGAGTTCGATATTTTGTGGCCAACGCATGGGTCTCCCATCGAAGGCAAAGCGTTCGTGAAAGAGTTTATCCAAGCTTATCGCCAGCACAGACAAGACCGCGAAGATGGCGTGATTGCGCATCTAAAAGCGGGCGAGACCTCAATCCCAGACATGGTCAAAAGCATGTATGTGGGACTTGAGGAACGGCTGATCCCAGCTGCGTGCATGAGCTTGCTCGGCCATATGTTCAAGCTGATCGAAGAAGGGCGCGTTACCGCAAGCGATGCGCGCCCTGTTATTCAAAGCGAGTTTCGTCTGACGAAAGTCGACGCTTAAGGCGCGCGCCGTCCGTTGCCGCGATCCTCTAGCTCAACCATCAAGCCATAGACACGTGTTGAATTGGCCCCAAGATCGGAGAGGCCAACACGGCTTGTCGAGCGAATATCGACTGCTGTGGCGCCGCCAACCGCGCGTAAGCGCACGGCGATATCATCTTTGAACCCGAACCAACCAGAAGTGGCGGTCGCTTCAATTTGCACTTCGTCGCCCTCAATTGTTTCAGGCTCGAGAATGTCCCAGCCCTTCTTGTCCATGATGCGCTCGGCGACGGCGGCAACCTCTTGCGGGGATTGGCTGAAATAGAGCGTTTCCATTTTCGGATAGACGGTCCCTTTGCTCGCCTCTTTGGCTTCGGCTTCTTCCTGGATTTCTGAGACAAGGCGGCCCGCAGTGCCTGGCCAACGCTCTTCGGCATAGTCAGGAACGGTTGGGGCATCGAGAACAGGATTGGTCTCGCCTTGCGCGGCGCGCGCCGCCATCAGCGCTTCACTAAACTGAACCGGGTCATCCCAATTCGTTTGGATATCGTGGAGCGGCGGAAGTGCCCCCGCCTGCGCGCCGAGGCCGGCGAGGCGGAACATGCAGAAGGCGCCAATCAAGGTTGCAGCAAGGGCCAGAATGAAGGCTTGCTTCCGCGGCGCTTTGATCAGGGCGATGATCTGAGACACGATGGCGAGACCCAACGCGACCATTGCGATGCCAGGGCCGATGCCGATGGTCATTTGACCGAGCCCGACCTGCCATGGCCAAAGCCCAAATTTGGTGCCCAATGCAGCAATGGCGAACCAAAGCACAGTGAAAATTGAAACGGCGAGCGCGAAGATCGCAACTTTCATCCGCCAGCCAGCTTTTGGGGTGTCGATCGCATCGTTCATTGGGTGCCTCCTCTATCCCGATTTAAGCGAGATAGACTATAAACGGAGACAAGGAAATCATTTGCGCAGCGATAAGCGCGCTTAAGGCAAGTCGGCTGCCTCAGCGAAGCCTGTATATTCGTAAGGCTCGACCCCAAGGGTTCCGATCGCGTCCTCATAAAGAACCCAAGCGCGGGTTTTGTCTGCGTTATCGCAAGTGATGCGCACCCATTCTTGATCTTCGGGGCCTTGTTCAAAAATAGTGCTTTGCGGAAGATCGGCCTCATTCATCTCATATTGAACGCCGTCTTTTTCGGCGATGAACCAGCCTTCGGCGAGATAGCTTTTATAGACCATTTGATCGTCGGCTGTGAGCGAAAGTGTTTCCTCACCATCGCCAACCAAGACCTCGAGCGTGACATCTTCCTTAAGCGTAAAGGTCGTTGGAAAGACCATGGATACGTATTCGATCCGGTCGCTTTCATTACGATCGCGGTTCCAGGGGCTGTAAGTTGCCTTATGGGGTAGCCCGCATGCGATCGAAGCGTCTGCGCCATATGTGATCGTCTCATGGCCCAAGACCGTGACACCTTCTTGGGTCACTGAAAATGCATTTGGATATTCGCCCGACCAATAAAGCTGCATTTCCCAGCCGTCTGGATAACCAAGTGTCGGGATATCTTCCGGAGATGGCTCAGCCTCGGGTTCCGGTACTGGATCTGAGGCAGCGTCTTCAACAGTTTCGTCCGTGATGTCGGGCGTCGGCGCCTCTGGTGATGGCTCCGGATCGGATGGGGTGCACGCAGTTAAAACTATTCCGGCAGATGCCGCATACAATACAGTCCGGATCATTGTTTCCTCACTTCTCTCTAGAATCGTCGTGCGCGGACTCGACCCTCGCTGTCAATTGTGGCGGCAATGACTTGGCATTTGAGGCGTTTTCGTGTGGAAGGAGCGCTCCAAATTCACTAAGGCATGGCTATGACCAAACCTATCGTCCGTTTCGCACCCTCTCCGACAGGTAATTTGCATGTTGGGAATGTTCGCACCGCTCTGATCAATTGGCTCTTTGCCGCTGGGCAGGGGGGGACGTTTATCCTGCGGATCGACGACACCGATCTTGAGCGGTCTACCGCAGAGTACGAGCAAGGCATCAAAGATGATCTCACTTGGCTCGGGCTTACTTGGGGCGATACGTTCAAACAGTCTGAGCGGTTTGAGATGTATGACGCCGCGGTTGACAAGCTGCGTGATATGGGCTTGCTATATGCCTGCTATGAAACGGCGGATGAGCTTGACCGGCAACGCAAGCTGCAGCGCGCCCGCGGAAAACCGCCAATCTATAACCGGGCTGGCCTTAACCTGACCGATGAAGAGAAAGCCGCTTACGAAGCCGAAGGCCGCAAACCACATTGGCGCTTCAAGCTCAGCGGCGAGCGCGTGGTTTGGAATGACCTTGTTCGCGGCGAGCAAGCGATCGAAACCAGTAGCCTTTCGGATCCTGTCCTGATCCGCGCTGATGGGTCCTACCTCTATACGCTACCAAGCTGTGTGGATGACATTGATGCTGGCATCACGCATGTCGTACGCGGCGAGGATCACGTGACCAATTCAGGCGCTCAGATCGAAATCTTCAAAGCGCTTGGCGGAACTGCGCCAGACATGGCGCACACGCCGCTTCTCGTCGGCGCGGACGGGGCAAGCCTATCCAAGCGACTGGGTTCACTCGGAATGGGCGAGCTTCGGTCCCAAGGGATTGAGCCTTTGGCGATTTGCTCGCACCTCGCCAAACTCGGAACCAGCGACAATGTCGAAATTCGCGACTCGCTGGCTCAGCTCGCGGAAGAGTTCGATTTCGGAAAAATCGGACGCGCCCCAGCTCGGTTCGATGAAGTTGATCTCGCCTCACTCAACGCCGCGATCACGCACAGCATGTCATTCTCAGATGCCGAACCGCGCCTCGCAGCGCTTGATCCGCTTGCTGCGAATGAAGCGTTCTGGCTCTTGGTGCGCGAAAACTGTCAGACCGTAGAAGATGCCGCGCGGTTCATCCCGGTGGCGTTCGGCGATATCGATCCGATCATTGAAGATGAAGACCGCGACTTTATCAGCCAAGCGGCGAGTTTGCTCCCTGAAGGTGACATGACAGCCGAGACCTGGGGGGCTTGGACGTCGGCTCTCAAATCTGAGACCGGACGAAAAGGCAAAGGCCTGTTTATGCCGCTGCGCAAAGCGCTGACCGGAATGGAGCGGGGCCCAAGCGTCGGCGACATGCTTGTCTTGATGGGACGCGACCGCGCTCTCGCGCGTTTGGGATAGTGTGATATTGACATTTCTCGTGCCATTTCTATCCGTTGAAGGATAGAAAAGCCGCATGCATATCTGACAGTATCGGATGGCACAGATGCGGCGATACCATTCTCCAATTTCGGAGAGGGAGGGCCTTTGTGCGCACGCTGATTGTATCCATCCTATCGACCTTGTTCGCTATTTCGGGCGCGCAGGCACAAGATGACGTCCAACCCCCAAACATCGTGATCATTCTCGTCGATGACGCGGCTTTGATGGATCTCGGCGTGTATGGCGGCGAGGCGCAGACCCCGAACATTGATGCGCTGGCTGCGCGCGGCGCGATGTTTACGCAATATCGAACGTCTCCGCTCTGCTCACCTACGCGCGCTATGTTGCTAACTGGGCTTGACAACCACCTAACGGGTGTCTCGACCATTCCGGAAGTGCTTCCGCCTGAACATAAAGGCCAGGTTGGTTACACGATGGCGCTTGAGCCAGGCGTGCTGACTTTGGCAGATCGTTTACGCCCGGCGGGATATCGAACCTTGATGAGCGGCAAATGGCATCTCGGCGAAACAAAAGATGAGATGCCCGACAGTCACGGCTTCGATCGGTCTTTTTCTCTGGCGGCATCTGGCGCCGACAATTGGGACGATAAATCCTATATGCCGTACTATAAGGATGCGCCCTGGTGGGAAGATGGTGTTGAGGCCGCGCTGCCGGAAGACTTTTACTCCTCCGAGTTCATCGTCGACAAAATGATCGAGTATCTGGAAGGTACGGATCAGGACCAGCCATTCTTTGCCTATCTACCATTTCAAGCCATCCATATCCCGGTCCAGGCTCCGGCTGAATTCATTGAGAAATATGACGGAGTCTATGACGAAGGTTGGGGAGCACTCCGTGAAGCTCGCTTCGAGCGGGCGAAAGACTTAGGGCTAATCGCACCCGGCGTAGCGCAGCCCGAAATGCCGTCGCATGCCCGCAAGTGGAGCGAGCTTAGCGAGGAGGATCGCGTGCTTTATTCGGCGATGATGGAAGTCAACGCCGCCATGTTGGATGCGATGGACCATCATATTGGTCGCTTCGTCGACTATCTGAAAGCCAAGGGGCAGTATGAAAATTCTATCTTTGTGATCACCTCCGATAATGGCCCTGAGTACAATCGCGGCGATCAGGATGTTCGCCTCAAAATCTGGCAGTCCATGAATGGCTATAATATTGATCCAGAGCGCGCCGGCGCTCCCGGTAGCTGGGGCTTCATCGGGCCTGAATGGGCGGCCGCGGCTGCCACGCCAGGCGCGCTCTACAAATTCTACGCAACGGAGGGCGGGATTAGAGCGCCGCTGATTATTGCCGGTCCGAACATCTCGCCGGCGACGATTGATACACCCGCTATGGTCTCGGACATCACCCCAACTCTCCTGGACTGGGTGACTGCGCCTGCCGCCCCAGATGGCGCCAAGCCGATCACTGGCCGATCTCTCCTTCCGGTTTTACGCGGCGAAGTGGAGACGGTCTATGGTCCAAGCGATATCCGAGCCATCGAGGTTTCAGGGAACAGCGCGCTGTTCAAAGGCGACTACAAGATCACCCGTTCCATGCCGCCTATGGGAGACGCGCAATGGAAGCTGTTCGATCTTAAGAACGATCCTGGTGAGACAGCGGACCTCAGCGCAAGCTTACCAGATGTGCTTGCTGAACTGACGGCTGAATACGACGCCTATGCAGCCGCGAATGGCGTGCTGGAAATGCCAGAGGGTTACAACTCAGCTGAAGCGGTTATGAAGAACTCAATCGATCGTTTCTACAAAAACAATCGACACATTCCGGTCATCGCTGCGATCATCGGTTTGATCTTCTTATACGGCGTGTTTCGATTGGTCCGTTGGGGTGTTCGGCGCGCTCGCGCTTAGCGACCCAATAAAACAACTTCACGCATAGCATCGACTTGTTCGTCCGATCTTTTATGCTTCGCGCCGATTGTTGGGTAAAAGGGATCACCAATATGAAATCCTATATTGGGGCATTGGCCGTTTTGGCACTGACCGCTTGTTCTGGCGCGCAGGATGCCGAACCGCCTGTAACCGAGACGCAAACAGAGCGACCGGACCCGGTCACTGTCGAAGATCGGTTCGCAATTCTGGCACTCGACTGCGTGCATCGTGAGTATCCGAACAAGATCAGCCATGTGATGCAGTCGGCTGAGGACGCACGTCCACCGCATCAGCTGACACCCGCTTTCTACGGTTGCTTTGACTGGCATTCCTCCGTGCACGGACACTGGCTTTTAACACGCTTGCTGAACACGGCGCCTGATACAGTCTTTGCGGATGAAATGAGAGAGAAACTGGCGCAGAGCTTCACCGCCGAAAACTTCGAAGGCGAGCTGGCTTATTACATGGCGCCGGGTCGCAATGCGTTTGAGCGGCCTTATGGGATCGCCTGGTATCTGCAACTCGTTGCCGAGCTCGAAGAGAGCGAGGATGCGCAGCTCACAGTATGGCGAGAGACTTTGCGCCCGCTCGAAGATGCCATCGTTACGAAGACACGGGCTTGGCTGCCGAACCTATCTTACCCGGTGCGCCTCGGAACGCATAACCAAACGGCGTTCGCCTTCGGCCTGATGATCGACTATGCCCGCACCGTTGGTAATCAAGCGTTTGAACAAGAACTGACAGACAAAGTCCTTGCCTTCCACCGCGCCGACGTGAACTGCCCGCTGGCATACGAGCCGTCCGGGGAAGACTTCCTGTCGCCCTGTTTGATGGAAGCGGACCTGATGCGCCGTGTCCTCAGCGGTGTTGAGTTCTCTGCGTGGCTCGGGGCGTTCTTGCCGCAGATACCCATGGATGGCAGTTCCGATTGGCTCGCGCCAGGCGTTGTCTTGGACGCGTCGGACGGCAAGCTGGTCCATCTCGATGGCGTGAACTTGTCCCGCGCCTGGGCGCTCGAAGGGATTGCGAGTGCTTTGCCAGAAGGTGATCCACGCATTGCGGCTTTGCAGGCATCAGCGGCGCTTCATCGGGAAACTGGGATCGCGGCTGTCTCTGACGAGCATTATTCTGGCAGCCACTGGCTCGCCAGTTTCGCCACCTATCTCACCACCCAGCGCGGCATAAAATAAGGGTAGGGCGACATGCGCAATTTTGGTCCAGGCGTCTTGGTCGCGGCGGCTTTTATTGGCCCTGGCACCGTCACAGCCTGCACGCTCGCTGGTGCTAATTTTGGCTTCGCGCTGATTTGGGCCCTAGTCTTTGCGACCATTGCAACGATAATCTTACAAGATATGGCGGCGCGCTTGGGAACTGGGGCGCGGCTTGGATTGGGCGAGGCTTTGATGCAAAGCGCGCCCGCGCCTGCGATCAAATGGGCGACCGGCGGTCTCGTCTTCGCAGCTCTATTAATTGGGAATTGTGCCTATGAAGGCGGAAATCTGAGCGGGGGTGCACTCGGTTTGGACGCTCTGTTTGGTGCAAGTTCGCCCGGGCAATCTGTACTGGTGGCTGGACTCGCTGTGTTGGCCGGCGTGATCGTTTTCATTGGCCGCTATGAAGTCTTGGAAAAGCTGCTCGTTGGGCTCGTCTTGATCATGAGCGCCGCCTTCGTCTTGAGCGTGATCTTTGTGCAGCCCGATTTTGGCGCACTGTTCGCAGGCCTAGTGCCGCGCATTCCCGATGGTGGAACTCTGACGGCGATTGCATTGATCGGAACCACAATCGTTCCATACAATTTGTTCCTGCATGCGGCTGCGGCCCGGCGCAAATGGGCGGACGGGGAAGACACTGGGGCGGCACGCACTGACTCGGCAATCTCCATCGGCCTGGGGGGCTTGGTATCAATTCTGATCCTTTCGACCGCGGCAAGCAGTCTGTTCAAAAGCGGGCTGGAAATCTCCAGTGCGGCGGATATGGCACGTGCGATTGAACCTGCGTTTGGCGAGGCGGCGCGCTATTTGATCGGGATTGGCCTCTTCGCAGCCGGGCTCACGTCCGCGATCACGGCGCCGATGGCGACAGCCTTTGCATTGAGTGAGATCATTGGCGGCGATGAAGATCGCAAATCGAAACTGTTCCGGGGGACAGCTTTGTTCGTGGTTGTCGTCGGCGCGGCGATCAGCCTGCTCGGTATTCGGCCCATTTCCCTGATCCTGATCGCGCAATATGCGAATGGATTGCTTCTGCCGATCATCGCTGCTTTCCTACTCTATGTGATGAACCGCAAAGATCTTCTCGGCGCGCATACCAATACGATGATGGCGAATGTTGCTGGCGGCGCGATTGTGCTGATTACGCTTGGCCTTGGGGTGCGTTCGATCCTGCGCGCAGCAGGTGTGATGGCATGAGTGCGCGCTTAGATCTCAACGCTGATCTCGGTGAAGGCTGCGCGTTTGATGCGCCGCTGATGTCAGTTGTGACGAGCTGCAATATCGCGTGCGGCGGGCATGCAGGCGATGCTGACTCAATGCGCACAGCGCTCAGACTTGCCAAAGAGAACCAGGTCGCGGCAGGAGCCCACCCGTCTTTTCCCGACCGTGAGAACTTTGGCCGGACCAAGTCGTCGCTTTCAGGTGCGCCGCTCGAAGCGAGTTTGCGAGAGCAAGTGTCTGCGTTGAAACGCGAGGCAGAGGCGCTCGGGGTTTCGCTGACGCACCTCAAGCCGCACGGCGCGCTCTATAACATGGCGGCCCTCGACGCAGGACTGGCCGAGAGCGTGGTCGCTGTGCTGCGCGACTTGCTACCCGAAGCAGCGCTGTTCGGGCCGCCGGATTCTAAGCTGCAAACCGCTGCTGAGGCGCATGGCATATCCTTCGTGGCCGAAGGCTTCGCGGATCGTGCTTATGAATCTGACGGCCGCTTGCGCGATCGAACCCTAGACGGCGCGGTCATCCACGACGCCGATATTCAATCCAATCAAGCGCTGACAATGGCGACGCGAAAAGAAGTCGTGACCTATCCCGGCGAGACGATTGCTTTGCCAGTCGAAACCATCTGCGTCCACGGCGATACGCCGGGGGCGTTTGCAGCGGCGCAATCGATTAAGGCGACGCTTGAGCGACACGGGATAAAGTTGTGCCCGCCGACCTGACGCCAGTTCGGATCGCAGATGATGTGATTGAGTTTCAGGTCGAGACTTCAAGACAGGCGCAAACGCTTGCGCGTGAGCTTCGATCTGCTGAGATGGCAGAGGATGTTGTTGCGGGCCTAGACCGAGTCGCCATTCGTTTTGCGCCCGCGCGCGCAACACAAGTTGAAGCTTGGCTTGCAGGGATCCGGTCAATCTCTGTCGAGGATAAGATCGACCTGCCGGTCGTTGAGATCCCGGTTCAATATGGCGGCGCGTTCGGCCCGGACCTCGCCTCCATATGTGCAGCGATGGACCTGAGCGAAGACGCGTTCATAGCGCTGCATGCTGAGGCAGAGCATTTGGTTGAGATGATTGGCTTTACGCCCGGATTTTCCTACATTTCTGGGCTGCCAGACACGTTCGAAATTCCCCGTCTTGGAACGCCTCGGCCGCGCGTACCAGCCGGATCGATTGGGATCAGCGCCGCATTCACGGGCATCTATGCGCTCGCAGGTCCTGGCGGTTGGCCGCTTATCGGCCGAACGCAAGAAACGCTGTTTGACCCCGACGCGGCCGAGTCATTTCTGCTGCACCCGGGTCAGCGTGTGAAGTTCAAGGCGGTTTAGATGTTACGCATTCTGAAAGCCGGCTTGCAGAGCACGCTTCAAGGCGCGCCGCGTATCGGTCATCGCCATCTTGGGATTCCATATGCGGGTCCTGCGGATCCACTTTCCATGGCGCTCGCCAATCGCCTTGTTGGCAATACCGATGAGGCGACCTGCGTAGAGATCACGTTCGGAGGGTTTGAGGCCGAGCTTGAAACTGATTGCAGTGTCGCGATCACCGGCGCTGTGGGGCATCTTTCAGTGTCAGGCGCTGAAAGGGCTCCGCATTCAACCTGGCATTTGCGGAAGGGCGACAAAATCAAAGTCGATCCACCGCATGTCGGCGCGCGAACTTATCTTGCCATCCGCTTAGGATTTAAAGCGGATGAGCTATTTGGCTCTCGGTCGACTTATCTGCCCGCCGCGTTTGGAGGGTATGAAGGTCGCGCTCTCCAAGCGGGTGATGTGCTCGCTTCGAACGGAGCGGCGATGGTCAGCGAAACTCTGCAAACGCCCGACAAGCTGCGCCCGACCTTCACGCATGCATTTGCACTGCGAACGTGTCTGTCTTCAGAGTCCGAACTCTTAGCACCGGAGTCTCACGCCGCTCTTTTTGGCGAAACCTTCACGGCTGGTCGTCAAGCGACCCGGATGGGAGTGTCACTCGAAGGGCATCCTCTGAGCGTGGCCAGCGATGGGACGATGAAAAGCGCACCCGTGTTTCCAGGCACCATTCAATGCCCGCCATCTGGCACGCCCATAGTTCTTTTGAGCGATGCGCAAACGACGGGCGGCTATCCCCGGATCGCATCAATAGCCCGTTGTGACCGACATTTGCTCGGTCAAATTCGTCCTGGGGATCAGGTCACTCTGTTGCACAGGACACACGAAGCCGCCCTCATCGAATTCGCAGAGAAACAGGCGATGCTAGATAAGTGGCTATTGAGAGACGGTTAGTTTTGGACCGCGATCACCGCGTTTGAAGCTGCGACTGTGACCGTGCCGAGATCGGCATCCAGACTGTCTGGACGCACAGCGCTTGGATAAGCGTCTTCCAGTTTTGCAATCGCATCTTTGATGGCATAGGCCGCGGCTTGATCCTCAGTGGAAATCGCCTCGGCGCTCTCCAGGAAGACGGCTTCCCCCGCTTTGAAAAAGCCATAGCCATCGAGATAAGGCTCATACTCATCAGACTCTAGCGCGATGCGGTACATGTCCGCGGCGCGTTCAATTTGGTCGACGGCAACACCAGCGGCAACGCTGGCTGCACTCGCATCTGATGCTGGGGCTTTTGTCGCTGCAGTCCGTAAAGCCGCGATGATTTCGTCGGCGCGCACGTTGATTTGCTCGGGCGTCTCGCCTGCAAAAATGGCGGCTGATGTCTCCGTCAGAAGATCGCTGAAATCTACAACGCCGAGCTGTTCAAACACCGACTGGCTTTCGAACAGGACTTCGGATACGGGGTGTGCGAACATTTCAGCGGCGGCCTCGTTCTCGCCAAGCGCATGCGCATCACGCGCCGCAATAATATGCGCTTCTGTGATCGCGAGGATTGATAGGAACGCGACGGGATCTGTCACAGCGTTCGCGAAGACCACGCCACCTTCGCCTTCACCCGCTTCTGCGGCGGCGGGTTCATCCGCTTCAATCGGCGGTGTCGGGGCGGCGAGTTCAGCTTCTGATTGATCTGCCGTCGTTTCTGGGGCGCCGCATGCAACAAGTGTCCCGCTGGCGAGCGCTGCACTGAGTCCGAGCTGGGTCCAGCGTTTAAGTCTTGTTGTCATCACGGGTTTCCTACAAGGTTTACGTTTTTCTCACACTCTCTATGACCGTATTGATAATCATTCGCAAGTAGGAATTCAATGCTTATTACGATTGCTGGTGTTTTGGACAAAGACGCGCTTGAGCAGGCGCGAGGGCTCACCAAATTATTGCGTTGGGCAGATGGGGCAGAAACCGCAGGACCTACGGCGCGAGAGGTGAAGCAAAATCTTCAGGCGGATCTATCGTCTAGATCAGGCGTCCAGCTTCGCGATCTACTGACTGCAGCGATCCAAGATCACCCGGTTGTCCAAGCCGCGGCACAACCGCTGCGTTACTCCAAATTGATCGTCAGCAAGACCGAGCCTGGCGGCGGCTATGGGTTGCACATCGATAATGCCCTCATGCCACACGGCGCAGATAAGATGCGAACGGACCTCTCCTTCACGCTCTTTCTAACTGATCGGGACGAATATGAGGGCGGAGAGCTACGAATTGAGCATGCCGGGCAATCAATTGAAATGAAGCCACAGGCAGGCGATCTCGTGCTCTACCCCTCAACGAGCCTGCACCAGGTTATACCAGTTACATCCGGCATACGGCTCGCTTGCGTTGGGTGGATCGAGAGCCGGATCAAGCGCAGTGAAGACCGCGAGCTTCTGTTCGACATGACCAATCTGAAGTCGGAGCTCTCGAAGCAATACTCGGCGCAATCTGCTGAAATGCTGATCTCCGCCAAGATCCTCTCAAACATGATCCGCAGGTTTAGCTAGACGCTTCTCGCGAAGACCTAGCCAAAATAAAATCGATGAGCCTTCAGCTCAACGATAAAGGCAAGACTAGCGCAAAAAAATCTGAAACGAATAATCAACAAATACAAGTCTAAGTTGTTTTTCGGTCTGAGGATTTCTTGATGCCATCCGCTTTCAAAAAGGCTTTTTGGATAGGGAATCCAAAGCATCTCTGGAAGAGATATGCAGCGGCGGTTTTTTTGATCGCTGCTTTGCTGAGCACAACCCATATTGCAGCATCACTCGCTTTGGAGGCCAATGCGAGGAATGCTGAGCTGATCAATATGAGTGGTCGTCAGCGGATGCTTAGTCAGCGAATTCTATTTCTTAGCCTTCAAGCGACGGACCACAATGAAGACGGTGTGAGGGACCGCCTGGAGCAGAGTATCGACTTACTCACAGAATCCCAGCGTGCACTGTCCACCGATCCTCACCTGTCACAAAACCTCGTCGATCTGTACCTGGGGGAGCGGGACCTGAATGTACGCGTTTACGAGTTTTCCGAGATCGCAGGGCAAATCGCTCTGAACCCGTCACTGTCTGAAGCGGCGCTTATGCAGTTGCTGGCCCTCGATAGCGAGGCATTGTTGGGAGACCTAAACAAAGCCGTTTCACTGTTTGAAGCGCAGGCCGCAGATGATGCTAGTCGACTAGAATTGATCCAGAACGCGTCTTTTTACGCAGCGCTCGTCATCTTGCTGCTCGAAGGATTGCTGATCTTTGTGCCGGCACAGCGCGTCGTGAGGCGCTCAATTTCAAATCTGGAAACTCAGTCAAAGATTGTGACGTGCGCGAAGGTCGAGGCGGTTAAGCGCAACCAAGAATTGGAGCTCTTGAAAGACCGCGTCGAGCATGAGGCTATGCATGACAGTCTAACGGAGTTTCCTAATCGGCGCGCCTTGGAATCGCATATGGCGAAGCTCAAATCGCTGGCTTAGGATTCTGAGGGCACTCTTAGCGTGCTTCATGTCGACCTGGATCGCTTTAAACAAATTAATGACACGCTGGGGCATGCTGCGGGTTATGGAGCTGTTCCTTACCGACCGTCCTGAAAAGATTGCGAGCGCGTAGCCCCGCCTTTAGCGACGCTTTCCTTGGACAGCGATAAAGTTTCGCGACTTACGTTTCGCCCGTAATAATTCGTCATCTGCCGCTGCGATCAGGTCCTCCATGGACTGACCTCTGCCGCATTGAGAGATGCCGCAAGAGAAGGTCACTTGGTGCTGACTATCGCGAGAGAGCTCCTCGTGAATATCGGCACGCTCTAGTCGCAGCTTAAGGCTGACAAGAGAGCTATATGCTGTCTGTGCATTTTGACCTGGGAAAATCACGGCGAACTCATCACCGCCAATTCTGGCTGCGAAATCGTCCTTCTCGATCGTGCCGATGATCAGTTTTGCGAAGTGAGCGAGGACTTCATCGCCCATCGGGTGCCCAAACGTATCGTTGATGGACTTGAACTTATCCAGGTCGATCAAAGCGAGCGCGAACGTATCGCCAGACCGCATGGCCTTTTCGTGAATGTATGAAAGACGCTCATTGAAGGCCCGCCGATTTGCGACATCCGTCAGGGTGTCGGTGCGGCTTTGCTTTTTGATTTCCTGAAACTCTTCGTTGAGCTGGCGCACCTGTTCGCGAGAATGCTCCAGTTGCATCGCCAACGTGTCTGTCATGGTCGACATTTGCGCATTGGTCGTCATCAACTGTTCGAAGATCGCGACCACATCTCGGCGCTTTGGCCGCTTGGGGATGTTGGAGCCTACGACGTTTAATTGGGCGCGCACGAGATCTGTCTCTGAGCTTGTATGCGCGATCAGTTCACTGACATCATTGAGCGACGTTTCAATCGCTTGGCTGACCCGTTCGCTGCTGTCTTGAAAGTAAGATGCGGAAAGATGCGCTTCAAACACGTCCTCGATTTGCTCATGGCTGATTTTACCATGCACAGAGAGGATTTCATCGACCTCGCGTGAGACAATATCTGGTGACTGAGCGGCATAGGCATACCACATCGTATACGTCATCGGGCTTGGAGGCGTGCCGTGCTTCTCGATCAAATCGAAAGCTGTGCCCGCAAGGCGATAGATCGCTTTATCGCGCCGCCCGTCGTCAAACTCCGTATCAGTGGCTTGGCTCGAAGCCAGCGGTGCGGTCATAGCGAAATCTCAATTCGATTGTTAACTGAGCTTCTACCACAAGTGGTTTTCGTTATGATTAATGTAGACCGGTCGATTCTTGCGAATATCGTTAATGTTTTCAAAGGGACAGCCGTATGCGGAGTCTTTAAAAAGCCCCGCGCTCATATTCTTCGTCGAATACATTATCGACGCCGACGTCCAAGCGTAGGCCTTCAACAAAGTCAGGCCGATAGGTAGCGTAGAGATCTACCACGACATAGCTGTCGCGTTCGTCTTGCATGGTGAAGCCGCCCGTGCCTGAAGCGGCGGACACAGATATTCGGAGTTGCACAACGTCGCTGACATTCGCCGTGAATTGATCAGAGGTGCGCTATTCGTATTCAAGCTTCAGTGTTTGCATCGCCCGTTCTACCATCGCTTCATCTGAAAGGTCTGCGAGGTCGAGCGCTGGTGGACCGCCAGTGAATGCCACGAGCACCGGCTGATCGACAAACTTAGCAAGGTTGAGCCACTGATTGAATTGGCCTGGCGGCAGGTCATTTTCTGGTGTCAGAATCCAAGTCGTATCAGCATCCCAGAATACGTCGGCGAACTGAAGATAAACCTTATCCAAAATGCCCATTCCGAGGCGCCGGATCGCGGCTTGTTTCTTCTCAGGCAAAGGGGGTGAAAAACGAATGCCCCCCTGTTTCAGAACACCGAGGGGACGGTGACGATAACGGCATCGAACTCGTACGGCGTTTCGGAATCTTTCACGCTCACCGCGACGCCTCTGTCGGTTTGAGCGATTTCCGTCACCGGCATGTTGAGGTGGATCTGTAGGTCGTCATCCAGGCCTGCGAACATTTGGGTGTAGCCATCCGGAAAAATGACATCGTGCCCAGGATAATCGGAATCGTTCCAATACGCTGTGAAGTTAAGTTCAGAGCGACCAGCGCCCGCGCTGTGTTGGATCTCTGTGACATCGCTCAACCAATCGGGGCTGTCACGATCGCTGATCTCACGTCCATCACGGCCACGCACCACGTAACTGTCATCCGTTCGTATACGTTCGACATCGAGCTGATCTGCGAGCTCGGTAAGGGGATTGCCCCGAACGCCATGGATCCAACTCGCCCCAAGATCGAGTGGCAGACCGAGGCTGTCATCTGTCCAGACTCGACCACCAATCCGGTCTCTGGCTTCAATCACCGTGACGTCTAAGCCCGACTGTTTCAGCTCATTGGCCGCCGCGAGACCGCTTGCGCCAGCCCCGATGATTGCGATCCGCGTGGCTGGCGTTTTGCGAACGGCGTCGGCAGCGCGCAACCCGGATTCATAGGCCGCATGAACTGTGCTGTTGCGTCTCGGGTGGGTCGCCTCGCCTGCGAAGAAAAGCCGGTTCTCGATCGGACGGCCAAGCGTACGATAGTCACGGCGGAGCGCACCTTTAGCGATGTATGAGTAGGATCCAAAGCTAAACGGATCTTGGCTCCAATTGGTGCGAAGATATCCGATCGGGGACTTGGACGCATCTGCAGACGTTTGCCACGGCACAAATCCGGACAGGAGGCCCGCACCAGCGGTTGTAGCGGTTCAGCGACCGTGAGACACTTTGGTAGTTTTGCTTAAGGAGGATTTTTGGCTCAATGAAATCGATCAGATCGATTCAATCCGACGGGGCAGGGCGGTTTGCGCTGACAATACCCCTTGGCATGCGAGTTATTTGGCACTGGTCCGTAGGCGATCTGCCAAAACCGCAATTTGTTCTCGCAGTGAAGCAATTTCTTCGTCGCCTTCATCTAGGGCCTTGGCAGCGCAAAGGGCAATATCATAGGCGCCCGCTTCTAATCGCTTTCCGGTTTCAGTTAGCGATACAATAACATTTCTTTCATCTTCAGGCCGGCGCTTGCGGGTGACGAATCCAGCCGCTTCCAATCGCTTGAGCAACGGCGTTAGCGTATTGCTCTCAAGGTATAGCACATTGCCCAAAACACCGACCGTCTGATTGTCGTTCTCCCACAGCGCGAGCAAAACCAAATATTGGGCATAGGTTATTCCCAGCTCTTTGAGCATCGGCCTATACCATCGTCCCATGGCATTGTTGGCAGAGTAGAGCGCAAAACAAAGTTGCTGGTCCAAGGGTAACGCACGTTTTCTCATCGAAAACACTTTACATCGCGCACGATTAAGTCGCAAGGGGTTGACTTGCTGAAGCAATTAGCTGAATTAAATCGCAAGCGATTTTATCGAATGCGATTTAAAAAGGAGGATATTATGTCCGTCTCCCCTCTCTACACAGCTCATGGTTCTGCAACTGGTGGCCGCGATGGCAAAGGCCTAGTCGAAGGAACTGACCTAATCTTGGAACTAGGCTCTCCCAAAGAAATGGGCGGCAGTGGCCAGGGCTACAACCCTGAACAGCTATTCGCCGTCGGCTATTCTGCTTGCTATATTGGCGCGATGAAGTTCGCTGCCTCGCAGGATGAAAACCTCCCTACAGTCCCTAGCGATGTCAGCGTTGAGGCTGCTGTAGGTATCGGCCTACGTGATGCTGGAGGATTTGGATTGACGGTAACGCTCAAAGTGTCCCTACCGGGTGTAGAGAAAGCCGACGCAGAGCGCCTAACTGAAACAGCACATACGATCTGCCCTTACTCAAATTCGGTCCGCGGCAATGTGGACGTCGTGACGGAAATTGTTTGAATCGAATGCCCTTAGTGTTCAAATTACTCTGTCCCTTTGAAATGCATCTTCAACGGAATTTGGTCTTTGACCAAATCGCAGGAGGAACCACTTTGGGGCACTTTTCTTTGTAGGCTAGGCAGGGGCGAAAAGGGGCGAGATTGGTGTTCGAGCCACGCTACATCGCCGTCTCAAACTCGTGAGAGCAGAACGGGCGCAGGTCACTTTGGACTTATAGTCCATAAGGACTGGCGTGCACCGACAAATCAATTATTAGACCACCTTTTGGATCACATAGGAGACGCCAAATGCCCCACCCAAATGAATTATTCTCAATGCGGGGAAAGACTTGTGTTGTTACGGGCGGGCATAGAGGCTTAGGACGTGCGATTGCGAAGGCGTTTTTGTTGGCAGACGCAAAGCGCGTTTATGTGAATGGTCGATCCGAGGAGGCCTGCACCAACGCCGCTAAAGAACTATCTGAGCTTGGAGATTGCCAGGCGCTCGTCGGCGATATCGGAACGTTGGACGGGCTTAGCGAATTCGCTGCGGTCCTTTCTGAACGAGAAGACAAGATCGATGTCTTGGTCAACAATGCGGGAACCGCTTGGGGCAGCTCGATTGAAGACTTCCCTGAGAAGGGGTGGGACAAGGTGATCGACTTGAATGTGAAGTCGCCCTTTTTCCTGGTCCAGAAATTGCTGCCGCTGCTACGCGCCGCGGCTCAGAAAGAGCAAATGGCTTCCGTGATTAATATCGGGTCAGTCGCTGGCATCGTCGGCAATTTTGCCAACGCATTCAGCTATACAACCAGTAAAGCTGCGATTCACCAGCTAACTCGCAATCTCGCCCACGAACTTGCGGACGACCATATCCGCGTCAATGCGATTGCTCCGGGACGATTTCATTCAAAGATGACCGAATCTGTCCCGGATGAAATGTATCAGGCAGAAGTGAAAGCTATTCCGTTACACAGATGGGGGAGTGATCCGGACATTATGGGTGTTGCACTTTTGCTCGCGAGTCAGGCCGGTGCATTTATCACAGGACAAATTGTGAATATCGATGGCGGCGCAACGTTATTGTAGCGTGCTTAATTTGGAACCGGGCGGACTTGAGCGTCATTTGTGAGAGCCCGTTTTGCCGCGATTTTTAGACACCGCGCTTGTACCGACAAACGGACCGTCATCAAACAAAATGTCTATGCGTGAGCGCCTTGCGGGTTCTCAATGTAAAACGCCAACTTGTTGTCGTCTAAATCTCTGACATAGGCTGAATACATTGGTCCCCGAAGACCGGGATGGCCTTCACACGACCCACCTAATTCCAGAACTTTCGCGTGAAGCCATTGCACATCATCAACTGAGTCGGCTCGGAAGCCGACCATTGTTCCGTTACCATAGGTTGCAGGTTCGGTATTAAATGGCTCGGCGATCGCGAACGTGAAATCCGCGCCCTGCCAATACGTCATTCTCTCAGTTGAATATGTTTGTCTGATTCCTTTGGATTCAAACAGCGCGTTATAGAATTGAGCCGATGCTTCCATATCATTCGTTCCAAGAACGAAATAGTTCATCTTCATTGCCGAGCTTCTCTCGATTTTTAGAGTAAGAGGGGGCGGGCTGTATCGCCGATCCGAACACATCCTGTGACGGCAATACAATGAGTGCATGCCAGTTTCTGTCAGCAGGCGAAGCCTTCCGTGTCTCTAACCTTCCGAATTCCAACCTTGTTGTTACGCACCCAAAGCTGAGTGGTCAAACCGACAATCTCGACTGGTTAGTCGGTTTGTACGCCGCAACTGAAGACCTCGAACGCGAAAGCCGCCTCAGATATGGCAACGACTATTTCGCCTACTGGAATACTTTGTTTGGTGGTGCGTTCACCTCTTTCGCGGGGCAATTCTGGACTCCTGGCGCAGCGGCGAATGACGATCTTTACCAACAAGAAGCCACCACGTTCGCCGTGTTTACTCATAACACAATTCAGTTGAATGACGTCGTTGACGCCACCATTGGTGTTCGGTTCACTTCTGACGAAAAAGATCTTTCATCCAGTTTCTCGAACAATGCTGGATCTTGCACCACCGCGGTGACAACGCCGGGATTCCCGACTTCGCTGATTGGCTTTTCTTGCCTGTCTTGGCAAAATGATCTGTTTGATGGATTAACGACAGAACAGTCCCGAACCGACGAAGAAGTTTCGGGCACATTCAAGCTGAGCTATCGTCCCAACGAGAACCTCCTCACCTATGCTTCATATGCGCGAGGCTATAAAGCCGGAGGTTTCAATCTCGATCGCGCTGCTTCGGGAGTTACGCCGATTGCAGACACGAGCTTTGATGCGGAAACAGTGGACGCCTATGAGCTGGGAGCAAAATGGAATAATTCTGCCGGCTCTCTCTTCATTAACGGCGCAGCATTTTACCAAGACTATGCCGACTTCCAACTGAATACATTCCTCGGCACGGTTTTTGTGGTTGAATCTATTCCGGAACTGAAATCTCAAGGGGTTGACGTTGACTTCAGGTATCTACCAGAGGCTGCAGAGTATCTAACACTTCAAGGTGGAATCACATTTGCAGAAACCGAGTATGGCGAGTTTGACGCGGCTGCCCTCGGCCTGTCTTCTCGTCTATCCGGTGGAGCTCTAGGATTTGCGCCGCGTTGGACAGGCACGCTTGCGGCGACAATCGATGCCGACTTCATCGCAGACTGGAGCGCCCGTTGGAATCTTTCAGGTCGCTATACGTCGCGCTACAACACCGGATCGAATCTTGATCCCCAGAAAGATGTCGACGAACTGGTATTGTTGAACGGACGGGTAGCCATTTACAACGATGACTCGCCCTTCTCAGTTGAGCTTTGGGCACAAAATCTTACCGATGAAGACTACGCACAAGTTGCGTTCGATACGCCATTGCAAGGAAGCAATGGAAGCGCGATCGCAGCTTTTTTGTCTCCACCAAGAACTTACGGCGTGACACTTAAGGCCGAATTCTAACCTCCGGATCCGACCAGCTGGGACTTCTCTTCCGACCCACCCTGGTTGGATCAATCTTGGGCTCTCGCAGATCATGCAGGTGATGTGCGAGAGCCCTTTTTTCCCGAGTTTGGCTAGTCACGCATGTCGCTTTTGCCTGCGGCGTTGATGCCTGATTGAACGCATATCGGTTCGGACGAATTTTCTAAAAAGAACTTACAGCTAGTCTCCGAACGCGCGCGCCGAACTCGATCAAGACAATAGACGATCGTCTCGGTGCCGTCATTTTTGGACGGCTCCCTATCTGTTCGCACGGTGACAGCGATAATCTGGGACATTGCGATGCCCATCGGAGGCGCCGACCACCGCATCAATCTAATGCGATCCAGTCTGCGGAAGTTTTCGTCCGACCGTACCAAGGTCAATCCTGGTTTGATGATAGATAAACCGATGAGCTCGGCCTAATTGACTGTTTCGGTCATCTTTTCTGACACTACCTTTTTCAATATCTCAGCGTAGTTGTACTCACCTTGTGCGCCGGTGACCAAGTATTTTTGATCAAAGATCATCGCAGGCACACCGCTAATCCCGCGCGCTCGCCAGGTTTCCTGACGCGCCCGCACATTTGCAGCGCGCTCTTCAGCTTCTAAAACGTTTCGCGCATCGTTTTTGTCGAGCCCAACGCGTCCGGCCGTTTCAACAAGAACATCAATTTGAGACACATCACTGCGATGGGTAAAATAGGCTTCGAACAAGGCAAGCTTCACCGGATGACCAAATCCTTGGGTCTCCGCCCAATCGATCAATTGATGTGCAAGAAAGGTATTATACATACGCATGTCATCGGCATAGTTGAACGCGAAGCCTAGCGCGGCACCCATAGCCGTAAGCCGCGCGCGAGCGTTTCGGCTGCCCTCAGGAGTCGTGCCATATTTGGCAGCCAAATGTTCGCGTAGATTTTCACCGCCCGCCACCATGCTCGGGTTGAGCTCAAACGGGTGCCAATGGGTTTCAAGTTCGATCCTCGCCTGACGCGCGCCCGCGATTAGTTGATAATAACCGATCACACACCAAGGGCAGACGACATCGGAAACAATATCAACGCGGATTGGTTTTGAGGTTTGAGACATGAATTTCCTTACTCCTTTAACGGAAGTGGCTGACCGCAATGTGAGCAAAGCGGGCGTGGTATGAGATGTTCGGATTGAAGCTGTTCAAGAATATTTGCCGCATCTTTGCGCGACAAGCCAAGCTGACGCCTTATAATCTCAATCTCTGCTTCGTCGTCAGAGCAATACTGACCATCTTCAAGCGCTTTTTTGAACTCGCGCCGCAAACTGGCGCGGCGTTGATGCAACTGGTCATTGAGTCCGCTTGCAATAATGCCGGCGGGAAGCGCGGCCATCCCAATGCCAATGACGGTAATCATCGCGCCGAAAACTTTACCGGCAACGGTCACTGGCGCTACATCGCCGTATCCAACTGTCGTGAGGGTGGCGACTGCCCACCACATAGATGCCGGGATAGACCCGAAGGCTTCAGGTTGCGCTTCATGTTCTGCGAGCCAAGCCCCGCTCGCTGCCAAAACCATCATCAACATCAAAATGAAAAACCCAGCGAAAAAGGCACCAGCTTCTTCTTCGAAGACTGCCAATAGCATACCGAGCGCCGCTGAATACCTCGTCAGTTTTAATAAGCGAAGCATTCTGAAAATTCTGAGGACGCGAAGGTCAATCGGGATGATGAAGACCAAAAGTGCGGGCAGAATTGCCAGGAGGTCGATAATCGCCTGAGGTGATCTAGCCCAGGCCCACCGGGACTTATGATCTGGGTTTTCAATCGACACCCACAACCGCGCGGCATACTCTACTGTGAATATCGCGAGCGAAGTGCGTTCAAACAGGTCGAATATTGGCTTCCATTGCGCGTAAATCGGATCGACAGTCTCTAAAATAACCGCGCCAACGTTCGCCGTAATCAGAGCAATTAGCGCAATCTCTAAGACTTTCGGTCCGAGCGCATCGCGCTCTTCACGCTCCAGCCACCAATACAATTTCCGGCGCGTTGTCGAAGAAGAAGCAAGCAACTCACTCATGGCGGAACTTCAACCAAGCACGTGTGACCGGTATAACGATCTGCGAGAACAATGCCGTTCCCCAGATGAGATTTCCAACCAGGGCAGGCACGTGCGGGACGATGTAGAAACATGCAATGGCAAGAACTATCCCGAACAGTCGAACATCTCCGCGACCAAAGTCTGATGCGACCCGGTGCTCAATTACGGACCTGAGAACCCAAAGCATGGCGATGTATCCCGCCAAGCCAAAACACCCAATTGCTGCATATTTCGTAGGATAGGGCTCCCAAAAACCCACCTTCACTTCAGCGGCCAACGCAACTCCAACCATGACACCGCAAAGCATCAAAACGAGATGCGCGAGCCACCATGTGATAAGCGTCCGCGGACGATCATCCTTAGGTTTTCCATTGCCGACAAAGTCGAAGTAAATCCAGCACATCACAAACATTGACACGCCGCCAATGATGAAATTCAGCAGCACATCCGGCGATACTTTGTAGATGCCTTTCTCTGCCAGCGTAACGACCAATTTGAAAAAGCCTTCGCCGAGGACAATCAGCGTAAGCAAAGCAAATCGCTCGGCCATATGACCCATGCGCGGTGAGAAGCGCCCAAATGAAAGTACCGAAATGCTCGGTAACATATATGCGGTCTGAGTGGCTAAAACTCCGAAACCGAATACCCAGTATCCGTAAGGCTGAGGCAAAAAAGCCGTCACTGCGAACAACACAGCAAAGATACTGAAATTACGCATTTGCACCGAGCACATGGACCCGCTCGATGCATTGTGTCGTCTCGCCCCAATGTAGAGCATCGCCATCATAGCGCGGTTGGCGGCGAACCCGAGCGCAAAATAGGGCCAGCCACCGCCAGATATGGACGGAGTAGCAGCAGCCATAAACATGACCGTACAGATCATGATGGACATAATTATCCGGTGCCAGACATCGGTGCTCACATAGATTGAGTTGAACATGCTAAGCTCGCCCCAAGCCAACCACAGCGCTATGAAGACTCCGGAGAACACCAAGAACCCGTTCACATCCAAGTGCGCCGAAAGATAATTTCCCAATAGGAAAATTGTCACAACATGGATCAAGTCGTAGAAAAGCTCCGTCCAGTGCACATGATCATGAGCATGATCAATGTCTTCATGGTGCTGAGGCTTGCGCCACATTGGGTGTTCGTGAAGGGCCATTTGTTGGGGGCTGCCTATAATTGGGGACGGTCCTGCAAGGCGTCTTTCAGATTGGTTGAGCCTTTATGGCAGTCAAAATTTGATCACGCGGCGCAGGACTCGAAGGTTTCCGCTGACAATATTGCCGCCTAATTCCTTAGCCAGCCGCATCAACACACCGGTGAAGCCCGGATCAGGAACACCATGACGGACAGCCCGAACCTGCGTCTTGCTCAGGCCTTTGCGCATTCGACCTTCAGTCGCGTCAATCCAGTCCGCCCGGCGAACTGCTTCGACGATGTCGGCATGTTTACCAGGATAGGGCGTAATTTTGTGATGCCAGTGAATCGCCTCGCGCAATATATCGGGGTCCAGACCGAGCCCGAGCGCTTTATTGTCACGAAGCGCGATCTCTTCGGATGGTTCCAGATAAGCCAATTCCCGATCGGTCCACAGGCCGATGTCATGATAGGCAAACACGGTTTCGATCATTTTGCGGTGACGTTCATCATTGCCGAGAATGTGCATGGCATAAGTGATCGTCCGGTAGACGTGGCCGCGATAGGCTTCAAAGTCACCGCCGAGCGCCTCACGGAAAGGTTCAAGCAGTTGCTCGACCCGGTCGCTGTGGTCGATGATCTGGATCGCATCCGTCATCAGGGTTAGCTCTTCTTTACATCACCCGAAAAGCGCGCGGCATTTTCTTTGGCAAAGATGCTGGCATCAGCTTTTTCATCCCAGAATTGCGGGTTCGCCTTTGGGATCGTCAGCGCCTTCTGCACGGCCGGACGCTTGTCAATCCGGTCAAACCAGGCTTTCAGATGGGGCAGGCCATCGACGCTCGCCCGCGCCCAGACATACGCCCGCGCCCACGGATAGAGCATCATGTCAGCGATAGTATATTCATCCGCCGCGATCCAATCACGGCCTTCGAGACGGGTGTTCATCACCTCGAGCAGTCGGCGGCTTTCATCCAAATAACGCTTGATCGAGAACGGCTCGACCTGGCCGTTCGGCGCAGCGATGTGCTGAAAATACATGGCTTGTCCCATCATCGGGCCGACATGGCCAACCTGGAAAAACATCCATTGCATGACTTCTGATTTTGCGACTTCTTCGGTCGGAAGAAATTTTCCATACTTCGTCGCTAGGTGCCAAAGGATGGCACCGCTCTCAAAGATCGCGCGGCGTTCAGACCGGTCCTCGATCGTTGGAATTTTTCCATTTGGATTGAGTTTCAAATAGTCAGGCGCCTTCTGCTCATTTTTCGAGAAGTCGACAAATGTGAGGTCGTAAGGAACGCCTG
This sequence comes from Henriciella sp., assembly GCA_013213785.1. Lineage (GTDB taxonomy): Bacteria > Pseudomonadota > Alphaproteobacteria > Caulobacterales > Hyphomonadaceae > Henriciella. Next base: position 7,996 of record JABSPZ010000007.1, on the reverse strand, counting down.
CCTCTTCCAAGAAAATGACGGGCTTGTACCCATTCATCGTGGCGGCGGTGTAGAGGTGGATATCTGGCTGGCTCATCAGGATCTCCGAAGGATTTTGAGTGAAGCAGAAAAGAGGGAAACAACCGGCAGCGGCGAATCTGCCTTAATGTGCTGCCACAGAAGCTGGGAAGATAAGGTTCAAATGCTGATCGAGGCGTTCAAAATCGCTCTCAACGTCAGCATTTTTCATCACATCATATGCAGCAAATGTGGGAAGCGGTTCCATAGCAAAGAATTTTGCGTTCAAGTGAACGGGTCTCAGCAAATCGTCCAAACTTATGCCGTCAAAGAATGGCTCGGATGTATCGAGGAAGGCCTCTTGCGGCGCATTTAGCGTGGTCGAAATCATGTAATTGGTGCCGCTCAGCGTTCCGCCCATTCCGTAATTGGCTTTAGGCGCCTCTACAGAGCGCCCATCGCCGGCGCACATGCGTCCGTCCATGCCTGCGGTATATACCTCATCCATGTACTTCTTAAGCGACCATGGAACGCCCATCCAATTGACTGGAAATTGCATGATGACGGTATCTGCCCAGATATGGTTTTCGATTTCCTGTTCGACGTCGTATCCCTCGGAGGGCTTTGAGTGGCGCACATCATGCCCGGTTTTGGTCAAGTAGGCTGCGATGCGATCGACAATTGCTGCGTTAAGCTCACCCTTCGCGAAGGGATAAGGATGGTGTCCGTTGATGATGAAGATGTTGCTCATGATTAAGGGGCCTTGAAGAAGTGGATTTGCGTTTTGTGGCTTCGGCCTGTAACTCGGATCAGGAGAAACAAATATCAACCAGTATACTTTTGGTAACCGCTTGGGAGAAATTCAATGCGCGCAAAAATACACCAAGATGAGCAAGGCAGACGCATGGCTGAAGACCCTTGCAGTGAACCGTGCGCCATAGAGCGCGGCATGCGGATCGTTGGCGGCAAATGGACTGGATCGATTCTGTGGCATCTCCAGGACGAGCCAGTGCGATTCAACGATCTTGCGCGTCTGGTTGGCGGCGCCAGCAAGAAAATGATAACCGAACGATTGCGCCAACTCGAAAAACAGGGGCTTGTTCACCGCCAAGTTGTCGATACGTCGCCAGTCTCCGTTCATTACTCTATCACTCCGTTCGGTGAGAGCGCGCTCGGTTTTCTCGATGAGCTTCGTAAATGGAGCGAATCGCTGCCCAGCAATTTTGCAGATGATGCTTAAACAGTTTTAGTTTGCGCTAGGCAAATGTGTTGCAAACTCCGATCGATTGGGTCCTCTATGCTTGTCGCGCGTCGGTGAGGGAGCGCAGAGAGCCCGCAAGAGACCAAAATTGATCAACGTGCTTTGATTTCGGCGCCAGCCGTGGTAACCAATTCGAATGCTTGGTTGGATGCCCAATTCGCAAGTGTTCGGACGATCCTCGGCTGATTATCAGCTGAGCGAGTGGTTCGACGAATAGTTTGCGCCCGCGAGGAGGACTGGCAACGGTTACCCACAGCGGGGATGAAATCATGACAAACAACCCTTTGTGAAACGTTGCCTGACGGAGCAGCCGCGCGCTGCTCGAGATAGACTATTTCAGGAAACGACCAATGACATTCAAGACACTTAAACTCGCGCGCGCGTCAGCGTTGCCGCTTGGACTCGCGCTTATGGCGACCCCGCTGGCCAACGCACAGGATGCGCCAGTGGACGACACAATCGAAACCACCACAGAAACGAAAACCGATGCTGGAATGACGCTCGGAACGGTTGTCACGACCGGTTCGCGTATCCGCGGGCTCGCCGAAGATGGTGCCGTGCAAGCCCTTTCAATTGATCGCGAAGCGATCAACGAAACCGGTGCGGGCTCGCTCATCGAAGTGCTCAAGGAGTTGCCGCAAACGGGTGGCGGCCGCGGTACATTCTCAACCTCCACCGCCGGCGCGCTTTCCGGCGATACACCGCCGGGTGCGGCGTCAGTTTCTCTGCGAGGACTTGGCGCCAGCTCGACGCTGACGCTGATTAATGGCCGCCGCGCGAGCATCACATCTTTTGCGCAAGGCCAGGAGAATTTTATCGACGTCAATGCAATTCCACTCGCCGCGATTGAACGCGTCGATGTTCTGCCAAGCGGCGCCTCGGCGGTGTATGGCGCGGACGCGGTTGCTGGCGTTGTGAACTATATTCTGCGCGATGATTTCGATGGCTTCGAAGTCCAAGCGAGCTATGGCAACTCCACGGCTGGGACGGACGAAGGAAAGCTCAATCTCAACGCGGTGTGGGGCCATTCCGATAATCGCCAGTCGCTTCTATTCGTCGCTGACTATTACAAGCGTGAGGCACTGTTCGACCGTGACCGGGACTTCACTGCGACCTCAGTGCGTCCGAGTCAGCAAGGGTTCTTCCCGAGCTTCAATGACCTGTTTCTAATGTTCTTTGATCAGACCGAAGAACCAGCTGATGGTGGTTGCGCCGCTGATGATTTCGGTTTCGGCAATTTTGGTGAGTTTTGTGAAGTCAACACCAATGCCTTTGTCGCCACAGATGACGAGCTGGAATCGATCGGCTTGATGGGGGCGTATACGTTCCAGATCAATGATCAGCTGACCTGGTTCAATGATGTCCTTTGGTCGACCAATGAAAGCAATGGCACCTCTTCGCCAGCGAACTTCTCGCGCATTCCGGTCAATCCTGAGAACCCGTTTTTCTCGCAAGCGCTGATTGATGACATTGTGGAAGAAGCGAACTTCGACAATCCAGGCACCGTATATAGCGACTTCTTCGGCTTCCCGATTTTTGCCTGGGGCAAAGTTCCAGAGCCGCGGGCGGTGACTGTCGAAAGCGAGACGCTGCGGCTTACATCTGGCCTGACCTTCGAAGCCGACAATGGTTGGACCTATGAAGCAGCTTTCGTCTACGGCCAGAACGAGTCCACGCAGAGCGGGCTTTCCGGTCTTTATCGTACGGCTGAGTTCGAAGACGCGCTGCAAGGCAATCTCTGTTCTGATGGCAGCCGCGTGGATGCGCTTGGTGGTGAGGCTTGCGAAGATGGCGGGCTGACCACGCTCTGGTACAATCCATTTGGTGGCCAGACCAGCCAGGACCAAGCGGTACTGGACGCCATCGTCACCCAGGCTGAACGCAATGGGGAGTCTTCGCTGTTCCAGTTCGATGTCTCGGCGAGCGGCGACCTGTTCACCTTCAATGGCAATCAGGTCAAAGGCGCGTTCGGGGCCGAGTTCCGCTCTGAAGAGCTGACCGACATCCCGTCCGGCGATGCGGTTGCCACCAATGCAAATCCGGACCCAATCGTCGGCTTCTCGTCGACTTCAGCCGACGCAGAGCGGACCCAATGGGCGGCATTTGCGGAACTCTATGTCCCGATCACTGACCAGTTCGATGTGCAGCTCGCCGGTCGCTTCGATAGCGATGAGGACTTTGGCGACGATTTCAATCCGAAAGTGGCCTTCCGCTACCAACCGATCGAGTCGTTGATCTTCCGCGGCAATTGGAGCACCAGCTTCCGTGCGCCTTCGCTGGCCCAGACCGGGGCAGGGGTGCGTCTGACCAGCTTCTCAGTTGATTGTTCAATCACACCAGAAGCTTGTGATGGCGACGCCACCGCGGACGGCGAGTCGCTCCTGTCTGAGGAACTCGGCAATGTGAATCTGCAGGCTGAGGATGCAGAAAGCTGGAGTCTTGGTGTGGTGTTCGAACCGAATGCTGATTTCAGCCTCGGCCTCGACTATTGGAACATTCGCCATGAGGACCTGGTCGGGATTGACGAAGATGATTTCATCCGCCGCGCTTTGGCGGGCGAGTTTACGGTCATTGATGTCGCCAATGGCGCGCTGGCAACCGGCACGCCTGGCCTCGAAATCGATCGCGGCTTTGTCACCGATGCGCACATTCCGCTGACCAATCTTGGCTTCCAGGAAACCAGCGGCCTCGACCTGACAGCGACGAAGTATGTTGATCTCGGCAAGCACGGCGACCTCGCGATCCTGGCAGATGCGGGTTACCTGTTCGAGTTTGATCGACAAGCCTCTCCAGCTTCTCCTGTGGTCGAGGAAGCTGGTGAGTTCACCTATCCAGAGCTCACCGCCACTGCACGCTTGCGCTGGAGCAAGGGCCCTTGGCGGACCTCTGTCGCGGCGCGTTACACGTCCAGCTATCGCGACGATCCAAGTTCACGCACCCTACAAGCGGCGATTGATAGCGGTCTGGTCGATGCCGAGTACGAGGATGTCGAAGCCTGGACGGTCTTCAATGCATCTGTCTCATATGACTTCCTCGAGAACAGCTTTGTCCAGCTCACCGTAGACAATGTGTTCGATGAAGACCCGCCACTCGCGCTGGGCACCGGCGCGAATGTCGATCACTTCAATCATAACAGCTTGGGGCGTTTCGTAACGCTGCGCTTCGGGCACGCATTCTAGGCTGGGGCCTGGCAGCTGGGGCGGGCGGTCACTTGTCCGCCCCTGCATGCTCTCCTAGTGACGAGTGGTTATGACTCAAAAATCTGCGCCTTCATCAACCGGCTTCAAAGCGCCTGACACATTCATCATTCTCTTCTTTGTTGCTCTGATCGCCTGGGCAGCGACCTGGCTTGTGCCTGCCGGGCGCTTCGTCAGCGAGACAGGTGAATTCAGCATCGATGCCTTTGAAGGGGTAGGGCGCCAACCCGCACCGCTGTTCGGGACCGGCGAAGAGGTCGGGTTTCTGAACTTCCTGTTCGAAGGCATTATTGCCGGGGATCGCTATTCCTCGACCATCGGCCTCCTCGCCTTCTTGCTCATCGTCGGCGGTGCGTTCGGCATCATTATGCGCACCGGGGCGATGGAAGCGGCGTTGAAACAAGCCATCGCTAAGCCTGGATCGCAAGGCGATGTGATGATGCCCATCCTGTTCGTCCTGTTCTCATTAGGGGGCGCGATCTTTGGTATGGGCGAAGAGGCGATCGTCTTTGTGATGATCCTGGTCCCGGCTTTTGCCCGGGCAGGATACGACACGCTGACGGTTCTGCTGGTCACGTACGTGGCCACGCAGGTCGGGTTTGCGACCTCGTGGATGAACCCGTTCTCGGTCGTTGTTGCGCAAGGGATTTCCGGGCTCGACACCATGTCCGGCGCAGGCTTGCGGGTCAGCATGTGGGCCGTGTTCACCGCTATTGGAGCCGCCTACACGTATCGCTATGCCCGGCGGGTCCGGCTGGCACCAGACTCGTCGCTCGCCCGCGCGTCGGACGAGTGGCTGCACGATGCTCAGCATGATGAGCTGGAATCTCAGAAGTTTAGCTCCGGGCATCTTCTGATCCTTCTGACCATCCTGATCGGGATCGCCTGGGTCGCGTGGGGCGTCGCAGTTCACCAATACTATTTCCCTGAGCTGGCGGCTCAGTTCTTCGCCATGGGGCTGGTGGCTGCGATCATCGCCCGCGTTTTTCGGTTGAACGGTATGGACTTGAATGCCTGCGGCGAGGCGTTTCGGGACGGTGCGGTACAACTCGCCCCGGCGGCCATGATCATTGCGTTTGCCAAAGGCACCGTCTTGCTGCTCGGCGGGGATAAGGCTGGCGATGCGAGCGTGCTCAACACGGCGCTTTATAGCATGGCAACGCTGACCGAAGGATTGCCCGCGCATATAGCCGGCCTCGGCATGTTTATCCTGCAAGCCATCACCAATATTTTTGTCGTTTCAGGGTCAGGCCAGGCGGCACTGACCATGCCGCTTATGGCACCCTTGTCTGATCTGATTGGGGTGGAGCGACAAAGCGCTGTGCTCGCCTTCCAATTGGGTGATGGTTTGATGAACCTGATTGTCCCATCGTCTGCCGCTCTGATGGGCTGCCTCGCCGCTGCCCGTGTCGGGTGGGGCTTATGGTTCCAGTTTTTCTGGAAGCCGTTCGTCGCCCTGATGCTGCTCGGCGCGGTCTTCATTCTAATCGCTATTTCTATCGGATACAGTTGATGAAAACACATTCGAACTTGCTCTCTTTGACTGCTGGTCTCGTGATCGCCGCTTGCGCTGGCGTTCCGGATTCCAGTGCCATGGAGCCACTGCCCAAAGGGGCTCTCGTGATCGCTGGTGGCGGACTGTCCGCCGACACAGAGGCTGTCTGGACGAGCTTTATCACCGCCGCCAAAGACGAAGGGTCAATTGTGATTGTGCCGTCTGCTTCGGGCGCGCCCGTTGAATCTGCGCAGTCGGTGCGGGAGACGCTAGAGCGTTACGGCGTTGCTCCAGATCGTATTGAAGTGGCGAAGCTCGCCGTCATGGACGACCGCTCAACGCCTGACGTGGATGAATCTGAGTGGCGCGCAAACATTGATAGACCGAAAACCGCCGCGCTGTTTGAACAGGCGGCTGCGGTCTGGTTTACGGGCGGAGATCAGTCGCGCACGACGGAGCTCTTTCTAAATCGCGACGGCGGCGCAACAGCTGCCTTACAGGCTATTCGTCGATCCAATTCCGACGGCATGCCGATTGGTGGCACCAGTGCTGGGGCGGCGATCATGTCTGACCCGATGATCACACAGGGGGACTCGCTGACAGCACTCACGGGATCACAGTCGGGCGAACCGATTGGCCTGGGGCATGGGCTTGGCTTCTTCCATTATGGTCTGGTCGATCAGCATTTCGGCGAGCGGGCGCGGCTTGGCCGCCTTGTGGTAGCCTTGATGGACCTCGACGAGCCGGCTGCCCGGGTCGGGTTTGGCGTCGATGAAGATACAGCGCTGATCGCACAGTCTGATGGCTGGGTCGGCGTTGAAGGCAATGGCTATGTCACGATCGTTGACGCCCGTGGCGCGCGCCAGAAAACAACCGCATCCGGCGCTGCGCAGATTACCGGGCTCACTCTGCACCTAATGGCGCAAGGGGACCGGTTTGATGCAAGCTTGCCCGGTCTCGCCCCGGCTGACTGGAAACAGGTAACTGTTGGTGCGGAGTATTTTTCAAATGCGCAGCCTGGCGGTGGCGGCATGGCAATCCCGGGTCAGGCGCTTGCCAATGTCATCGGTGATGGTCTGACCGATAATGCGCAAAGCCAATCGATCGAGCGGGTCAGCTTTGATGGCAGCGGCCGCGGTGTGGCCTACGTGTTTACGCAGCTGCCAGAGTCCGCCGGTTATTGGGGCCGCGGCCCGGATGGGGAAGGGCGCTATGCCATCTCCAATATTCGTTTCGACATTCTCCCTGTTCAGCTCACAATAGAGACGCTCAAATGACAAGCAGACCTGATTATGCGCTGGCCATTCATGGCGGTGCAGGCGCCAAACCTGGCCGCGACTATAGCGAGGTTGAGGTTCACCTTGCGACCCTGATCAAGGAAGGCGAAGCCATGCTCGATGCCGGCGCTTCGGCAATCGACTCGGTTGAGGCTATGGTGAGTGCGCTCGAAGTGAGCGGTCTCTATGTGGCCGGACGCGGTTCAGCGCCTAACGCCGCCGGCTATGTCGAGATGGACGCTGCGATCATGGATGGCAGCGCTAACCGCGCTGGTGCGGTCGCAGGTGTTCGCGACCTCAAGAGTCCAATCCAGGCGGCGCGGGCCGTACTGGAGTATACGCCTCACGTCTTGCTCTCAGGGTCGGGCGCGGACCATTTCTGCAAACAAGCCGGACTGGATCAAGTTGAAGACCCCGACAATTGGTATCGCCTGCCAGTTGGCGTGGAAGCTGACGAGACGACAACGGATGAACTTGTACATGGCACGGTCGGCGCTGTGGCCATGGACCGCGAAGGTCGACTCGCCGCCGCAACATCGACCGGCGGCTTGTTCGGCAAACGTGAAGGCCGGATCGGCGACACGCCGCTGATCGGGCTGGGCACGTGGGCGGACGCAACTGTGACCGTTTCCTGCACAGGTCTCGGTGAATACTTCATGTTATCCGCCGTCGCCCATGATGTGTCCGCGAGAATGCGCTATGGAGGCGAAGAGATTAAGCAGGCGGTCACTTCAAGCCTGGACTCAGTGGCTAAACGAGGGGGCGATGG
>JABSPZ010000006.1 GCA_013213785.1 Henriciella sp. | reverse complement strand
CGAAGAATAGGTCGCTTGTTTGCGATCAATAATCAGGAAGAGCGATGCACCGATTACGATCTCTGCGGTGATTTGCGCAATGTTACGCAACCGATTGACTGCAGTTTCACCGCCCGCGCCACTGGCGCCATGGGCAAGAACATCCCAATCAATCTCTGCGCTTGCTCCCTCGAACGAAAGGGCAAACAGTACAATCCAAATCAGAATAAGGACCACTGAAAGTCCAAACATACCGAGCGCATAAAAATGGCGCGAGGTATCATAGTGGAAGAGATGGTATCCCGACTTGATAGCGATCGCCGCCGCAGGGACCAAAGCCCCGAGCATCCAAGCAAGATAGGGCTGCTCAATGAAAACCGGGATGCCACTGCCAAGAATTGTAGCGACCACATTTGTCGCGCCGAGTGCCAGAAGAACGACCGTCGCTACGCCACAGAGAATAACGACAAACTTGTCATAGCCATTCCATTCAGAGAACGGCACGTCAGAACCCTTCGGCACATCGTCAGCGCCATCCCGGAAGCGCGCCATGTTCTCACGCTCTTTAAGTCCATCGCGCTTGCCTTTGGCCTTCTTGAGCCGCTCAAGCGCCTCATCAAGCGCGGCCTTGGCTTGCCGAGCTATAAGCTGTGCCTTGCGAAGGATGTCGCCATTGATCGACATCCACTTATTTGTGGCCTGTTCTTCAACGAAGCTCTGCGCATCAGGTTTGTCTTTGTTTTGACGCGCAAGATTAGCGTCATGCTTCACAGGCTTGAGACCAAGCCCGGAACCTTCATCACGGCCAGGGTTGTTGGAATTTTCACTCATATCGTCACCTCAAGGCATTGCCGGACAGGGGCGTCCAGGGCTGCTTGAAGCGCGTTTGAGTGCGGCTTTCGGGCGCTTTAGCGGGATCTCGCCTTCAGTAAAGTTTGCGAAGGGGACGCCAAATCGTGTAAAATAGAGGAGGTAGAAAGTGAGGCTGTGTGGACCATGATAAGCGGCAAAGCCGCATAGACTTTGAGGACCTTCAAGGAGAACTGTCCGGCTCTAGCAATAAGGCTGCCCGTTTCTTCGATGCTGATAAATCTCGACGTAATCGTCATGCAAGAGATCGCGATGCTCGTGATAAAGCCTACCAAACCCAACTTGATTTGTTGATGCTCGACCCGATTTATGCCGCAGCGTTCGAGCGTGTCTCAAACCTCGTTGATGATGCTCAAGACAAGCTCAATGCGGCTATTGATCAAGTGGCGCAACGCATAGAGCACTTAGAGGGCCTCGTCACAGATATGGAGAATAGGACCGCTAAGCTTCCGGATGGGACAGCTGTGTTTCGAGCTGCAGACGGATCTCTTAAAACGGCGGATGGACGAGATCTGACTGCCGCTGAAACAGCGCTTCTTATAAACGCAGACAATCTTCTGTCTTATGAACGATACAACGACGCTCATTCGGCGCTGCACGCCGCCCGCGCGCGTCAGGATGGTCTATCGGACAAACAGGCTGTGCTTGATGATGCTCGCCGTAAAATGGACGATTCCGACAACCCGCCTTCCCAAGACGATCTGGATGACATTGAGAAGGATATCACCCGTGTGATCCAGGAGATGGAAACTGCCAACGCTCTGCGCCCGCAGTTTCAGAAGGCTGTTTCTACCAGCCCGGAGGACTTACTTGCAGATCTCGATTTGGCGGATGGCACCCTCACCTCTCAGCCAGGAGGACAGGCGCGCTGAGCAACAGCCCATATCATCGCGCTTGTGGGCATATCCGGGTAGCGTTCCATCCCGGCGGCCAGGGTTTCTTTGCCCGTGCCTGAGCCGAAATACCACTCGGAAAGACATGCACTCAGTTGCGGCCTTGAAGCAGAAAGGACTGTCACAGTTTGGCTCATAGCGCCGTGTATCCAGGCCTGTTGTTCTTTTGGAGGAAGGGCCGCCAGATCACGATTAATGAGCCCGCTTGGCTCCGTAGTGCCAATTTCAGGATGCACATTGGAACTCTGTGCGCACGCGACACCAGGCGCAGCAACGGCCAAAGCAATGCCGCATACGATCGTGTGTAATAGTCTCAATATCGTTCCATTGGGAGATTTTGTGGCGTAGATTGAAGCACTATCTGAAACGCTCGTATTTTCAGGCGTTTTACCGGCTGAGAGCATGCTTCCAGCCAGTGTCCCGAGGAGGAAGCCTTATGGGACAGTCAGAACTAGAAAAAAGAAAGGATCAGAACCGCTGTGCGTGTAGCGTATGCAAGAGTGTCGTCCGCCGAACAGTCTCTCGCCCTTCAGAGAGATGCGCTGGCGCGTGCAGGATATGACAAGCTCTACGAAGACCATGGCATCAGCGGCGTAGCCGCCAAACGGCCCGGACTTGAGGAAGCTTTAGCAAGCCTTCAATCGGGCGATACTCTGTTGGTGTGGCGGTTGGACCGACTAGCGCGGTCAATGAGAAACCTAGTGGACATCATTGAAGATCTCGACGCCAGACAGATTACCTTCCAGTCGATCTGCGAACACATAAGTACTGAATCCGCAGTTAGCGAGCTCCTTCTTCACGTGCTATCCGCCGTTGCGCATTTCGAGCGCCGATTGATTCAAGAAAGAACAGTGGCCGGAATACAGGCGGCTAAAGATCGCGGTGTGGTCTTTGGCAGGCAACGTGTTTTAAACGCAGAAGACGTCGAAACCGCCAAAGCAATGGTTGAGAGCGGGAGGCCTGTGTCAGACGTTGCACAGTCGCTCTCCGTGGGCCGCTCAACTCTTTATCGATACTTGAAGGACCCGGTTGCATAGAAGCCCCGCGCGAAGCGGGGCTTCGGGTTCTATTTGTTTAGTTTAATGGGATTACCATTCACCTTGAATGCAAGGTCGAAAAGTTGATATCGAAGCTCCAACCTCTTGTTAGGAGCCCGTTGGGGCATTCGGTCTGAAAAAAACTTGATGTCCGTACCCCAGCGATAGTCCATTGAACCGAAGAAGGCGTCCTCATAGATGCCGGGATAGATGATAAACTTCTCGCCCCTGTGCAAATAGACTGGTGCGTCCAACTCGTGGAAAATTTTTTGATCTAGCCAATCAATAAGGCCTTGTCGTGAAAGCCCAAGCGCCTTGATTTTCTGAGCAAGCAATTGGGTGTAAACAGCTGTGAGTAAAATCTCGGAAGGCATAATCAGATAGACTAAATCGTCGCGTATCTCTCTGGTCATTTTGGTTGTCCTCAAAGGTGACAACCCCGGGGTGGTTTGTTGACCACAAACGCTTGGCCTCGACGCTTGCGAGAACAGGGCGGTTTCCCTTGTTCCACAGCTCATTTTCACCACCTGCATATCCTTTGCAAAGGATGTGAAAAGGATTTAAAAAAGCCAATGAATACAGAAACTTTTGCGCTTTCAGTCTTCGCTATGATATAATTAAATTATGACGGTGAAGTACATTCACAGGAATGAAGAAACAGGAGTCATTTTACCCATCGAAATCGGGAAATTCGAAGAATTTCTGGAGCGTTCGCAGCTGGCGCAGTATCTCCTGGACTTAGAAGAGCCGAATCCAGGAACTTATGGCATAGATTTAAATCGTTGCCTGGTGAAATGGGTGGGTACAACAGATCAGCTTCAGACAATCAGTCCTGATATTCCATCCTTAGAGATCTCAGACATAGCCACCGGTCATATTTACTACCAGCAGTATCGCGAACTGGGCAAAGCGCACCGGCTTGGCGCTGCTGCAATTATTCTTGATGATGGAACTTTCATCAGAGAAGAGTTTTGGGAAAACGGCGTAGAACACAGAGAAAGCGGTCCTCAAATGATCGTCTCAGACAAACGCGATGGCTTCGTATATGAGGAAATTTACCGATCACGCGGAGAGTTTCACCGGATTGGTCAGCCTGCACGCATAAAATTCGATGAAGAAACGAGACTGCTAGAGTACGAATTCTTCTACGAGAATGGGCAAATGATCAATTTGCCGCAATCATCCATTGATCGACAACTTTGACTGGAATCCAATAATCGAAAATGCAATATGCATTCTGTCCAATAAAGATGGAATGCATAATGCTCGATGCTAATTCCGCTAAAGAAAAAGCGGAAAAACTCAGAGAAAAATGGCTGGGTTTGGGAGCAAAAAGACGGCTCCTTGCTATCGATAGCATTCGCGCAGCTTTAAAGGCTATGAATGAACCGGAGCGCTCACGCGCGCTCACAAGTTTGAACGTGGTCCGTAAAAGATACGGTGAGATTGAACTTAGAAATGATGAGGATAATCCGTATTATGGCCCGCTCAACAAACAATTGATTCACTTGGAGAATAGCGGACGCCGGGTCTTCGTCCCATTCATAGTTTGGCTAAGATACTACTATTCTGATCTTGCTGCAGCGTTCTTAGACACAGTCTTCGAATCGAACGGGTGGGATTTCCCCCCGCTAATGACAGAGGAAGCATGGCCGCAGAGGCCCCTGGTGGCGCCCTCTTACGAAAAGTTGAGCAATCTATCTCTCTCGGTCAATCTCGCAGCGTCCAGGAACAAGTCTGCAGAAACCCAAGCTCAGTTATTAAGACAGGCCGTTCCAAATCGCGCGGCTGAAGACTTCAAAACTATGATTGACAGCCAATCATCTGGTGCGTGGTGCCTTACCGCTGGGCCCGGCGCCGGAAAGTCCGTCTTGATGGCAAGCCTTGCTGACGATCTTGCTGATGCGGGCCTGTGTGTTCCCTATTACTTCGATTGGTCGCAAGACGCTCGCTTCGCAGAAAGTCGGCGCGAATTGTTCACGTATGTTGCGGGCGTCGTTCGGAGTGCGTTTTCAATTCCCAGCAACGAAATTGGCGAACTGACACCAACTTCGCTTACTTTTTTTGAGTTTCTGAAGCTTCTATCTGACAGAAAACGTATCACCAAAGAACACCCTTTAATAATCCTGATTGATGGTGTGGATGAGATGGGTCGCGGGTTTCAATATGGTGACCCCAATCCGTTAGGCATACCTGAGGTGCTGCCAGATGGAATTTTCATCGCTTACAGCATCAGGCGGCAGAAAACAGACGAATCTTGGGCGTGGCAACCTCCAAAGTCTCATAATCGGTTGCATATGGACGCGAATAATCCCGCGCTAAAAGATGCATTAATGGAGTTCATAGATCGCGCCATCGAGGGCAAGGACTACTTACGGGATTTTTTGGAAGGTCAGCCCGGCAAAAGCTTCGCTGAAAAGAAAGGCGAGTTTTGTCGGGAGTTGATTCAAGCTGCGGCACAGAACTTTATGTTCGTTCGTTGCGTTCTGTTTGATCCATCATATTGGACCGGCGACGCGCTAAGAAAAATACGCTCAACAAAGAATTTGGACGAATACTACGCGAGTCACCTGAGACGAATGACGAATGGCGAGATGTACGGGCTGAATGCACGCGCAGCGTTTTGCTTTAGCTTCACTGCCGAGCTTAGTCGGTTTGCATTCCTGGAGATGCTTAAGAGTGCCGATACGCCCGACGCTTTTGCGAAGGCATCTGAGTTACTAGATCAGTGGTACGACCAAGGTCTCTTGATTAGTCTGCAACAAGAGGGAGAGACTTGGTTTAGGCCCTATCATCGAACATTTCGGGAATTTCTCGCCAAAGAAACTAAGCTCAATGGCGAGAAAGAGTTTTTTAGACCCTTGGCGGACGCTATTACGCGCAAGGAAATCGACGACGATCTCATTCTCGATTTCCTGCCTGATACGCTTAGATGCAAAACAGAATGGGTAAACCTAACACTGAGCCTTCTGGTAAGAGCAAACATGCCCAACCGATTGGGAAAATTCTTAGTCAGTTTGCAGATGTGGAATTTAGCTGCGGCTGGTTACGATGGCATCCGAGTGGTATTTGAGTGCTTGAAACTCGTTCGGGCGAATGGCCGATCATACCAAGTTCATCGCTCAAATATGGAGAAATGCGCGCGTGAGCTCATTGCTTGGACAGCGCAAAAGCAGATCTACGATAAAAACGGTGAAGCGCTGTCGATTTCGCAAGTATCTGAAATTTCCGAAGCCTCTAGAGTTGGAATAGCGAATAGAGATTCCACGTCACATTTAAATTTTTCTCAGGTTCTTTTTGAAGTTAGGAGCGCAATATGAGCGATGATAGCAACAAGCCAGATTACGGCTTGCTAATGCAGATTCTACGAAACCATCGCGATGCGATTGATGTTGATGCATTCGAAGAGAAGCGCAATCACGCCATAGAGGGATTACGCGGGGACACATCTGCGAGCGCCCATATGTATCGTTCTAGAATTTCATATGAAGAAGGTATGCTGCGTGTCGCGCTCGAAGAGGACGAGCTAGCCGCGCGCTGTTTTGGCGACAGCGGTGAACATGCCTTGTTGGCAAACGATTCTCTTCGTTGGAATGTAGGGAAGTTTCGTTCGACGATCACCGAGTACTTTGCAGACATCCTAAGCGCGAACGAGACTTACACGTCCCTGATGGATACTTACGCCAAACGTCCCAAGCGCCAAGATGTTCTGGAACAGGATCACGGCTTCTTAGAAAACAGCGATCTCAATTTTCTCAAACGACTGAACGAGATCTCATTCGACGCCGGCGCAACCGATGCGCAAACGCGCGCCGAAGAGTACATGGAGCATCCGATAATAGTGCAGGGCGTTGCCGACGGCGTTCCGATGTACTTGCTCGTGAAGTGCCAAACAGAAGCCAGGCTTCTTATGCTGGATGAAGGCTATGATCAGGCGGTCAATATCTTGTCGTCCTATTTAGACGTAGATGTAGCGAACTCCACAATACCGAGTTGGGTCGGAGAAGACCTGAGCGCTCTTAAGGAGCACGCTAACAAGGAAGCCATGGAAATTTGCCGCGATTATCGTGATCTGGGACGAGCACTCTTGCAGTCGTCGCGAGCGAACAAGCTAAACTTGGCGATCCATGTTTTTGAAAAAGGTCTGCTTCTTCCAGCAAATAAAGGAAACAAGCGGTTCCTAAGACAGATTAGAGATGATTTATCTCGATTGGCACAATCAAGCTAGGTTGGAATGAGCTCATTGAGGGGGCCTTTATTGAGATGGGTATTGTAAAAATCACTGGAAAAGTCATTGAGTACACTGGTGCGGTTATTGCCAACTCAGATCTGGAATCCTGGTTGGAAGATAAGATCTCAAGCTACGCCGACGAACGCGTGAAAAAGTTAGCGACGAACAACGTAGATCGACTGCTCGGAAAGAAAAAGATCCGCAAAGCGGCGCTCGAAAAAATCAAGCCGTTATTCCAAAATCAGTACTTCACCGCTTTTTTCGAAAGCGAGACCAAGCTCCTTACAACTCAACTACTGCAAGCCGCTTCTGAATTGCCTGCAACTCGTACCCAGGCTTCGCTCATGAATTGCTTGATGGCATATCCGATCTCGTTGATCGAACAGAACCTCACGGATTTAATATCGGATAAAGTTACTACCAACCCAAACCTATCCCACCTTCTGGAAGAGTCATTTGGACGCAAACAAGCAACAAATTTTCAACAAATGCTGTTGGAATTTTGGGTTGATGATGTTCTCGATGCAATAACCGCAATGCCGTCAATCACAAAGGAAAGTGCAGAGACGGCAAACCGTTATCTGTTTGATTGCGCAGATTATCCATCTTATTCGCGCGACTGTTACGTGGTGGGGCACTCTCTAGACTTGACTTGGAGAAAGAGCTCGAGAACCCACGGGCAACTGTACCTCCTGGCTGTCGGCGCATTCTCAAAAAAGCGCAGTATTGGGGCAGAAATAAAAAACAAGAATGTTACTGGCGCCATGGAAGAACTAAACGCGAAACTATTTTCAACCAATCTGGAAGAGCTCGAATCTGAGTTTGCGGCCTTCTCTGCGGATGAAGATGCAAATGTCGAAACAGTCGCTAAGGCATCTGTGCAATTCAATACGTTAAATGGACTCACAGAGAGCCTAGCAAAAAAATCTCCCCGATAATCCAAGCAGGCAGATCAATATCGAACCGTCTTAGATTAGCTCGCATGTAATGGACATCTGTTTATCGATGGGCTCCGCTACCAGTTAGTTTGAAACCCAATGGTATTTTACACGTAGTGCAAGATGTGCGTGGGTGACACCCTCGCCGATCTTGGCAGGAGAAAACCGCTACGCTCTTCTCCGTGCACCTCTTTCCGCTTTGATCGATCTCAAACGCGCCCAGTCTTTCCAATTCCGCTTGAAGCTACAATTTCATTCCATAATCGCGAATGTGATCGGTCGAAGAGTGCGACACCTTGGGCACTCTCTTTTTTGAGTTTCGTGATGCGGATCACGGAACGATCATGCTGTATCCGCTTTTTAAATTGAACAGAGGTCTTGGGCGATCTCTGAATTAGCAAAGCGGGGGCTCTAAATGAAACGACTAGTGATACCAATGGCAGCGTTTGGACTGCTCACCGGTTGCGTGGGGCTTGATGTGCCATCCGCAACGAAACCTAACTTCGTTCTCAATGAGGATGGACCCACGCACTTTGGAAAGAAACCTCCCAAAGCGAGCAGCTTAATTGCATCATTCAGCAATTCCTACAATTTGGCGCAATGCAAAGCCCAACTCGCAAATTCAGGAGATAAGGCCTACTTCGAATACATCGTTGTGAATGCGTCTGGCAAATCGACTGCAGAGAAGCTTAAGTGTTCGGATCAAAGCGCCGTGTCCGCATCCGCTTCTGCTGCAAAAATGTATGATGATGGCTTGGCAGTCGCTGACGCCGTATGTCGAGCTTACTTCCGTCGTCTCGGAAACCAAAACCAAGACCTCGACTACTACGCATCCATGTCGAACAACTTTGGCGGCTTTGTTGCGGCCGTCCTTGGGGCTGCGGAGTCTTCGGCTAAGTCTATATCCATTACATCGGCATCGTTTGCAGCGCTAACGGCTGGATTCGAGACTTTTGATGAAGCTTATCACTTTAACCCCGACGTTCAGGCTGTGGAGGATATGGTATTCCGCGCCAAGAACGCTTTCGTTCAAGAGTATGGAACCGTCACGAACTTCAAACAAGCGACAACCGGAGTTGAGGGATATCAGGCTATTTGTCAAACCAGCCATATACAAAAACTGGTCAATGAAGCCATTGCGAGCGCTGAGCTAACGGCTGCACCTCGAACAGCACGAGAAGTGTTAAACCCCACGACAGTTTCAAACGCAGAATTAGGCAATCTAGCAACTCAGCTGGGCTCACCGAATCGTATTTCTCCTGGTGCGCTTGCGTGGCTCGCCGCATTCTCCAGAGGAAAGGTTGCGACAACAGCCGATCGCGCTCGATTTGACCTCCTGTTAGGCAGTGAAGGCATTACTCTAGACGCGACCAAGATATCGAATCTTGAACAGTGGCTTGATAATCTCCGAGCAACTGAAGTAAGCGCGTATAACGCGCTCATTCAGCGCGCCAGTTCACTAAATACAGATGATCTACCCGCGATGTCTTCCACTCCGGCGGAGCAATCTCAGGCGCTCGCCAACGCTGCAATTGAGGAAGAAGAAAACCGAAACGTTCCAGTGACCCGAGTTGTAAGAGACTGATACCCTGCCCGAAAAGTCAGGTTTCGCCAATCTCATCACATCGCTAAGCTCAATCAACCCAGAGCTGTCCACAAAGAAAGCTCAGCTCAAATCAAATATATACAAAATCTACATTGACTTTCGACTTACGAACGATTTGGTTCTGTCCCGAAAATGAATTGTCCCGAGGTTGGTGAAGCAACCTCGGGACGGAAGATCACTGCATGTGGAGATGCATTTGTGACCTACATCACATATGGGCGATTTTGCACGCCATGGCAACAAGACATTTGTAAACGCAACCTCTGGCGGTCGCGGACAGAGGGCCAAGCCTGATGTCGGTGCTCAATCTTTCCGGTGTTCGGCAAATGCCGCTGCTGCGCCAAGCTGAAGCAGCAGAATGCGGTCTGGCCTGTGTTGGCATGATCGCGGGTGCCTATGGGCGCGAGACGGATCTTCCGACGCTTCGGAGCAAGTTCCCAATCTCGCTAAAAGGCGCAACGCTTAAAGATATCATCGAAATTGCCACACAAATGGATTTGGGCGCTCGAGCGGTCCGGTGCGAGCCAGAGGAGCTTAAAGACCTCCGCACCCCTGCGATTCTTCACTGGAACATGGATCATTTCGTTGTGCTGAAGAAAGTCAGCAGCAAGTCGATCACCCTTCACGATCCGGCGGCGGGCAAGGTTGAGATTAGCCTAGAAGATGCAAACAAGCACTTTACCGGCGTCGCGCTTGAACTCACGCCATCTTCTGGTTTCCAGCGCAAAAAGGAGCGTAATCCTGTCAAACTGACCAGTCTCGTGAAGCTGGGCGGAACGGCCTGGAAAGCGATTGCCCAAGGCATTGCGCTGTCTATTTTCCTGCAAGTCTTCGTCCTGCTCTCGCCCTATTATATGCAGCTCGTGATCGATGAGGCGATCCTGAAAGGCGATGTGTCTCTTCTTGCCGCAATAGCGGTGGGCTTTGCGCTCCTTAAAGTCTTTGAGGCTATCACAACGATCATTCGCGGCCTGGTCTTTCAGTTTCTCTCAAACATCCTTGCCTTCGATATGGAGGCGAGCCTTTTCCATCACATGTCGAGACTTCCGCTGGCTTATTTCCATCGCAGGCATGTTGGGGATATTCAGCAGCGCTTCCAATCTCTAGCCCCAATTAGAGACTTTATCGCCAATGGCGCCATTGCTGCCTTGATCGATGGCTTCTTGGCGATCTTCCTCGGTATCATCATCTTTCTCTACGACGCTATGCTTGGCTGCGTCGTTGTCGGATTTGTGGTCGTCTACGGCCTGCTTCGTTTTGCATTCCTATCACTCTCCAAGCGCCTCTCCGGAGATTTTCTCGTCGCCGACGCCAAAGAGAACACCAAGTTCCTCGAGACCTTGCGCGCTATGCAGACCGTTAAAGTGGCAGGCATAGAGAATGAGCGCGAAGGCCTCTGGCGCAATCTCGCGGCTGATACACTGAATGCGCAAATCCGCATGGGCAATGTCAACATTGGATATGGCGCGGTGAGCCAAACCTTGATGGGGCTGTCTAACATCCTGGTTATATATCTGGCCGCAAGTAACGCGATCGGCGGCGCGATGACCATCGGGATGATCACAGCCTTTATCGCTTACAAAGGACAATTCGAACAAAAGCTCATGGCGCTGCTTGAAACCTATGTGAATTTCAAGCTGCTTGATGTGCACCTAGAGCGCGTGTCCGATATCGCGCTCCATAAGAAGGAAGCAGGCCTGCAAGCGCCGCCTTCCAATCGAGAGCTTGAAGGCCGGATCACACTTCAAAACTTGCACTTTAGATACGCCAAGTTTGAAACAGACATCCTGAAAGGGGCCAACCTTGAAGTTGAGCCCGGTGAATTCGTAGCGCTGGCAGCCCCATCGGGCGAAGGAAAATCAACATTGCTTCGATTGATCCTGGGGCTCTACGAGCCATCACACGGAAAGATCCTCTATGACGGCCTTGAAGCCAGCAAATGGGGGATATCGAGCTTGCGTCAGCAGATGGGTGTCGTCATGCAGGACGACACGCTGCTCGGTGGATCTATCGAGGAGAACATTAGCCTTTTCGACGAGAAACCCGACCGAGACCGTATTCGGGAGGTTGCACGGATCGCCGCAATCCATGATGATATTGAAGCGATGCCTATGGGATATCGATCCCTCGTTGGCGATATGGGAACCACGCTCTCTGGTGGGCAACAACAACGGGTGATGCTGGCGCGGGCGCTCTATCGAAAGCCTCGATTGCTTGTGATGGATGAGGGGACAAGCGCGCTCGATGTGAATACGGAGCGCCATATCAATGCTCAGCTAAAGAAACTATCCATAACCCGCATCATCGCGGCGCATCGACCTGAAACTTTGGCAGCAGCGGATAAGGTTTTTGCGCTGCATCAAGGGCAGCTGCGGCCGATTGAGCTTAAGCCTCGGCCCGTGGATGTAGTAAAACAAGCGACGGTCAAATCAAATGTCGATATTGAAAATAAAGATCTCTCAGCGACCGCGATTTGTGAAGCTACACCCGCACAGAATGGAATAATTCAACTTGAGGGTGTGAGTGCACTTCTTGAGAGCGCGAAAAGTAGATTTTTCAAACTTTTTCACAGATAAATGTTCCATTATTGTTCTTTCATAAATATCTGAGTTGACACAGTTTTTGTCTTGGTTAACCTCTCATTCATGCCTTTGGGCATCCGGTGGTGAAGCACCGGTTTTGAGAGGGGATAAGCAAGCTTTGCAAATCCCCATTTTATTGAAAACTGCATGTGGAGATATGCAAATGAGAGAACTAAAAACTTCAGAAATTGGAACTGTAGCAGGTGGAACGGGTTGGCTCGATCATCGCGTCACCGACGGCGGCCGATCTGTTAACGATCCAGGAGGTGCGCCAGTTATCGGTCTAGCTGACCCGCTTGGTAACGCAAATACGGGTTACCTCGGCAACAATAACAGCGGGGCAGTTCATGGGATGATTTCTACTGGCCAAATGCAAGTCGGCGCCTGCGGCGCCAGTGATTTCGGGCCGTGTCAACTTCCGAGTGGCAACTATGTCATCAATGGAACGGTACACGGCGAAACAACTGGGAACACTCCTGGCGATGACGTGGATTGGGGAAGTACAGCATGTGACCTGATTTGGCTCGGTTCTGTAGGAGCTGGTCCTGTAACGCAAGGTGTGAGCATGGTTGTGACTACTGCCGCAGCATACTGCAATTCAGTTCTGGACTAGTTCAATGAAGCTCAAGATCACCATATTTATATGCTTGGCACTGATCGCTGGCACCGTATACTTATGGATGTTTCAAGAGCTTAGCGGTGTTTACGTGGTAGGGGCGACGCTTGGCGTCGCCCTTACAATTCTGTCACTCATATCTTCCAATGGAAGGGGATGAAATCACTTTCGTCTCTCTCTTCTAGAGAAAATGCTATGAATTCAACTTCGCGCAGTATCATAATTTCTGTGATAGGTCTGTTGATCGGTGCCGCTTCGGTGGCCCAAGAACCAAGACCTTTTTTCTACGGCACATTTAGCGAAGCAACGGTACCTGGGACCAGTATCGCTTTAGCGTCATACTGGTCACTGTGCTTCGACTCAGTTGGAAATATGATTTGGGATATAGATGGTTATAAAGTGAGTGGACAAGTTCTTTCGTTCGATGGCAAACGTCTTTGTGTCGAACACGAAATAAAAGAAGAGTGTTTTGAAATTCGAGCTGAGTATGCATCGACCCAACTCCAAGGCATAACTATAAGCAGCAACGGCAGGGAAAGGCACTTCACGGTAGTGCAAGATAACATTAACCAATGCCAACCCAATGCCGTTGGGTGAATTTCCCTGGAGAAACATACCACGTCAGCAGGGGTTAGCGATTTCTCGCACCTAACGACGTTAGCCCTCCGGATCTTGTTCTCAAAGGTTTTTTGCAGCAAAAAACATTGGAATTATTGGTGCTCAAAGTGCGGGCATTTATTCCAAGAAAGCTAGTTTTCAGGCCGTTTGGAATATTCAGGCCGAAAGCGCCTAGCAGCGACATCAATGAGTACTTTTGCGCCTATTTGCTCGCCAACGGCTCCAATAACCACTCGAGGAGTCTACGGTTTTCCAGAACAATATCTGCCGTAAATTCCATTCCCGTTTGCAAAGGCATTTCTCTAGAGAACGCCTCAACAGTTTGCTCAGCTAGAGTTATGGATACTCGGTAGAGCGGCTCACTCGTTTGACTTGCCACATTCAGCTCTTGCGGTAACTGAGCCGTGCTCGCAACGCCCTGTATTTCACCAAACGCAATTCCGAATTTCTGATATGGGAACGCATCGTATTGGAGCTTCACAATCTGCCCAGGCTCTACGAAGCCAATTGCTCTAGACGGTAGATAAACTTCCGCGATGAGCTCGCTGTCCACAGGTAAGACGATCCCGAGCGGAATGCTATTAAGGGCCTGTTCCCCAGTTCTCGCCTGAAGTCCCGTGATCCTGCCTTCGATCGGCGAGCGAACAATATGGACCGTTTCTGCATCCGCGCGTTGGATCTGCGCGTTCATCTGCTCCAGGCGTTGATCAATGTCAGCTAAGTCTCGATCTCGGTTGGCTTGCAGCTGTCGCTTTTCGAGCGCCGCGCGGGATTGGGCCGCAACGGCTTCGTTTACTTGACCGTTGGTTTGAAGCACCATTTGTTCCAGCGAGGCCGCTGCCTCTAGACGCTCATTGAGTTGCGGTTCTGCGATCAACTGTTCCGCCAAGAACTGTTCAGCATCCTTTGCGCGATTTCGAGCAATCTCTAAGCGTCTTTTCACGACGGTGAGTTGGTCTTTTAGTTCACGCTCTTGTCGCTTGGCATCATTGTATCGTTGTTCAGCGGCGCGGATGCTTAAGTCCGATGCGGTTTCAATGGCAGCCTTGCGGCGCTGAAGCGTCGTCTGCTCCCGCTCCAGCTGCTTTAACGTGGCTTCACTTAGCGCGCCACCATCGCTCATATAACGCTCAGAAGTGATCTCGGCGATTGGATCACCCGCATTCACCGCCTGGCCATCTTCCACCATCACTTTGGTAATGAGGCCAGGCTCAAGGGCATATAGCTTAGCCTCTGCTCCATCTACACGCAGCTTACCTCGCACGGTTTCCTTGCGAGCGAAATCTACCGAAAGCAGGAAAATGATAAGTGCCGCCATGAAGGCCGCCAAAAATAGGGTGATCAATACCCAAGAGGGCGGCAACACTCCTGTGGGTTTTCCGAAACGAGAATTGGAAGCGCTCTGAAACTCCAGCGCCTCCTCACGAAACAAATCTGAGGACATGCAAGTGCTCCACCAGTTGGGTTAAAAGCTGATGGGCGTGTGCTTCTTCACTCGGGGTTAGAAAACCCCAAACTGCTGAGCCACACGCCTCTTAAATTTAAACTGAGTTTCTTCCGTAGAACTAAAACAGGTCGCTTAGGTGACTGATCGACCAATCGGCTCTGGTTGATCCACGCAATCCGAACAAGTTCGGAAGTCCACCGCGCGTGATCGCTCTGTTTCCTGTTTGAATCTGCAAATCTTGAATTTCAGGCAGAATCTCACCGCGCGGGTTACCGGGCTGAAATCCAAAAAATAGGCTGACCTTACGTCCTCCGCCCACCAAATCCAATTCGTCGTGTTTAATGTCACGCATTTGATATCTCCACATATCTTTTCACTTCGGCACTAACGCCGACAACGACGCGGGTAGCGCTTCACCACTACCTTGATCGCTGGTGTTACAATAACCGACAAAGGATAATTGGAAAGCACAAACTTCTTGGGTCTGGGCTCCTTATTGAATTTCAAAAGTCTTAGGGTTCCACCCTCGGCGCACTATGATCAGAATCGCTGGTCTCCCGAGGCTCGGCGCCAGCGCCTGCGCCCGCCAACGATTCTGTCCTTCCGTTTGCACACCCGCTGTTCGCCACGAGGCAGGAATTCCTGTATGGAACCCAGTCTACATTAGATTTTAGGCGCAGACCGGCGCATGGCGTGCACACGAGCGGTAGTCTGTCTTCTGGACGCATCTAAGCGCTGCGCAGCACTTGTGTCTTGTGGGACGTAACCATGGACCAGTCTTATGCGAGCTTTGGCATTCACTACTTCCTGAGCCTGTTTACGTTTTTGATATTCCGCTTTGTTGCGTGAGATCGACTCGAGAAGTCTGGAATAATTCGGCCCGCGGGTAGCCTTGGCGATCTCTGCTTCGCGTTCCAGCCGTTTCTTATCTTCAGGTGACATCGTCTATGGTTCCAAGGTTGGAGAACTTAGTCGAGCTCGTAAGTGCTCAATATCTTGACTTAGAGTTCGGTGCTGCTCGGCATATTCCTCACGCAGGGTTTGAACTTGAGCTTTCAAGGACCTCTTTTCGGAGAGATGCCGCTTGGATAGATCAGCCTTTTCGCGGTGATCGCGGTTCAAAGCGTACGCGGCTTCTTCAGTGTTCTGTTTGGCAATCCGGCCATGTTCACCCCGTAACCGATCCCAAAGGCCTTTAAGGCCGTTCCGGAAACGCGACTGACGCCTTTTCGTTTCTTGTATCCATCTCGTCTTTTGATTCTCTGAAAGGCGCAGACGCTCTTCCCTTTGACGATCAATTAGTGCGGTGTGGCGCTTTTTGAAATCATAGGCGTGTCTCGACGATTGAGCGATCAAGTCTCTTTGGAATGCCCCGAGCTTTTGAGCCATGTCTGCTTTGTACTCAGCCTGAACAGACTCAATGCTTGGCAAGTCATTCGGGTCGCCCAAGCGCGCTTTAAGATCACGCACTTTGACCTTCGCTTGCCTGGCAACAGAGTAGATTTCACCATGGACATCGACAGCGACAAAGCTCTTCCTCCCCCGGGCAAGGCGATAACCTTTGTCTTCTAGTGCTGCAATGAACGCGGCCTTGGAGTCTGATCTTTCCCAAGCCTTTTGGAATACCTGTTTGATCTCTCTCGGATCGATATATGAGCGTTTAGCTTGCTGCCATTCGGCGTGCGTGAAGTTCAGGGGGTTACTTAAGCTCGGGTCACGAAACCCGTCTGGCATTTGCCAATCGTGCTCTAGGTATAAATCCCTCGCGATAGAATTCAGTTTTCGCTTAAAGTAGGGTAAATGGATTGCTTTCATCTCATCGGCCTTTATGCGTGACCAAACAACATGAGCATGACGACGCCCCTCTTTCTCGTGGAAGACGATGGCTCGAGGTTGGTCTACTAAACCAAGGCGCAACTCGATTTGCTCGATGGCTGACTCAAAGACTTCAATGCTAACAGTCTCCTCCTCTGGCGGGTTCATAGAAAGCGCGAACATAAATTGACGGCATTGCGTACCTTTGCTGATCGCTTGAATTTCCGACAGGGCATCCTTCAAACCTTCTGAAGCAAAACCACGTAGCTCATGTATCTCAACATGATCATTTTCATCTTTGAGCAGATGCGCCGCGAGCTCTCTCGCTCCGCCACGTGAATTGCCGACCAAGATCACTTTGAAGCTCCATGCAGCGCTTTCATTAGAGCTGCTCGCATCGCTGCGATATCAGCGCAGGCGGAGTGCAGCTCCTCAGTTAAATCATCTGTGACCGGCAGAGCGCCCATATGGGCGAGTTTCGCAATTTGATTGACGTTTGCAGCTAAGCGAGACTGACCGAGTAAAGCTAATGCCTTCGCGACTGCTTTAGTATCCGTCTTCGGGGAGCGTTTGCGCTTCAATGGACGTGATCGTGAGTTCGATGCAAACTCACCGAGAAGCACATCTCGCACGTAATTACTTAGAGTTTGAACGCCTGCCTGGGTAAGCAGATAGGCATGCTCAGCTTCATTTAATCGAACGGACAAACGATGCCCCGAGGGCTTCTCTCGTTTACGGGATGGCCGGATATAGACATCACCCGCTGCTGCATGGGAGAATGTCTCATAAACTTTGGTTCCACCGGGCCGCCTCATAGTCCCAGCTCCTCAAAGTCGATATTTTCGTCCTTTAGTTGTTCTTCCCAAGCTGCTAAGTTCTCAAAGAATTGGTTCAAGTGTGGATCATTGTGATCCACCATTTTTCTTAAAACGTAAATTTTGCGGCGTAGCGCGCTAACCGCGCATGGCTTGGAACATGCCGTCGATTGAGAGCTCCAAAGAGGCTTGGGCATCATCACCGGAGCGCAATTGATAGAGCGCCGCCTCCGCGACCAAAGCGTTTAGCAGCGAGATCAGTAGGTCGGGATCTGGCGGCGTGATTTCTCCAGCCTCGACGGCTTTGTCGAGAAGCCGTCTAATCGATTTTCGACTGGCAGTATCTTCTATTTCTCTCGCCCTTTGCTCGCCGATTGCGGCGGGGCCAATCTCGAACAGAATTCTCGCGATGTTCGGGTCTTTTACGATCTTGGTCCATTCCAGATAGGCGGACTTGAGACGAGACAGTGCGGATGTGTTTTCAGTTGGCGCCGCGAAGACTTTGGCGATCGCAGATCGGGATTCATGTTCGTAGAGCGCTTCGATGATCTCAGACTTGCTTCGGAAGTGATGGTACATGGCCCCTTTGCTCAGGCCTGTCTCGGTGAGCACTGACTGCACCGTTGTTTGCTCAAATCCCCGTTTCAAAAACGAGGTTCTAAACGCGGCCAGAAGTTTTTCGCGCGTTGAATCAGAGCGTTGTTGCTGAGTGACCATGCTCCCTCTTTACAGATCCGCCAAGAAATGTAAACAAACCGACGGTCGGTTTATATAGAAGGAGCATACCATGTCTGAGTATCCAGAAAGCTTGGGGCAAATGATGCAGATTTGGAACACGACGGACAGCGCTGAGAAACGCCGTCTGACGGAGCTCTGCATGGAGCACAATGTCCACTTCGTTGACCCCAATCACAACATTATCGGCCGCGAAGCGTTCTTACGAATGGTCGATCAAGTCCAGGCCGAAATCCCCGGCTCAGATTATGCCCGCGCAAGTGAGGTTGATATTCAGAACAATCATTACCGGTATCACTGGGCCATCCATCAAAATGGAAAACTGATCATGCCGGGCTTCGACATGACCGAAATCAACGATGCCGGAAAGATTGTGAAAGTGGTTGGTTTTTTCGGGGAGCTTAAGCGCGACTAGCGCTTTTTGGATTTCCGGCGGGCGCGGAAGAAATCAGTGAGCAGTGCTCCGGCCTCCTCGGCATAGGTTTCATCTTGCTCGACCTCTGGGCGCCAGTGACAGGTCTCTTGCTCGAAGAATTTCGGGCCGTGAAAGATCGCGCCGCCTTTTGGATCGTCGGCAGCGAAGATGAGTTTCTCAATCCGCGCGAGGCTGATCGCGCCGGCGCACATCGCGCATGGTTCTAACGTCACATAGAGGTGTAATCCGTTGAGGCGGTAGTTGCCGATCTTCGCCGCTGCCGCCCGTAGTGCTTTGATTTCGGCATGCGCTGTGGGGTCATGATCCGCGATCGGTTGATTGTGACCGTCCGCAACAATTTCGCCTGCAGCAGGATCGAAAACGACCGCACCAACGGGCACTTCTCCGCGCGCTGCGGCGTCTTTTGCCAGGGTGATGGCACGTTGCATAGGGTCAGAAGTGGCGGTCATCTCTTCCCCATCGCGCTATGAGCGCATAAAGGCAAGCCATGCGGATCGTAGCAGGACAGTTCAAAGGGCGGCCGATTAAGGCGCCAAAGACCGACGCGACGCGGCCAACGTCTGATCGCGCGCGGGAAAGTCTATTTAACATTCTCGCCCATGCAGACTGGGCGCCCGACCTAGACGGCGCGCGGGTGATTGATTTGTTCGCCGGGTCCGGTGCCTTGGGACTCGAAGCTATCTCACGCGGCGGCGCGTTTTGCCTCTTCGTCGATACAGCCCACGCCGCGCGCGGGGCCATCCGCGAAAATGTAGACGCATTGCAGCTGTTCGGAGCGACGCGAATCCACAGACGTAGCGCAACCGATCTAGGGGATTTGCCCGCAGGCTTGGGCGCACCTTTTGAGATTGCTTTTATGGACCCGCCTTATCGCAAAGGTTTAGTCGAGCCTTGCCTAAAGGCTTTGAGTGCTGGTGGTTGGCTGGCGCAGGGTGCTTTGATTGTTGCGGAGACAGCGGAAGGTGAGGTGGTCGACTTGGATGGGTGGACAATCCTCGCAGACCGAAAAATCGGCGCCGCGCAAATGTGGTTCCTGACGCGCGCTTAATCCTGCAGGAACTCTTTCTGGAGGTCGACGCTCGACTCGCCCGTGCCCAGATATTTCGAACAGGATCCGAGCCAGCGCTCAGCTTCCGCACGGCCTTTGTCGCGTAGATCGGTCAAGAAGGTCCAGCTCGTATCGTATTTGGTCTGTAGAGACAGATCGCGCAGAACCTGCCCACCGCGCACAGCATGTACAGTGAGGCGGCGATATTCCTTCATCGCAGTCTCTTTCAGCATGCCGTCATCCAGCAGCTTCTGTACAAAGGCGATGGCGCGCAGCTCGCCAATCAGTGACGCATTAAAGCTGATCTCGTTTAGGCGATCCATAATCTCAGGAACCCGCTTTGGCACGCCGAGCCGCGAGATCGGGTTTAAGAGCACGAGCAAAACGTCACGAGGTGCTTTCGCATAGATCAAAGGAAATAGGCTAGGATTGCCCATATAACCGCCATCCCAATAGGCTTGGCCATTGATCTCAACCGCGCGAAAGGTCTGTGGGAGACAGGCTGACGCTAGAACGGCGTCTCGAGAAATTTCGTCGCCCTGAAAGACTTTGACCCGTCCGGTTTCGACATTGGTCGCGGAGAGGAACAGGTCCACGGGCGCGGCGTGAACCGCTTCAAAGTCGACCGCTTCATCCAACGCATCCCGGAGGGGATTGATATCGAACGGGTTGAATTCATAGGGGCTGGCTATGCTGGTAAACGCCATCGCGGCTTGGAAAGGTCCGAAGGGCAGGGCGGTGAAAGGTGAGTTGGCCCAGGAAAACGCTGAAAACGGTGCACCTTTCTGCGAGACCGTCCGCCAATAACGCTCCAGTGCCTCCTTGGCGCCATCGGGACCGCCTTGCGCTAATCCAGCGGCAAAGGCCACAGCGTTGGTGGCGCCGGCTGAGGTTGCGGTAATGGCTTTGATGGTCAGACCGGTCTCTTCGATCAACCGATCGAGGACGCCCCAGGTAAAGGCCCCGTGCGCGCCGCCGCCTTGCAAGGCAAGACTGATCGATCTGTCTTTTCGCTTCGCCATGACGCGCTTTCGTAGATGAGCGACCCCCTTTGGCACAAACTGTTTACGAGGTCTTCAAGACATTCTGTGCAATCTGCCTGCCATGCGTGCGACAGCGAAACCCGTGAAAGATCTACGACCCGTCCCGGCTGTGGGTGTGGTGTGTTTTCGGGATGAAGAGGTTCTGCTCATCCGCCGTGGCACACCACCAAAGCAAGGCGAATGGTCCATGCCGGGCGGCCGGGTTGAACCGGGCGAACCCGTACGCGCCGCAGCGTTGCGCGAGCTCAAAGAAGAGACCGGGGTCGACGCCGTCTTGGTGGACCTCGTCGACGTGGTCGATGCGGTGTTTGAAAACCGCAGCGGGGACCTGATTACGCGGCATTACGTGTTGATTGATTTCGTTGCGCAGTGGCAAAGCGGCGAACCGGCCGCGGGCGACGACGCCGCTGACGCACGGTTTTTTCATCTTTCCGACCTAGCCTCGTTAGACTTGTGGGATGAGACGCTGCGCGTCATCGACGCCGCGGCTGGTCGTCTTGGACTAAAGCGAGAGGGCGCAGAATGAGCATCTGGCATTGGATAAACGGACCGGTTTTGCAGCGCGCGCAAGAAACCGCGCCTCAAGAGACCCCATCTTCCGCCCCGGATCCGATTGAAGCGATCACCGAAACCACGGCGCAAGCCACCGAAGCTGCGACCGAGTTTGTCGACTGGATCGGCTCTGGAGAGCTTGAGGCCCTGATTGCCCTCGGCCTCGTGGTCACCATAACCCTAGCGCAGCTCTGTGCCCGCTGGGCCATCCTGAAAGGGATTGTGCGGCTGCCTCAAGGCGATGAGTTTTCATTTACGGCGCTGCTGCAGCGGGTCGTAAAAAGCTTCCATACCTATTTCATGATCATGATCGCGTTTGCGCTGACCGATGCGATGCTTGGCCTGCCGCAAGCGGTCTCGGTGATCGTGAAAATTTTCTTCGTGCTCGCAGCAATTCTGCAAATCGCGGAATGGGTTCAAGAGTTCGCGGTGTCCTTCATCCGCCGGAACGTTGCGCGATCAAGCGGAGATGCGCGCGCGCTGGCGTCTGCGTTCAACATCATCAAGTGGTTCATTTCAGTTGCGGTTTGGTCGGTTGCACTCCTGCTTATCCTCGACAATGTCGGCGCCGACGTAACCGCGCTGCTCGCGGGTCTTGGTATTGGTGGTATCGCCATCGGTATTGCGGCCCAAGGGATCTTCCGGGACCTTTTCTCATCTCTATCGATCGTTATCGATAAGCCGTTTCAGGTTGGTGACACGGTTCGCTACGGCGATAGCTGGGGGATCATTGAGGATATCGGGCTGAAGACGACGCGCATTCGCTCCAAGTCCGGCGAGCAAATGATCATCTCAAACACCAATCTCTTAGACTATGAGATCCATAATATGCAGCGCATGTCGCGGCGCCGGATCGAGACGGTGTTTGGTGTGATCTATCAAACCAATCCTGAGCTCGCTGACAGGGTCCCCGAAATTGTCGCGGAGATCGTCAAAGACGTTCCGGCTGTTGATTTTGACTATTGCGGCATGGCCGCGTTCGGACCGAGTTCGCTCGACTATGAGCTGGTCTTCTATTCGCTGCAGCCTGACTTTAATCGTTCTATGGCTGCGCGGTCGCGAGTATTGCTCGCGCTCTTCCGCGGACTGCAGGAACATGGCTTAGAGTTCGCCTATCCGACGCAGACTCTGTTTATTGAGGGAATGGCTGAGAAATCCGCTTAGCGGATTACTCTACGGTCCAGCCGCGCGGTGTCTTTTTGGCTTCCAGTGTAATGGTGCCGTTCTCGGCGGTTTCTTCATAGCGGGTTTGGCCCCGCTCTGAGCTGGATCCAGACAGGCGTAGAATGAGAGCGTATGCAGCGAGCGCGATGCCCGCGGCGGCTGTTGCAACGGCCAGAATGCCCGCCATCATAATGATCGCAAAACCGAGCACACCTTTCATGAAAAGGTTCCCCATTCGGCGCAAAAGCGCGAACAGATTGTGTGGGAATCCAAACGGAGCGGAATGCGTTGCGGTCATGTTTTGCCTCTTACCCCCTTTAGATGGCGTGCAAGAGGGGTGCCGTCAATGTCTAGATGATGACCATCGATCAATTTGCGGCGATCAGGCCGCGTTCTGCTCGAATCCGAGCATAGGCGCTCGTAATGGTTGCAGCTTTCTCGTGCGCGGCGGTTTCAAATTCGCGGGGGGCGCCGTTCTGGATGACACGATCGGGATGGTTGTCCGCCATGAGCCGGCGATAAACGCGCCGAATTTCATCAAACTCGGCATCATGTGCGACGCCCAAGACATGGTAAGGATCATCGCGGTCAGGCCCCATATGGCCTGCTTTGATCCGTCTGAACGTGGCTTCGCTAAATCCAAAAGCCGTTGCGACGGTCTGCAGATAAGTCATCTCATCTTCTGTGACGACACCATCAGCGGTGGCAATCATAAACAGTCCATCAAGAACCCCTTCTAACAAACAGGGGCGCGCGGCGTACTTCCGTCCAATCTTGCGAGCATAGGATTCGTAGCCTCTGACCGTCTGCTGGGCGAGGTTGAACACGCGCCGCACGGCGGCCGCATCTTTCGGGGCAGTCTGGAAAACCCGCGAGAAGACCATGATCTCGTCATCTGTGACACGGCCATCAGCTTTCGCCATTTTTGCACCGAGGCCGACAACCGCAGCGGTAAAACCGACATCATTCGGATCTGGCGCGCATTCGAGGTCGGCCGGAAGAGGTTCATCCTCGACGTCGACATCGAACAAGCGTTTTCCGCTCTCAATCAGGCGCTGCCACATATTCATGAGCACACCTATAGCGCGTATTCCTTAAAAGTGTGAGTGAGCGAAACTGACACGCCCCTTAAGGGGTCGGATTTTGATTCATTAAAATCGAGTCATCCGAAAATCTATTTTATATACGATATCGTACCTAATATGACACCGATATGGTTCGGGTCGTAATTTGTGACGGAGAAAACCCGTGAAATTCGCAACTCTCGTAATCTCAGCCGGTCTACTTGCTGCTCCAGCATTTGCCGATACTTGCTCCTCTAAAAAAGACGCGACACACCGCGTCGATGCGAGCTACACAACCGCCATTGCAGGCGAAGGTTACACCAAAGCCAAAGCTGACATTGTTGATACTGCCGCTGCTGCGGGCTCTTTCTCAACTTTGCTTGCAGCCGCTGAAGCCGCTGGTCTGGTTGGCGCGCTGAAAGGTGACGGACCTTTGACTGTATTTGCTCCTACAGACGAAGCGTTTGCTGCACTTCCAGCTGGCACAGTCGAAACTTTGCTAATGCCAGAAAACAAAGACGCCCTTGCAGGCGTTCTGAAACTGCACGTGATTGCAGGCTCAAAAGTGAAGTCTGGAGACCTCGCAGGTCAAACGATCACTGCGACCACACTAAACGGTGATTTGAATGTTGATGGCACAGATGGTGTTGTGCTCACCGCACCGGGTTCAACAGCAACGGTCGTCGCTGCAGATGTCGCCGCGTCTAACGGCATCATCCACGTGATCGATACAGTTCTGCTACCAGCCGGCTAAGCCACGATCCGGTAAAATAAGTGGGAAGCGCTTGCGTCCCCCCATCCTACGCTTCCCATCGTCCCGCCAGACTTGCACTGGCGGGACATCTTTATTTGGAGGCGGATTTCGCTTTTTCGGCTTTGAGGTCCGCGATCTCAGCTTTCAGCTCTTGCAAGAGCGCAATAATCTCATCGCGCTCTTTGTCGGCGGAATCGAATTCCTCATCCATGTCTTCTTCGATTTCATCGAGATGCTCTTCGGTGGCGGCGCGCTGCTCGGCCGCGAGTGCATCTACGATCAAGGCGATAAACAAGTTCAAGACCGCGAAGCTTGCGATGAAAATGAAGATCAGGAAGAAAAATGGCGCGTATGGATTTCCGTCATCGACGACTTTTTGCACCACTTCAAAGCGCCAGCCATCCATCGTCATAACTTGGAATAATGAATAGGCAGAGCTGGGCAGGTCGCCAAACAGCTGCAGCACTTCTTCATTGGTCGTGTCGCCAAACAGATTGGTCGCCATGACCGCGCCAACATAAGTGAGGAGCGCCAGCACTGCGAGGATCGCCCCCATTCCTGGGAGGGCGTTCAGAAGAGCTTCCGTGATCCTGCGCATCATCGGAACGATGTGCAGCAGCCGCAAAATGCGCAGCACCCGCATGGCACGGAGGACTGAGAACGCTGCGCCACCTGGGATCAGCGAAATAGCGACAACGAGGAAGTCAAACCAGTTCCATCCTGATTTGAAAAAGCTGAACCGGTAGACGGAGATTTTCAGTGCAATTTCGATACAAAAGACGAAAGTTACGGCCTGATCGAACCAGCTTAGTGAAGATACGAGCCCTTCAGGCATTGAGCGCTCATAGGTCAGCACTCCTAAGATAATCGCATTCACGATGATCAAAGTCGTGATGAAATTCCGAAACAACTTGCCTTCAATGAAGCTCTCAATGCGCGAATTGCTGGTCTCGAGATCGAGCGTGCCCTGTTTCATTGCAAAAACCCTTATCGCGCCATTTGCTCTGGCGAATCCCTAACCTCGCCTTGTAGCGCCCAACACGAACCGATCAATCTGTCATAAGTGCGATCTGCACGCCGGCGAATTGAAAGCTTGCGTCTTGGACGGGTAATCCTGCCACCCGCGCGCGCTCCAAACAGGCTTCGGGCTCGGGATGGATAAGAGTGTATTTGCTCAAATGATCACGATCACCCGAAATGATCCGAACGATCCCTACCGCGAGCTGCAATTCCCAAATGTCGTGTCCGACTGATTCTGGCGCGACATTCAGAACGCCGCCCCACCGCTGCGCGAGGGATTGCGGGTCAGCGGCTGTGATTTCGAGCTCTTGCAGCGTGCCCGGCGCAGAATTCTTTTCCCAGTCCGGTCCGCCCCATCTCCAAGACCCTGCCGGGCGCGCTTCATCGATAGAGACGATGGCCGCGCCGATATCAGCTGGGTGCAGATGACTGGCTGAGATATCCTTCAGATCGATATCCCAGACGCGGCGAATCTTATTTTCGTCTGCATGAGCTCGGACACGCGCTAGATCATCGGTCTGGAAAATCGCCATATAGCCCCCGAGTCCTTGGCTTCGATCGAGAAACCGACCCGCGGCTGTCTTCTCCTCAACAGGAACAACAACCTCCAGAAACTGATTTCCTAATGAGAAGACTCTATTGGTGAGCCCAAACTCGCCAACACCCGGATCTACAAAACCGGCGCCGAGATCTAAGACATGACGAAGGCGCTCAATGTCTTCCGAATCGTAAGACGCGAAGACGAGTTGGCGGATGCGAGGCAGTGCCATGATCAGTCCGCCGACGTAGTTGTGTCGCTGACGATTTTCCACCCGCCGTCCAAATCGCGGAATACGAGTGTGAAGAGTCCGGATGGATTGTCCTCGGCGCGGGCGAGCGACCAGGCCCCATGCACCACAGCGGCGTCAGAGCTCACCATATTGACATCTAAATCCGAAAAAGAGAGCTCGCCCATCAAAGCGCGATCTGAATAGTTGGCATGATATCGGTCGCGCGTTTCTTGCCAGCCCTTGGTCACGGACCCTCCCGAGGCAAAGCGCAGCTCCGGAGACTGCCAATAGCCGGCCATGAACGTGTCGATGTCGCCGGCATTCCAGGCTGATTGCTGTGTCGATAACACACTAAGGATTCTGTCTTCATCGGTTTCCGAGCTCCCGATAAGCTGTGTATCATTGACGTTCACATTGACCGCACATGCTGGCAGCGCGCACGCCAATACAATGACTGTCAGAATCGTTTTCAACTGCATCCAGGCCTCCCTCAGGACTATATCTCTCGGGAGAAATCATTTACCCGCTTGGACATCTTGGCAAGTGCGTCCATATCAGCGCCTAGATTTTCGGAGCAATGTTCCATGATGATGACCCTCTTGATCCTTGGCGGTTTCTTTCTCCTGTTCATCGGAGGTGAAGCGCTGGTCCGTGGATCTGTCGGTATCGCTCGAAAAGTTGGCATGTCGGAATTGGTGATTGGTCTGACTTTGGTCGGGTTCGGAACCAGTCTGCCAGAGATGGTCACGAGTCTTCAGGCCTTAAGCGAAGGGGCAACGGGCCTCTCAATTGGGAATGTTATCGGCTCAAACGTCGCTAACATTTTGCTTGTTATCGGCGCTGCGGCATTCGTTCGGGCGATCACCACCAACCCGGCAGCATTGGCCCGGGACGGTGCTTTCATGGTGGGCGTCACCGTCCTCTTTGCAGTGATTGTGTGGATCGATGGTTTTACCCGAACAACCGGGGTTGCCTTCACCGCGCTGCTCATTGCGTATCTCGTCGTTTCCGTCATTCTAGACCGCCGCGCGAATAGCGCCGCTGGAGAGATGCACGGCGAAGAAGCAGAAGAATTTGAGCATGATGACCCAACATGGCTTTCAATCGTCATGACGATTGGCGGGATTGTCGGCGTGATCGTCGGCGCTCGATTCCTCGTGTCTGGTGGATCAGATGCAGCGAGACTGTTTGGGGTTTCAGAAACCGTTATCGGGATTTCGATCGTGGCGATCGGCACCAGTCTTCCAGAGCTGGTCACGTCGATTGTGGCGGCACGTAAGGGCAAGGCAGACGTCGCGCTCGGCAATGTGCTTGGCTCGAACGTTTTCAACATTTTGGGCATTCTCGGCGTTTCAGCGATTGTTTTCCCATTCACGCTGATCGAACCTGGCGCGGCAGCCGGCGTTCCGCTTGAGATCGCAGCCATGCAATTTGGCCAAGCGGCAAGCATTGTCACTTGGACGGATATGGGCGCGCTGTTCCTATCTGTCTTCTTGCTCTTCGTGTTTGCCTTTACCGGTCGCAAGCTCGCGCGCTGGGAAGGCGGCGTTTTGCTGACGGCTTATGTTCTTTATATCGGAATGCGGTTTGATCTCATTCCAACAGTCTTGGGGTGACCATGTCTGAGAAGTCTATCTATGACGGCCTGGATCAACTCGGCCAGCAGATCGGAGCGCCAAACTCGCCGGATGAGGCGAAGCTTGAGCGCGTGCTGAATCCTCACCCTGACACGCTCTATCTGGCGCGCTTTGTTGCCCCGGAATTTACCTCACTTTGTCCGGTGACCGGACAGCCTGACTTTGCGCATCTGGTCATAGATTACGCGCCAGGCGACTGGCTGGTCGAAAGTAAAAGCCTCAAACTCTTCCTGACAAGCTTCCGTAACCATGGCGGTTTCCATGAGGATTGTACGCTTCGGGTCGGTAAAGATATCGCAGATCTGCTTCAACCGCGTTGGCTTCGGATCAGCGGATATTGGTACCCGCGCGGCGGAATTCCGATCGATGTGTTTTGGCAAACCGGTGCGGTTCCAGAAGGACTCTATGTGCCGGATACGGGCGTCGCTCCGTATCGCGGCCGCGGCTAAATCTCTGAAATCTTTCATTTACTCAGCTCCCGTTCAGTCTTGTTCCGATATCCAGTCCACATGAAATGGTTGGTCTCTTTGATATCTGGACTGCTTTTGGGCGCGCCGCAGGTGATGGCAGACCCGCTTGGCTGTGATCAGGAAGAAACGGCATGTGTCTTGGGCGCGGCCTGGAGCGCGGCTTTGCTCTTGCCAGACGACAAGCGGCAGCGGCTCGCAGGCGCGTTTTTAGAAATCGCAGCGCTGTCGGGCAATGAAGCCGTCATCAACAAATGGGAAGCTCGTTTTGATCAAAGCGCCGACGATGTACCGGCCTATGCAGATTATGGCTGGCAGGTCGCAGAACCGATCCTCGCTGATGGAGGCGTCGAGTCTCTTTTAACATTGGCGGAGCGGCGGGCAGATCCGCTAAATTTTGGGCGCGCTGACGTGCTGCTTTCAGCCGGTAAGCGTTTACACGCCACGGACGCGGCAGCGGCGCTCAGAATCAATTCGGCTATGCTGGGTATGCTTGGTTCGGCCTCGAAGTTCGAGAGACCCAACCTCGCGCACGCGGCTGCAGAACTTGCGATGGCGCGCTGCGACGCGGCGCTGCTTCAACAGGCGCTGCGCTCTACGGATGCACCAGATAATATTCGCTATGCGTTTTGGAAGGCCCGAATTCATGGCGATGCAACGAGTCTTCTAAGCCGGGTTCGGTCGATCAGAAACGAAGATGATACGCGTGATATTCGCCGTGTTCTCGATGGGTACCGCGCGATCCTGGAGCATGGCTACTGCGATGGACAGAAAAGCTTGATTGGCGGCTGAGCGATTCAGCTTATACTTCCGACCATGATAGAGGCTGATCAGGATCCACCAGAAGCGATTTGCGGCAGCGCCGAAGTTGGCGCGCTCGCGCACTTGTACCGTGCAGAAGTCTATCGCTCGACGATTTGGCGCCAGCGACTCGACATGACGACCAATTGGGCGGTGGTGTCGACCGGGATCGCGTTTTCCGTCAGCTTCGCAAATGAGCAGGCATCTCCTTTGCCGATCGTCCTTGTGGGTTTGCTGTCTGCGATGTTCCTCATTCTGGAAGCGCGCCGGTATCGCTATTTCTATGTTTGGAAGTTTCGCGCACGGATGATCGAAATCACCAATTACGTTCCGATCTTGCGCGGTCGCGGCGCCCAGATCGCTATGGATAAGGGCACGGCTCTGTCTGATGACTATATGCGCCCGCGGCATCGGATCTCAGCGATGCGAGCGATTGGCCGGCGGCTCAGACGCAATTATGGTTGGTTATTCCTGATCCAGGGCGCCGCCTATTATGCCAAAATTGGGATGCATCCAAGCGATGTGACGTCCTGGTCGGAGTTCTTGCACCGCGCGCATATCGGGCCGATCCCCGGCTGGATTGCCCTGATTTCAGGCTTTGTATTCCATCTGAGCTGGATGGCTTTTGCCTACTATACTTGGCGTTTGGATAAAGCAGATAAGCGGATCACGGCGGATTATCTCGACCCGGAGCTTGCCACTGGCGTCGCGGAGAATGGTGTCTAAACACCTACATGCTCGGGTCGCCCGTTGGTCCATAAACACTCCGACCATCGCACCTATAGCCCAAGAAAAATTCCTTCGAGCTCTTCGAGTTGTGCCGATATCCTTGGAAGATTTTGCAGACACCGCTGCCATCAAGCACCGTGACGATTTCTTCGCAGCTCATGATAATGCTGCCGACATGACCTCGGTTCATTTTAGAGTAGAGCCGAACATCCTGGAAATTTTTCTTCGCCTTTTTGTCAAAATTCATCGTCCCGCTCGCGCCAGCATTGATGATCAGTTTGTTGCCCGCTTTATCCCCATTTCGCTTGCGCGCTTTCACGTTCACTTCCTGAGCGGATGGGGTCAGCATGCCTAAAGCGAGAGCAGAGAGGGCGAGTCTTCTAATCATGGGGTCTTATGTTTCTGGTTTGACGACGCGGTCTCCGCTACAGGTGTAGCCGAGCCGGTAATTGCTGTGGTCATATTTCATGTAGCCGTAGAAAACCTTGCACGTTCCGGTCCCATTCAGGACGGCTTTGACGTGTTCACAGCTCATGGTGATACCGCGGACCGCTTTGTCAGCGGGAGAGGTGATATGGATCTTGGCGAAGTCTTTTTTCGCCTTCTTGTCGAGATTTAGCGACTTGTTGGCGCTAGAATTAATGGTCAACGCATTGCCGACCTTTTTGCCATTCTGTTTGACGGCCTTGACCCTAATGATCTTCGCCTCTGCGGTCTGGTTGATACTCGTATCTTTGCCGGACCCGGTCGAGACGCCGGTAATATTGCGGAACTTGATGTTACACTTGCCGCCATTCACGGCGCACTTGGTCTGCGAGATATCGCATTCTGCGCTGGCGTTTGGCGCCATGAAGAGAGGAATGGTTGCTAAGCTGGCAATCGCCAAATAGGTCGCTGGACGTCTAGGCATTTGGACCTCCCACGTTTCCACCATCACATTTGTACCCGATATGGGTGATCAGATTCCCGCCAACTTTGCGGTTGCCATGGAAGAGCTTGCATTTCCCATTGCCGTTCAGGACGGCGACCACATCGTCACAGTGCATCGTGCTGGCCCCAAACATGAAGCCCGCATTTTCAGATCGAAGATGAATGGCGTGGAAGTGCTTCTTCGCCTTCTTATCCAAGTTCATCGTTTTTGTGTCGCCGGCTTGGATGATCAGCTTGTTGCCAACCTTATTATCCTTCGAATCTACGGCTTTCACGCGCACCGCTTGAATAGCGGTCGTCTGATTGATGTTAGATTTGCCATCCAGTCCGCCAGCATCCGCTGTTCGGTTGGTGAAGTGAATATTGCACTTCCCGCCATTCAAGGCTCACTTGGTTTGAGAGATGTCGCATTCAGCGCGGGCGACGGGGGTCGTGACGATCGCGCTGGTGATGAGTGTAGCAGTTATGAAAGAGTCTAAACGCATTCGGGGGAACCTCGATGTTTTTCGATCAAGACATCAGAGTGCTCGCCTGACCGAAACTGTCAGATCCGCCAGTGAGCCCATCCAAGCTGCGGCCTGACTCAATTGGCTTGCGCTTACATCGCCCTTCCTGTATGTCCGCGCTTTCGAGATTTTAGGGCCGGTCAGTAATCGGTCCGCAACACACTCAAAGAGGCACCCGCGATGAAAGCCGAAGGCCATCCAGATTATCACTTCATCACCGTCGTCATGACTGACGGAACGGAGTATCAAACCCGCTCAACTTGGGGCAGCGAAGGCGATAAGCTCGTCCTCGACATTGACTCTAGCTCGCACCCAGCTTGGACCGGTGATCGCAATGCGAACCTGGACCGCGGTGGCCGCGTGTCTCGCTTCAAAGACAAGTTCAAAGGCTTTATGTAAGCCGCTCGCCAAACGGCGAATTGAGTTTAAAAAGCTCGTCCCGTCTGGGGCGGGCTTTTTTTTTGTCCCGATCGACTTAGTGTGCCCAATGTGTGGGACGTTAAGGATGCAGGCATGAGCGGAACTTCGGGACAGGCAGAACCTAAGAGCTGGGACGCGCTAGAGCGTCGATATGGGTTCGCCGGACTGCGAGACATCGCAGAGCGGGATACGCTTCCAAAGTTGAAAGACGCAAAACCGAGACTGGCGAATCCGAGTCCGATCAATGCGCTCTATGGCGGAGGCTGTTTCGTGGCCTTTATCGGCCTCCTGATCTTGATCGGTTTCAGTTCTACCTTCGGCATATTCGGCTTTGTCATAGGGCTGGTCATTGCGTTCTTCATGGCCCGGCCTTCGATTGCGAAAATCGCGAAGATTCAGATTGATCGCATGATTGCGGACCTCAGCTTTCGCGATTCCGTCTTTGCGCCACTGGCAAACCATGTCGGACTTAGATATGTCGCCGCGCCCGGCGGCGGTCAGGGGATTGTGGCGCAGCAGAGCAGAGAAGGTTTTTTCCAGGACAGCTTCAAACGGCTTCATGAAGCGCTGGAAGAATTTAACGGGCAAGATAAAGCGGTCGCGGCGGCGCGGGCGTCTGGCCTGGTCGAGCTCGCCACCGTGATCCACATTGGCGGTGCCGATGAAGAGACCAAGAAAGCAAGAGAAACCGGACTTACCCGGCTCGAGGATGGCTTCGCTGGCGATCATGCGGGTTTGCATTTT
Source organism: Henriciella sp. (assembly GCA_013213785.1). Taxonomy (GTDB): domain Bacteria; phylum Pseudomonadota; class Alphaproteobacteria; order Caulobacterales; family Hyphomonadaceae; genus Henriciella. The sequence continues at coordinate 352,592 of JABSPZ010000006.1, read as the reverse complement.
GATGCGTTCGAAGTCGTTCGCGCGCTGCGCCGCACAGACGACGGCACCGTCTATGAAGCCGAACACGCGCTTCTCATCGTCCTGGAATTGCCGCGACCCTTACAAAGCACGACACAGTTGAGATCGAAGAAAATTGGCTGGCATAAACCCGGCGAAGCAGACCGCTTGGAACGGGTGCGATTGGAATCCAATGATTTTGAAGACGACTTTCAAGTCCGGTCCAATGATCAGGTTGAAGCGCGGTTCGTGTTCACTCCTGATGTCATGGCGCGCGTGATCGATCTGGCGCATGGCGATCAAGTGCGCGCAACCGCTCAAGGCGATCACTTAGTTGTCGCATTAGAGGGTCCGAACCGTTTCGATCTGACCAGTCAGGACACTGGCCTAGACAGCGATGCCGCCATCCGGCTCGCAATTCAGCAAATCGGCGAAATGCTGGACCTTGTTGAAATCGTCGCGGATGTGTTTGGAATTCGCGACTAGGGCGCCCGCTCTACCGTTTGGATTTCGTAAAGCGGTGTTCCGTCGGTCAAATGAGCCTCAATGAAATCGACCGTCACTTCGGTCGGATCATTGCCGTTGATATGAACACGGCTGGGGTCGACACTGCCGAATCCGTGCGGGCCATTTTCAATGGTGTAGAACGTGTACGGTATCCCAGCAGCATCCGCTTCTGCAGCCAATGGTACGGCCGTGTCTTCATAGACTTGCGTTGTATCATTCGTTCCATGAAGGATATAGAGCGGCGGGCCATTGGCATCGATCAGCCCCGGCAGGAAGAGGCTCCCCCAATAATCCACTGTCACGAGCGGATCTGGACGGTCGATGAAGAAATCATCTAGCGCGTATGAAACGTGCAACGCCGTTATTGCCCCGGCGGATGATCCCCAAATCGCAAAGCGGTCAATATCAAGACAGCGCGCCTCGGCATTCTCGCGCGCCCATTCTAGTGCGACTGTGGTGTCTTCAAACGCAGCGACAGCGGCATTGAGCTGGTCGCGCTGGCGATCATCGAGGTTTATTTGATCTGCCAATGTGAGCAATTCATCAAGTAGGGGCTGAAATTCTGCCGATACCAGCGGTAGATCTCCGACAAGGCGATAGTCTATTGAGAGCCCTATGAGTCCGCGGCCCGCCACCGCTTCCATATTGGTTATCCAGGGCGCTGCACTTTTAGAGCCGCCGGTGAATCCGCCGCCATGAATGCCGAGCACGAAAGGGCGCGGATCGGTACACTCTCCCTCAGGTTGGTAAATGTCGAGCAGCAGATCGACGGCGCTATTCTCAACGAGTCCGCTGCCATAAACGATATCGGTTTCGCTTTCTAAAGAAGGCGCACTGGCCGGCGGCGGCGGTGGAGGTGGACTGATGGTTACGGGTTGCTCCGCAGGCGTGCTGCCGCCTCCGCCCGAGCAAGCGGCACAAAGCGCAGCCGCAATAGTGATGGATATTCTTTTCATATACGACCCCAGATAGCCTCGAACGGTCTTGTAACGATCCGATCCCCCCGCTCCGTCGCTATGGACTCACTTTTGGTCGGAATTCGCGACGAGCGATAAAGACCACAAATGTAGTCAAAAGTGTTTGACTTATTGTTTTTCGATATGTAAGAAGGGGGACGTTCAGGATCTCTAACACCGTTTTATGGAGCGAACCCTCATGATCCGCACTTTTCCTGTCGCCAGCCTAATTGCGCTTGGCTTTGCTGGCGCCGCCAGTGCTGAAACCCGTACCTATGATGTTGGAAGCTTTACCGCGATCGACATTTCAGCCGGTCTCGATCTCAATTTTGAACAAGGCGCAGCTGGGCCTGTCACAGTTGAGAATAAGAAAGGCGACTTCAGCGATATCGTCGTTGAAGTGAGAGGCGATACGCTCGTTCTGAAGCGTAAGAAGAATAATTGGGGCTGGGGTCGTAAGCGCCAACGTTATGACATCACCGTCAGCGCACCAGCGATTAGCAGCGTTGAGGCTTCTTCAGGGTCTGATGTAATCGGCCGCGGCATGACCGGCTCTCAAATCTCGATCGATGTATCTTCAGGGTCTGATGTAACGCTCACAGGCGTTGAGGGTGGCACCGTCACGATCGAAACGTCGAGCGGCTCAGATGCCTCCGTCTCAGGGAAATGCGAGACCGTTCGCGCGGATTCATCTTCTGGCTCTGATATCGAAGCGCAAGACCTGGTTTGCCAAAATGGTATGGCCGATGCGTCTAGCGGCTCTGATATTTCCATTCACGTCACCAGCAGCGTCAATGCGGAAGCATCTAGCGGCGCCGATGTAGACGTTTATGGCGGTCCAACCGATGTGACCTCAGATAAGTCTAGTGGCGGTTCTGTGTCGATCCGCGGTTAGACGGGCTAGTCGAACTGAAAATCATCAGCTTTGTAGCCCGGGTCTGGCCATGAGAGGTTCATATCCTCCAGCGCGCCGCGAACGATCCGGGCTATCATCGCATTCCGACGGGTTCGGCTATCCGCTGGAACAATATACCAAGGCGCATGCGGCGTTGAACACCGCTGCACTGCGGTTTCATAGGCCGACATAAAGTCTGGCCAAAGCTTTCGATCCTCAAGATCGCCCGGATTAAACTTCCAAAGCTTATGCTCTTCGGTGAGGCGTTCGCGTAGGCGAATGCCCTGCTCTTCATAGCCAACATTCAGCATGAATTTTAGGATCTTCACGCCGTTCTCTGACAAGTGCTTTTCGAACGCATTGATCTGGTCATAGCGCTGCTCAACTTTTTCGTCCGGCGCGAAGTTTCGAACCTTTACGACCAGGACATCCTCATAGTGCGAGCGATCAAAGATGCCGATCCGGCCCTTGCGCGGGACGGCGTCATGGATACGCCAAAGATAGTCATGGGCGAGCTCTGTCTTACTGGGTGCTTTGAACGCGCGGACTTGCATACCAAGCGGGCTTGTGTCGGCAAAGACGTTGCGAATGACGCCGCTTTTACCAGCCGTATCCATGCCTTGCAGAACGACCAAGAGCGCTTGGTCACGATTGGCGTAGAGTTTGTCCTGCAACTCGTTGATGGCCTCAGCATCGTCTTTGAGGCTGGCCCGCGCGTCTTTCTTGTCCGGAAAGAGCGAGCGGTCGCCCGAATCGCGTTTCGACAAATCGAAGGCCGCCCCCGGCGTTGCAATTATAGCGTTGCGGACGTCATCAATCTTGGGTTGGGACATTGGAGAACTCCGTTCTTGGGCGCCTAGCTTTTGTCGCTGAGGGCATAGACAACCATGCCATAGAAGCAAGGCTCGCTGGAGCACTCAGTCATACGTACAGTCGCACTGTGCTCCGAAAATGGGCGACCCACAAATTCGAGCATTGGGAAATCAGTTCGCTCGTTGGTTTCCGCAATCGGGTCAGGTTCTGTGCCAACCATCGTTATGTCGATTTGAAGATCGAGAGCATCGCAATCCTGATCGCAGACCGCGACCGCAACATAGCGCTCAAGTGTTTTGATATCGTCGAGGGCGATCACGTCCTCAGAACCTGTCGTTAGCATGCTTCTATGCTCAAAGATTTGCGTGACTTCTCGTCCGTTTTGGTTCGCAGCTTCGGTGACTTGTTGGCGGATGGCGGCCAATTGACGATCGATCACGCCCGAATAATCACTAGAGCTATTCGAAGCTGGCTCGGCGTCTGTTTTGAAAATACCAACGCCGTAGAAACAGGCGTCTGTCTTACAGGTCACCATGTCTACTAGAAGTTTGTAATAGAACGTATCTGCGTCAGTTTTGAATTCGAGGACCGGGGCGTCGTCATCCTCAACGTCTGTGTCGAGGGTCGTGCCCGATGGGTCGTCAATTTGAAGATCCAGATCCCCGCAGTCGCCATCGCAAACGCCGACGATGAGATAGTTCGTATTCGGTTCGAGCTCGGTCAGATAATAAGCACCATTCCGTTCTTTATCGGTTAGGCTGATAATCTCACCAACGCGGAGCATCTGCCGATCAGAGCTTTCCATGACGGGTTTCATGCGCGTCTCAACATCATCGAGTTGTTTGGTGATAATCGAAACGTATTCAGTGTTATCGGCGATCGCTGCAGACGTAACGGCAAGGCCGGATATGAGTGCAGCAGTGATAAGGCGTTTAATCATGGACGCAGTTTCTCCCCCTAGTTTTCGCAATACCGAGCATGGTTCTGCTTTGAAAACAAGCGGGTAAGCTGTTGCGAATGCGGCTTTTAAGGGGTTTCTAATCGGATCCGTCGCGGCTTGGCAGCGTGAAACGATAAGCTTCCAGTTTGGGGTCAAACTCCAAGGCGAGATCAAACAGGACGTCTGCGAAAGCATCGATATCCGATCGTCCGTGGCACTGATGTTGGTCCACGGCCCAAACCGTTTCGGGAGAAAGGTACTTGGCCTGAAGCCTAGCGCCGTCGAGGCATATTTTGCCAACCACACCGTTGCTGTTCGGTGTATTCGTAACGGAGGGCTTTGGCGCCGGCAGAGTACTTAAGTTCTGCTCTGATAGAGCCTGTTTGAACTGAATAACCCGGTCTGCGGGAACCTCGAAGAAGACTGATCTGTACTCACCAGCAAAGACGCCCGATGTAGTCTTCTCAAGATCCGAACGCCCGACAAAACTGTTGAGTTGCCACCTGCCGTTCTGGCCGGAGAGAATAATCGAAGTTGGGGACAACCTTCCCAAACTAATCCAAAGCTCTGCGGCATAGATCTCCTCTGCTCGATCTTCAACTGGTTGAGATTCAGCGCCTTAAATCCTCGATTTCGCAGCCAAACGCCTCGAACCGCTGCATTGGGTCTGCATACGAAAGCTGACACCCTGAAATACAGATTAGCGAACTCGCGAGCGCAATATTTCTCATCTGTTTCTCCAAAAAGAAAAAGCCGCGCCAAGAAAGCGCGGCTTCTAAATTTTAACAAGTTAAACTTGTTATGAAGAATAGTATTCGACGACCTGGGCTGGTTCCATTTGAACCGGGTATGGGACGTCGGAAAGTTCTGGCATGCGGATATATGTTGCCGTCATCGCTTTTGGGTCGACTTCAATATATTCCGGCAGGTCGCGCTCTGGAGAGCCGAGGGCTTCAAGAACGAGCGCCATGTTGCGAGACTTTTCGCGAACTTGAACAACGTCGCCTGGCTTGAGGCGGTAAGACCCGATATTTGTCTTCACTCCGTTTACAGTGACGTGACCGTGGTTCACGAACTGACGTGCTGCGAAGATTGTTGGTACGAACTTCGAACGGTAAACGAATGCGTCGAGACGAGACTCGAGCAGACCGATCAGGTTCTCAGCGGTGTTGCCTTTACGGCGAGCTGCTTCAACAAACGTCGCGCGGAACTGTTTCTCAGTGATGTCGCCATAGTGAAACTTGAGTTTCTGCTTGGCCATCAGCTGCATACCGAAGTCAGAAACTTTACCACGGCGGTTTGGACCGTGCTGACCTGGCTTGTTTGGGCGCTTGTTAACTGGTGATTTGGGGCGTCCCCAGATGTTCTCGCCGACACGGCGATCAATCTTGTACTTCGCCGAGTGACGACGTGACATATTAGACCTCAATTTTTGACGTGGGCTGGTCACTCTCTTCGTGAAAGTAACGATTACAACGGCAGCGCCACACCGACCCGTCCTGAAGCGGCGTGTAAAACAAGATTAGACGCCAAGAGTCAAGCGCCGCCTTCAGCAAAACAGGGGCTAAAGGCGGCGGTCTTTGGTTTAGGATTTGAATTCGAACAGACCGATCGAATTGCCATCTAAATCGCGGGCATAGCAAAAGTGTCCGGTAGGGATCTCAATATTCTCAGATTCGACCTTTCCACCGGCGGCTTCGAGCCGAGGGCGCGCCGCTGCGAGACTGTCTGGAACCACGAGGTGAATGGTCGGGCCATTCTCGGACGGTGTTCCTGGATAGAGATGCCCAGAGACGCCGCCGGCTTCGTCCCCGACCGGAAACATCACCAAATCATTGGGTCCGCCATCTTCGATCTTAAGCTCCATATCGAAGACTTTGGCGTAGAAATCCCGGGAAGCTTCGAGATCGGACACCGGGATTTCGAACCAGCAAGCAAAGTGGTTAGGTGTGAAAGTCATGGGAGGGCTCCTTCTGTGATTGGTTGAGGCTCTGACCCTAACAGAGGCTCCTGCCAAACTTTGTCAGGATCCGATTTGAGTCTCGATTGACGCGGCGAACCGCCTTGACGCGCGCGTTACCATCCCGCCCCATGCGCAAAACAAAATTCAGGAGGATCTTCATGACGGACTTAACAGGCAAAGTGGCAGTCATCACCGGCGCCGCGAGCGGGATTGGCGCGTCCGGGGTTGAGGTTTTCGTCGAGGCTGGCGCGCAAGTCGTCGCCGCTGATCTTCAAGATGATAAAGGCGCTGCGCTTGTTGCGCGGTTTGGCGAAGACAAAGTCGCCTACCAGCATTGCGACGTGACCGACATGAAAGCATTAGAAGCTTTGATGCAGTCAGCGGTCGATACGTTTGGGGGGCTCGACATTCTCTGGAACAATGCTGGAAGCGGCGGGACCTCGAGTTCCGTGGAAGAGCTCGACCTTGATGGCTACAGTTTCACCATGGACTTGCTGTTAAAGTCTGTTTTTGCGGGAACGCATTTCGCGGTGCCACATATGAAAGCGCGCGGGGGCGGCAGCGTCATCAACACATCTTCCATCTCAGCGGTGTGCGCGGGATACGCCCCAATCACTTACTCTGTCGCAAAGAAAGCGGTGGCGCATTTCTCGAAGCTGGCGGCTGCTGAACTTTCCAAGCACCAGATTCGGGTGAATGCGATCCTGCCTGGGTTTATCGCCACGTCGATCTTCGGGGCGTCCTTAGGATTACCGCGTGAACAAGCCGATCAGATGGCGGAGATGGTCGCCCAGGCTGGCGGGGCCATGCAGCCTGTTGGCCGGACTGGGAAAGGCGAAGATATTGCAAATATGGCAGCGTTCTTAAGTTCGGATGCGGCTGGATTTGTCACTGGCGGCGAGTTCGTTGTGGATGGCGGCATTACCGTGGGACCGCCGCATAGCTGGAATGAGCAACTCGGCGGCCCCATCTTGGACGCGCTGGGGATCACGCCAGAACAAGCCGAACAAATGGCTGAGGCGATGCGCGGTGGGCAGGGCAGCTGATCTAGGCTGTCAGGCCTGGAATCGCCTCAACTTGTTGCAAAAGATCCTCAGGCGTGGCCGACCTGGCGACCTCCGTGCCGCGATCGTCAAAGAGTACAAATTCGCCGTTTGACTTGCGTAAGGGAAAGCGGCGCCAGTGCGCCTGTGTGCGGTAGAGGGTGATCTCTTTTGGTTCCTCTCCGCTGGCCGACCAGCCGGTCCAAACATGATCCGCTGGAACAGATCGCCAAAGGCGGTCTATAGCGTCTAAATCGGCTGCGGAGAAATTGTTCATGTCAGATAAGGGGGAAGGATCCGGTTACGAACAGGTTAACAGGACGGGGCTCTCAGGCAATCTGCGCGGCGCTTTTGTCATGGTTCTGTCTGGGGTCGGGTTTACCTTCTACCTTCTGCTCAACAAGCTCTTATCGGCGGATGTTCATCCCGTTTTCCTAGCCTTTTGGCGGGCGTTTTTCGGAATGACTATGGCGCTGCCATTCGTGGCGGCGATCGGCTTTGACAAGATGAAGACGAAGCGGCCTTGGTTGCTCATTTGGCGAAGTCTGTTCGGAACGCTTGGCTTTACCCTCGCCATTGTCGCGGTCTCTGATTTCTTCATGCTGACCTTGGCGCAGTTCAACGCGATAAGTTTTACGCGCCCACTCTTCGTAACCCTGCTTGCCGCGCTGGCCCTGCGCGAGTTTGTGGGACCGCATCGCTGGGCCGCGCTGATTGTTGGATTCTTAGGGGTTCTAATCATGGTCATGCCGGGCCTGTTTTTCTTTTGGCAGCCGGGCGCGCTCGACATGAGCGGCTTTGATCTCGGCAGTCTGGTAGCGCTGATCAGCGCCTTCAGTTTGGCAGCCGCGATCGTTATGGTGAAATTCCTAAGCGCTGAGCTGCCCGCCATGGTGCTCTTGCTTTATGCGAACATGTTCTCGAGTATTTTGCTGGCGCCGTTTCTCTATGTGTTTTGGCACGAAGTCTCGCTGCAGGATTGGATGCTCATCTTGGCGATGAGTGCGTTCGGGTTCGCGTCGCAATTTTGCTTCATCTACGCGATGAGCATCGGTGATGCGTCTTTCTTATCGCCGATCGACTATCTCCGCCTGCCCATGTCAGCGGTTGCCGACTTCTGGGTGTTTCGCTTGATCCCTGGCGTGAGCGTTTGGGTCGGTGCGGCGATCATCGTTGTGTCTACATTCTACATTGGCTGGCGCGAGCGACGGAGCGCAAATCCAAAATCGTGATCAGGCGATCTCTTGTGAATATCGAACAAATCGTTCAGAATTCCACAAGGAGGCCTTCTCATGACCAAAGTTCTCGTTACCGGCGCCACCGGTTTTATCGCGTCGCACACAATTCTCGCGCTGATCAATAAGGGCTATGAAGTCCGCGGTACCGCGCGCTCCGCTAGTAAAGCCGAGCAGCTGAATGCCACCTTGAGCAAATATTCGGGTAAACCGATTGAGATTGAACTGGTCAGCGCCGACCTGACAAAGGATGAGGGGTGGGCCAAAGCCATGGAGGGTGTGACTTATCTCCAGCACCTTGCTTCTCCCATCCCGAGCAATCTTCCCAAAGATCCAAATGATTTGATCATTCCGGCAAAAGAAGGCGCCCTTCGTGCACTCAAAGCTGCAAAAGCCGCGGGTGTGAAGCGTGCCGTGATGACGTCCTCTATGGCCTCAATCGCTTATGGGTGGGGCGATAGCCGTCCACCGGTTTTGGACGAAACACACTGGTCAAACCCGGACAATCTCAAAGACAATACAGCTTATACGCGGTCGAAGGCGATCGCCGAAAAGGCAGCCTGGGACTATATTGAAGGCGATGGCGCAGGGTTGGAGCTGGCGACCATTAACCCGGTGGCTGTGCTTGGACCCGCCATGAGCGCTGACGTGTCGGCTTCATTGGAGCTTGTCACGCAGCCAATGTTGAACAAGGTTCCAGCATTCCCGAAATTGACCTTCGGTATCGTCGATGTTCGCGATGTCGCGCATGCCCATGTTGCAGCGATGGAAGCCCCGGAAGCCGCTGGCGAGCGGTTCCTTGTCGGTGACAAAATTCTGAGCTTTGCGCGGATTGGCGAAATCCTTCGAGAGGCCTATCCGGACCGCAAGCTTCCAAAGGGAGAGTTGCCGAGTTGGTTGGTGCGCATGTTGACGCTGGTAAATCCAACGCTCAAACAAATCTTGCCAGAGCTCGAAAAAGAACGATCCTTTTCGAACGAGAAATCGAAGCGCGTGCTAGGGTTGGACTATATTCCGGCCAAAGAGGCAGTCTTAGCGAGCACCAATTCTCTGATTGATCTCGGAGAGCTTTAACCTGCCATTGCCAAATCCCGTTTAGACGCCTAAGTCAGCGCTAGATTGAGGAGTCGGCGATGCAAAAGCACGTCATCTGTTGCGTCTGTATTTGCGGCTAGGGCCCACCCGCCTTAGCCAGCCTTCGCTTTACCTCTTTTTCCCTGACAGATGAGTTCGACATGTCTATCCGCCTTTACGATTCGCTGAACCGCGAAAAACGCGTTTTTGAGCCCCAAGATCCTTCCCGCGTGACCATGTATGTCTGCGGGCCAACCGTTTATAACCGCGCCCATATTGGTAACTTCCGGCCAGTAATGGTGTTTGACACTCTGTTTCGTCTTTTGCGCTCCACCTATGGTGAGGACGCCGTGGTCTATGCGCGCAACGTTACCGATATTGAAGATAAGATCATCACGGCGAGCCAAGAGACGGGCGAGTCGATCGAAGAGATCACGACCAAGTACGCGAAGATCTATGATGAAGACGCTGCTGCAGTGAACGCGCTGCCGCCAACGATCGTCCCATGGGCAACCGATCACGTTGGTGAAATGCTCGACATCATCGAAACGCTGGAGCGCAAAGGTTACGCCTATGCCACCGACGCGGGCGTCTTCTTCAATGTTCCGCAAATGGAAGACTATGGCCGCCTTGCGAAACGTAAGCCGGAAGACAATCAAGCTGGGGCCCGTGTCGATGTCGATCTGGGCAAACGCGACCCGTCTGATTTTGCGCTTTGGAAGTTCGCAAAACCGGGCGAGCCAGAAGACGCCATCTGGGACAGTAAATGGGGCCGCGGCCGACCAGGCTGGCATATCGAGTGTTCTGCCATGGCGACCAAGCATCTCGGCAAGACCGTCGATATTCATGGCGGCGGCGTAGATCTCCAATTCCCGCACCACGAAAACGAAATTGCCCAATCAGAGTGTGCGCACGGTCAGACTTGGGCGAATTACTGGATGCACAATGGCTTCCTCGATATGGGCGGCGAGAAGATGTCAAAATCCCTCGGCAATGTTGTTCTGCTGAATGATCTGCTGGAAGATTGGGATGGCGAGGTGATCCGGTTCGCTATGCTGAGCGGGCATTACCGCGCACCGCTCGATTGGACCAAGGATTTGCTTGAGCAAGCCAAAGCGACGCTCAACCGTATTTATGGGGCGCTGCGCCGCGTCTGGGACGCTGAAGGCGGAATTGCTCAGGACCGTGGTGTGCGTGATGCGCTGAGCGATGATCTAAACACGCCGATCGCACTGGCTGAGCTCTCTCGGCTTGCGGGCGCTGCGAATGGTGCCGCCGATCGCAAAGATATGGCAGGCATGGCGGAAGCTCGCGCAGAGCTGTTGGCGGCAGGTGCCCTGCTGGGCATGCTGACACGGACGCCAGCGGAGTGGGAGCAGGGCAGCGATAGCGACGAGAATGCGCGCATCGATGCAATGGTCGCCGCACGCGTGCAGGCGCGCGCCGATAAGAACTGGGCGGAAGCTGACCGTCTTCGCGATGAACTCGCGGCAGAAGGTATTGAGATTATGGATGGCGCGTCCGGAGCCACCTGGCGCCGGGTTTAGAGCGCTGCCATGACCGCGTCTGATCCCTCCAACGGGTATGAGGCGATTGCGGCGGAGTTCATTCAGGCGCGCTCTGATATCGGGAGCGACATTGTCCGGATTTGGGCGGCCCAGTTCGAGCAAGGTTCGAGTGTGCTCGACCTTGGCTGCGGGCATGGAGACCCCAACATTCCCTTGCTATTGGGCGCAGGCTTGAAGGTTTCTGCGATTGATGCGTCGCCGCGTCTGCTTGCGGCGTTCCGTGCCAAGTTTCCTGAAGTCGAGGCGGCTTGCGAAGCTGTTGAGCATTCCGCGTTTTTTGAGCGTCGTTTCGAGGGCGTGTTGGCAATTGGCTTGATGTTCCTGTTGCCTGAAACGGTGCAGCGACAGCTTATTCGAAACGTCTCGGAGGCGCTTCGCCCGGGCGGCAGCTTCCTATTCTCCGCGCCGAAGGAGCAATGCGACTGGGAAGACGTCCTTACCAAACACCAATCGAAGTCGCTCGGCGACGACACTTACAGGTCGATTTTGACGGAGACGGGGTTCGATCAGATCGAAAGCCTGATAGACCGAGGTCAGTCGCACTATTACAGCGCGCGTAAGGCTTAAGCTAAGCGCGGCGGGGTTCGCGCATTTCGAGTGCGGCGCGTCGAAGTGCAGCTTCGGCAGTGCTAAGACTGGTTTCGAGATCTTGGAGTGTTTCATCCGAAACCTGCAAAAGATCATCCTTGGCCCAAACAACCGCGCGCAGCATGTCTGCGATATATTCTATATCGGTCGAGCCCAATACTTGCTCATTCATTTGTTTTTCCTCGGCGAACCTTTTCGCCTCAATAGCGACGGGCCCCCTACAAGTTTCCCGTAGAAAGCGAAACAGATATTTTGCAGAATTTTGCGACTAATTGCGGTTAGGATATATCATTAAGCCGCTGGTCCGGATGGACTGTCACTGTTGAGCATTCTACAGCTTCGGGCTGAAATAAATTGTCAGAACGCTCCCCTTGGCCTTACAGAGTCACATGACCCAAGTTCGAAACCTTCGCACTTTGTTGCAATCGCTCTGCTCCGAAACAGAGGGCGAAAGCGTTTCGGTGGGCGACTTGTTGAATGCAGTCGGGCGCAGGTCTTATGGGCCGGTCATCTTACTTCTAGGGTTCATTGCGATCAGTCCCCTCACCATCATTCCAGGCGCGAGCGTTTTGGTCGCTTTGATCACGCTCATCTTCACCATGCAGATGGTGTTCGGGCGCCCCTATCCGTGGATTCCGAAGAAGGCCCTGGAGTTTAGCTTTCCTCGTAAGCATATGGTCTCTGGGGTCGAGATGGCGGACAAGTATGTCGTCCAAATTGACCGCTTCTTGAAGCCGCGTCTTGGGTTCCTGACGCGCCCGCCTTTTGTGAATTTGGTCGCGCTCGCTTGCGTCGGTGCAGCTTTGGTGACGCTGCCTCTGTCCTTCATCCCGTTTGGGCCGGTTATCCCGAGCCTCGCCATTTTGCTGTTTGGCCTGGCGATCACCGCGCGAGACGGATTCGTCATCATTCTAGCAGGCGCCAGTTTGGCCGGCGCCTGCTATGTCTTAATGCGTGTGTGGGCCGTCCTGCCGTTCGTTTAACCCTGTGAGGTTTCAATCGGCATATAGATAAGTTGCTCTTCGGTGGCATTCAGCGCGCCGCGAACCCGATCAATTTCTGCTTGTTCAAGCTGCGGCGTATAAAGGCTTACGGACATTGCGACGGCTGGCTCGCCATTAACCCCGACACCATCGCGGCAATCGTCACGCTGTTCTTTGCTAAACCGTCCAGTCCCGCGAATACAATTATCTAGTACGCGCGGCGCGCTCGCTGTTTCGTCGACCGCTTCTTTGATGACCAAACGCCCACCGTAATAGGCCTGACCCGCCTGTAGCGATATAGACGCGGCTGATTTCGAGAGAAGATCGAACGTCTCTGTGCCGCGATGTCCGTCCACGCAGGTGATGTCTCCAAATGTGTATTCGCCGGGAGACAGATCCGTTGCGCTGAAGGCGCCGTTTCCGAAGACCAGCTCCGCGGACGTTTTCTGATCACGGGAAACCATCTCGATTTCCAATTGCGCGCAGTCCAGATTACTAGAGACTTCTAAAACGTATGTAGACGGAGCAATTTTTGTATCCGCATTCGCAGAGAAAGCCGTACCACTTAAGAGAACACCAAGTATTAGAATTGATTTCATCTGCTCGACCTCGCTTTGAATGTTTTGACTATACTCATCAGCGCCTCTGCATCAAGCTAAGGTTGACGAAGATTTCTATAATGCCCATTTAGCAGCCATGGTCGACCTATACCACAACCGCGTCTTAGAGCTTGCAGCCGACATTCCGCATGTCGGAAGCCTTGCTGATGCGCATGGGTCAGCCACAAAAGTATCCCGGATTTGCGGGTCCACTGTCCGCGTCGACGTAAAGCTCGCTGATGATGGCGAGACCGTCTCAGCCATTGCGGTTGATCCGAAAGCCTGCGCCCTCGGCCAGGCGGCGACAGCTATTCTGTCCGAGCATGCGGTGGGCGCGACCTATGAAGAGCTCCTCGCTGTACGCGATCAATTGCGGGCCATGCTGAAAGATGGCGCAGAACCTCCACAAGATCGGTTCTGGGAGCTGCGTCACCTCGAAGGCGTACGGGACTATCCTCCGCGCCATGCGTCTACGATGCTCGCTTATGAGGCGATATTGGAAGCTATAGAGACGGCCCGAACCAGTCGGGCTGCGGCAGCTGACGCGCTGCCCGCGGCCTAACTCAGAGCACGCTCGGGGCTGACGCCCTATTCGCCTGAGGTCAAAGCGTTTAAACCCGTTTTCAAGGATTCACTGGGACACCCCTTTTATGTCCGCGCTTCGTCGTTCTTTCATGTATGGGCTTTTGAGAGTCTATAAACTGACATTATCGCCAGTCTTTATGCTGTTTGGCATTCGCTGCCGGCATCAACCGACTTGCAGTCAGTATTGCGCCGAATGTGTCTCGCGTCATGGCTTTTGGAAAGGTGGGTGGATGTCACTTGCCCGCTTCCAGCGATGTCGCCCCGGCGGATCGAGAGGGTATGATCCTGCTCCCTTGGAAACACCACAAATCCCATTTTGGGCACCATGGCGCTACGGCGATTGGGCTTTGACAGAACGCCCATTTCCTGATCATGGGCCTAGCGAGAAATTAAAAGAAGACGAAGATGATTAAAGTCACGCTTCCAGATGGCGCAGTCCGAGAATATGAAAACGGTTCTAGCGCTTATGATGTGGCCGTGAGTATTTCTAACTCATTGGCAAAGAAAGCCCTTGCGGCAAAAGTTGACGGGGAATTGTATGATCTCACGCGCCCGCTTGAGGGCGATGTTGAGCTCGCATTGATCACCGCCAAGGATCCTGAGGGTCTAGAACTGATCCGTCACGATGCTGCGCATATTTTGGCGCAAGCCGTTCAAGAGCTGTTTCCAGGCACACAGGTCACAATCGGACCAGTGATCGATGATGGCTTTTACTACGATTTCGCACGAGAAGAGCCCTTCTCGACGGATGATTTTGAAAAGATCGAAAAGAAAATGGCCGAGATTGTCGACGCCGACTATCCGATCGTGCGCGAAGTCTGGGAAAAGGACCAAGCCATCGAAACATTCAAATCGATCGGTGAGGATTACAAAGCCCAGATCATCGATGACATCATTCCACCGGGTGAGGCGATCACGGTCTATAAACAAGGGGACTGGTTCGATCTCTGCCGCGGCCCACACTTGCCGAGCACAGGTAAACTTCCAAAAGCATTCAAGCTGATGAAGCTCGCCGGCGCCTACTGGCGCGGCGATAGCAATAATGAAATGCTACAGCGGATGTACGGCACAGCCTGGACGAATGAGAAAGAGCTCAAAGCCTATCTCACGCGTCTCGAGGAAGCTGAAAAGCGTGATCACCGGAAACTGGCGCGCCAAATGGACCTCTTCCACATGCAAGAAGAAGGGCCTGGGTCCATTTTCTGGCACCCAAAAGGTTGGACGCTGTTCCAGATGCTGATTTCCTATATGCGTCGGCGTCAGGAACAAGCTGGCTATGTTGAAATCAATACGCCGGATCTGTTGGATTACTCGCTTTGGGAAACATCTGGTCACGCCGAAAAATTTGGCGAGAACATGTATTCCACAGTGATGCCCGATGACCGCAAATATGCTCTAAAACCGATGAACTGCCCTGGCGGCATGCAGGTTTTTAATTACGGGCAGCGGTCTTATCGCGAACTTCCGTTGCGCATGGGAGAGTTTGGGAAAGTGCACCGCTATGAGCCTTCAGGGGCGCTTCATGGCATGATGCGCGTGCGGCACTTCACACAAGATGACGCTCACATTTTCTGCACCCCAGAGCAACTGCAAGACGAGTGTTTGAAAGTCGTCGATTTGGTGCTCGATATCTACAAGGATTTCGGGTTCGAGGACGTTCGCATCAAGTTCTCCGATCGCCCAGAAGCACGTATTGGCGACGATGACGTCTGGGACAAGTCAGAGGCTGCGCTCATGCACGCGCTCGAAGCGACAGGCTTGCCTTACGGGGTCAATCCAGGGGAAGGGGCGTTCTATGGCCCGAAACTGGAATTCGTCCTCCGCGATGCGATTGGCCGCGATTGGCAATGTGGAACACTACAAGTCGATTTCACACTGCCGGAACGCTTTGATGCAACTTATGTCGGTGAAGATGGCGAGCGCCATCGCCCGGTTATGCTGCACCGCGCGTTGTTTGGGTCGCTGGAGCGGTTCACAGGGATCTTGATCGAGCATTATGCCGGGGCGTTCCCAGTCTGGCTGGCACCGGTGCAAGTGGTTGTTGCGACAATCTCTGAGAGCACAGACGCTTATGCCCTTGAAGTGGCGGAAGAACTACGCGCCTCTGGGCTTCGGGTCGAAGTCGATCTCCGATCAGAGAAGATCAATTACAAGGTCCGCGAGCACTCGCTACAAAAAGTGCCTGTGATTGCTGTGGTCGGTCAGCGTGAGGCGGAAGAGCGCAAAATGGCGCTGCGTCGTTTCGGGTCGAAAGCACAAGAGATTGTGACGCTCGAGGAAGGCAAAGCGATGCTTGCCTATGAAGCGCTCGATCCAGACCTTCAGCGTAAAGCAAACGCATAAATGACTATGGGCCAGAGAACGTTTGCGCCGATCCTTGCGGCCATGCTCGTTCTCTGGCCCATCATCGCCTATATGGGCGCCCAAGGCTATTCAGGCGCCATCGCGATCGCGGGATTGCTGAGTATCTTCTTCGCTCGTCGCCCAGAGATAGATCGGCTGTTCCTCGCGGGCCTAGGGTTCGCACTCTGGTGCGTTCTTGCTGGGTTTTGGGGGCCTGCAACCGATGGGTTCTTTATCGGAAACCTTGGGGCGGGCTCGTTTTCTCTCGATATGCCCGGGTTTCGGTTCGCCCTCACAGCGCTTGCGGGACTGGGTATATTCGTCGCCATTCAATCCGTGCATCCTGGGTCCAGTATTCGAAGCTTGAATGTGATGATGGGTGCATGCCTAGTGCAATTTGGCGCCATGTTGATCACCGCGCTCTTCATGGCGCAGATCCTCGCGCTTCTCGCACCGATCAGTCATCCGGTCAGTGAGATGCCTCAAAATCTTATGCGCAATGCGAACGCGTTTTTGATGCTTCTCCCGTTCTTGCTCGCCTGGATTTGGCACCGTGAAGACGATCCGCAATGGACCTATGCCGCCATATGTCTTGGGATCTTGTCGCTGGTCGCCTTTATTTTGACCGGTACGCAAACTGCGCTTTTCGGTGTGATCTTGATGAGTGTCGCAATGGTCATTGTGAAGCGCTATCCGAGCAATGGATTCGCGATCATCTTTAGGTCGCTCGCCGCCTATGTTTTGGCCTCACCGATCATTTTTGCGTGGTTGGTCCCGACCTTAAGGGATCTTGGAGCGCCATTGCCGCAATCCTTCTTCTCAAGATCTTATTCATGGGAGCTTGTTGGCCGAAAAATCAGCGAGTCTCCGATCATTGGCCATGGCCTTGAGGCATCACAGTCTTGGCGCGATAAATATGGTGATCATCCGGAATGGTTGGCTGATGCAAGCGCGCGGTACGGCGTTGAATTTGCTTGGGAGGTTTACCCCATCATTCCGGTGCACCCGCATAATATGCCTTTGCAAATTTGGGCTGAGACGGGCTTTATCGGGGCTGCCTTGGCGGCAGCTTTCTTATTCTTCCTCGGTTCAAGACTGAAGGCGCCGTCCGACTGGTCGCCGATTGCGAGATATGCCGCGGCGGGCCTCATCGGCGCCTGCGTCGCGATTTGTAGTTTCGCTTACAGCATGTGGAATGAAGCTTTTTGGGCCTCTGCCATATTGGCCGCTGCTGTCGTGTTTGTTCAGGCGCGCCATGATGGCAAATCGGAATGACGAAGGTCTCCGCAATCATCGTGACGTACCACACGGGGCAGCGGCTCAAAGAGTGTCTTTACGCCCTCAGCGCGGACCCAGACATCAACGAGACCGTGATCGTGGACAATGGAAACCCGGTCGACATGCAGAACTGGCTGGCCGCGTTCTGCGCGCATCGTCCCAAATCAAAATTGCTCACGGGTCATGGAAATGTTGGGTTTGGAGCCGGCGTGAATCGCGGTGCCGACGCAGCAGCGGGCGACCATATCTTGGTCATCAATCCAGATGCCGTGCTACGACGTGGATCCGTGGCATCACTCCAAAAGACGGCTCAGGATCGCGCTGACCCGTGGATTATCGGAGGTAAGATCTTCGATCTCTTTGGCGTTGAAACGCGCGGCCCGCGGCGACGCGAGCTGACTTTATGGCGTGCCGTGACCAGCATGTTGGGCTGGAACACCTGGACACTCGAGAAAACAACACCCCCCGCACAAGCCATCGAAATGCCGGTCATTTCGGGGGCGTTCTTTCTAACGTCCAAAGCCAGTATGGCGCGCCTAAACGGTTTTGATGAAGCCTACTTTCTACACGCCGAAGATGTGGATCTCTGCCGTCGATGCCGCGAAGCCGGGGGTACCGTATGGTACGACCCGGCAGCGTCCGCGCTTCATTATGGCTCGACATCTGATGCCCCGAGTCGTGAGGTTGCGGCCCATAAAGCAGACAGCCTGGCGCGCTACTTTCGGAAATTTGCTGCCGGACCGTTCGAAACGCTTGCCGTTTCCATAGCGATGCCGGTCATGCGCTTGGCGCTTTGGGTGTCAGGGCGTTGAAGGTTCTGGCGCCGGTTCCACGATACTGGTGACGCTCGGCGTAAAATCCTGGAAATCATAGTCAGAAATCCGAAACGCCCAGCCTTCGGCTTTCTCATTGATGACTTCAGCGCGACGCGCCCCTTCGCCGGCTTCGATGGCGCGGAGTGTGACCCAAAACCCGTTTGGTTCGCGGTAGGCTTGGAGGTTGATCTCTAGCCCATCGAAGGTCTCGCTGATGTGTCGTGCGATCGGTCCGTTGATCAGATCCTCGGCCGGTTTCACATCTTGTGGCGTAAGGCGCGTGATCGCGAGTGCTGTCGCAGAGGCCGCGAGGCGTGAAATAAGTCTGTCGTTTTGATTTGGCGGCGCCGGTGCGAAGCTGCGCGAGTCGCTTCCTTCGGCACGCCTCAAGTAAAGTGTCCGACTTCGTGAGTCTGTTATACGAACTGAGCGAATTGCGGCGGGTTCTATATTTACAATGTCTAAATCCAACCATGCGCGCCGATTATAGAAGGGCGACAGAGAGCCATCGGCTCGGTATGACTGGGTATTACCGGGATCACGCACATAAAGATCCTCGTTCTTTCGTCCGATAATAACGGCGTGAGAAAGGTCGTTATTGGGACCAAACACTTCAACCAAAACGCCGTTTCCACCTTCAGTTGGGTCCCCGAGGCCAAGGCGATCATGCTTATAAGGGTCATCGGTGCGGCGTTCGTCATAACTCAATGTTTCGAGCCCGCTCGCCAAATCGGCAATGCGATCCAGGCGAACTGGGTAGCCGCCTGTTTCAGCCATAACCCAGCCTCTCGAGGAGCGCTCCAAAGTGTAACTTTCATCCGCTAGCGTGAACCGGATCCGGCTTGCATCGACGCGTGCCGCGCCGAAGTCTTCCAAAACGGCAGACCCCATACGGCTATGCGAAGCACCAGGTCCGTTTGTCGCCAATCCCATTAGGCCCAGTAAGACCCAAAGTCCGACCGCAATCGCGAGCAGTGTTAGCGCTGATTTTCTGCGCGATTGGTGATGGACCATGCTCATACTGCCGACCTCCGCCGGTTCCGGATATAGAGCAAAAGACCGAGGCCACCCATTAAGAGTGGACCCGTAAGTATCGTGAATAGACGCAGATTAAGTTCTAACTGATCGATATCCGATCGGAAGTCTCGTTCAATCTGCCGCAAACGGCTGCGCGTGGTGACGATATCCTCTCTCAGGCGTGCGAGTTCTTCACGTTCGCCTGCGCTGAGCTCCGCACTGATATCGCCATCAAAGAACCCCCCGGTCGCCCCGACTGTCTGCAATTCTTCCAGTCTTTGCTGAGAGGTCGACAAACGTGCTTCTAGGCGAGCTTGTTCACTGAAGAAGCGGGATTGGGCTTCTTCTCGCATCCGGTCTACGGTTTCCATTGGACGGCGGCCCGGTGCGCGGGCCCGCAGGCTCATCAATTCTGATCCCCCAGACAGGCTATCGAGCGCGTTCAGAATGAAGGTCGCGTTGTCGGCAAACGCGATCCCGCTCTGCAGGTCGAGATAGAGGCCATCATCCAACATATCTGCGTCTGAGAGGATAATGATATCAGCGTCGACCGCGCTCGTCGTCATGTGCGGCGGTGCTTCAGCGGCCGCAGCGCGAGCGAGCTCCGCATAGATCGGGTCATCGGGAATATCGGGCTGCGGCGCACCGTCTGCGAAAGCGCTGATCAGGGGGCCTGACACACGAACCGCCAAAGGCGCTGGGCCGATATCGCTTGCCTGATAAAGGCCAACCGTATCGCCAGCTGAGATCTCAACAGCGGCGCGCTCTGCAGGAATGGCACTAGGCGCTGGCCCCGTTTGCATCAGAACTTCGCGGGTACCGGGCGCATTATCGGATAGGATCAGTCTTCCGGGGGCGCCAAGATTGACCGTCCGTCCTAGATCGGCGGTCACAATGCTATCGCGTGACATCAGTCCGGGCGGCACTGCCAAGAAGAGCGGGTGCTGCAACACGGTCGTTCGGCCTTCCCCGGCATCCGCTTCGATGGAAAGGGCTGTTTCGGTGTCAGCGATGGCGTCCTCATCCAAGCGTACGCCCCAGACCGGCGCAAACTGATCGAGGTCAGATCGAATTTGGCGGTTGGTCATGTTGAAGGGGCCCGTGCCCTGCGCGGTCTTTGCAGCGGGGTCGAGCAGAATAAGGGCCCGTCCTGTTCTGAGGATGAATTGATCAATCTGCCAAAGCTGCCAGGGCGTGAACTCGGGCGGGTGCACCAACATAAGAACATCGATTTCTGCCGGCAGTTCGACGAAATTCTCTTCGATCAGTTCAACGGTAAATGTCTTGCCCATTTCGCGGCGGAGCGAATATCCCGCTTCATCGGTGAGTGCGCTCATACCTGGCAAAGTTGAGAGAAGCCCGACCCGGGCGGGCTCCGGCCGATCGAGGCGGGCGATCATTCGCGTAATGTCGTATTCGAGACTGGTTTCTTGTTCCGGGGCTAAGAACGGAATGACGCGTTCATCGTCGACTGCGTTTCGGCCAATTAGTCCGAAATAGAGTGGATCGCCGCCATTGGTGTCGACGGCGACGAGTCCTGCGGCGAGGGCTTCGTCTTCTGCTTCAGAGAAGGGTGCTGGATCAATCTCACGCAAGCGAATATTGGCGCCGCCCAGGGTTTCGTAGGCGTCGAGCAATTCTCGGACACGAACGGCGTATGCGCGGACGGCAGGAAATTCCTGGCCGACGCTTCGCGTGTACACAAAGGTCAGATCGATCGGCTCAGACAGGTTTGTCAGCGTCGACTTTGTTCCGTCTGAGAGCGTGTAGAGACTGTTCTCGGTGAAATCTGCGCGGGCACCAGACAGCAGCGACTGCGCCAGGAGGTTTGCCGCTGCGAAGATGGCAACGAGCAAGATCGAGGCGGCGAGTAGGTAGCGGCGCGGACTCATTTAGGTGCTCCCGCGGCGTTGGCTGATGAAGAGCGTATTGAGCGTCACACAAAGCGCGATAAAGCCGAAAAAGAAGAACAGGCCTCGCAGCTCCAGGACGCCGCGCTGCGCGGTTTCAAAATGTGTGACGAATGAGAATTGCGCTACCGCGTCTCCTGCAGCCGGTCCTAGAACTTCAGCGATCGCGCCCGAGACCAGCGGCCAACCCGCTGCGGTCAGGATAAAGGCGACCAAGACGCCGATCACGAAGGCTAGGACCGCGCTTCTTGTCAGCGCCGAAACAGCTGCGCCAATCGCCAGGTATCCGCCCGCCATGATCAGGCTTACGAAATAGGTGAGGGCGATGGCGGGATTGTCCGCAGGTCCGAGTATGTTGACGGTGATCCACCAGGGGAAGGTCAGCACAAGCGCAATTGCCGCGACGGTCCATGCGGCCAAAAGTTTTCCAATCACGAGCCCAGAGAGGCTTACCGGGAGTGAGAGCAGAAGCTCCGATGTGCCTTGGCTTGCCTCCTCGGCCCATAAGCGCATGGCGAGCGCGGGCATAAACAGCAAGAACAGCCATGGGTGCCAGTAGAAGAATGGTCCCAAGTCAGCTGCGCCCGTATCGAAGAAACGCGATAGATCCCAAGTGAAGATTCCGAGCACTAAGAGAAAGATCGCCACAAACACATAAGCGAGCGGGGTCGCGAAATAGGCTGAGATCTCGCGCCGCCAGGCAGCACGTATGCCGGTTACTAGCCCGTGCCAATCAACCCCTAGCATGGCTCGGCCTCGCGGCTGTCTGCCAGATCAATGAACGCCTCTTCGAGGCCGCCCGGCTTGCTCTCAGCGAGGGCAGTAGGGGTTTCGTCGGCGACGATGTGGCCTTTGTCGATGACAATGACGCGCGAACACATGGCTGGCACTTCATCTAGCGTGTGAGTTGAGATCAGGATCGCCTTTTCGGGTGCCATCCGGGCAACCAAGGCCCGTACAGCACGCTTTTGGATCGGATCGAGTCCGTCGGTCGGTTCGTCGAGTAAGAGGACCGGCGGATCATGAATGAGCGCTGCGGCGAGGCCAACGCGTCGGCGATACCCCTTGGAGAGTGTAGCGATGGGTTGGCCCGTAACATTGCCGATGCGCGCATCAGCGATCACGCGATCGACGGCGTTCTTCCGCTCACTCCGCCGGAGGTCATGCGCATCGGCCATAAACCGTAAAAAGGTCAGTGGCGTCATATCACGGTAAAGCGGGGCGCCTTCTGGCAAATAGCCGATTTGGCTTTGCGCCGCGCGTCTTGCCGTTGTGATTGAGTGGCCATTGACGAGCGCATCACCAGACTCTGGTTCCAAGACCCCCGCGATCATCCGCATTGTGGTCGACTTGCCGGCGCCATTCTGGCCGAGAAATCCAAGCACTTCGCCTTTTTGGAGCGTGAAGCTCAATCCTGCGACCGCGACATGATCTTCAAAGGCTTTTTTTAGATTTTGAAGCTCAAGCATTTACGGATCGCAGTCTGTTGCCAGAAGTCGGTTAACCTCATTCGTTAGCGCAGGCCAGTAAAGGGAACACCAAGGCCATGCAGCTAAATTTCTGTTCATGCGCGAGAATGCAGCCTTAAAAACAGACGCTTAGAAGCAGATTTGATTGTAAGGATAGAGTGTCGAGCGGCTCAAAACAGTCGCCCCGGGGGGCTGGGGGGGCTGATGGGTCCGGAAAGACTGCTAGACTTCGCCGCCCGACAATTGCAAACTGATCGTAATCGGTGACCGCGGCAAGGCGTGAATTAGGCAAAACTGCCCAATTCCGTATTAAAAATGCGTCACGACAAGGCCCACTGTAACGAATGCGCGCTTCATGAGCAAAATAACGCCACTCAAAAAAACGCAGCAACGCCCAAAAATCGCGTTTCAACGCAATGAAATGAACCTGATTCTCGACGTTTATGGACGTCTTGTGATGTCAGGTCAGGCCAGAGACTATGCGATTGGGGCACACAAAGACCAAGCGGTTTTTGCGATTTTTCGGCGGCATGCTGAAACCCCGAACTGGACTGTGGTTAAAACTCCGTCTCTTGCGCGGATGCAGGGGGCGTATTCTGTTCACGGAGCTCAGGGGCAAATTTTGAAACGCGGACGCGATCTCAAACAGGTGCTCACCGTGTTCGAAACGCGTAAGTTTGAGATTGTTCGCTAGTTACTGACCAACCAAGCGTTGGATCAGACCCATCACGCCGGTGAATTTGAGCCCGCCATCCCGAACCGCTAGCGCATAGCAGACGCCGTCCATATCGCCGGTCGGCTGGTGCGTATCATTGGGGCCTTTCAGGCTGATATCGCCCGGACCGAATGAGCCACTCTCATCGGTGAAGCCACCAGATACGACCAAGGTAAACTCGCTGCCTTTATGGCTATGCTTTGGAACGGTGCACCCAGGTTCGATACGATAAAGTTCAACTTCAGCATCACTGCCAGCGTCGAGCTTGAGGCGGCGAATGCCTTGTGTAAGCCCTTGCCACTTATTGGTTTGGAACGATGTCAGCGCGGTTTCGCGGAGTGGTTCTGGGAGATCCAGTAATTCGTCCAAACCTTCCCCGGCAAGCGTTGCAGCTTGGGTTCGGGTCTCGCAGCGCTCTCCAGTTTCGAACGCATCGATCATAGCGAGCGCCGTATCCATGGCGCCCGCGCTAATCGCGGCGCGTTCTTCTGTCTCGAAAAACACACCCGCAATCGTTTCCGCACGTGCGACTGCGCGCGCAACTTCCGGGCGCAGAGCCGACTGCGTTTCTACCAAAAGGCAGAAAGCCGGGTCTAAACAGCCTGCAGCATAACTGCTGTAGACTTCGCCAAAATCATTGATCGTCGCTTTGCCCATTGGCGTTGCGCACTCCTCGAAACTATCACTCTTGTTCGGCGATATTGTCGGATCAAGGTTATCGTCAAGCAAATGCAGCTCCAGATTGCAGTCGTATACTCAGTGATCGCGTTCCAATGACCCGCGTAAACGCATGAATGCCAGGCGAATACGAGACTTCACGGTACCCAATGGGAGCCCAAAGGATTTTGCGATTTCGGAATGAGAAAGCCCCTCATAGAAGGCCGCTTTCAGGAGGACGAGCTGTTCCTCAGGTAGGGTTTCAATCACGTCCCGCACTTTAGCTTCGAGCTGCGCGCGATTGACGGTAATATCGGGTTGTTCCGCTGGAGCGGGTTGCAGCATCGGATCTTCAGCGTCGAGTTCCGGCTTATTCGTTCGGCGCAGCGTATCGATTCGGCGGTTACGAGCTATGCGGAATATCCAAGTTGAAACGGAGGCTTGGCGTCGGTCATACTGGCTGGCCTTGCGCCAAACACTCAGCATGACTTCCTGCATGATCTCTTCAGCGCTGGAGGAATCGCTGCCAAGCCGCATCAGATAGCTTTTCAGGCGCGGCGCAAAATACTCGAAGACTTCAGCGAAGGCAGGACGTGATTGCACCTTGGCGATTTGCTCAATGCAATCGGCCAAACGCTCCCGTTCGGACGGGTCGCTACCTGTTGTTTCGAGGGACACGTGTTTCCCCTGCGCCGCTTCACACTCGTATAAAGCGCCTAAACCAGAAGAATTGCAACCTTTGCGAGACAACAAACTCATAATCGCCCGTTAATCTAGTGTGTCTTATTTCAGCCCTATGGACGTTACATAAGATTTCGACCCCTGGCTATATATTTTATTGCATGTAGGAGAATTTATATGCATCGGCTTGCTTTTGCCCTTCTAGGTGCGGTTCTCGGCGCGCAAATGTTTGCGGCTTCCGCCAACCCAACTGTGGTGCGGCAATACTCCGATTGGGTTGTCTTTACGGAGAATGTGGGCGGCGAGCGGCTCTGCTATGCTGCGACCCAGGCGACAGATAAGGCTCCAAAGTCAGCGGATCATGGCGATGTTTGGTTTTATGTTTCGAACTGGCAATCTGGTAAGGCGCGAAACCAGCCAAGCTTGAAAGTTGGCTATGAATTACGCGGCGATCTGCCGGGCAAGGCAAAAATTGGGCGCTCGGACTGGTCCCTCTTTGGGGTTGGCCGCGAAGCCTTTGCCCAAGATAGTGACGACGCAAGGCTCGTTCGTCAGCTCAAACGCGGCAGTGAGCTACGCGTTGAGGCGACGTCCTCGCGCAATACACGCGTGACCTACCACTTCTCCCTAAAAGGGTCTTCCGCCGCGATTGATCGCGCCGCGTCTTCGTGCCGATAGGTCAAATTTCATCATTCGCATTAGCTTTTGGATGATGTTAAGAGTTCTGTGCGACGCTCCAGTCGAGCTTTAAAAAAATATAATTGGAGCGGGCGAAAATGAGCTATTCACAGGTGCGGGGGTTTTCCCTCCGTTCAAGCCTGGCTGCGGCGGTATGCCTTGGCCTGGCCGGAGCTGCGCATGCAGCGAATGATTTAACCGAAGCCGGGACGTCAGTCTCGAACACATTTGAGTTGAGCTATAGTGTCTCTGGCACAGCGCAACCAATCATTACCAATGACAGTGTGAGCCCACCAGCGGGGGCGACCGTTCAAGGGACGCCGACATTGTTTACGGTTGACCGTAAGATCGATCTTATTGTTACCGCGACGAACAGCACGCTATCGACGGCGGCGGGCGTAGACGCGACTCTAACCTTTGAAGTGCTGAACGAAGGTAACGACACGGCGGCCTATTCCTTCTCGATTGCGGATCTGGACTCAGGTGCTGGGACTTTTGATGCGACAGGTCTTATTGTTCGGTATCTCATCGATGCCAACGATAATGGAACTGATGATGATGGCGCTTATACAGTTCTAACCGCAACACCTACGGGGACAGGGGCAGGATCAGCCTCTTTTACGGCGGATGTCCCGAAAGGTGTTCGTGTGTTTGTACAAATCCAGGGAACTGTCCCAGCCGGGCTGGGTGATACGACCTCCGATGACATCACTCTGGTGGCTGAGGTTCGAGATCCGACGGCTTTCTTATTGGAAGCGTCGGCGACCCCGGGTGCCGTAACGGCTGCATCTGGCGGTGCGAACGTCCTAACCGGCGCCGCGCAGAACGTTCTGGCTGACGGCGTCGGCGTAGCTGCGGCTGAAGCGGCAGGCGTTGCAGATGGTTTGTTCGCTGCAACCGGTATCATCCAGGTTGAAACGGCGGATCTTACCGCGTCAAAAACAGTGCTGGTCATTAAAGAGCCGGGAACAGACGATCCATTTGTTGGACTTACCGACTGTGCCACGGCAACGGCGGAGGCAAATGCCAAGGCGGTCCCGGGCTCCTGTGTGGAATACGTCATCCAAGTTCAAAACAATGGTGTGACGGCGACAGCCACAAATCTGGTCATCGACGATATTCTGCCAGCAGAAGTGACCTTTGTTGCGGCTAGCCTCGCGACAACCACCGGGACAGGATTTGAGGATGATGCCGGCGTGGCGGGCGCAGGTCCGACACTGACCGTCCCAACCACACCTGCACAGAGCGATTGTAATGGCACAACGACGTGCGTGATCCAGCTTTCGGACGCGACATTGTCGGCGGGCGAAGTCGGTCAAATCGTGATCCGCGCCGAAGTAAAGTAAGCGCTATCCTTTGAACAATTAGGCCCTGGTATCGATACGATGCCAGGGCCTTTTTCGTATTGGGACCTCACGTCCCAAACCCTTCGTGATCGAAGGTGTTTCTGTGAATTTTCATGCAAAACTTCTTAAAATGTATCGAATTATCAGAGCCTTGTAAGGTGTTTGGTAACCATACTCAGGTAGGGTCATCAGCATAGGGCAGCGATAGATCTGCCCAAAATTGGTGAGCTAGCGGATAGGTCCAAAAAGAGGCCGGCCGCGTGATGGTGGAGAATCGGGGATGAGCTTCGGGTGGAAGCGCATCGTAGCCGGTTTGCGGTGGATTGCGTTTGCTGTCCTCGCAATGACGGCAGTATTGCCTTCGGCGACAGCCGATATTGGCGATCGCGTATCCAATACAGCTATAATCTCACAAGATGCCGGCGCTGGAACGCTATCTTTTCCGACGAACACGGCCGAGTTTACGATTCAGCCAAGACGAACACCCTCTGAGATTGAATTCTTCAGGATCGTCCAAAATGCACCTGATTCTATAAGTGTAAGACTGAACGGATCCGACTTCAGTCCATCGGGCGAACTCAATGGACCGTTTCGATCTTTTGGGGCGCTTTCCGTGTTTCAGCAGAAGCCCTTAGACACGTCGCAGCCGGTTCAATTGGTTCCGGCGCAAACCTATTTTTCTGGTGAGTTTATTGTGGTACGAGTTGTGGATACAGGCCAGAATGGCAATTCTGACCGTATCGAAACTGTTGTGATCACAGTGACGGCAGACAATGGCGATGAAATAACGCTGCGACTGTACGAAGACGAACCGGATTCTGGCCGGTTCTATGGCTTCTTTCCAAGTACGGCCGGGGCTACTCCGCGGTTTGATGATACGCTGACAGCCCCGCAAAACACACAGCTGACCGCAACCTATATCGATGCGTTCGATGCGACCGAAGTGTCGGTGGATACGGCGCTCATCGACCCGTTTGGGCGTGTTTTTGACAGTACGACAGGGGCTCTTCTGGATGGCGCAGCTGTTACGATCGTCGACGCAGTGACGGGGCAACCTGCCAATGTGATGGCGATTGATGGCAATGGAACATTTCCATCAACTGTCGAGTCGGGGGCCGCTGTTTCTGATTCGACGGGTGTGTCTTATGAAGCCGGTCCGGGCACGTTCTTCTTCCCTATTCTGCCGCCTGGTCGCTATCGATTGCTTGTCGAAGCGCCGAGTGGTTATGACTACCCATCGGCGCGGCGCGCGGGTGAGTTGCAGGCGCTTCCAAACGCCCCATTCGACATTTGGGAGGATGCCTCCTTCGCCGCGGAATTTGAAGTCACGATGACTGGGCCAGTGAGCCTGGATATTCCGTTGGATCCAGCAACGGATCTGAACATCACGAAACGCGCATCCGTTGCACAAGCAGCGATCGGCGATTTTGTTGGCTACACGATCGATCTCGAGAATGCTGGCGCGCTTGGAGCCCCCGTTCTGCTTCAGGACACGCTGCCGAAAGGCTTTCGATACGCGGCGGGAACACTGCGCATCAATGGCGCTAAGGCGGACGAGCCGGTTATTGCCGCGAGAGGCAACGTCCTCACAATCGCCATTGGCGTTCTTTCGCCGGGGGACCAAGTTCAGGTCACTTACCTCACCTCCGTTGGCCCAGATGCACCGCTCGGAGAGGCAGTGAATACAGTTGTCGCGGTGAATGGCGGCGGTGCAGCGATTTCAAACCGCGCAGATGCGGCCGTCTACATAGAGGAAGACCTGCTGACCTCTCGTTTGACCATTATTGGCAGCGTTGCCGAGGCCGCGTGCCGTCCGGATGGTGAGTGGTCGCGGTCTATCTTGGAAGGCGACGGTGTCCCGGGTGTTCGCCTTTACATGGAAACGGGCCGCTATGTCGTCACCGATGAAAATGGCCAGTTCCATTTTGAAGGCATTCGTCCAGGAACGCATGTGGTTCAGGTTGATGAGGCAACTTTGCCGACAGGCTATGAGCCAATTATTTGCGAGGAAAACACGCGCTATGCGGGCAGCGCGCTCTCGAAATTCGTCGATGCTCAAGGCGGGACGATCTGGCGTGCGAATTTCTATCTGAAGCGCACAGATGCTGTTTCTAAACCAGAAGTCCTAGAGGTCGCGAAGACCCGTGACGAGGATCTGTACGATAAGAAATGGCTCAATTCGCAAACGCCATCTGGTCTGGAATGGGTCTATCCGCTGACAGATCAGACCCCACGAGGACGTTCTGTGAATTTGGGTCTTCTGCATGGACCCAAAGGGCGCGTGCGCCTCGATCTCAATGGTCGTCCTGTGCCCGGACTGAACTATTCAGGCAAAGATCTCTCTGCAACTCGCGAAGTTGCGATCTCGCGCTGGGCCGGCGTCGATATTCAGCGCGGTGAGAACGTTTTCGTAGCGCGTCTATATGATGCCGAGGGTGAGCTGATTGAGCAGAGCGTTCGCAAAGTCTGGTTTGTGGATGAAGTTAGCCGCGCGAGTCATGTCGATGATCAATCGATCCTGGTTGCAGACGGGCGTACGAAGCCACGCGTTGCGATCCGACTGGAAGATGCCGATGGGAATCCTGTGCATGAAGGTCGCCGCGCGGAAATCAGTGTCGCGGACCCATACCGTCTCGCCCAAGAGGCAGAAGAAGAGTTTGAGTCTCCGGTCAATGCCGCCTTCTCTGCGGTGTCTGGCGTTCGCGTCGGCGCTAATGGGATCGCCCATGTCGAGCTTGAGCCGACCCTGGAATCTGGGCGTGTCAGGCTGCAGGTGCTTCTGCAGGATGGTAGCTACGAAGACATTGATGTTTGGCTCGCGCCTGAAAAACGCGATTGGATCGTGGTCGGCGTTGCCGAAATTGAGGGTATGGCGTCGAAGCTCGAAGATGCTCAGGGGCGTAACATTGATGAGTTGTCCAGCGATGGCCGTGTCGCGTTCTTTGCGAAGGGCGTCATCAAAGGCGATTGGTTGCTAACCTTGGCGGTCGACACCGCTAAGCGTCGGGGCGGTCAGGACCGCGAAGTCTTTGATGAGATCGATCCCAATGCCCATTACACTTTGTACGGTGATCGTACCTGGCAGTACAACAATGCGGAGAGCCAGTACCCGGTTTACGTGAAGCTTGAGAAAAACACGTTCCAAGCCGTGTTTGGCGACTATGAAACTGGCTTTACCGAAACGGAGCTCGGTCGGTATACGCGGCGCCTCTCGGGCCTGAAGGCAGACTATGAAAGCGAAGAGGCCTCGGTCACCGCGTTTGCCTCTGAGACCAATCAAAGTTTCATCAAGGACGAAATCGCTGCAGATGGAACTTCAGGCCCGTTCCGATTGAGCGTCGCGCCGCTCGTCCGCTCGTCGGAGATCATCAAGATCGAGACGCGTGACCGATTGCGTCCTGACCTGATTGTTGGGGAGCGTCTGCTCAACCGATACAACGACTATGAGATTGATTACACGACGGGCGAGCTTTTCTTCCGTCAGCCAGTGCCGGCGACAGATGCGGCGCTGAACCCGAATGTCATTGTGATCGACTATGAAACGTCAGAGGCCGCAGAACGCGGGATTACGGCGGGGCTGCGTGCCGAGAAGCGCTTCCTCGACGGCGCCGTGCAAGCAGGCGCAACCTTAATCCATGAGGAAGATGCAGCCTCTCTGGAAACCGATGGGTCTAACCTGGTAGCGGCGGATTTGACCGTGCGTCTGAACGATCGCACCGAAATCCGTGCCGAAGTCGCCAAATCCAGCGTGGGAACAGATGCTGGAACCGAGACCGCGGATGCTGTTTTGCTCATTGCGCAGCATCGCACTGAGAAGCTCCTCGCGACAGGTTACATTCGCGAAGAAGAAGAAGGTTTTGGGCTTGGCCAGCAAGCGTCATCAACCAATGCGATCCGCCGGATAGGCGCCGAACTGAGTGCGGAAATCGGATCTAAAATCAATGAAGACGGATCTGATCGTTCTGAGCGCCGTGTGACCGCACAGGCCTATCAAGAAACCAATTTGAGCCAGGGCTCACAGCGCGAAGTCGCAGATCTTGTGGTGCAGCAGGAAAGCCAGACCTTCGGCGTCAGCGCAGGCGTTCGCGCGGTGTCTGAAGACTTTGGAGATGTTGCCGAGCCACGCCAGTCACTCTTGCTCTTGGCAGGTCTGCGTAAGACATTTGTGGACCAGGGTCTGTCGATCAGCGCGGTTTGGGAAAAGCCGATTCAGGTCGGTGGTGAAACCAATGACGAGGCCTCCTTGTTCCCAGGGCGAACGGTCTTCGGCGTAGATAAAACGCTTGGTAAGCGCGTTACAGCCAATGTCCGCCATGAGGTCACCAATGGCACAGCGGCCTCTGGCCAGAACACGGTGGCGGGTCTGACCTGGGAGCCGACCGCAGGGACGCAGGTTCGCGCGAGCACGGACATGATCACCAATGACAGTGGTCGCCGCATCGGCTCGACAGTAGGTGTGGATCAAGTTTGGCGCGTGAATGATGCTTGGACGCTTGGCGGTGGTTTCGCGCGTCGATCTAACATTGATGGCGACGACCAGCCGCTCGATGCGACTGCCGACGCTGCCATCAGCCCGCTTGAAGACGGAGTGCGCAGCCCGCTGACCCAAGCTGAGGCTTATACATCGGCTTATTTTGGCGCGAGCTACCAAACTGAAAGCATGGCAGGGTCTGCGCGGTTAGAGGCTCGTGATAGCAGTTCCGGCCGTCGTCTCGTCGCTGTCCTCGGCGGCGCACGCGAGATCACGAAGACGCTTTCCTTCTCAGCGGCGGCGCGT
This sequence comes from Henriciella sp., assembly GCA_013213785.1. Taxonomy (GTDB): domain Bacteria; phylum Pseudomonadota; class Alphaproteobacteria; order Caulobacterales; family Hyphomonadaceae; genus Henriciella. Next base: position 321,160 of record JABSPZ010000006.1, on the reverse strand, counting down.
CATCAGGACGAAACCCTCGAAGGTCAGCCTGACTTGAAAGAAACCGATGTGCGCGTGGGTGCTGTGTGGCGTCCGAAGGGCGAGGGTCTGGTCGTCCTGAACCGTTTGGATATCGGGCAGTCGACAGAAGAAGGTGTTCAAGACCGCTCGAAGATCGTCAATAATCTCGCTGTCAATGCGATGGTCACCGATCAGACTCAGGTGTCGCTCTATCACGGCATCAAACATGTCGATGCTGAGTTTGCGGGCGCTAAAGCATCCGGCACGACGCATCTGATTGGCGCAGAAGTTCGCCACGACGTCTCGAAGAAAGTCGATCTTGGTCTTCAAACGACTTGGTCATCGCATGATGGATCGGGTACGCAAGCCTGGTCATTCGGCCCGAGTATCGGTGTGACGCCGAAAGAGAATGTCTGGGTCAGCGTTGGCTATAACGTGTCTGGGTTCGAGGACGAGGACTTCGAAGCTGCGAAATACCGTAGCGAGGGTCCGTATATTAAACTCAGAGCGAAGTTCGACCAAAACACCGCGAAAAATGTTTTGCAATCTCTCGGATTCGACAGAGATTAGTCAAAATACGAAATACACACACAGGGTTATTGCTTTTCCTGGCCACGGCGTCACCACGTCTCGCGAGAAGGCTATATTCGGATGAGCGATGGGTGAAGTCGGCTTCGCCGTACCAAATTCGCTTGACTCATAGTCGTCCCGCAAGCACCAGACGCGCCATGGCACAGGTAAAGATTTGCGGACTCACAGATACCGCCCATATTCGCGCAGCGGCTGAAGCTGGCGCCGATTGGGTTGGCTTTGTTTTGTTTCCCAGAAGTCCGCGCAATCTGCTTGGCGAGGGCGAAGATAGATTAGACGAAGTGTGCAGCCTATCGGAGTTCGCTCAGGATCTTGGTTTGCAATCTGTCATCCTGCTGGTCGATCCAGATGAGGATCTGTTCGATGACGTCCTCCACGAGGTTGAGCCGGACGCGATCCAACTGCATGGCAATGAAACCCCTGATCAGGTTCTGCGCTGGTGGCGCGACTGTACCGGGATTTGCGAACTTTGGCGCGCCGTTGGGATCGCGAACGAAGACGATCTTGAGGCCTTAGACCAATGGCGCGTGGATCGCTTTTTGGTTGATGCCAAGCCCCCGGAAGATGCTGACAATCCTGGCGGCAACGGCACCAGCATAAATTGGGCGCTGCTTGAAGACTTTGATCCAGGCGTACCCTGGTTGCTTGCAGGCGGTTTAACGCCTGAGAATGTTGACGATGCGATAAGTGCGACAGGTGCGACCGCAGTGGATGTTTCCTCTGGCGTCGAACGGGCCCGAGGGATAAAGGACGAGGACTTAATTCGCGCGTTCATCGACGCCGCCAAATCTGCCTAGAAAGCAAAACAATGGATTTGAGAAACACTTGGGATCAATGGCCCGATGAAAATGGGCGTTTTGGTGAGTTTGGCGGACGCTATGTCGCCGAAACCCTGATGCCGCTCATTCTCGATCTTGAAAAAGAATACCGCGCAGCAAAAAAGGATCCGGCCTTTAAAGCGCAGATGGATGATCTGTGGGCGCATTATGTTGGTCGCCCGAGCCCGCTTTATTTCGCCGAACGCCTGACCGAGCATTTTGGCGGCGCGAAGATCTATTTAAAGCGCGACGAGCTCAACCATACCGGCGCGCACAAGATCAATAATTGCCTTGGCCAGGTTCTGCTCGCGATGCGTATGGGCAAAACACGGATCATCGCTGAAACGGGCGCCGGTCAGCACGGCGTCGCGACGGCGACCGTCTGCGCCCGGTTTGGGCTAAAGTGCGTCGTCTTCATGGGCGAGACCGACGTAGAGCGGCAAAAACCCAACGTGTTCCGGATGAGACTGCTGGGCGCAGAGATCGTCCCGGTCTCCTCAGGGACGGGTACGCTGAAGGACGCGATGAATGAAGCGCTCCGCGACTGGGTCACGAATGTTGAGAACACGTTCTATTGCATTGGCACCGCGGCGGGTCCGCATCCTTACCCAGAACTTGTCCGCGACTTCCAAAGCGTCATTGGCAAAGAAGCGCGCGCTCAAATTCTAGAGCGTGAAGGGTGTCTGCCGGATGCCGTAATGGCGTGTATTGGCGGCGGATCCAATGCGATCGGTCTGTTCCATCCGTTCATTGAAGACGAGTCTGTCCGCATGATTGGGGTTGAGGCGTCAGGCCACGGGATTGAAACCGGCCAACACGCTGCGGCGCTGAATGGCGGTGCGCCAGGCATTCTCCACGGCAATAAGACCTATCTGTTGCAGACAGACGATGGGCAGATCATTGATGCGCACTCGATCTCTGCGGGTCTCGATTATCCAGGCATTGGCCCAGAGCACAGCTTCCTGCGAGATACAGGACGGGCGGAATATCTGACCTGCACCGATAGTGAAGCGCTTGAGGCGTTCCAGCTGTGTACGCGTCTGGAAGGCATTATCCCGGCTCTGGAGCCTAGCCACGCTCTCGCGCGCGTTGGTGACGTCATCGATACGCTGGATAAAGATGGCCTGCTTATCCTGAACATGTGTGGTCGCGGCGATAAGGATGTCTTCTCCGTCGCGGAAGCGCTTGGAGTGGCGATGTGACCGAGCTGACGCTGTACCGCATAACTTGTCCGCGTCAGCGCGTGGCGCGCGCCATCGCCGATGAAGCGGTGGAGTCTCGCGCAGCAGCGTGTGCGAATATTGAGGGCCCAATCGCGTCGACCTATCGCTGGAAAGGCGTGGTTGAGCAGGCGTTTGAATTTATCCTTTGGCTCAAAGCGCCCGCAGCGAATTTTGCCAAGATTGAAGCCATTGTCGCCGAACACCATCCTTACGATGTGCCAGCGATTGTCGCCCTTGGCTGCACGCAGGTGAATGCCCCTTATCAGGCCTGGGTTTTAGAGAATACGGACACTGAATAATGCCTACTTCCCGAATAGTGACGCGCTTTGACAAGGTTAAAGCCGAAGGTCGCGCGGCCTTGGTTTCGTATCTGATGGCGGGCGATCCGGATCTTGAGACTTCGTATCAAGCGCTGTGCGCGCTGCGCGACAATGGCGCCGACCTGATCGAGCTCGGGGCGCCGTTCACAGATCCTATGGCCGATGGCCCGGCGATCCAAAAAGCGGCGCTGCGCGCGCTTGCCAACAAAACCACATTGAATGATGTGCTCGCACTCGCGAAACGCTTTCGCGAAGAGGATCAGGAAACGCCGCTCATCCTGATGGGCTATGCCAATCCTGTGCATACAACTGGCTATGAGGAATTTGCCGCCGCCGCTGCAGATGCCGGGATCGACGGGACCATTCTCGTAGATCTGCCGCCGGAAGAAGATCAGCCAATCCGTGACGCTTATGCTGAGCACGAGCTCTCCGTTATTCGTCTCGCGACCCCAACAACCAATGAGGCGCGTATGGCGAAAGTCGCAGAGGGCGCGAGTGGGTTTCTCTACTACGTCGCTGTGGCCGGTGTGACTGGTGCGGGCTCTGCCGATCCGGAAGATATTCGGGCGGGTGTGGAGATGGCGCAGCGCGTTTCTGGCCTTCCAGTCTGCGTCGGATTTGGCATCAAAACAGGTGAACAAGCGGCTGCAATGGCCAAAATTGCGGACGGTGTTGTGGTTGGATCTGCATTTGTCGAGCAAGCAAGACTTGCAACTGTGTCCAAAACGCCACAAATTATAGCAGAGAAGATGGGCGAATTGGCCCTTGAGTTGAGTACGGCGCTGAAGGGTGGAGTGCCAACCTAGCAAAGTCCTAGATCGGGCAAAGGGATGGTGACGAAATGAACTGGCTGACCAATTTCCGGACACCGGGCCTGAAAGGGCTGTTGTCAGGCAATAAAAAAGACACGCCGGACAATCTTTGGGTGAAGTGCCCAATTTCCGGTGAACTCGTATATCGGTCCGACCTGGAAGAAAGCTGGTATGTAACGCCAGCTGGCGCGCATTTGCGGATTTCACCGCGCAGACGCTTCCGTTTGTTTTTCGACAATGAACGTTGGGAGCCGATCCCGCTGCCGCCTGTGCCGGCTGATCCTCTAAAGTTCAAAGACGACAAGACCTATCCGTCCCGCATCAAGGGCGCGAAAAGCAAGATTGCGAAACGCGATAAAGAAGAGGCGCCAGATTCCGGCGCGGTTGCCCCGATTTCGCAAGACGATTGTATGGCCGCCGCCTTCGGCAAAGTTGACGGTATTCCAACTGTGATCTTGGTTCAGGACTTCGCCTTCATGGGTGGGTCTCTCGGCATGGCAGCAGGAGAAGCATTTATCGCGGCGGCGCAAATGGCAGTTGCCCGTAAAGCGGCTTTCGTGGTCTGCTCAGCTTCTGGCGGTGCGCGCATGCAAGAGGGAACGCTGTCCCTGATGCAGATGCCGCGCTCAACGCTAGCCGTGCAAGAAGTCAAAGAAGCTGGCCTGCCTTACATCGTCGTGCTGTGTGATCCGACCTCTGGCGGCGTCTCTGCCTCATACGCAATGCTCGGCGATGTTCATATGGCTGAACCTGGCGCAATGATCGCCTTTTCTGGCCCGCGCGTGATCGAACAGACCATTCGCGAGAAATTGCCGGAAGGCTTCCAGCGCTCTGAATTCCTTCGGGAAAAAGGCGCTGTCGATATCGTCGTCGATCGGCGTGAGCTGAAAACGACCATGTCTCGAGTGCTCGGCCACCTAATGCCAAGCCGCAGCGCTGCGGATAAAGATGTCTCGGCTCTACCGGTTGAGGCGCCATCTGCCGATGCGCCGGCGCCCAGAACCGATAAGGCTTAAATCCAGTGTCTGCCGCGCTTGATGCGGCCCTAGACCAATTTGAGGGCCTGTATCCAGAAACGATCGAGCTGTCGCTCGGTCGTATCAAAGACCTTTTAGAAACGCTCGGGCGGCCGCAAGATAAGCTTCCGCCGACCATCCATGTTGCTGGAACCAACGGCAAAGGGTCGACCTGTGCCTATCTGCGCGCGATGGCTGAGCAGGCGGGGCTGAAAGTCCACGTCTATACATCACCGCATCTGGTTCGCTTCAACGAACGGACCCGCCTGGCTGGCGAGCTTGTCACCGATGAAGCCTTGATTGAGTGGCTCGACCGCGTTTACGCCGCCTTGGACGGGCGACCGATCACCCGCTTTGAGGCTACAACGGCAACTGCCTTGCTCGCCTTTAGTGAAGTTCCCGCAGATCTGTTGATCCTTGAGGTCGGCTTGGGCGGCCGGTTCGATGCCACCAATGTTATTGAGCGCCCTGCCCTCAGCGTGATCACGCCCGTCGATTTTGATCATAAACAGTTCCTCGGATCTGATCTCGCCGCGATTGCGGGCGAGAAAGCCGGGATCATCAAGCCTGGCCTGCCATCCGTTTCCGCCATTCAAGCGCGGGTCTGCGGCGACGTGATCCGCGCGCGGGCGGAAGAGCTTGAAGCGCCTCTCACAGTGCTGCGTATGGAAGACATTGAAAAAGTCCCCGAACACGTCGCCCTGCCGGGCACGCATCAGCGTTACAATGCGGCGCTCGCTGGGCTCGCGATGCGAACCTTGAAGCAGCCGACGATCCCGGAGAGCGCGATTTGGGAAGGCGCTCAGTCCGCGGTGTGGCCAGCCCGGATGCAGAAGCTTGCGCCGGGTCCAGTCACAGAAATGGCGGGCGGCGCTGAGCTTTGGCTGGACGGCGGACACAATCCCCACGCGGCGACCGCGATCGCAGAACTGCTCCGCGAAATGGGCGGTCGTACCGTGATGGTCACGGCGATGATCGCGAGCAAAGACCATGGCGGTTTCTTCCACGCCTACAGAGGCGTCATCGATGCCGTCCATACGATGCCTAACGCGCCGGGACATGCTGGCGCTGATCCGGCCGAGCTCGCGGATACCGCGCGCGCTTTCTTGCCCATAGCGACAGCCCATGACTCACTCGTAGCCGCCATGCGCGCGGCAGCCGCGGAAAAGCCAGACCGTATTCTGATCGGGGGCTCGCTCTATCTCGCAGGCGAGGTCTTAGAACAGAATGAGCAGCTGCCGACTTAAGCGTTTTTGATGGTCAGCCCGCCATCTACCGGGATCGCAACACCATTGAGATACGACGCAGCTGGTAAGCAGCAGGACAGCGTGATGTGTGCGACTTCTTCCGGGATACCGTACCGGCGGAGTGGCACGCGGCGCTTCGCAAAGATGACTTTGTGTTCGTCCGGAATGGAGGCGTTGATGTTCGTCTCAATTGGTCCTGGGCAGATGCAGTTACACGTAATGCCATCACGCCCAAGATCGTTCGCCATCGCGCGGGTGAGGCCGATCACACCATGCTTCGCCGCCACATAAGGTCCATTGCCGGGCGTCGCGCCCAGGCCTTCCGTGGAGGAGATGTTCACGATCCGGCCACCGGTTTCAGTCTTTTTCAGATGCGGAAGGGCGGCTCGGATGAGGCGCTGGTGTGCGGTCAGCATGACGTTCACACTGTGGTGCCAGATCTCTTCATATTGATCCTCTGCAGGCTGTGTGAGGCGCGCAAAACCAGCATTGTTGATGAGGATATCCAGTCCGCCAAACGCGTCCGCTGTTGCGGCAACGGCGGCTTTGATCGCGTCGTGGTCGCTGACATCTAAAGCCATGGCACGTACGTCTTTATACCCAGCCTCGCGGATCTCTGCAGCAACCGCTTCAACGCCATCGGCGTTCATGTCGGTGGCCATGACTTTGGCGCCTTCGCGCGCAAATAGATGTGCCGTGGCGCGGCCCATCCCGCTCGCTGCGCCAGTAATGAAAACAGTCTTTCCAGCGACCGAACGGTCGAGGTCTTGGTACGGGATCATGAAGAACCTCCTCAGTTTTCCGGCACGCTATCGTAAACGCCGCACAAAAAAAGCCCCGCCGTAGGGCGAGGCTAATTGTTTGGAGTATTTTTTAGTTTGGGCGATCAACCGATCCGTCGAACGGAGAAACGGTGCGATTTGAATGAGCGCTATTGCGCCGAGAGAGCGAGAATTTCAAATCGAGTGACGCCGCTTGATAAGTATTTGACATTGTCTTTGAAGCCTTGGGTGTCGCCGAACTTGGCCAGGCCTTCTTGTGTATCCCACTCGACCAGGGTGACTTGACCCGGCGCGCCGTCTTTCAGCTTGTGAGACTCAAACTTTGGATCGAACATTTTGTACATGAAGCGTCCGCCAACGTCCGATACCGCCTCTTTGATGCCGTCCATATAGGTGTCGTAATCGTTCGGATTGTCTGGGTTAGTCCAAGCCATCGCGATTGTGTAGGTTTTATCAGCTTTGAAGGTCAAGTTGAGGTCTTCGTCCAACTCCTTGGTGAAAATTCTCAAATCTTCCCAGGCTTTTGGGCGGAGCTCTTTGATCCCTGGCCAAGCGGCTTCTTGTTCGACGGCCTCCTCGGCGGTTTTGCTCGGCCAAGAGAAGAAAATGATGCCCTTGGAGTCGTGCTTTCCAACCGGAGCGGCGACGACCCGCAATTGGCCCTCGCGCTTCAAGCCATATTGCTCGGCCAGCGGAAAGGCTGTCGCATAGTATTCTGACCGCGCAGCGTCGGCAGCTTCTCCTGTCTTCGGAATGACGGAGATGATCGAAATCAGCTCGCCTTTCTTGAGATTGATCTCGACTGGCGCTGCTGGCTGTTCGGCTGTTTCAACAGTGGTTTGAAGTGAAGAGCTTTGCGCGAGACTGGCGCAAGAGGACACCATTGATGTCGTGATAAGGCACGCCAATAGGGCTTTGAGGGCGCGTTCGAGCGGGGATTGAAAGAGCATACAGTCTCCGGTTCTTTTGAAGTTTGAACCATCGCCATACGTTTGCATTTTACATATGTCGCGGATTGATTTTGTGCTCTATCGGTGCAAAAATGCACCAATGAACGAATGGGATCAGTATCGGTTTATTCTCGCCATTCACCGAGCGGGGACGATACGCGGCGCCGCGGATCGACTGGGCGTGAACCATGCCACCGTGTCTCGTAGGCTGACGCAAATCGAGCGGGGGTTTGATGCGCCTGTCTTCGACAAAGTCAAAGGCGGATACAAGGCCTCGGAAATTGGTCTTGAGATTGTCGCGGCGGCCGAGGACATGGAGCTGATCGCCTTGGCTGCGGATCGCAAGAGCCGCGCTGTGAGCGCCAATCTTTCCGGCCCGATCCGTGTCTCCATGGGCGAGCCCATTGCGCAATGCTTGCTCCAAGACGCCCTGCTGCAATTCACGCGCATGCACCCGAATATCGAACTGACGATAGAGACTTCGATCAATTTGGTCGATCTCAATCGGTCTGAGGCAGATGTGGTGATCCGCTCGACCCAGAACCCGCCAGAACATCTCGTTGGACGTCGATTGTTTCCCTACTATTTGTGCGAATATGCGGCCAACGGCTATTTGGAAAAAACCCGCCCGGAAGATCGCCGATGGATGGCTTTTTCACGGAGCGTTTCAGGGCCTGACTGGATTGCGACCAGTGCCGTTCCCGACGCGCCGATTGGCTTACGATCAGATGACCTGATGTGGCTGCTCAGCGCCGCAAGAGCTGGGGCGGGCATGATCCGAACCGCCTGCTATATGGCGGATCCCGATCCTGATCTCGAGCGGTTACCAGGCGCAAAGCCTATCCAAGCGCAAGACCTCTGGGTGCTGACTCATCCAGACCTTAAAAACACGCCGCGGATCAAACACCTCATGGGTCACTTGGCGGCCGCGATAAAAGAAAAAGGCGACCTCATTCAGGGCAGGCTTTAGCGCATGAAAAAAGTGCTCAGGAATTCTCCCGAGCACTCTTTCAGATAAGGCCTTATAAGTCGCGCCAGTGCGCGACCCTTAAGTGTTCTCTTTGATCCACTCAGAGATTTTCTGCTTGGACATCGCGCCCGGATGAGTCGCCGTCACTTTGCCTTGCTTGAAGATCATCAGCGTTGGCAATCCGCGAATGCCGTACTTGGACGCGGCCATTGGATTGTCATCAACATTAATCTTCGCAACTTTGATGTCGCCGCTGAGCTCATCAGCAACAGCGTCTAGGTGAGGGGCCATGGCTTTACATGGACCACACCACTCTGCCCAAAAGTCGACAACGACAGGTGTGTCGCTGGCTACGGCATCATCAAATGTCTCGTCGGTAATATGTTCAGCGGCCATTGTGACCTCCTTTAAATCTTTCGTGCGGCATAAAATAGGGACTCTTCGCGCGCGTCAAACCCCGCTGTCTACACGGTTTAGTGATTCTGACAGTTCGTCGCCAGGGATTTCAATTAGACGTGGTCCATCTGTGTAGAGAAGCGCGCAGCGGACCGGGCGATCCGGATAAATATCTGTCAGAACGGCGCGGTACGCTGCGAGCTGAACGCGATAGGCAAACTCAACCGCTGAGGCGTCGAGTGGCGCTGGGCGATCCGTTTTATAATCGATGATCAAGATCTCATCTGGGCGAATGATTAATCGGTCCACGCGGCCATTCACCATTTGGCCGTTCGGTAGTGTTCCGACGATGGCCACTTCACTGCGCCCCTCCGGCGCAAAGACGCTAGCAAAATTCGGGTTCTCCAAAGTGCTCAGCGTGACCGACAGCATCTCCTCAATCTCGTCCGGTGAGATATCAGGCTCCCGCTCTAAGAATTGTCGCCCGGTCGGTTCGCGCCGCTCTGCTGCGACCTCTGGCAGGGTTTGCAGTAGTGCGTGGATAAGCCGTCCGCGTCTCAGCGCCGCTGCGCGTCCAGCGCCGAATGGCACGCTCACTGCGGATTGGTCCTCGGTCAGGCGAGATGGTGCCGCGAGACGTTGGGGGGGGTGTGCTGCAGGCGCAGGGCGTTTCAGCCATCGGGGTGCTTCGGATTTGGTGTCGTCCACAGTAGCGGTCTTAGGCGCAACCATCGGTTCTGGACCAAACGTCATGACAGTTTCTGTGTCGTCTTCATCTGGGGCGTTGGACCCCAAAAGTTCACGCATCGCGACCGCACACCAGCGATACCAGGATGATTTCGCAAACCCGTTTTTGCTGTTGCGCGCCCCGGCGCCGGCGATGATCAAGCGGTCTGACGCCCGGGTCAGTGCCACATAAAGGAGGCGCCGGGATTCGCGCTCGGCAGCCTCGTTGGCGGCGTCTCGCAAAGCGGCGGTGGCGGGGGCATCCGTTCGCGTCGATGGGCTGTAGAGCGGGACTCCCTCCGCGTTGAAGAATAGAGCGTCTCCAACCGATTTGGTAGCGCTGGTTGTGTCCGGCACGATCACGACAGGCGATTGTAGGCCCTTCGCGCCGTGTACGGTCATGACGCGAACGGCCCCTTCAGGTTCGCCCAGTTCGCGCTTTAGAACCGTGTCCTGGCGTTCGATTTCGGCAAGAAACAGCTGTAGGCTGCGGGCGCTGGTCATGTCGAACCCAAGCGCTTTAGAGACCAGGGCTTGGACAGGGTCTCGTACCGGCTCGCCGAGCCGCTGAATCAGCTTGTCCCAACCGCTCAAGCGTTCTGCATCACGCGTTGTGAGCGCTTTGGATAGGAACTCAAAAACAGGTAAGTTCCGATTTAGTATTAACCGATTACAAAACTGCTTCGCAGCTTGGAAATCTGTGTCCTCATTCGCCCAAAGCTGATCCCAAAGCGATCTGTCCTTGGGGCGGCCATGCGCCAGCACAAACAAATGTCGATTATCATCGACCAGTCCGCAGAATGGGCCGCGCAAGATTTCCGCGAGTGTCAGGTCATCGCTTGGTTGAAGCGCAAATCGGATCAGGTTCAAGCAATCCTGCACGCCAAGATTGTCGAGCAGTCTTAGCCGATCTGCGCCCGCGACCGGCACGTTTTCCTGTTTCAAACTCTCAATCAGAGCGTCGAAGAGATCGTTCCGGCTTCTAACAAGGATGAGGACATCTCCTGGCTGGAGTGCTTCACGGCGCCAACTGCGATCATCTTGCTCACGCCAAACGGTTTCGCCGCGATCAAGCATGACGCGCACTTGCTGGGCAATGGTCCGGGCTAATCGGCGGCGCGGGGCATCTGCAGGTACGTGATCCGTCGGCGCGGTCCAGGCATTGTCCTCTCCCTCAACCGCATCCGGCAATTCAAGGGGCCAGACTTCTACCCGCCCGGGCTGATTCAACCGCCGAGGCGCATGCGGCGTGACATCTGCCTCGCGCGGTGGCAGGGGCTCTGTCGCTGACTTTTCGAGCGGAACGACGGCTCGCACTTCATCGACAAACCGAAGGACTTCTGGCGTCGATCGAAATGACATTGCCATTTCCGGTAAGTTGACCTTTCGCGCTTCAGCCTCAGCGACGATCTCCTCGCGTCTGACAAAGCCTTGTCGCTCTTGTTCGAACTTTTGTTGATCGGCACCTTGGAACGAGTAGATCGATTGCTTTGGGTCCCCCACGACGAATTGGGTTCTGGGCTCTGCGACCCGGTCCCGGCCAAGGCCGGATTGAAACTCTTGAACAATCGCGTTGATGAGTGCCCATTGCGGTGGGCTGGTATCCTGCGCCTCATCCAGCAGCAAATGTGTGAGGCCGCCATCAAGCTTGTAGAGCACCCATTCCGCCGCGCTGGAATGCGTGAGCAAAGCGTGGGTATGGGCGATCAAATCATCGAAATCTAAGGCGCCGCGCAAACGTTTTTCGCGTTTGTAGGCGTCTAGGAGCGGCATACCGATTTGCATCAGAGCGAGCGTCCGCTCCGCCAACGCGCTGGCTTGTAGCGCGCTTTGAACCGCCTTCATCCGCGTGATTTCGCGGCCTTCCGGCGCGCCCGTTTTAAGGCTCCGACTGAACAAGTCTTCGACGATTGGCCCAGCTTTAGCTGTGTAGGGATTACTTCCAGACGGGAAATCCCGTTTGGCCCCTGCAAGGGCGCTCATGTAAATGTCGTAGCGTTGCTTTGGATCTGTTGTTGCGGCGAGCGTCAGAAGCGCATTCAGCAGTTTCGTGTCGCCTTTCCCAGGCTTTTCAATGCCTTTCAGGTCTTCGATCGCGCGTTCGCAACCGCCCTCTGGAAAGTCGGTTACCATCGCCTGTGGCAAGATCTCTTCTGGGGGCCGCCCGTCACTACCACTTGCGCGCAAGATTACATCGGTAAGTTCTCTATTCGAACTTGTTTGGCGGTCGAGTCCCTGTAGCGCCTCTCGATGCGGTCGAAGCGCGTCTAAAGCGGCGGCAACGCCTAGCCCGCCCGTCGCGTCCGCCAATAGGCTTAGCGTTTCTGGTGCGAGGATCGCGGCGCTGTCCAGGCCTGCTGCGAGAACGGCCCGCCAAAGTTCATTTGCCTCGTCTTCTTCAATTGCAGAAAATCCTGGGGAAACGCCGGCTTCTAAAGGAAAACGCCGTAATATCCGTGCACAGAAGGCATGAATGGTTTCGATCCGCAATCCGCCTGGTGTTTCAAGCGCTCGGGCAAACAATCTGCGGGCCTCTCGCAAGTCATCGTCCGTATACGAATTGATGTCTCGACCTTCCAGTAGAGCGAGAGAGCCGCGCAGTTTTTTGTCCGATGCAACCGCCCAATCCCCCAGACGTAGATACAGCCGCGCAAGCATCTCATTCGCCGCCGCTTTCGTATAGGTGATGCAAAGAATAGAATCCGGAAGCGCTCCAGGACGGCCATCCGGACGCCGCAAGAGTAAGCGCGCCACACGGTCGATCAGGACTTTGGTTTTACCCGAGCCCGCATTCGCCTCCACCCAGGCCGACTGCGCCGGATTCGCGGCATCGGCTTGCGCTTGCTTCGCCGCCTCGAACGCCGCTGTGTCAGGAGAAAATACCGGCTCAGTCATACGTGCTAAGACCTGTCCATTCGCTGCGGCGTGCGAGCCGTGTATAGGCGCTTTCATAGGCAACCCGCTCCGGCCGAGGGGCGCTCAAATAGGGATGCGTGGGATCTGCAAAACTGGTCAAAACGCTCATCAAGCCAAGCTCTGCGTCGGCGATAATGTCGGCGGTGGACTTTGCTTCAATCTTCCCGCGGGCGGCGGCATCGCCGATATTCTGGACATCGAAGCCGGTTCCGAACCGAATATAAGTGAGCGCTTCAACATCAGCTTTCCCAAGATTTTTATAGCCGCCATTTCGCGCGATAAGGCCCTGCAAGGGCATTTGTGGGCTGAGGCCAGCCCGAACTTGTTTTTCGCTTGGGGGGCGCCCGGTTTTGAAGTCGAGAATGGCGAGCCCACCGGTTTCGCGCACCTCAATTCTGTCTGCGGTGCCTTTGAGTTTGAACGCTTCACCCGAAATCGGGATCTCTATCTCACCCCGAATTTCCGTATACGGATTGCCTTTGATCGCGTGCGCTTGCTCGCTCCGCCAATCAATGTATTCGGCGCAGACTTGGTGGCGGACATCGCGAAGTGAAATGATATCGGCGTCTTCTACGCCGCCGCGCTTTAGCTCTTCTTCGAGCACCCTGAGAAGCGCGTCAGCCGTTTCCGGAAAATCTTCGAGTTCAAATCGCTCAAGCGCCTTGTGGACTGCAGTGCCGCGCGCCCGCACATCTGCCGGCAAATTGAGGGGATCCAGTGGGCGCAATCGCAGAACGTATTCGCAATAAATGGCGTAAGGATCGCGCACCAATTGCTCAATTCTAGTGACCGAAAGTTCTTTCGGCCTGGCGGCGAACGGAGGCCGAGGAACAGGCTCTGCTGAGAACCCATCTGGCAGGGCCGGCGCTGCCTCGATCGCTTCCAGCCATTCAAGAGGATTGGCTGCGGTAGGCGCTCCCAGAACGGTTTTCGCGTCATCGCCAAGCGCGCCCCGTGCCAGCGTCTGAAGCCGCCACAGCCACCGGGAGGCAATCGCAGGCTTATCGTCCCGTCGGTGACTGGTCATCAGAGTGACGTTTGGCGCGGAAGCAAGTTGCGCAAAGTCGTGGGCGGATAGGCCAATGCGCTCATCTGGATCTGACAATCCGATTTCGCGCCGAAATATGCGTGGGAGGAATGCGTCCGCCGGGGGCTGCTCCGGCCAGACCCCTTCATTGAGCCCCGCCAGGATGATCCGATCGGCCGTTTGAAGACGCGCTTCGAGTGGTCCCCAGATTGCGAGGCGCGGATGCGGCTGACCGTCTGATACGGTTTGCAGCTGCGCTTCGGCGCCGAGAAGTTCGTTCCACGTCGCCGCAGGCTGGTCTCCGAGCGGGGCGGTCAGGACGGCGAGGTCTTGGAACAGCCTGGAAAGGCTCGCGCCATCTTCGCCTGCCCATGGATAAGGATTGAGGCTTGCGGCCTGAGCCAACTCAGCAATCGCTTGCAACCAAGTTTCCCCATCGAGGGGCTGTTCCGATAAGGGCTCAAGTTTCGCCGCTTTTGGTGTGAGCCTCTGCAAGATTTCATGATCGGGAAGGTGATGGATTAGCTCAGCCCAGGACTGCCAAATACGCGGTCCTCGTAGCGCGATATCCAAGCCGCCGATCTCCGCGGGATCAAAGCGACTGCGTGGATGGTTGAGCACGGCCATCAGCGCGACGGGATTAGACAGATCAACAAGCCATTGCGCGACGAGCAGCGCCAAACTCCCGGCATCGGTTTGCGGTAATGGGCGTCCAGCGGACGGAGGCACGTGTACATCCCAACGCGTGAGCATGGCGCTCACCCGGCGCGCTAACCCGGCATCCGGTGTGACCAAGGCGGCTGTCTCGCCATCTTGCTCTAGGGTTTCGCGCATCAAGATGGCCGCGAGCAACGCTTCTTCGCTTTCGTCGCTGGCTTCAATAACTGTGAGCCCGTCCAAGGCCTCACGCACAAAACTCGCGGCGTCGCCGTCTGGGGCGAGCTGTGCAAGGTTTGACGTCCAATCCGCCGTGCTCTGCGCTGGCGCCAGGGCCTGGTGTATCAATCTGCGCCGGGCGGGTGTATCCGTAGATGAGCCGGATGATGACCATGTGCTGACGTCATTCGTGTTCAGTTTGAGCGCCGTCAGAGTGCTCGCGAGCGCAAATTGCGGATGCGATGGAGTTTGCAGGATTTGTTGCAACGTTTCGTCAGCCAGTTCCAAATCTAGGCCGGGTAGCACGACAAAACCGTTCGGAAGCTCGAGGGCTGTCTGCATCAACAACCGGCTTGCTGGCGTTGCGCCGGTTGAGCCCGCGATGATCACCGGGGCTTGCGGCGGTGACCGTTGCCACTCTGCCACCATGGCTTCTGCTGCCGCGAGGCGTCTAGCATAAGGGTCCATAGCTCTCAGCATGTCGAGCTGGGCCGGCCATTGGTCGGTGATGATTTTCAGAAATTCGAGCGACTTTTGCCAATGCGTCGCGAGCTCCGCATTCGGCACCAATGTGTCGAGCTGGTCCCAAGCGACGTCGCCAGACAGGGCGGCCTGATCAAGCAAGCGCGCCAGTTCACGCGCCGCAGAGAGGCAAGAGACTGCCGGAAGGCCAGCACTGGTCGCTTCGAAATAGGCCATCACCAGCCGGGTCAAGCGGCCGAGACGCTCAGCAGGTGAGATCACAGGTGGTAAGTCGGCAAGCGCCGCTTCAGCGCTGGGCGGTGGATCGCTGGATTCTAAGTCGCCGAGCGCTCTGATAATCGGCAAAAGACAGGCTTTGCCACCGGCAGCCTTATGGATCGCGAACGCCAGTGCGCGTTCTGACCGTCGGTTTGGGACATAGATCAGCGCATCGGCGAGCGCTTCAGGATTGTTTGCGAGGTCAAACTCTTTTGCGAGGGCCTCAGCGAGATCCCCGAGAAAATTCGCTCCCGCTGGAATGGAGAAAATACGTTTATCCTGCTCTGAGAAGCCTAAACTCATGCGCCATGACACCGAAGCCAGAACTCCGCATCCTTCAATGCTTGAGGGTCACCGACATGCAACCAAAAACGATCTAAAGGGACGCCATGGACGCGGCCCTTTGGGAGTAGGTCGTTCCAAATCCGATTGGCTGAGAATGGCTCTACGGGCGCGCCATCGTAAAGCTGCGGTTTGATAATACGCAGGCCCGCATACGCCCAAGGCGCGGATGGCGCGTCTCCGCGGCGCGACAGGGTGCCTGCATCATCCAGGAAAAAATCGCCGGCTCCCGGGAATCCAAGGCATCGCTTTGTATCAGCAAGAAGAAGAATCTCATCCATAAGTTCCTTATCGAAACTCATGGCAAGTTTTTGGAGGGGTTCCGCGCCAGTGGGTTCCCAAAAGGCATCCGTGTTCACCACAAAGATCGGATCATCGCCCAGGAGAGGTCGCGCTTTCGCCAGACCGCCCCCCGTTTCCAGAACCTGCTCCCGCTCATCCGAGATGACGATGTCGATATCTTCCCGTGTTTTCAGATGCGCTTCGACGAGGTCTGCGCACCAATGCACGTTGACGATCGCCCGCTGCACGCCCGCGCTCACCAAATTGTCGAGCAAGCGATCGATCATGGTGCGCCCAGCGACCTCGAGCAGAGGTTTGGCGGTGTCATCTGTGAGGGGGCGCATCCGGGTGCCGAGACCTGCGGCAAGCACCATTGCGGTATGAGGTATATCTATCATCGCAAAGTCTCCAAAACAGAGGGCGCTGTATCCTCTACAAAAGCGCGCATTTCAGCGGCGCTTGGATGCTCTAAATTCCTGGCCAGCATCAGCTTTTGTCTCGGCATAAACGCCTCATAGCGCGGTTTCCCATCTCGTTTCATTAGGCGCGCGAAGACCCCAGCAATGCGCAAGGCATTCAGTGTCCCAATGACGGTGAGGCGCTCTTGGAAGGCGGCTGCTTCTTTACCCGTTTCCGTTAGATAGGCGCGGATCGCGGTGTTGGCAGCCTCAGCCGATACTTCGCGGCGCGCGTCTTGGGTAAGCATCGCCATGTCCCAGGCGTCCCAGCCGATCACGGCATCTTGGAAATCCAATAATCCGATCTGATTGTCTGGCAGCCAAAGCAAGTTCTCCGCGTGATAATCGCGGAGGGTAAACTCGCGCGGGAATGCAACGGCTTGTTCAATCAAATTATCCCGCACCTTTTCCCAGCGCGCGCGATCTGCATCCGTCATGCGTGCAGTCTCGTCGTAGACATGGAACCAATCTGCAAACAGGTCCGCATTGGCGCCGAGCGCGATGTGATCGAATTCGAGGATCGGCCAATGATCGCCGCCCCTGCTTAGGTTGGTGGGCTTTGCGGCGCGGTGCAGTTTCGCCAAATCCTTTGCCGCTTGGGCGTAGAGCGGCACTTCTTCCATGCCTTGCTCGATCAGGCGCGCAAATTCTCTTTGCGGTCCAAAGTCTTCCAAAATGGCCAGACCCGCGGACGCGTCATGCGCGAAGACTTGCGGGGCTCTCAAGCCAGCGCTGCGCAAATGGTCGGCGATCAGAACGAACGCATCGACACGGCTCGCGGCCAGGCGCGTCATCGCGTTCCAGCCTTTCGCCTGTCTTTCCGCCAGTGTCATCTCCGGTGTGCACGGATCATCTTCTATCCGCGGAGCATCCATGAGAATGGCGGTCTCCCCACTAGGTTGCGTCAGCCGGGCATATCGGCGCGTTGAAGCGTCTTGATCAAACCAATGGATATGCGCGTCGCCCCAGCCAGCTTCGGCGAGGAAGGCGGTGATCTGTGCGCTGCGATTCGGATCAGAACTCATGCAGACGAGTTTGCCAGTCTTCGCCCTGCGGTTCCAGTCGGGCCGTGCGATTATCCCCATCCAAATCCAAATGCAGATCGAGGCGCCATGCCGGCAGATGAGACCCGGCACGATCCGGCCACTCTATCAAAGCGAGGCCATCCTGTGTTTCGTCCCAGCCAAGCTCGAACACGTCATTTGGGTCATCAAGGCGGTACAAGTCGAAATGGAAGATTGGGAAAGCCGGTCCGTCATATGTTTGGACCAGCGTGTAGGTCGGGCTCGGGACTTCCGTGTCTTGGCCCAGCAGCGCTGAAATCAAAGCGCGCGAAAACGTTGTTTTGCCCGCGCCGAGTCCGCCATGCAGCGCGATCACATCGCCCGACTTGAGTAATGGCGCTAGCTTTCGCGCAAGCTCCGCCGTGGCGGCGAGATCGGGAAGGTCATAGCGCAGCAAGGCTGGCCTCGATTGCGCTTAACAGTGCATCAGCGGGCTCACACCCAACGGACAGCCTGACGAAACCGTCCCGAACATTATCTCCCCATCGGGCGCGCCTTTCCGCGCTTGTATGGACACCGCCAAAACTCGTGGACGCGAAAATCGCGGGGCAGTCATTGATGAAGGCCTCAGCTTTCGCCTCAGTCGCGAAGGTCAGCCCAATGACAAAGCCCATGCCTGGAAACTTTACAGTTTCGATGGCGGGGTGCCCTTCGAAGACGTCGATTAGGGCGACCGCATTCGCGCACATGCGCTCTAGGCGAACTTCTAATGTCATCAAGCCACGATGGGTGAGGAAGGCGGCGAACGGGTCTGGGATGCTGCCGGACACTTTGCGCCACTTAGCGGCTTTCGCCAGCAGGGCTTCATCGCGTGTTGCGACATGACCGAACAAGCAGTCTGAATGCCCTGCCATTGCTTTCGTGTCAGAGCTCACGACCAGGTCAGCGCCTAAGTCGAGTGGGCGCTGCAAGAGCGGTGTGAGCGTCGTATTATCAACCACCAAGATCGCGCCTGCCTCCTTCGCCGCTTCTGCGATGGATCGAATGCTGCACAGATCGAGGCCTGGATTGGACGGCGTTTCCGCCCAAACAACTGCGTAGGGAGAGAGATCTGTTGTCGCGAATGCTTTGGTCGGCACAGCATCGAAGTGAATGTCATGACCGGAAAGGATCTCTTCCAGCATGACCCTGGTCACGTAATAGCCATCCGATGGTACCAAGACCCTGTCTCCAGCCTTTGCCGTAACCATCAAGGCTGCTGTGATCGCCGCCATGCCAGATGGAAACGCAACAACGGGTGCTTCTTCCAATGCTGCGATCGCGGCTTCGGCGGCCTCAACTGTTGGATTGATGTCTCGCCCATATGTGTAAGGCGTATTCGGCGTGCCTGCGAGCGCGTATTTCGCCGTCGTGACAATGGGCGGGCTGATCGGGTCGCCATTTTCCAGCGTGCCAGATCGCGCGTGCAGCATCGCCATAATGCGCTCTGAATTCTGTTTATCCATTCGGGGCTTGTGGCACAGTCTGCATTTGTGGAAAAGAACTGGAAATCTTGCCGCAGCGTCGCGCCTTGCAAAAAAGTGACGCATGCGTCATGAAAATATCGAACTCGGGAGGGTTGTAGAGTCGTGGATCTGTCTAGCGCAGAAAAAGTCGTGATCATTGGTGGTGGGCAAGCCGCTGCGCAGGCCTGCGCATCTTTGCGACTGTTTGGATTTACGGGGTCGATTACACTGATCGGCGAAGAAGCCGCCCTGCCCTATCAGCGACCGCCTTTGTCGAAGGCTTATATGAAGGGCGAGCTCGCTGAAGAGCGTCTCTATTTCAAGCCCGCCGCTTGGTATGAAGATCAAAACATCGATACGGTTCTATCGGTTCGCGCGACAAAGATTGATCGCAGCGCCCAGATCGTCGAGCTCGAGCATGGTGGGTCGGTGCCTTATGACGCGCTCATCATCGCAACAGGTTCTCGCCCGCGCGCTCTCCCCGTCGAAGGGGCAGATTTGGACGACGTTTTTGACCTTCGCGACTTAGCTGATGTGGAGCGCATTCGCCCTCAGATAATCAGCGGCCACAAAATGGTGATTGTTGGCGGTGGCTATATCGGTCTGGAAGCCGCAGCCGTTGCCCGCCAAATGGGATTGGACGTCACCGTCCTGGAAATGGAAGAGCGGGTGTTGGCGCGGGTGACCAGTCCGATCATGAGCCAGTTCTTCACTGACGAGCATACACGTCAGGGCGCGGATATTCGCACAGGCGCGCGTCTGGCCTCCTTAAAGGGCGCAGACAGCAAGGTCACACAAGCGGTCTTGGCCGATGGCACTGAGCTGAATGCGGACATTGTATTGGTCGGAATTGGCATTCTGCCAAACGTTGAACTGGCCGAAGAGGCTGGCATCGCCTGTTCCAACGGCATTCTGACCGATCAAGATGCGCGAACCAATGATCCACGGGTGTTCGCAGCAGGTGACTGCGCGGCACGACCGCTCGTCCATTATGGACGCAAGGGGCGTCTTGAGAGCGTCCACAATGCTATTGAGCAGGGCAAGCTGTCTGCGGCGGCGATTATGGGCAAACCCCGCCCAACCGAGGATTGCCCATGGTTCTGGTCAGATCAGTACGATCTGAAACTTCAAATCGCAGGCCTCAGCCAAGGCTATGATGAAACTGTGGTACGCGGCGACCCAGAGGATCGGAAGTTTGCCGTCTTTTATTTGCAAAATGGCAAGCTGATCGCCGTAGATGCTGTGAACAGTCCGCCTGAATTCTTGGCGTCCAAGAAAATGATAATCACAGGCGCGCGACTTGCACCAGAGACGCTACGCGATACATCGAAATCAATGAAAGAGATTGCGGCAACGACCGCTTAAGGAGACCAAGCAGACATGGCTACAATTATTTATGTCGATCACGAGGGGACTGAGCGCCCAATCGAAGCTACCAATGGCGAAAGCGTTATGGAAGCGGCGATCAAGAATTCGATCCCAGGCATCGATGCTGATTGCGGCGGCGCTTGTGCTTGTGCAACGTGCCACATCTATGTCGACGAGGCCTTCATGGATAAAGTTGGATCACCGGAAGACATGGAGCAATCCATGCTCGATTTTGCTGAAAACGTTCAGGCCAATTCGCGCCTGTCTTGTCAAATCAGCGTCAGCGATGAGCTCGACGGTCTGAAAGTTACGACCCCAGAGAGCCAGCACTAGCAGCCCTTTCAAGTTTTCAAATCGCCTCCACCTCCACCGGTGGGGGCGTTTTAGTACCCGCTGACGTGGCGTGACGCCTTGGTGCCGGTTCAGAACTCACTATCTCACGTACAACAATAATTCTCCCAGAAGCCGACCAATGACCAGCTATACTGAGCTGCTTTCCAGCCTGAAACGCCATCCTGATCACAGTGTGGATGCACACATCCCAGAGACTTGGATGCAAGGGCGCACCACGTATGGCGGCCTGACAGCTGCACTATCGCTGCAAGGCGCAATGGGATTGGTCGATGATATTCCCATTCGGTCGGCGCAGATTGCCTTTGTCGGTCCGGTTGGTGGGGATATCAAGATCACACCAAAGCTGCTGCGCCGGGGAAAGAACACGGCCTTCGTCAGTGTCGATATCACGGCGGAATCTGGAGTGACTGCACAGTCCATCTTCGCGTTCGGGAAAGCGAAAGAGAGTGCGCTTCATTTTGATGATATGCCGATGCCAGAGGTTCCTGTGCCGGAAGACATCGAGCCTTTCTTTGATCGCGACATCCCGAGACCTGGCTTCACTCAGAATTTCGACATGCTGATCGCCCTCGGCGATCGACCGCTGTCTGGGTCGGATAAAACATCGATTGGCTTGTGGATGCGCCACCTCGATCCAAAGACACCCCAAGACGCCACGGCTGTGCTTGCGATTGGCGACGCACCGCCCCCAGCCGTGCTTTCATTGTTCAAAGAGCGCGCCCGCATCAGCTCAATGACTTGGATGGCCGAGTTTATGACAGATGATATCGTGACCGATCCAGATGGTTGGTTCTTTGCGCAGCACACCGCGCAACTCGCAAAAGATGGCTATTCTAGCCAGTCTATGCGCCTCTGGAACAAACAAGGTGAACCGGTCCTTGTCGGGCGCCAAACGATTGCGGTTTTTGGCTGATCGCCTATCCCGTGAAGGCGGGAGGGTCTGCGATTGGAATCCGATACAATCATCGCTGCGGTTGATGCAGGCGGAACGAGCTTTAAGTGCGCGCTGGTTCGCCGCGATGGCGATCTGGTTGCGACCTGGCGCATTCCGACGACCACGCCTGAGGAAACGCTGACTGCGTGTGCTTCAGCATTTCGCCGAGAATCAGAGGCCCGCGGCTTACACCCGGTCGCGCTTGGGATTGCGAGCTTTGGGCCCGTGGACATCGATCCCACTTCCACCAGCTATGGCACCATCACCGGAACCGCAAAGCCAGGTTGGCATGGCGCGCCGATTGGACCCGCATTGTCTGAGGCTCTGCAGATACCTTTTCATCTCGACACAGACGTCAACGCGGCCTTGATCGCAGAAATGCGCTGGGGCAATGCGCAAGGGCTTAAGAGCGCGGCTTATATGACTGTGGGCACCGGAATTGGGGTTGGTCTAAGCCTAGATGGCAGCCTCGTTCGCCACCCCTCGCACCCAGAATTCGGGCATATCCGGGTCGCTCGACATCTTACTGATCAAGACTTTCCGGGCACCTGCGCTCTCCATGGCGATTGTTTGGAGGGGTTGGCTTCAGCGCAAGCGTTTGAGGCCCGTTGGGGAGATCCCGCCCAAGTTCCCAATGATCACCCAGCATGGGATGTGGAAGCTTACTATTTGGCCCAGGCCTGTACGAACATCTATCTGCTGACCCGGCTTGAGCGGATCATTATTGGTGGCGGCCTGCTTCAAGCGAAGCATCTTTATGCGAAGATCCAGAAACAGTTCGATCTGTTGATGGGTGACTATCTGCCCGTCAAAGGCGCAGATCTGATCACCGCGCCAAAACTGGGCGAACATGCAGGTGTATTAGGAGGCGCTGTAACAGCGCTAAAAGCGCTTAGTTGACGAGCGCGGCCTTGAGGCTTTCCAGGTAAGACACTTGCTCTTCGAGCATGGCGCTACCGTCTTTACCTTCGGCGAGCAAAGCTTGGCGGGCTTCATCAAGCTCTTTCTTGACGCTCTCGGCGGAGACACTGTCCATATTGACGGCTTCTTCCGCGAGGATGGTGAGGCCGGCTGGCGTTACGTCCGCAAAGCCGCCGCGCACAAACAAGCGCATAGTTGTTTCGCCGCCATCTTCAACGCGAACAACGCCATTCTTAAGCGTTGTCATGAAAGGCGCGTGATTGACGAGCACGCCAAATTCACCGTCTGAACCAGGTGCAATCACGTGATCAACCTCGCCGGAAAACAGTTCCCGCGCAGGTGAAACGAGTGAAAAGTGCAATTTGTCAGCCATGAGACACGCTTTCGTCTGGAAGGATCGGCCCGCCGGAGCGGGCCAAATTCAATTTGCTTATGCCGCGTCGGCGAGCATTTTCTCAGCTTTTGCTTTCGCTTCATCGATAGAGCCAACCATGTAGAAGGCTTGCTCTGGCAGGTGGTCATACTCACCTTCGATGAGGCCTTTAAAGCCAGCGACAGTGTCTTCGAGTTTTACCTGAACACCAGGTGAGCCAGTGAAGACCTCAGCCACG
This sequence comes from Henriciella sp., assembly GCA_013213785.1. Lineage (GTDB taxonomy): Bacteria > Pseudomonadota > Alphaproteobacteria > Caulobacterales > Hyphomonadaceae > Henriciella. The sequence continues at coordinate 297,970 of JABSPZ010000006.1, read as the reverse complement.
TCAAATGGCTGTGACAGGAAGCGCTCAACTTTACGCGCACGGGCAACAACGAGTTTGTCTTCTTCAGACAGTTCGTCCATGCCGAGGATCGCGATGATGTCTTGCAGTTCTTTATAGCGCTGCAGGATTTCCTGAACGCCACGGGCCACTTCATAGTGGTCCTGGCCGATGATCAATGGATCGAGAATACGAGATGTGGAATCGAGTGGATCCACAGCTGGGTAGATGCCTTTTTCCGCGATTGAGCGGTTCAGAACCGTTGTCGCGTCCAAGTGCGCAAACGAGGTCGCTGGCGCAGGGTCGGTCAAGTCATCCGCAGGAACGTAAACCGCTTGTACAGAGGTAATCGACCCTTTGGTTGTGGTTGTAATCCGCTCTTGCAGGGCACCCATATCGGTTGCCAGTGTCGGCTGATAGCCCACCGCAGAAGGAATACGGCCGAGAAGCGCTGACACCTCAGAACCGGCTTGTGTAAAGCGGAAGATGTTGTCGACGAAGAACAGAACGTCCTTACCTTCTTGGTCACGGAAGTATTCCGCTTGCGCAAGACCGGTCAGAGCCACACGTGCACGGGCGCCTGGAGGCTCGTTCATCTGGCCATAGACCAGGGTCGCGCGGCTTTCGCCTTCGAGGTCGATCACGTTCGCGTCCTGCATCTCGTAATAGAGATCGTTCCCTTCACGTGTCCGCTCACCAACGCCAGCAAACACAGAGTAACCACCGAACAGTTTCGCGATGTTGTTGATCAGTTCCTGAATAAGAACGGTCTTACCAACACCCGCACCACCGAACAGACCAATCTTACCACCCTTTGTGTATGGGCAGAGAAGGTCGATAACTTTAATCCCGGTGACGAGCACTTCGGCTTCTGTTGACTGGTCAACAAAGTCAGGCGCGGGCGCGTGAATTGGCGCCGTGATGTCTGAGGCGACAGGGCCGCGCTCATCAATCGGCTCACCGACAACGTTCATGATGCGGCCGAGTGTGCCTGGGCCAACTGGCACCATGATTGGGCTGCCTGTGTCGGCAACAGCTTGACCGCGGACGAGACCTTCAGTCGAGTCCATCGCGATTGTGCGAACGCCGTTCTCACCGAGGTGCTGAGCAACCTCGAGAACAAGGCGGTTGCCGTTATTTTCACACTCGAGAGCGTTTAGAATGTCTGGAAGGGCGCCATCGAACTCAACGTCGACAACAGCGCCGATAACCTGGCTTACGCGGCCAGTCGCTTTTGAAAGGTCCATGCGAGGCGTCTCCTTAGGAGCGGGTTTAGGTTTCGGAGCAGCCTTCTTAGGGGCCGCCGTGGTTTTGGGAGCTGCAGCAGCTGGGGCCGCAGCGGTTTTGGTTTCAGCTTCAGCAGGCTTACACACACCGCATGGGCGGGCGTCTTTGTGCCCGAGGGCATTCATCGCTGTTTCAGCTTCTTCGTACGTGGCAAATGGGCCGTGCCATTTGTCATCATCATTCGTTTGGTCGCCGCCAACGCCTTGACCATCATTGCAATAGCGGCATTCGCTGGTGTGCAGACGCGCGCGCTTCTTGCTGAAGTGTTCGTAAATCCAGAACGACATCTTACAGCGCCTCCGCGCCAGAGATGATCTCGATCAGCTCTTTAGTGATTTGGGCCTGACGGGCACGGTTATACTGCAGCGACAGGGAATCGATCATATCGCCCGCATTTCGTGTCGCGTTATCCATCGCCGTCATAGACGCTGCTTGCTCGCCGGCGGCATTCTCAAGCATCGCAGAGAGGATCTGTGTGTTGAGATAGCGTGGGAGTAGAGACTCAAGGATCTCTGGCTCAGATGGCTCATAAGCGTAGATTGCGCCGCCGAGATCGATTGTCTCAGCATCGTCTGGGGCTTCCGCTGGGATCAGCTGTTTCGCGACCGGGTTTTGCGTCAGAACGTTTTTGAACTCAGAGAAAATTAGAGTTGCAACGTCAAACTCACCCGCTTCAAACCGCTTAGTCAGGTCGAGGCCCAGACCAATCGCGTATGGCGTGAATTTGTCTTTTGCTTCTGACAAATCGACATGGTCGATGAAGAGGTCTTCGTAAGAAGATTTCAGAACCTCGCGGCCCTTTTTACCGACCGTGATGATTTTCACGGTTTTGCCAGCCGCCTGTAGCTCTTCGATTTTCAGACGAGCGGCTTTCGCTGTGTTGGCGTTGAAGCCACCACAAAGTCCGCGCTCGGCTGTCATGACGACGACGAGATGAACCTTGTCATCACCAGAGCCCGCAAGCAGTTTAGGTCCGCCAGACCCGTCGCCCATAGAGGCGGTCAGGTTAGCAACCACGTTTGCCATCCGACTGGCATAAGGCTTAGAGGCCTCGGCCGCTTCCTGCGCACGGCGCAGTTTCGCAGCGGCGACCATTTGCTTCGCCTTGGTGATCTTCTGTGTGGATTTCACACTTCCGATCCGGTTTTTGAGTTCCTTGAGGCCAGACATCGGGTCAGAGGCTCCCAGTGGTTAGGTTCAACTTACCCGAAGGTCTTTCCGAAAGCTTCCAGCGCGTCTTTGATGCCAGCTTCAACACTGTCAGAGAGCGCTTTCTCGTCACGGATTTGCTTCAAGAGATCTTTCTTGTCGTTCCGGAGGAAAGACAGGAGCTCAGCTTCGTAGCGGGTGACGTCTTTGGTTGGGACATCATCCAGGTAGCCACGTGTACCAGCATAGATCACGCAAACCTGCTCTTCCATAAGAAGCGGGCTGTACTGAGGTTGCTTCAGCAGCTCGGTCAGACGCTCACCGCGGTTGAGAAGCTTTTGCGTTGCAGCGTCGAGATCCGAGCCGAACTTCGCAAAGGCCGCCATTTCGCGGTACTGAGCAAGTTCACCCTTCATCGAACCGGCAACTTTCTTCATCGCTTTGGTCTGCGCAGCAGATCCCACACGAGACACCGACAGACCCACGTTCACCGCCGGACGGATGCCCTGGTAGAAGAGGTCAGTTTCGAGGAAGATCTGACCGTCAGTGATCGAGATCACGTTGGTCGGAATGTACGCCGAAACGTCGTTCGCTTGGGTTTCAATGATTGGCAATGCGGTCAAAGACCCAGAACCATTGTCTTCGTTCATCTTCGCCGCGCGCTCGAGGAGGCGGGAGTGAAGATAGAAAACGTCACCAGGATAAGCTTCGCGGCCTGGTGGACGACGCAGAAGCAGTGACATCTGGCGATACGCAACAGCTTGCTTCGAGAGATCATCATAAATGATCAGAGCGTGCATGCCATTATCGCGGAAATACTCACCAATTGTACAACCCGTGAATGGTGCCAGGTACTGAAGCGGAGCTGGCTCAGACGCGGTCGCAGACACGATCACTGTGTAATCCAGGGCGCCGCGCTCTTCGAGGGTTTTAACAACCTGAGCAACCGTTGACCGCTTCTGGCCAACAGCAACGTAGATACAGAAGAGCTTTTCGCTATCGTCTTTCGCTGCAGCGTTAGTTTCTTTTTGGTTCAGGATGGTGTCGACACAGACAGCGGTCTTACCGGTCTGACGGTCACCAATAACAAGCTCGCGCTGACCACGACCAACTGGGATCATCCCGTCAATCGCTTTAATGCCGGTCATCATCGGCTCGTGAACTGATTTACGTGGGATGATGCCAGGGGCTTTAACATCCACACGGTTACGAGCGGCAACGTCCGTGATCGGGCCTTTGCCGTCGATTGGGTTGCCCAGTGGATCAACCACACGGCCGAGAAGGCCTTTACCGACTGGCGCCGCCACAATCTCGTCGAGGCGCTTAACGGTATCGCCTTCTTTAATGCCGCGGTCGTCACCGAAGATAACGACACCAACATTGTCGCTTTCCAGGTTCAGCGCCATGCCTTTGATGCCGCCGTCAAATTCGACCATCTCACCGGCCTGGACATTGTCGAGGCCGTAAACGCGGGCAATACCATCGCCGACGGAGAGGACCTGACCGACGTCAGAGACTTCAGCCTCGACGCCAAAATTCTCGATCTGCGACTTAAGAATGCCGGAGATTTCTGCTGCGCTAATAGACATGTGCGTCTTACGCTCCCTTCATGGCGGTGTTCATACGATCTAGTTTGGCAGCCACACTGGCATCGATCAGAGTTGATCCAATGCGCAGCTGAATGCCGCCGATAAGGTCTTCATCGACCTCAGTTTCCAATTCGACATCACTTCCAACGGCTTTGGCGAGCACTTGCTCGAGCCGGGCACGCTGGTCAGCGCTCATGTCGGATGCGGTCCGCGCAATCGCGCGTTTCACGCCGCGCTCTTTCGCGTAGAGCGCGTCAAAGTGTTTGGCAGCCCCGACGAGATCACCGGCGCGGCCATTCTGAGCCATGGTGCCGATGAAGCCAGTTGCTGTTTTTGAGAGGCCAGCTTTGTCGGCAACAGCGACAAGCGCCTTAACCTTGTCCTCACGCGCGAAAGCCGGGCTTTCGAGGAGGCGGGTCAGGTCTTCGCTATCGGCCGCAAGGGCTTCAATCGTTTTCAGGTCCCCCGCAATCGCTGCGAGCTCCCCTTTTTCTTTCGCAAGATCAAACAGCGCACCGGCATAGCGGCGGGCGGCTTCACTTGCTGTTGTCGCGGATGCTGCGGCCAAGGCGTCGTCCGTTAGCTGTGGGGCAAAAGTGCCCTGGGTCTGAACCAATAGGATTGAAGGTGTAAAGCCACCCTAGTCCTGAAACTTGTGCGGGCACCTAGCACCTTGTTTGTGGGCTGACAACACGTCGGATCAGCCCAGGCTGCGACCGAATCGCGCGGGCGCGGCGTCAAGCCTAGGCGAGAGACATTGCAGCCATTGCGAACTTCTGCGAATTAACCTGCATGCCACGCCCATTTCCGGACCGATATACACATAATCATCAGGCGCAAAATGACGGGTCTGTCGCGTTCGAATGTTCGCGAGATCCAAACGTTTGGCCATGGCTCCGATTGAACGCGGTACACCCGATTTTGGTGCAGACCATCAATTTCTGGGCGTCGATTGATTCGGGCGAATTTTTGGGAACGTTCAATCCGGACACTTGGACGGCGCTGACTCGCGTACGCTGGGTCTGCGGCGCGCCAGATGTTGGTTTACCGCATCACGGCATCTATCAAACTGTGCAGGACGAGGATCGCGCCCGCTATAAACTCGCTTTCTTCGACCAAGCCGATCAAATGGTGGCGGAGCTGGCCGGGCAGGGCGTGACCTTCCGAAGCCGCAATTTCGAAGGCTGGCGCGGAGATGCGAAAGAGAAGCTGAAACCATCTGCACAGCCGATTCTAAACTATGCGTCTGCAGCAGCCGTCGGTGTGCGCACCTCCGCTGAGAGCTTCCTCGCGCCGCTGCGCCGCGCTAATACTGTCTCCACAACGGGCTTGATCACCAAGGAAAATGGCCTGCGCCCGAACCATCCTTACATTGGCGGGTCGGGCGATCATGTGAACTCAACTCATATGTGCGAGGTGGGCCGCCAGTTTGGCCAGCTCCTGCTTGAACGCCCCTTCTTCCACACAGGTGGTGAGATGGAGTTCCATCATTATGTCGAACTTGGCAGCCCGTTCGGCGTGGAGTTGGTCAAACACTCAACGGCCGAAAACCAATACGACCTGATCGTCCGCCAAGGCGGCCGCGATTGCACCAGCATCCGCACCCGCTACGCGCCGGGGGATTAGCCTATCGGCGTGTGCTCACCCGCTTCAAACTCTTCCGCGAGTTTAAACTTTCGGATTTTCCCAGACCCGGTCAGCGGCCAATCGGTGACTTGGACCCAATAGGCCGGGGTCTTTTGCGGGGAGAGGCGTTCGCGGACGAAGGCCTTTAACTCCTCCGGGCTGAACGCGTGGTCGCTTTCGCTGCGGATGAAGCAGGCAACTTGTTCGCCCCATTTCTCGTCCGGCACGCCGACCACAGCCACTTCGTCGATCGCGTCATGCTCGAGCATTGCGTTTTCGATCTCTGCCGGGAATAAGTTTTCGCCGCCGCGAATGATCATTTCTTTCACCCGGCCCGTGATCTTCACATAGCCGCGCGGGTCCATGCGGCCGAGATCGCCGGTATGCAGCCAGCCTTCGCTATCAATCGTAGCGGCCGTGGCCTCTGGATTGTCATTATAGCCGAGCATGACGCTATAGGCGCGGGCGCAAATCTCGCCCTGCTCGCCGATTGGGATGACGGCATTGCTGTTCGGATCGCGGATTGAGATCTCGGTATAAGCGACTGGCTGACCGATGGTTTGGGTCAGGTCCCCTTCGCTATCTGCATGCCAGGCTTGTGTCAGGACAGGCGAAGTCTCGGTCTGCCCATAGACGATCTGGATGGGCGCCCCGAGGGTTTCGAGTGCGTCTCGGCAGAGCTGCGGCGGCACCATTGAGCCGCCCGACATGATGCACTCGACCGAACTCATATCGCCGCCGCTCTGGCGAACCTCATGGATCAGCGCGACCAGCATGGTCGGGACGCCAAGAATGAACCGCGCTTTCTCCCGCTCAATCACGCGTACGATCATGGCCGGGTCGAACATGGGCGCGAGCAACATTGTGCTCTGTGTCCCAAACCCGCCCAGGACCAGGATCGCGCAGCCGGTGGTGTGGAAGAGCGGCATATTGTGAACGAAGACATCGCCAGGCTTCACTCCGCCGCGGGTCATCGCGTCGATGCCGTTTCGAACGAGCCCATTGTGATGCAGCAAGGCGCCTTTCGGGAAGCCGGTCGTGCCGGATGTGTATTGGATCTGGACCGCGTCATCAGGCTTTGGCGACCGCAGCTCGCCCTGATCTGCACCCGCATACAGCGCGTCATGGTCGGTCAGCAGGATGCGATGCTTGATCGCTGGGATCTCGTCACAGACCGAGTCTGCGATGTCTTGCATCGGGTTCCCGCGGAAATCAGCTACATAGTAAATTGCCTCGGAACGTGACTGCTCGAGGACATATTTCAGTTCGCGTTTTTGGTAGGCCGGGTTCACCGTCACCAGGATGACACCCGCGAGGCCGCAGGCGAGTTCCAATAACACCCATTCTGGAACGTTATTGGCGTAGACCGCGATTCGAGCTCCCTCGGCATGGCGACTGGCCAGGGCGCGGGCGAGGCGTTCGGCGTCGGCTTGCAGTTCTTTATACGTCCAGGTCCGCCCAATCGCGCCATCATAGCCGAGCTCCTTCAAAGCCGGCATATCTGGCGCGGCATCGACAGACTTTTGCAGCATTTCGCCAATGGTCATGGCGGCGGGTTCGTCGCCCTGCGCTGGAAAATAGGACTCTGTGAGATTGACTGAATACATGGCTATGGCCTCCCGGTCTCAAACTATCGTCGCAGAACTCGGATCAGGCAATCCCTTTTGAAAACGGGTCAGATTCGCAAGGCGCAAAACAACTCTAATTCGAATCAGGCAGAAAAAAATTATTGTATTACAATAATTAATTGAGTATATGCGTATCCAGTAAGGAGTACAGGATGACCGATACAGAGATTGAAAAGACCCGAAACACGCACCGTGACCTGACCTATTTGGCTTGGATCGTGGTTGGTGTTTTGGCTTTGAACGTCGCGTTTTACGTGGGCGGGGAGATCGGTGAGATCTCTGTCTCGAGCAGAGATGACCTTTGGGCACTGAATGAGGGCTTATGGATTGGCATCATCAAAGCCATGCCAACGATCTTAATCGCCTGGGCGATCGCCGATTTTGCTTTTCTCTTTCAACGCTGTTCGGAAGGCGAGGTGTTCTCAGAAGAGAATGTTAAAACGCTCGATCAAGCCGCCTACGGGTTGATTGTCGCTGGAATTTGGGCGGCGGCAATTTCACCGACGCTTTTGCAATGGATCAGCGAAAACTTCAGGGGCATTATCGTCGACTTCGGTGACCTCTCGATCGCCGTAACCATGATGGGGATTATGCTGCATGGACTATCCCTGGTCTTCAAAGATGCCGTCGCAGTCAAAACCGAGAATGACGAGTTCGTCTGATGGCGGCAGAGATTGTTGTCACGCTCGATGTCATGCTGGCGCGCCGGAAACGCCGCGCAAAAGACCTCGCCGCTGAGATCGGAATGACAGAGGCTAATCTGTCGCTTCTCAAGTCAGGGAAGGTAAAGGGTGTGCGGTTCGATACGCTAGCAAAGCTCTGTGAAGCGCTCGATTGCACACCCGGAGAACTCTTGGAAGTTGCAGTGACTGACGTGGAGTGAGGCTTGCCTTTCGCGACGGGACGCTCGGTAGCTTTCACCAACAAAATTCGGGAGAAACGGCATGACTGCGCCAGCAACGATTGAGATCAAAGACGAAATCGCCACCATCACGATGGATGATGGCAAAGCCAATGCGATCAATCCGACCATGCTCGAGGCGCTCAATGCGTGCCTGGACAAGGCTGAAAAAGAAGCCAAAGCACTGATCATTACAGGTCGCGAAGGTCGGTTCTCCGGCGGCTTCGATCTCAAGCTTATGATGAGCCTGCCAGGCGAAGAAGTGAAAGCTCTTGTCGATGGCGGCGGCAAGCTTGCCCATCGTTTGTACGGTTTCCGCATGCCCGTTATTGCGGCGTGTAACGGCCATGGCGTTGCCATGGGGTGCTTCATTCTTCTGTCTTGCGACGTGCGGATCGGTACCGCCGGGGCGTTCAAGATCGGCGCGAACGAGACGCAGATCAATATGGTCCTGCCGATCTTTGCTTCGGAACTGGTGAAGGCGCGCGTCTCGAAAGACTATCTCACGCGGTCTATGGTATTTGGCGAGCTGTTCGATCCCGAAACCGCCGTCAAAGCAGGATACCTTGATCAGGTCGTCGATGCGGGGGCGCTAATGGCCACCGCGCAAGGCTATGCCGAAGGTTTGAAGCCTCTTAGCAGTCCATCCATGACTGGTAATAAGCGTTTGTTGCGCGAAGAGACTTTGGCGACAATCGCGGTTTCACTGCCCGACTGAGGACGCCTGCATACTGTTCTATGCGCTTAGTATAATCCTGCCGCACGCAGCAGAAGGACGATCCCAATTGCTGTGACCAGCCATTTCATCCATTGGCGGAAATTGACGTCGTTCATCCGCTCCAGCACTCGTTTGCCTTGCGATGTGCCGAGCATGGAAAGAGGGATCGCGGCCGCAAACAGCCACCAAGGGGGCAATGCGCTCCAACCCGCGGCGCTAACCACGGGAACGCTCCAGAATCCGATCTTGACCAAATGACTGAGCGCTTGCGTCATCGACTTCGTCGCAACGATCTGTTGACGGGTCATATCAGCGCGAACGAAAAATAGGTCCAGCATCGGCCCCGCGACGCCGGCAAGCGTGTTCAGGCCCTGGACGCCGAAACCTGCGGCGATCGCATGGTCGGGACGTTTGATGTCGAGGTGTAAGCGCTCTTTCGGGAGCCAAACGAGCATCGGGGTTAGCCCGAGTAGGAGATAGAGCGCGCGTTTATCGGGCGTCCAGCGCACAAAGAAGAGCGCCGTTATGCCCGCTGCTGCGCCAATGCAGTAATAGGCGAAGACACGCCAATCGATAGACTCGCGGAGCAGAAAGGCGCGATATCCATTGGCAAACATTTGGATACCGCCATGGACAATCATCGCGGTGGCGACGCTGACCAAGGCGACTAAGACGGCCATGAGGATAATGCCGCCTGCCATCCCGAATATTCCGGAAATGAACGACGTCACCAGGGTGGTCGCGAGGATAATAGCGGCCGCGAAAACACTCATGTGCGCCCTCGTGAGGTGAGTCTCCCTCAAGGACAAACCACCCTAGGATGTTCCCGGAGTGACCGTTCGTCTCAGTTAGGCTCACCTTACCCCGCGATACCGTTTTACAAGTTTACGTGCGCGTCATACCGTGTGGGCAGTTGAGACGTGAAAACGAGGAAAAGTGAAATGCCTTACACCGATACCGGGTCTGGTGAGATGAATGACGACCTGTTTGACTTGCGAATGTCAGACGATGCACGCCCGCTCTATGACCATGTGAAACAGTTCATCGCTGATGTTGTTGATCCAATGTCGGTAAAGTTCCACGAGCTGGGCAAAGATAAGAAAGACATCTGGTCTTATGCGCCTGGCCAGCTTGAGACACTCGAAGAGGCGAAAGACGAAGCGAAGAAACAAGGTCTTTGGAACTTCTTCCTGCCGGATGCGGAAACTGGCGAAGGCCTGAAAAACCTCGATTACGCTTATATCGCTGCTGAGCTCGGCAAGAATTCGCTCGCGTCTGAGACGATGAACTGCTCTGCGCCAGATACCGGCAATATGGAAGTTCTCGAGCGTGTCGGAACGCCAGAGCAAAAAGAGCAATGGCTGAAGCCTCTACTCGACGGAAAAATCCGCTCAGCCTTTGCGATGACGGAGCCAGCCCTCCCAAGCTCTGATGCGAAGAACATTTCCACCCGCGCCGTCCTTGAAGGGGATGAGTGGGTCATCAATGGTGAGAAGTTCTATATCTCAGGTGCCGGTGATCCGCGCTGTAAGATCATGATCACCATGGTCAAAACCAATCCGGATGCTGAGCCGCACAAACAGCAGTCTCAGATCCTGGTCCCAACCGATACGCCAGGCGTAAAAATCTTGGACGGTATGCAAGTGTTTGGCGACTATGACGCGCCGCACGGCCACATGCACATTGTGTTCGACAATGTGCGCGTCCCAAAAGAGAATATGTTGCTCGGCGAAGGCCGCGGCTTTGAAATCTCGCAGCTGCGCCTTGGGCCAGGCCGTATCCACCACTGCATGCGTTCCATCGGGGCTGCAGAGCGCGCGCTCGACATGATGGTTGTTCGCGGCATGGGTCGCCAAGCATTTGGTCGTGACCTCATCAAGCTCGGCGGAAACATCGAGAAAGTATCTCGCGCGCGGATCGATATTGAGTCTATGCGCATGATGGTTCTGAAGGCCGCGAAAGCGATGGACGTACTCGGCAACAAAGAAGCTCGCGTTTGGATCTCAATGGTCAAAGCGATGGTGCCGGAGAAAGTCTGCCGTATCATTGATGAAGCCATCCAAATTCACGGCGCGGCTGGGGTGTCTCAGTGGACGCCGCTTGCACGTCTGTATGCGAACCAGCGTACCCTACGCCTCGCAGACGGTCCGGATGAGGTTCACCATATGGTTGTGGGCCGCGCCGAGACTCGCAAATATTCAGGCGAGGAAGAAGATCCGGCGATGGCAGCGGTCTGGCGCAAATAGCGCTGACGCAAATCTCAATTTAGAAAGCGCGGCCTTCGGGTCGCGCTTTTTTGTGCCGCTGAAAAAGAAAAAGGGATGCACCAAAAAGGTGCATCCCAAGTAGGTGGCCGGGTTAGAGGGGCGGATGAACCCGAGCCTTGAGCTTGTCCGGTACGGTCATGGAGAAACCGCCTGCGACAGGTTTCTACTTAAACGCGAGTTGCTAACAAATGGTAAACACTTGGAAGTTTCTCGTTTAGACATGTAAAAACCACTCGAAACAAGCATAGCATATAAAAATATAAGTAGATATGAATCTAAAATCTTGTTCTGGTGATTGAATGCTTGGTTTACGCTGTAGTGGCCTGAAATTACCCTGTTTACTCTAATCTATCCAAAAAACTACTTTGAATAGAAAATTATCAAAGTATTGCTTCGCAGCATCCCAATTATTTTTGAGGATTATTTTGCTCGGGGGTCTTTGCGTTCGCGTGCGATCCCTTGGCCGCCGCGACGCGTCAGCCAGAACATGCCGAGCAAATCAAAGATGCCAGCGCCGAGGCGCCCTAAAAATCCATACTTCGATTGGCCGTGCCAGCGCGGTCTGTCATTGACGCGTTCCTCGCGGACCTCCCAGCCAGCGCGTTTAATCAAGGCGGGCAGGAAGCGGTGCATCGAGGCAAAATAGGGAAGTTCTTTGAACGCTTCTGTTCGGATGAGCTTCCAGCCGCAGCCTGTATCTGTCGCATCATCTCTCAGCATGAAACGTCGAACGCCATTGGCGACCCGTGATTGCAACCACTTAAAGCCGCTATCGTTCCGGCTGTTGCGCTTGCCCGCAATGATTCCGAGTCTGCCCGTCTCTTTCCCAGCGATCAGCTCTGGCCAGAGGCGCGCCGTGTCATTGATATCGTTCTGCCCATCGCCATCAATGAGCTGCGTCCAAGTTCCTCGCACAGACTTCAGTCCGGTGAACAAAGCTGCGGATTTTCCAGCTCGCTCAATATGGGTGAAGACTGTCACTGTGTCTGGCCAGCGCTTTGCGGCCTCTGCGAGTTCTAGTCCGGTCGCATCATCAGAGCAATCGTTCACGCAGACGATATCGAATGAAATCCCAGCGAGCGCTTTGTGCACTTCTTCGAGTAACGGGAGCACGTTGCCTTCTTCATTGTAGAAGGGGATCAAGACGCTCAGATCTGGCGTACTCATTTTCCTGACTCAATCCTGGCTGCGAGGGCCTCGATACGTGTCGCAGTGTCCGTTAGGGCTTGCGCCGCGCGCTCAACATCTGGGCCGGCGGCTTCTGCTTGGCTGCGATGCGCCGCGTCGAGTTCATCCAAAAGCGCAAGCGACGCGATTAGGAGTAACCGGTCGTCCCCAATATTGCCGACAGCGCCCGCGATCTCTTCCACTCTCGCATTGAGTTGACCAGATAAGGCGATCAGCCGCGCTTCCTGGCCTGGTGCGCACGCCACGGAGTAGGATCGGCCGCGGAGTTTGATATCTGCCTTTGCCATTAGCTCTGCCCCTCACGCCCAAGCGCGGCGCGGACTTCCGAAATAGCCGCGCCGAGGGCCTCGGAGGCCTCATCCGCGAGCGCTTGGAGTTCTTTCTCTCGGGCGAGCGATTCATCAAGCTGTTCGGCTAGGCGCGCACGGTCTTCCATCATCACCGTCAATTCTTGACGCAGGATCGTTGGATTTCCGGATCGCTCGAACAATCCATCAACCGCCCCTTCCAGACGGGTCAGGGCTTTATCCAATCGAGATGCGGCAGCTTCAATTACGCTCATAGTCTTTCGTTTGCGCTCATTGTGTCGAAAACTCAATAGTCACCGATGCTAAGTCTTGACAGCGGTGGCCACGCTGTCCATTCCCCGGGCGAAATAAAACAGGACGAGAAGCATGACAGTTTCCAATCGGGACATGGCCAATGCCATCCGCGCTTTGTCAATGGATGCGGTCGAGGCCGCCAAGTCTGGGCACGTCGGTTTGCCGCTTGGAATGGCGGACGCAGCGACGGTTCTGTATCGTAAATTTCTGAAGTATAATCCGGCGGATCCTGATTGGGCGGACCGTGATCGGTTCGTGTTGTCTGCGGGCCACGGCTCCATGCTGGTCTACTCGCTCCTGCATTTGACAGGCTATGAGAGCGTCAGCCGCGACGACATTCGCGCCTTCCGCCAGCTCGGGCGCCCAACCGCAGGCCACCCTGAGAATTTTGTCACCAAAGGCGTTGAGACAACCACGGGCCCGCTCGGCCAAGGCATCACAACGGCTGTCGGCATGGCCATGGCGGAGCGTCACCTGAATGCACGCTTTGGCGATGAGCTGGTTAATCACAAGACCTATGTGATTGCGGGCGACGGTTGCTTGATGGAAGGCATTAGCCAAGAAGCGATCACGCTGGCTGGGCATCTCAAGCTCTCTAACTTGATCGTCCTGTTCGACGACAATGCCGTCACGATTGATGGCGGCACTGACATGGCCGATAGCACGGATCAATGTGCGCGGTTCGAAGCCTCTGGTTGGGTCACCAAGAAAGTCGATGGTCATGATGCCGATGATGTCGAAGCGGCTTTGAGCTGGGCACAGATCCAAGACAAGCCGGTCATGCTGGCAGTGAAAACCATTATCGGTTTTGGCGCGAAACGCGCGGGCACAGGCCCAGCGCATGGTGGTCCTTATGGCGAAGAGGAAGTGGCGACAGTGCGCGAGAGCATTGGTTGGCCGCATGCCCCATTCGAAGTGCCAGCAGAGATTGAAAACGCTTGGGCGGAGGCTGGTAAGCGCTCGGACGCAGAGCATTTGGCCTGGAAAAACCGCCTCGATAATCACGCGAACAAAGCTGAATTCGAAGCCGCGATGGCGGGCGCGCTTCCGGCCAACCTGTCGGACATCGTCAACGCCCATAAAAAGGCAGTGGTCGAAGGCGGCAAAGATGATGCGACCCGTAAATGGTCTGGCGCGGCGCTAGAGCCGCTCACCGAAGCCATCCCTGAAATGATCGGCGGATCTGCTGACCTGACCGGCTCGAACAATACCAAAACCAGCCACACAGCGCCTTTAGGTCCCGATAATTGGGCCGGTCGCTATGTCCATTACGGCATCCGCGAGCACGCTATGGCGGCGGCGATGAACGGCATGGCGTTACATGGTGGGATCATCCCATATTCAGGCACTTTCCTGGTGTTCGCAGACTATTCCCGCGCCGCGATCCGGCTTGGTGCGTTGATGGGTGAGCGTGTAATCCACGTCATGACGCACGACTCCATTGGTCTGGGTGAAGATGGCCCAACCCACCAACCGGTCGAGCATGTGGCAAGCCTGCGCGCGATGCCGAACATGACGGTCTTCCGTCCATGTGATGGCGTCGAGGCGGCTGAATGTTGGGAACTGGCCCTGCGTAACGATACCGGCCCCAGCACGCTGGCGCTCACCCGTCAGAAAGTGAAATCGGCGCGCTCATCCCATACCGATGAGAACCTGTCGGCGAAGGGCGGATATGTTTTGTCGGATGCTGCCGATGCCAAAGCCGTGTTGATTGCGACGGGGTCTGAGGTAGAAATTGCCATGGCGGCGCAAGCGGCATTGGCTGAGACCGGTGTTGCGGTTCGCGTGGTGTCGATGCCAAGCATGGATCTGTTTGAGCAGCAGTCGGAAAGCTACCAGACCGAAACCCTTGGCGGTGATCTACCAAAGGTCGCGGTTGAAGCGGGTGTCCGTTTCGGTTGGGACCGTTGGATCGGCCATGATGGCGGGTTTGTTGGCATGGCGTCTTTCGGCGCCTCAGCGCCGTATCAAGATCTCTACAATCACTTCAACATCACCGCGGATGCGGTCGCGGCAGAGGTCCAGAAACGCGTCTAGTTTGACGGTTTTGGAATCCCCGGCAGAAGTCTGGCGGGGGAGTAGCAGATCTCGACTTGAGATCGTGAACGCCCAGCACTTTTGTCTGGGCTCGCCAAGTAGGCTTTCAAGCTTGCCTGCGCGGCTGCATCAAATTCAGCGCTTGTCAGCTTTGTCGTGATTTGCCCGAGAGAGCGTCGCCTAAAGCAGCGATGCAGGTCGACATAGCGTAGCTCGTTTGACTCGGTTCCCGTGCGGGCCCGCCGAAATGCAAGGCGCATTGGATCGCGCGAAAAAGTCAGTGTCGCCGGCCAGCCCGGTCCGTATGGAACCGCGACCCAAGCGGCCTGGATACCCGTATCTTTATCAAGCTCGGTAAAATAGAGCTGATAGATCATTCCATCATCAGAGGGTTCGGCTTGCACGGATACATGCGGATGCCGCTCAAGGCGACTGCGCCATGCTTCAACGAATTGATCACGCAAACGCCAAGCGGCGTTGCTGTCCCCGGCTCGCACAAAGGATGAAATCGCATAGAAATTTGAGAGGCGGTCCGTCATCGGGCCCGCATTTTTGAAGTGGGTTGCGGCGGCGCTTGCGTCTCCGAGGTCCGCTGACGCCATGCCCGCTATCCGGCTAGCGTCAAAGAATTCCGGGCGATCTGGACAAGCTGCGAGGAAGGCTTCCGTGATCGCGGAGATATGCTCCGGTGTTTGCTCAACCTTTGTGTCATGGAGGGCAAGTTGCCATTCCATCGCGTCTTGCAGTCCGCAAGTTTGCGCACTTGCTTTGTAAACCGTGTTCATCGCCACAAAGCTGGTAACCCCAGCTGCGATGATTGCTCCAATATATCGCCGAGTGCGTCGGCTAAGTCGTATTTTTCCGCCCATGGGACAGGCGTTGCAAGTGCAGTGCCGTTTACCCTGCTATCACGCGCTCAATTGCCCAATAAGCTCCAACGAACCCGATCAAACCGCTCGCAGGCCAGACGACGGCCTTTCGATATAGCGCTTCCGAAATGCGGTGTCTGAGCGGCCATAGCAGAAGCGCTGCGAGCGCAACGACCGAGAGCTGCCCAACTTCTACGCCGATATTAAAACCAATAAGCGCGCTCCAGAATTGTCCATCCGGGAGACCGAGCGAGCCGAAAAATCCTGCGAAACCCATGCCGTGGATGAGCCCGAACGTGAACACAACCAATGGTCGCCAACGTGTCATGTCTTTGAAGAACAGGTTCTCAATCGCGACCAAAGCAATCGTCGCCGCGATGAGAGGTTCTACAATGCTGGCGGGCGGCGCAAACACCCCCGCCGCGACCAAACCAAGCGTGATGGTGTGGGCCACCGTGAACGCAGAGACCTGGATCAGCAGGGGCCTCAAGCGCCGCGTTGAGAAAAACATCGCAAGGACGAAGAGGATGTGATCCAGCCCGCCCGGTAGAATGTGCTGTACGCCAATTTTCACATAGAGCGCAAATGTTTCCAGCGCGGGGCGTTCGAAATCGATCGTTTCAGTTTCGGTAAAACCACTGTCTTGGCCAACCGCATTAGCGGGGCGGTCCATCTCTTGGAGGGCAAGGCAGAGCGCCGGGTCCATTCCGCCATCGACCTTGCAGAACTCGTCTTCTGGATGAGCCGCCGCGGGACCAGAAGCGATAAAGAAAAAGGCAACAGCCAGCAGAAACAATCTGATCAAGAGACAGCTCTATTGTTGGACTACGATTTGGGCGCTCGTCGCACGATCATGCGGATCATGTCCATCTTTTAAATGCGCGGCACGGCGATCGCCAGGGCAACTTTATCCTTCAGGGCCGCGTGACGCCAGATTGCTCTATTCAATTCGCGGGAATGTTATAGTATCCGGAAACAATAGCTGCGAGAGATCGTCTCCGCGTCTGAATCTGTCAAACAAAAGCTGGAGTCTCACATGTCTCGGTCTTTCCTTCTTCTCGCCGTCAGCGGTCTGGCCCTTGCCGCCTGCCAACCTGCATCTGAGGCCCCGCAAGATGTCAGTGTCGAGACACCTCCTGTCGTAGAAGAAGCGGTGGACACCGTAGATGCTGAGATTGAAGAGGTTGCGGCTCCTGCTGAGGACGTTGTTGAGGCAGCGGCCGCAGGCGATGACGACCACGCACACGACGCCGATCATGAAGACGGTGATCACGCTCATGACGATCATGACCATGATTCCCACGATCACGATGACCATGACCATGCGGGCGGAGAAGCGCACGTTCACGGGCTGTCCGAGCTAGCGGCGAGCCTGGATGGCACAACGCTCAGCGTAAACGTCGAAGGCGCTCTGGCGAATTTCGACCTTGATGAGACAATCAGAACTCTGGAAGACACGGCGCCTTATACCGATGGCACAGTAGAAATCGTTGGCGGCGATTGCACGCGCACAGCGGCCTCAGCGAGTGTTCGTCCGATCGGGGATCACGGTAACATGGTAATTGATCTGACTTATGATTGCGCCGCAGCAGGTTCTATCGAAGCGATCAATGTCACGGGCTTTGCTAGCTTTGCCGGATTTGAGGAGGTCAACGCGGTCTTCCTGACCGGGACAGACCAGACGGCCGAAACCTTGACCACAAGCGATACCCGCCTAGACCTCGATTAGATGACAGCCCCAACCGTTCGCCTGACTGACCTGCGCTTCGCATGGCCAGGCCAAGCGCCCTTGCTTGCGATTGATCGCTTTGAGCTCGCGCAAAAAGAGCGTCTGTTTTTGCGCGGGCCAAGCGGGTCGGGAAAGTCTACTCTTCTGGGATTGATCGCAGGTGTTCTGGACGGCGGTCAGGGCGAAATCCGGGTCATGGACGAAGATATCGGGCAGATGTCTGGGAGCGGGCGCGACCAAGTCCGTGCGGATCATCTCGGTGTGATCTTTCAGATGTTCAATCTGGTGCCTTATTTGTCAGTTGTACAAAATGTGATTTTGCCCTGCCGGTTTTCGAAACGCCGTTTGCGCCAAGTCCAGGAAAATGGCGGCGCGGAAGTTGAAGCGAAACGATTGCTGGAACGCATAGGCCTTGATGACGAAGCACTCCAAGCTCGAAACGTGACCGAACTTTCTGTTGGGCAGCAGCAACGGGTCGCAGCTGCGAGGGCGCTGATCGGTGGGCCCTCTCTTGTGATCGCAGATGAGCCGACGTCCGCGCTTGATAGCGATGCGCGCGACCGGTTTATCGAGCTGCTCAGCGAGGAAGCCAGTCAAACCGGCGCGGCCTTGCTTTTTGTGAGCCATGATTCAAGTCTCGCACCCTTATTTGACCGGGCTGTAGACCTTGCCGAGATCAATGGGGCGGCGGGATAATGGGTGTTTCGATCTTCGGTCTGGCTTGGCGCAGCCTTATGAATCGAAAGGTCTCTGCGTTTCTGACGATCTTCGCGATTGCGCTGTCCGTAGCGCTCTTTTTGGGGGTCGAGAAAGCCCGTAACGCTGCGAAGTCTGGCTTCGACAATACGATTTCTGGGACAGAACTGATCGTCGGTGCGCCGTCCGGTCAGATCAATCTCTTGCTCTACTCAGTTTTTCGGCTGGGGAATGCAACCGCCGAGATTTCGTGGGGTGCGTACGAAGAGCTGAACGCGCGTGACGATGTGGCTTGGACCGTGCCGATCTCGCTGGGGGACAGCCATAGAGGCTACCGCGTATTAGGCACCAATCTCGGTTATTTTGACCATTACAAGTATGGGCAAGGGCAATCATTGCTTCTCGCCGAAGGCCAAGAGTTTGATGATTTGTTTGATGCCGTGCTCGGTGCAGACGTTGCTAAATCCCTAGGATACGAGCTCGATACGCCGATTGTGATCACCCATGGGCTCGGCGCCCGAGGCTTCTCAGATCACGATGATCGTCCGTTTCGAGTCGTCGGAATTCTTCGACCAACAGGAACCCCGGTCGACCAAACGATCCACATCTCGCTGGAGGCGATGACTGCGATACATGTTGGTTGGGAAACAGGCACGCGCAATCCATTGGCTGATGGCATCACCGAAGAGATGGTCCGTAGTTTTGACCTCACACCCAAAACGGTCACGGCTGCGTTTGTTGGTTTGAAGAACCGAGCAACAATCCTGCGGACAAGACGGGCGATCAACACGCAAATGTCGCAGCCGCTCTTGGCGATTATTCCGGGACAGGCGCTGGCGGAGCTATGGCAAGTCATGGGCACGGCAGAGCGCGTATTGCTCGCGATATCGGCCTTTGTGATTGCGGTCGGACTGGTCTCCATCCTCACGAGCATCCTCACCAGTCTAAACGAACGCCGCCGGGAAATGTCTATCCTGCGCGCAACAGGGGCGCGGCCCTTACATATCTTCACATTGCTTGTGGCGGAGGCTGCGGTGCTCGGATTTATCGGCGCGATCCTCGGCGCTGTGCTGATCCAGGCGATCTTCGCGATCGCAGCGCCAATCCTGTCAGCTCAGTATGGTGTCGCTCTTATTGGGACAGGGCCCGGTCTAGTCGATCTGTACACAATTGGCGTTGTCACTATTGCCGCGTTCATCTTGGGCATCTGGCCTGCCTTGACCGCATTACGCCGGTCGCTTGCTGACGGCCTGACGGTGAAACTGTAATCACAAGCGCGCCAGACCTCTAGCCGAGATGCCCGTTCGCGCCTAATTAGGCGGAATGAGACATCTTCTGGTCCCTTTTGCAATTCTTGGTTTGCTCGCGGCCTGCGGCGAAGCTGCTGGCCCTGAGCCACAAACCACGAGCGCCAGCACTGCGTCGAATGAGCCACAGGTCGGCGATCGGATTCCGGATCCAGAGACCTCCAATGATCTCGAAGACTCAAATCGTTTGGCTGCTGCGGGTGCAGAGGCCAATGATGCTGCCTCTCGCGGATTCCGCGAAATTGGTTGGGAAGAATTGCTGCCGGACGGCGAAGAAGAACGTCTGGCACAGCTGTATCAGCAGCAAATGGCGATGCTTTATTCTGGTGGTCCGATCGCGGAAGGGTCCGCGGCAGATCAGATGATTCAAATCGGCACGTTCAACACTGTGCCAGAGCTAAACGAGATCAAAGTCCGTATTCCAGGCTATACCGTGCCGTTTGAGTTCGGGGCCAATGCCGAGATCAAAGAGTTTTTGCTGGTGCCATATTACGGCGCTTGCCTACATGCGCCGCCGCCGCCTCCAAACCAAACTGTGTTCGTCATCGCAGAAGATCCTATCCGGCTTCGCGACCTGGCACAGGCCGTATGGATCGAGGGGACCCTGTTCACGCAAACCCAAGAGTCTGAGCTTGCGGATGCGGCCTACACGATCCGTGTCGACCGGGTTGAGACCTATACATATTAGGCGCGGCTGCCTGACCCATGGTCGAAACCCTGTTTGCGCCCTATCTGTCTCGCAACAGAATGAAAGGGCCGGACCATGGCCAGTGCACTTACTATTGGGCTTTACATTGCGATCGGCATTCTCGTCGTAGTTTTAGCGATGGGCCTTATCAACCTGACGCGTACGGATGACGAACAGCGATCTCGCTCAAATCAATTGATGCGGATGCGGGTCATCGTTCAGGCGGTGGTCGTTGGAATCCTGGTTCTGCTCGGCATCGTCGTCGGCTCAATTCAGATCTTCTAACGCGACAATGGTCAAACTGGACAAGATTTACACGCGCACCGGCGATGGCGGTAAAACACGTCTTTCAACTGGTGACCCCGTTGAGAAATGGCACCCGCGCGTCACCGCTTATGGCACCGTGGATGAGACCAATGCAGCGTTAGGCGTTGCTGCGCTTCATGCAAATGGCGACCTATTGAAAGCGATCCGGCGTATTCAAAACGACCTGTTCGATCTCGGCGCTGATCTCGCAACGCCGGATCGCGGCAAGAAGCTCGAATGGGAGCCCCTCAGGATCGTGAAATCGCAAGTCGACCGGCTTGAAACCGAGATCGACGCGATGAATGAGAATATCGCGCCTTTGGACAGTTTCATTCTCCCTGGCGGTAGTCCCTTAGCTGCGCAATTGCATGTCGCGCGGACGCTTTGCCGCCGAGCCGAACGGCAAATTGCTGAAGTCTCGGCGATGGAAGATGAAATCGTCAGCGCTGAGGCGCTTGCTTATGCCAACCGACTATCTGACTGGCTGTTTGTTGCAGGGCGCGTGGCTAACTCGAATGGGCTTGATGACGTCAAATGGGTCCCAGGCGCAAACCGCTAGCCGCTGTTGAAGTGTCCATAGATGCGCTCCGCTAAAGCGGCAGAGACGCCTTCTACTTCCTTCAGATCTGCCAGCTTTGCCCGAGAGACACCTTTTGCCGATCCAAAATATTGAAGAAGCGCTTTCTTTCGCGACGGTCCAATGCCTTCAATCTCATCGAGCGGGTTCTTCTTGATGTCGGCGCTACGTTTGGCTCGGTGTGCGCCAATCGCCCAGCGGTGCGCTTCATCCCGTAGGCGCTGCAGATAATACAGAACTGGCGCATTCTCTGGCAGGCGGAACGGCGCGCGTTCAGGTTGGAAGAATTGCTCGCGGCCGGCATTGCGCTCTACGCCTTTCGCGATCGAGACCAAGTTTATGTCAGCTGGCGATAGGCCGAGGTCGCCAATGGCTTCGATCACCGCGCTCAGTTGGCCTAAGCCGCCATCAATCAAAACAAGATCCGGCCAGTTGGCGCCGTTGCCTTCCTCGCGTTCTTTTAGAGCGCGAGCAAACCGGCGCCGCATAACCCCGCGCATCATGCCATAATCATCGCCCGGTTCGAGACTCGTATCTTTGATATTGAACTTTCGGTATTGGCCTTTCTCAAATCCGTCTGGCCCGGCCACGACCATCCCGCCGACCATATTGGAGCCCTGGATGTGAGAGTTATCGTAGATCTCAATTCGCCCAGGTGGGTCTTCGAGATCAAACGCCTTCGCGACTTCTTTCAGAAGACGCGCCTGGCTCGCGCTTTCAGCGAGTTTGCGGCTCAGCGCTTCGGCTGCATTTCGGCTGGCTTGTTCGACTAGGGAGCGTTTCTCGCCGCGCTGCGGTGTGCGAATCTCGACTTTTCGATCAGCTTTCAGCTCAAGCGCCTCGGCAATCAACTCCCGGTCTGATGGACCCTGATTGGTCAGAATCAGTCGAGGGGGTGGACGTTTATCGTAGAATTGAACCAGGAACGCGGCGAGAATTTCGCCATCGCTCTCGCCTTTTTCATGGCGAGGGAAGTGTACGGTCGCGCCCCAATTTTGACCCGCTCGGATGAAGAAGACTTGTACGGCAGAGAGGCCGCCTTCCATCGCGATTGAGAAGATATCGGCTTCTTCAATACCATCTGGGTTGATGTCCTGCTGAGCGCGAACATGGGCGAGGGCTCTAATTCGATCCCGCAATCCGGCAGCACGCTCAAACTCCATATCCTCGGCAGCTTGGCTCATTTGTTCGGCAAGGTCCGTTTGCAGATCCGTGGCTTTGCCGCGCAGGAAGTCTGCAGCCTGATCCGCGAGGGCGCTGTAATCTTCCGGCTGGATCAAACCCACACACGGAGCTGAGCACCGCTTGATCTGGTGCAGCATGCACGGGCGCTGGCGCGTAGAATAAACACTGTCCTCGCACGTTCGAAGCAAGAAGGCCTTTTGCAATGTGTCGATGGTTCGCGTGACAGCATTGGCACTCGCAAACGGGCCGAAATAGTCGCCGCGATCTTTCTTGGATCCTCGATACTTCAACACCTGCGGTGCATCATGGTCACGGCGGATCAGGATATAAGGGAACGATTTGTCGTCGCGAAGCAAGATATTGTATCGCGGCTTCAGAGATTTGATCAGGCTCGCTTCGAGAAGCAGAGCTTCGGTTTCAGTCTCCGTGACGACGAATTCCATACGTGCCGTCGCCATGATCATCGCCGCGATGCGCTGTGTTTGGCCGCCAATGCGCGTATAGGATGATACACGCGCTTTGAGGCTTTTCGCCTTGCCGACATAGAGAACTGTGTCGTCATCTCCGAACATACGATACACGCCCGGCCTCGCGGGGAGCCGGGTGAGATTGTCTTTGATGATATCGACGCCGCGCAGACGCGGTTGAGAATCAGTCGGTTCAGGCATGGCGTCTATTTAGGCGCCTCAACCAGGATCGCCTAGATCCGAAAAATACCGCTATAGGTGCCGCCGCCGCTTTCAATTAGGGCTCCGCCGCCAATCAAGACGACGCCGAGAAGCAAAATCGCGCCTGCAAACTGACGGCTCAAGCTGCCCGGATTGTACTTACGACGGGCGCGCGCGACGATCACGTAGATCAAAAACAGAATAAACGCGCACAAATAGAGCGTGCGTTCTTCGATGCTTAAATCATTGAAATGGCTGCCAATTTCTCCAAAATAGAACCTGACCTCGACCATGAATTGATCGAGGGCGCGCTGATACAGGTCTGAACTGGCATTCAGTACAAAAAACATGGCCTTAATCCTTGACCCCCAGGCTCGCGGAGTCTTAGTCAAAATGGGTCACAACATCGCTAATCAAATAGTTCAAATTTCAACAATTGTATTCGCGCTAGAGGTGCTTGCACGCGGGGCGATAGAGGCTTAAACGAGCGGCTTCCAAATGGAGACCAGAGCCATGACAAGCCATTCCTTTTTGAGCGACGCCGTCAATCGTGTGGCCCCCTCGGCTACGATTGCAGTGACCACGAAAGCCGCGGAATTAAAGGCGGCTGGGGAGAATGTTATTGGCCTGGGCGCAGGTGAACCGGACTTTGATACGCCGGATCATATCAAAGCGGCTGCCATCCAAGCGATCAATGAAGGCAAGACAAAGTATACGCCCGCCGACGGGCTTCCTGCCTTGAAAGAAGCAATTTGCGCCAAGTTCAAACGTGACAATGATTTAACCTATACGCCGGCGCAGGTTCATGTCGCCCCTGGCGGAAAGCCGGTCATTTACAATGCGCTTGTGTCCACTTTGAACGAAGGGGATGAGGTTATCGTCCCGGCCCCTTATTGGGTGTCTTATCCGGAAATGGTGAAGCTGTGCGGCGGGACACCGATTGTTGTTTCTTGCGGCCCGAACGCGAAATACAAGCTGACTCCAGAAGCGTTGGAGGCGGCGATTACGCCCCGAACCAAGTGGCTTGTTCTCAACTCGCCTTCCAACCCAACCGGCGCGGCCTACACACGCGATGAGCTAAAAGCCCTCGGAGCTGTTCTGATGCGGCATCCGCAGGTCTGGGTGCTCACCGACGATATGTATGAGCATTTGGTCTATGACGGGTTTGAGTATGCAACGATCGCACAAGTCGAACCGGGTCTATATGATCGCACCTTGACGATGAATGGTGTGTCCAAGGCCTACGCGATGACCGGATGGCGGATCGGGTTTGCAGCTGGTCCAGAAGCGCTGATCAAGACCATGCGCAAAGTCATCAGCCAAACCACCTCGAACCCAAGCTCGATCTCACAATATGCTGCGATTGCAGCGTTGAATGGCGATCACAGCTTTCTGGCAGAGCGCAACGAAGTCTTCCGACAACGCCGCGATATGGTGGTGGCAGAGTTGAATAAGGCTGATGGTCTGACCTGCGGCACGCCAGAAGGCGCGTTTTATGTCTATCCGTCTTGCGCGGGTGCAATTGGCAAAACGGCACCATCAGGGAAGCTGATCGAAACGGACACTGATTTCGCGTCGGAACTCTTGGAGCAAGAGAAAGTTGCGGTCGTAATGGGCGAGGCGTTTGGGCTTTCCCCGGCATTCCGTGTGTCTTACGCAACTTCGACCGAAGCCTTGGAAGATGCGATGGCGCGCATTCAACACTTCTGCGCGAGTTTGACATAAGCGATAGCCATAGAGTTTCTCTATATCAGGCAGTCCGACTTCCAATTTGTATCGCCCAAAAACGGCTCCCATCTCGCAACCCACGAGATTAAAGGAGATTCTCATGGCGATAAATATTGGACTGAAGGATGAGAGCCGAGAGCAATCTGTTTCGGCGTTGAAACGTGTTCTGGGGGAGACCTATGCGCTCTACTCCAAAACGCACGGATATCATTGGAATGTAACCGGCCCGAATTTTCAGGCGCTGCATACAATGTTCATGACGCAATACACGGAATTGTGGGCAGCGTTGGATGAGCTTGCAGAACGTATTCGCGCGCTTGGACATTTTGCGCCGGCTTCATCTGGCGAGATGCTCGAATTCGCGACGATTGGACCAGACAATGGCATTCCGACCGCATCGAAGATGGTGGCCAATCTAGCTGCCGGACATGAGACTTTGGCGCAGGTGCTGCGAGACGGTATTCAGTCTGCGGAGGCTGCTGGAGACGATGTCACAGTCGACCTCCTCATACAGCGCGCAACAATTGCAGACAAAACCGCCTGGATGTTGCGAGCGAGTCTTTAATTGAACAAATGGTTTGCTTGGGTCGGAGCTTCGAACAGGCGGTAACAGCTCCGGCCCGATCCTTTCGCGTTATATAATGCAAGATCTGCATGTTTTCTGAGCGTGCTGGCGTCTCCGGCATGAAGCGGTGCGCAAGCGACGCCGACGGATGCGGAACAGCGAAGCTCAGTCCCGCCAATTTTGTAAGGCTTAAAGAGGGCGGTCACGAGACGAGATGCCATGAGGCAAGCGTCGATCGGATTGGGCGTGTTGCGCGTCACGACAACGAACTCATCGCCGCCAAGACGTGCGGCCCAATCATCGTCACGGATTGTTTTTCGAATACGTTTGGCAACCATGCTCAGCAAAGCATCACCGGCTTGGTGCCCGAACGAGTCATTGATCTCTTTGAAATTATCCAGATCGATGGCGAGCATGGCGACATTGTCGTCCTCATCGCTCTTCTCAATGTCTTTTTCGATCCGATTCTGGAATGCGTAGCGGTTTGCGAGACCCGTGAGCATGTCGTGCTCTGCCATATGGCGCAGTCGGCCCTGCGCCTCAATTCGGTGTGTTACGTTCGTGCCTACGCCAAGATACCCAATGACGTTGCCAGCGCGATCAAGGCGCGGCGTTGCAGACAAAGAAATGTGGTATTTCTTACCTGTGGGATCTTTTAAGACGGACAGGATATCGGAATAGGGTTGGATGGATTGTAATGCCTTCAGCATTTTCTCCATCTCGCGTTCTTCGAGATTGATGACGTCCAAATAATGGTGACCAAGAACCGTATTCATATTTGGAGCGATTGTACTCATCAAACGGCCACCGCAGGTTAGCACGTAACCTTTCAGATCGGTCTCCCAGTACAAATCTGTTGCAAAATCAGCGAGATGAGAGAGTTGGCGCTCAGCAACCGCGTCTGCTTTGCCCGTTTGGCGGTTCTCTCGCGCAACGATCGCAACGCATCCAACTGTTACAAACAATGAGGCGGCAACTTCGATCATCAATATCTGATGAGAGAACGCGTAAAGCGCATGAAAACAAAGGAATGCCAGATGGACTGTACCGAATGCGAGCAATGCGTAGATTGCTACGGAATATCCGCTGCGATTACCCGCGTTTAAGGTCTGGCCACCACCGCTCATGCGGCAATTATACACGTTCAAGTTGATTTTTGGTTATTTTCCAGGTGCCTGGACTAGCGACGCCCAAATAGGCGCTCAATGTCCGCAAGCTTTAGCTCAACATAAGTTGGTCTGCCGTGATTGCATTGTCCGGAATGAGGGGTCGCTTCCATCTGTCGAAGGAGTGCGTTCATCTCTTCAGCATTTAGACGGCGTCCCGCGCGAACAGAGCCGCGGCAGGCCATATTGCCCATCACCTCTTCGAACCGCTCTTTCAGCGCAAGACCGGCATCATATTCCGCGAAATCATCGGCAAGATCCTGGATCAGGCCAGCAACATCCATCTCCCCGAACAGAGCAGGTGTTGCGCGAACACAGACCGCGCCTTTGCCAAAGGGTTCAAGCTCCAAGCCAAGGCTTGCCAGCTCGTCAGAGCGTTCGAGCACGCGGACAGCCTCATCCTCGGTGAGTTCAACCACATCTGGAATCAGGAGCGCCTGTCGTTTCACGCCGCCAATTTCCATTTGCCGTTTCATGTCTTCGTAGACGAGGCGCTCATGCGCGGCATGCTGGTCGACGATGACGATGCCATCATCCGTTTGGGCGACGACATAAGTCTCGTGTAGCTGCGCGCGCGCAACGCCGAGCGGGAAATCCGTCTCCGGCGGGGCGGACTGTTCTGGTTCTACGCGCGCTGAAGGCTGGCCGTCTGTTGCCGCGGATGTCGGCTGGAACGTGTTGTAGGCTTGTGGCTCAGGCGCGCGAAAGCTCGGGGGGGATAAGCCAGGTGATGGCGCCGTCGACCGCGTCGGTTGATGATCCGCCCACAGTGTTGAGGGCCGGAACACATCCGCCTGGACAGGTTCCGCCTGCGTTTTGCCGAGCGCTGCAGCCGCTACCGTCGTACTGGCGCGGTGACCCGCTGCTGCGAGTGTATGGCGCAGCGCACCAATGATCAGGCCGCGCACATTCCCCGCATCGCGAAAGCGAACTTCCGTTTTGGCTGGGTGGACGTTGACGTCGACATATTCTGGATCGAGGTCCACAAACAGCGCCGCCATGGGATGTCGATCCCGTGCTAAGAAATCTTGATAGGCGGCGCGGATCACGCCGTTCAGCATGCGATCTTTCACCGGGCGCCCATTCACGAACAAGTATTGGCGCTGCGCATTCCCGCGATTGAGCGTGGGGAGTCCGGCAAACCCAGTCAGGTGAACCCCTTCACGCTCTGCATCGACCGCGAGGGCATTTTCGCGAAACTCTCTGCCCATAATCGCGCCGAGGCGTTGCAGGCGGCCATCTTCGGTGTCTGGATGGGCCGCGTATCGGAACACGCTGCGGCCATTGCTTTCGAGCGAGAACGCGACATCCGCACGCGCCATTGCGAGGCGCTTTAGCGAATCCGTTATGGCAAGCGTTTCAGATCGCTCTGATTTCATGAATTTCAGCCGTGCCGGTGTGGCATGAAACAAGTCGCGGACTTCGATCCGCGTTCCGGTCAGACCGCGCCCAGAGAAGGCAGCAGGCTTTGGCCCTTCAATCCGCCCCGCCTCGACAAATAGTTCAGCCGCGTCTTCGCCGGCTGCGCGTGACGTCAGGGTCATCCGGCTGACAGATCCAATCGATGGCAGGGCTTCGCCTCGAAACCCCATCGTATGAATGTTCAAAAGATCTATCCGGCCATCTTCACCAGGGCTCAATTTTGATGTGGCGTGCCGTTCGAGCGCGAGACGCATATCGTCGCCGCTCATCCCGCAGCCATCATCCTCAACAATGAGACGTTTCAGGCCGCCGCCTTCGATGGTCACGCTGATCGATTGCGCGCCCGCGTCGAGCGCGTTCTCTACCAGCTCTTTAATGGCCGCTGCAGGTCGCTCAATCACTTCACCTGCGGCGATGCGATTAACCGCATCGGGGGGAAGTTGGCGAATAATGGGCCGGGAAGGGAGCGCTGCGCTATCAGGCATACCTTAGAAGGTAGTTGCCTTCACCGATTCGCGCCAGCCGTCTGGGCATGAAAAAAGCGGCCGCAATCGCAGCCGCTCAAATCATCAGATTTAGGTCTATCTACAGGACCAACTGGAACAAGAAGATCAGCAGCTGAACGAACAGCGCCAGTCCAGAAAGTGCAATAATGGTTGCTATCCAAGCGCCGCCAAAGCCCATGCCAAGGCCGATGACGATTCCGCCGCCCGCACAAATCACCAAAGACACGAGCCAGTTCATACCCATTGAAAGGGTAAAGGTCGCGTGCGCCAGCATCAGGATGGTGATGATCGCACCCCATGCGCCAGCCTTCATCGTACCCGCATACATGCTCTTTTGAGCATCGATATTCATTTCACCGCGGGTGTAATCGTTCGCAGCCATCATAGTCTCCAAAACACGTTTGCCTGTCTTTATCCTCGTCGTCGCCCGCGTCAAGCGCAGCGTATGTCGCAGCGTGAGACCTCTGCTTTCGCCCTTCCCAAGTGTGTCGGAATGTTTCAGGGTCGCAAAAACGAAAAATCAAAGAGCGGAGGGCGACCATTGGCTGAAGGGACTGCGGGTCACGCGGAAGACACTACGAATGCCGAAAATACTCCCGAAGTAACCGGTGGCGCCTTCGGAAAGAAGGGGATCGGCTGGGCGATATTCGAATGGGCCCGTAATCCATATTACAACACCGTTGTGATCTATGTTTTCACGCCGTATTTTGCGAGCCAAGTTATCAAGGATGGTGAGCTTGGTCAGACATTGGTCGGCGCGACCATCGCGATTGCGGGTGTCATCATGGCGATCGTGGCTCCGATTTTAGGGGGTGTTGTCGACACCGCTGGCCGCAAAAAGCCGTTCGTCTTTTGGACGCTTGGGGTCCTCGTTGTCTGTTCATTGCTACTTGGTTTGGTGACCCCGTCGCTACCAGGCGCCATTCCGATCGGTATGTTCCTATTAGTGGTAGGTTATTGTGCGTATACGGTCTCCGAGTTGCTGCACAATGCCATGCTGCCAGGCGCAGGTAAGCCATCAGCGCTCCCCATGGTTTCTGGTTTGGGATTATCGCTTGGAAACGCAGCAGGTATGATCATCCTAATCGCGGTGGCTGCATTGGGTTCAGCTTCAGTCTTTGGATTAGATCCTGAGACAGACATTCCAAGACTCTCAGCCCCAGCAATTGGCATATGGCTGGCGCTCTTTATCCCTATCTTCTTTTTGTTGATGCCCGACGTTTATAAACCCGGCGCAACGTGGAGTAAGGCGCTCAGTGACTTTCGGGACCCTCAAAACAGGGTGCCACCTTACAAATGGGTGAAAAGCCGCTTCGAACAGTACCCAAACGTGATGCGCTATCTGGTTGGGCGTATGATTTACGCAGACGGGATCGCGGCGATGCTCACAATCGGGGCCGTCTATGTTAGCGGAGTCCTAGAGTGGTCATCTCAACAATTAGCTGTGTACGGAATTTTAGCGTCGTTCTTTGCCGTCGCGGGTGGGTTTTTGGGCGGTTTTCTTGACGGCCTTTTAGGTCCCAAGCGTGCGCTCATTTTCGAACTTTCAACCGCAATTTTGATTGGGATTTTCCAACTCTCAATCACTCAAGAAGCCCTTCTATTCGGACTAATTCCAGGTGATCAGATTGTTTGGGAAGGCGGGATTTTTCAGACCCTGTCTGATGTTTCTTACCTGGTGGCGGTGATTCCGGCGGCAATCTTCTTGGTGGCGACGATTTCATCCAGCCGATACATGCTTTTGCATGTGTCTCCTCCCGAGAAAGTGGGTGAGTTCTTCGGATTCTATGCGATGGCGGGCAGCGTAACAGTCTGGCTCGGACCTGGTTCGGTCGCATTGGTGACCTGGCTCACAGACGATCTGCGTATCGGGTTTACCCCGGTCCTAGTTTTGTTGCTGACAGGCTTGGTTATTCTCTCAACCGTGAGAGCCGATAAAACGCCAGAGCATATGAAGGCTAATCCAACCTATTAAGGGTTGGCATAGGCGCATGAAAACGACCCATCGGAACGGTCGCGCGTGATCTCGTCGACGCGGCGCGGACGCAGATAGAACGTGTCGGACAGCTCTTTTGATGAACTGAAGAAATAGCCGATGTTCGAGTTATAATCATACTCGATTTCAGCCATGATTAGGGTCCCGTCTTCGGGGATCAGGTTCGCCGGAATCGTGATTTCCTGGTCATCGGCATAAGGGGTGAGGTTACAGCCATCACTCCAAGCGACTTTGGCATCGCCGTCGTCCTCGTACAGGCTCGTGACGCGGATGCGTGCGCCGGTCATGTCATTTGGTTGCATGACCATTCGAGATGCTTCGATAATGTCTGACAACTCGTCATTGCTGACGGAGGAGGCGCGCGACGTCAGATCGCCAAGTGCCGCAGTTGCACCGGTCACCTTGCGGTCTAGCGTCATCATAATTGAGAGCTCGATACAGCCAAAGTAAATGATCGCCATCAGAGGTGCGATGAGCGCGAACTCCACCGCTGAGATACCGTCCTCAGACTTGGCGAGGTTTCGTTTGCGAGACAAAGAAAGACCAAACATTATAGCTATCCTTAGGTTCCCGTAGCGCTTGAGTTTCCGAACGGCTCATTCCGGAAAGCGATGGTTGCCTGCAAGAGGCGGCGGCTACCGCTCATATTGGCAAGGGGTGCACTCATGACTGGGATGAGCAGATCCCATTCGTAGAAGACGCGGACAACAACGATTTGGTTTTGCGCGCCGGGGCTAAATCCAAAAGATCCGGTGGCGAGATCGCCTGTCGCTGGATCAATTGGGTCTGGGTTACCGGTGCTGGCAAAGTCAGCAAACGTCTGCACATCCAATTGAAGCTTTGAATCGCAGCTCAACATTCCAAACAGTTCAGCACAAATGTCGCTCTTAAACTGGGCTTGATCAAACCCGGCTTGCTGGAATTGTCCTGTGCGGATGGCGCGCGCAGCTTCGCTCGCTCCATGCTCCAGCACGGAAGACATGATAAAGATCACGCAGACCTCTAGCAGTCCAAAAATCAGCAAGAAGAAAGGAATTGCGATCATCGCGAATTCAACGGCAGCTAGGCCACGCTTATCGTCCGCAAAGCGCTCCCATCGTTTCCGCCATACTGGCGCGAAAACGCCTGGAATTGGTATATTACGCATGTCCCGCTCCGCACGATGTACTTGTCCCATGGAGCGCTCTTATCAGACCATGTTTTCTGGACGATTGAGCAGAACCATCAAATTTCATCTATTTGCTGCGGCATGTCGGGGTCTTTACCTGAACACAATCTTCCACCAAATGAAGGCCATTCAGGATACATAAGGCGCAGCTATGACGCACAATCCGATCCGCCCGTGGCGCAATATCGAACGTCGCAAGTCGCGGCAGATTCAAGTTGGCTCCGTCCTTGTTGGCGGCGACGCGCCGATTTCCGTTCAAACGATGACCAACACGCCCACGCCGGATGTCGCTGGAACACTGGGACAAATTGGGCGCGCTGCAGATGCTGGCGCGGATATCGTCCGCGTCTCTTGTCCGGATCAGGACTCAACGGCGGCGTTTTCAGCTATTGCCAAGGACTCACCGGTTCCTTTGGTCGCCGATATCCACTTTCACTATAAGCGCGGAATTGAAGCGGCTGAGGCAGGTGCCGCCTGTTTGCGGATCAATCCAGGCAATATTGGCTCTCCAGACCGGGTGAAAGAAGTCGTTAGCGCTGCGCGTAATAATGGCTGCTCGATCCGGATCGGGGTCAATGGTGGGTCGCTCGAAAAACACCTGCTCGAAAAATATGGCGAGCCGTGCCCAGACGCGATGGTCGAAAGCGCCCTCGAACATGCGCGCATTCTCGATGATCTTGGGTTCCACGACTATAAGATCAGCGTCAAAGCCTCAGACATGTTCCTCGCGGTCGCGGCCTATCAGCAACTGGCAGAAGCAACCGATGCGCCGCTGCATCTCGGTATTACCGAAGCCGGTGGACGCCGCATCGGCACGGTGAAGTCTTCGATTGGTATGGGCAATCTTCTTTGGATGGGGATCGGCGATACGATCCGCGTCTCTTTGTCAGATGATCCGGTCGAAGAAGTGAAAGTTGGATTCGACATGTTGAAATCGCTCGGGCTGAGAACGCGCGGCGTGAATATCATCTCTTGCCCCAGCTGTTCTCGCCAAGGCTTTGACGTCATCGCTACCGTTCAAACGCTGGAAGAGCGTCTCGCGCACATTGCCGAGCCGATTACGTTGTCGATCATTGGCTGTGTGGTGAACGGGCCCGGTGAAGCGGCGATGACGGATCTTGGATTTACCGGCGGCGGAAAAGAAAGCGGCATGATGTATGTGTCGGGCCGCCCCGATCACAAGCTGTCCAATGCGGACATGGTCGAGCACATTGTTGAACAGGTTGAGGCAAAGGCAGAGCGCTTGAAAGCCCAGCGAGAGGCCGAAGCGGTCGCGGCAGAATAGTGTGCCTTAATTAACCGGCGCGCAGGTTGCGCCTGAGACCAATCCAGCCGCGACATCATATGTTTCTTGGGTCGGCGCCAAACGTCGGATCAGGGCTATGCCACGTCCATCCAGTTTTAGAGCCCCTTCGCGATTATTCTCCGCAGGGCGACGGACTTCGATCCCTTGGAAATCACTTTCTGGTCCCAAATCGGCAACGAAAACATTGTCGGTTTTGGAATTGAAGATGGAGAGCGATCCATAGCCGTCCCAGGTCGGTGCGTTGATGAATACCGGCCCAGAGGTCGTATCGAAACGGCAGATCGCATAAGCCAGATCAGGAGAGGGGCGCACGATGCGCTGGGTCTGTGGTGTTTGCCGCGGCGTGGCCACAAAGACATTTTCCGGAATACCTTCGGCTTCAAATGTCTGATGCGCTTTGCCCATTATGAAGCTCGGCAGACTGGTCAGCACAAATAAGTGTCCGATCACGCCGCTCAAAACAAAAATGATAAGAGGTATTATCAGCCGCATCAGCTCGCCCCCTCGTCACAAGATAGACGCTCGATCCGCGGCGGCTTCAGTGTTGCTGCGGGGTCATCAAGCAGCGCTTGGTCCGGCTGATACAGTCGAAGGGTCAGATCGAACAATCCGCCCGCTTTGCTCGACACCCATGCTGCGCCCGCTTCTGGTGCGGTGGCAGAAATTTGAAAGGCCCAAGCTGTGAGACCACCATCCGTGAGTTGAGCAGCCTGGGTCTGATCAAAGGATAAGTGTGCGTCCTCATTCATCGGCAACCGGCTGTCAGAATCGTACAGTGTGATCGACCACCAGCCTGCTGGGAGAGTGCCGCCGGACACACGATATGTGCAAACCTCTCTTAAGGGCTCGCCGCTTTCATCGACTGTTTTCAGGAAATAGACCGCTTCTTCTTTGCGCAGGCCCAGCAAACCATTGCGGGCAACGCGGGCGCGGACATAAGGGTTCGCACTTTCAGATCCAATCGACCAATCGCTTTCCCAATTGTTGATATTGATCGCTTGGCCGATGCTCGGCTCGCCAGAAATCATACCCCCAAACCAGAGCGCGGTTAGCGCCCCGAAATTTGCCCCAAAGATCACGGCAACGATGAGTCGAACGACCATTTGCATACGGCTTTATATCTAACATCGCGTACTCGTGAAGATAGATTTAGCTTCCCTCGCTTGCCATCGTGGGTGGGCGAGTTAATCGGAACTGGGGCCAAAGGAGACGCCAAGCATGATCTGGCAATTTCTGAAATGGACGATGCGCCTGATTTTAGGGGCGATCGTTATTGGAGGTATGTCCGCCTGCACGATGCTTGGCCTCAACTATGCCAGTCTCGAGACGGATAATCGTCCAGCGCCAACGCCAGAGATTACGCTGCCCTTTGATGCAGAGGATGCACGAGAGATTTTAGAGCGCGAGCTCTATGGTCCCTGGCCTGAGAATCTTCCGGTCAGTGCGAGTGAGCCACGTATGATCGATGACAATTATCTGGGTGGGCGAGGTACCCTAGAGGAAGTGACGCTGACCATTGGCGAGGGCGCGGGTGCTCGCAGCTTCCCGGTCGTTATTGCGATCCCTAATGAGGCGCGTAGTAAACCGGTTCCTCTACTGATCAGTCAGACGTTTTCAGACAATTGCTCAGTCTTTCCAGAAGACCCCGTGACGGAGTTTGGTGGCGGCATTTGTGATGGAACTGGCATGACCGGAATGGTCGGCTTCCTGGCAACCAATATCTTTGGAACCTACATCGCCTATGCGCCGATCGATCGGTATTTTGATGCGGGCCTCGCATATGCGAGCTTCTCCGGCTGGAGCTTTGTGCCGGATACGAATGGCTCTGCGCAGACCGCGATGGCGGAATTGGCGCCTGGTCCCATGCCGACGAGCGCCTTGATGGCTTGGGCTTATGGCTTCCACGCAGCGGCGGGCATTTTTGGTGAGGATCCAAGAATTGACGGGAACGCGATCGGTGCGATTGGCCACTCCCGCTATGGGAAGGCGGCGTTGATTGCGTCCGGGTGGTCGGATCGGATCGCGACTGCTGTCGCGCATCAGTCGGGATTCGGCGGCGGCTCTTCTTCTCGTTCGACGACAGGTGAAACCTTGGTCCGGATGGCGAAGTCTTATTCGCATTGGCTCCGTCCGGGTCTCGGGGAAGATCTCGAAGCCGGTTTTGAGCTGACTCTCGATCAGCATTTCCTCCTCGCGCTATCGGCGCCAAAGCCGATCTTCCTAGGCAATGGTCGCCGCGATGTTTGGTCTGATCCAAACTCCTCTTTCATCCTCGCGGAAGCGGCTGACCGTGTGTATGAAGCCAGCGGCGCAGGCGGTTTGGGCGACGCGGCCAAGATGCGCGATTTTGATCCAAGCGCAGAGATTTCCTACTGGCTCCGACCTGGCGGACACAGTGTTGTCTCTGAGGATATCGATGCGTTTACGGCGTTTATGACGGCGCACTTTGGCGGCAATTCTCGCAGCGAAACGGGTTTGCAATCTCGAGAATAGCGCCTAGCCTTTCGCTATAACACTGCTGCGGGAGGCAAAAATGGAAACGGAAACACCTGATTTTGGCGCGATGCTATCGACGCTTTTGGACGGGAAGGCAGCGGAACTCCAAGCGTTCTTAACGCCGGTTCTGCTCCTGGTGTGTTGGACTTTGATCATGTGGCTTTGGATGTACGTGACGCGTATTCCGGCCATGCAGAAGGCGGGCGTTGATCCTGACTCGGCGCGTCACCCTGGAACTTATGGCGATAAACTGCCAGCGAACGTTCGGTCTGTTGCGGACAATTACAATCACCTGCATGAGCAACCGACGATCTTCTATGCGCTCATGATCTTTGCAGGTCTGACAGGTGGCGGCGACGCCCTAATGCTCAACCTCGCCTATGGATATGGCGGCATGCGCGTCCTGCACTCGCTGGTTCAAGTTCTGTCGCCAAAGGTTGCATTGCGCTTCTTGGTCTTTGCGCTCGGATCCATCGTTCTCTTCGTGATGGCGGGTAAGGAAGTTATTCGGGTCTTCCTGTAGGGCCCGTTCCGGTTTAGAGGCGGGGCATGGCTACAATCCCTCTGTCCCGCCTTGAACAAGTTATTGAACGCTTCGAAGAAGTTGAAGCCCGTATGGGCGCAACAACCGAAAGCGATGAAATCGTCGCGCTGTCTCGCGAACACTCTGAACTGAAACCTGTGGTTGATGCGGCGCGCGAACTGATCTCGATGCGCGAAGGCCTTGAAGAAGCTGAAGCTATGGTTCGGGGCGACGACCCTGACATGGCTGAACTGGCTGAGGAAGAGCTCAACGATTTGAAGGCCCGCATCCCGGACGCCGAAAACGAGATGCAGCTTTTGCTTCTGCCGAAAGACGCTGACGATAAAGCCAATATTGTCTTGGAAGTGCGTGCTGGGACGGGCGGCGACGAAGCCGCACTTTTCGCCGGTGACCTGTTCCGTATGTACTCGCGCTATGCGCAGCTTGAGGGCTGGAAAGTCGACATACAAAGCGCCTCAGAGGGCGATGTGGGCGGCTATAAGGAAGTGATCGCCAATGTAGAGGGCGACGGCGTCTATGGGCGTTTGAAATGGGAATCTGGCGTGCACCGCGTGCAGCGGGTTCCAGCAACTGAAACGCAGGGCCGTGTGCATACATCTGCTGCGTCGGTCGCGGTTCTGCCGGCGCCCGAAACCGTCGAGATCGAAATCCGAAATGAGGACATTCGCATCGACACGATGCGTGCCTCTGGCTCGGGTGGGCAGCACGTCAACACAACCGACTCTGCGGTGCGGATCACCCACTTGCCGACGGGGATTGTCGCAACCAGCTCTGAAAAGTCGCAGCACGTAAACCGCGATAAGGCGATGCAGCAGCTTAAAATCCGGCTCTATGAAAAAGAGAAACAAGAGCGCGATGCGGAACGCGCCGAAGCGCGGGCCTCGCAAGTCGGGTCTGGCGACCGGTCTGAGAAAATTCGAACCTATAATTATCCAGAAAACCGCGTCACCGATCACCGGATCGGGCTGACTCTCTATGCCCTCGATAAGGTGATTGCCGGGGATAAGCTTGAAGATGTGGTCAGCGCCCTGATGACGGAAGACCAGGCGCGTCGCCTTGCGGCCATGGAAGACGCGTGAGCGAGACGTCTGCGGCGGAGCTTCTTCGCCAAGCTGCTGTTCAACTTGCGGAGGCGGGCGTTCCGAGCGCGCAGCACGATGCGAAACGTCTTTTGCTTTCAGTGTTGCCAGCGTCATCGCTCACCCTTGATCGGGTCACGCTTTCAAGTGAGGCAAACGCTCAATTTCAAGTGCTTCTCGCGCGGCGCGCGAAACGCGAGCCGTTGCAGCACATCCTACAGTCCGCAACCATTATGCACCTTGAACTGAAATCTGATGCGCGGGCGCTTATCCCGCGGGATGATAGTGCTGAGGTGATCCAGCTCGCGACGTCGCGATTAAGTGCTCGGCAGAAAGATCCAATTGTGATTGCAGACTTGGGAACGGGGAGCGGTGTCCTCCTGGCCGAGTGTTTGAACGTTTTCAGAGCCGCTTCCGGGATCGCGGTAGAAGCGAGCGCCGCAGCGATGAGCCTCGCCGAAGAGAATTTTGCTCTGCTCGGTCTATCTGAACGCGTGTCACAGTTCCAAGGATCTTGGATGGATTGGCCGGATTGGGGAATATGCGACCTAATTGTCTCTAACCCGCCTTACATTGAAAGCGGCGTGATCCCGACCTTGGCGCCAGAAGTTCGAGGCCATGATCCGCTCGACGCATTGGATGGTGGTCCTGATGGTCTCAAAGCCTATCGCGAAATCATCGCAGCGGGAGCTGCGCAAATGAAAGCCGGATCTCATCTGGTGCTTGAAATTGGTTATGATCAACGCGAAGCCGTTGCTGAACTCCTTGAAGCTTCAAATTTTTCAAACCTGGAGTTCCGACAAGATCTTGGTGGGAATGATCGCGTGATTGGCGCCATAAAAACTTAGCAGAAACCCCCTTGGCGAATCCGAAATGGCGCGCTACGTAAACGTCCAAGGTCAGCGATGCGGGGGCAACCTATCGGACCTTTAGCCAGCGCGACAATGTAAGAGAGAGTGCAAGCCTCGCGCGTAAACCGTCCGAAAATCGGACTTTGAAGATCAGGAATTGCCTATGGCCATGCAGCGCAAGCGCCGTCGCCGCTCGGGTGGAAACAATAACAATAACCCCAACCCAAATCGCCACTATGAGAGCAATGGGCCGGACGTCCGTATTCGCGGGTCTGCGCAGCAAATCCTAGATAAGTATATGCAGTATGCGCGCGACGCCCAAACGGCTGGGGACCGCGTAAAAGCTGAAGCTCTCTTCCAGCACGCTGAGCACTATGCCCGCATCGTGGCGGTATTTGAGAAGCAAAAAGAAGAAGCCCGACTTGAGCGTGAAGCTCGTGAAGCGGCGAAAGCTGAAGAGCGCGCGCAACGCGAAGCCGAACGCGCCGCTCAAGGCGGTGCCGAGTCAGCGGAAAGCGGTGAAGGCTCTGAAGAGGCAGATACGGTGGACGCCAGCGCGGATGGCGCCGACGAAGCCCCAAAGCCACGCCGTCGCAGCCGTAAGCCTCGCGAAGAGGGTGCTGAGGAAGCTACTGACTCTGATACTGTCGAAGCGTCTGATGATGGTGCTGAAAAGCCAAAACGTCGCCGTAGTTATTCGCGGAAAAAAGACGCGCCTGTCGAAGCCGTGGAAGAAGCAGATGGTGTCATGAAGACACTCGCACGCGGCGCTGATGAAGTGGTTGCTGAGGCTGAATAAGCCTCAGACCATGCTGGCATCGGTCGGCAAGCCAAACAATAAACGTCCAGTAAGTTCCCAAGTCGCGGGTGCCGTTACGATGTGCTGCGTCATCGCATGCGAGTCGCGGAATTGGCGTTGTAGATCGCTCGCCTCGAAAAGCGCTGCGCCTCCGCCCAGATCATAGCAGGTCCGACAAATCTCCGCGCCCGTTCTAACAATGTGAGTGCAGGCCATGCGCAAGGCTGCGCGGCGTTCCACCGGGATATCGTCGCTATTCTGAGCGGTCTCCCAAGTCTGCTCAATTTCATCGTGCAGGTAAGCTCTGGCGGCTCGGAACTGGGCGGTCATGCGCGCCATTTCTGACTGAATGGTCGCCCGTTCGCTCAAGGTCTTTTTGGAGCCCTGGTTTTTCTTGGCGCCCGCCAAATCCGCAAAGGATTGCAGCGCGCCTTTTGCGTTCCCTAGGGCTGTGGCCGCGACACCTAGACTGAGAAGCCCGAAAGCCGGGAACTTAAACAGGGCGCCATCGATAACCGGTTTGTCCGCGACAAGGCTCACAGAGCGACCCTTTGGAACGCGGACATTCTCCACGGCAATATCGCCTGAACCCGTGCCTTTGAGGCCCATAACATGCCAGGTATCGATCAGTTCAGCTTCTTCCGCGGGGAAGATCATCATTCTGGCGTCAGGGCGGCCATTCGGCAGCGTGCGAAGCTCGCCATTTTCGAACACCATAGATCCGCCGCAAAGCCAGGTGCAATTCGCGGAGCCTGAACCCCACTGCCATCGCCCGGAGACCACATAGTCATCGCCATCGACAATCGCTTTGCCCATTGGTGCGAAAACGCCGCCGGTAATCGTGGTCGGGCTGTTGTAAATCTCTTTCGCGATTTCGGGGTCCATATAGGCCGCGTTCATGGCTGTGGTGGCGCCAATCATCACACACCAGCCTGCACTCGCGTTCGCCTCTGCGACGGCTTCGACGGCATCCACGATTTCTCGCGGTGAGCATTCCAGTCCGCCATAAGCGGCGGGCGTGATCATTCGAAATAAACCGCCTTCAGCGAGTTTCGCTGCGAGATCAGCCGGAAGACGGCGGGCGTCTTCCATTTCCGCGGCGCGTTCCGACAGTTCGGATTGCAGGGCGCGTGCGGCCTGGAGGGTGGGGTGCTCTGATTGAATCGTCATGTTTTCAGCCTGCCTCAACTTCTCGCATATGCCAATAAGCAAACACGCGGATTGCCTTTGCTGCGCGCCTGCCTATGTCTTCGGCAGAACGCTTAGGAAACACCGATATGACTTATATTCTGATCCACCACACGGGTTGCGGCTCTTCGAAAAAAGGGCTCGCCCTGTTGCAAGAGAACGGCATTGAGCCGGACGTCCGGAAATATATGAACGCCTTAAGCAAGCTGAGTGTGGACGAGTTGAAAGACATCGCGAAGAAAATGGGCGGCGTGTCTCCTCGCGCTTTTCTGCGAGAAAAAGATGCAGTGAGGTTTGAGCTTCCAGAGTCCGCCTCGGATGCTGAAGTGTTCGAAGCGATGGCTGATAATCCACGTCTGATCCAGCGCCCCATCGGCATCAATGGTGACAAAGCTGTGCTTGGCCGTCCGAATGAAAAGCTACTCGAAATCGCCTGATCGATAAAATTTCATCGATTGAACACACGTCAATTCAACCAGCACCTGCGATATAGATTATTCTATCTGTTCAAAGGTGTTTGGCATGTTGGCGCTTCAGCTGCTCGCAATTGCGTTTTTAGTCCTGTCTGCGGCTTTTATGTTTGGCCCAGCTTTGGTGCTGTACGGGCCCCGGACCATGCCGATTCTGATCCGTGATGGCCAAGCGCGATTCTTCTGCGGGTTTTTGGTCTCAGCAGGGCTGCTGACCCTGGTTCTTCCTGAGTTTGGATCTGCCGTCACATCTGGTGGCGGTGCGATAAGCTTGGTTATGGCGGATGTCTTCACCATGCGGTTCAATATCGCCTAGCGCTGTTTCGCGGCGACAGGCTTGACCCAGCTGGGTCCAAGGCCCTTTAAGGCCGCATGACAAAATCAAATCCCGGCAATTTCTTTGAGGACTTCCATGTTGGAATGGAAATCCATCATGCGACGCCCCTTACGTTAACTACGGGCGATATCTCGCTTTACCGCGCCCTGACGGGTTCGCGCCATGCTTTGTTCAGCGGAGAGACGTTCGCGGCTGCGAATGGCTTTGAGGCGCTTCCAATAGACCCACTCCTCGCGTTTCATGTCGTGTTCGGGAAAACAGTCCCCGATATTTCGCTGAACGCTGTCGCAAATCTTGGCTATGCGGAAGGGCGCTTTCCCGTGCCGGTCTATCCTGGCGACACACTGACGGCGATTTCAGAAGTGATCGGCGTAAAGCAAAACTCCAATGGAAAAACCGGCGTTGTTTATGTTCGGACGCGCGGCTTCAATCAGCGTGGCGAAGAAGCGCTTTCTTATGTCCGCTGGGTCATGGTCAACAAACGTGATCCAAGCTCGCCGGCGCCGGAAACAGTGATTCCGGATCTTCCCAAAGTGGTCGATCCAGCGGGGCTCAAGCATGCGCGGGCTTATGCTGATTGGAACACAACCTTGTCGGGGTCGCCGCACCTCTTTGACGCCTATGAGATTGACGAAAAGATAAATCACGTCGACGGCATGACTGTTGAGGAGGCGGAGCATCAGATCGCAACGCGGCTTTATCAGAATACCGCTAAGGTCCACTTTGACGCCCATGCGCAGAAAGACAGCCGGTTCGGAAAGCGCCTCATCTATGGCGGCGTCGTAATCTCAATCGCGCGGGCGCTATCTTTCAACGGCCTCGCCAATGCAGCGGAACTGCTCGCGATCAATGGCGGTACACATACAGGACCTCTGTTTGCAGGCGATACGATCTATGCGTGGAGCGAGGTGCTCGACAAAGCAGAGCTAAGTGACACGGTCGGGGCGCTGCGTTTGCGGCTGGTTGCGGTGAAAGATCAAGATCCAGGTGCGTTTGCCCTGCGCGGCGAAGATGGCAAATACGCGCCAGGCGTTTGCCTCGACTTCGATTATTGGGCGGCTGTTCCAAGATAGGCTCGTGTCCTTTTAGAACGCTTCGCTCTGTCCTATATGGGTTAGATGTCCACGCTTTCCGGTCTCCCGCTTGTCTCTATCGCGCTCGCGACAATGATCTCGGCGTTTATTCGGCTGGTTCAGACCATGCAGCTGCGCCAACGCGTGGAGTTTGGTCATACCGGTGTCAGAGAACTTGCTGAACTGTCTGGCGTCACTGACCCGCAGGATCTCCAAGATGTCTTCGGACCGCCTGGAATGAACCGGGTCTGGGCGAATGTGAATTTGGCGACGATCGAAGCCAAACGCCGGCTCGCGGGCAGCTTGATGAGTGACCCGCGCTTACACTGGTATTCGATTGCGGCCGGCATTGGCGCTTTCATCATCAACCATTGGTCCGCGCAAATTTTGCTTATGATTGCGGCGATTATCCAATCAGGCGCCTGGCTCAGTGCCACACGCTTGCCAAAGTAAAGTCTTTCAATCGGCCGTCTCTGAGACTATGTCACGTCCGGGGATAAGTTCAGAGGATCCAATGCGCATTTGGAAGATGAATGGAGCAGGCAACGCCTTCGCCGTGTTTGACGCGCGCGAGGGGAAATTTGCGCCATCCGAAGAACAATTGCGTGAGATCGCGGCCAGCATGAAAGCCGATCAGATCATGGCGATCGAAAACGATCTGCGTGCGGATGCTTTTCTACGCTTCTGGAATGCCGATGGCAGCGAAGTAAAAGCTTGCGGCAATGGCACGCGGGCCGTCGCGCATCTGCTTCTGGAGGAGAGCGGCAAAGACGAAGTTCGCATCCAAACCGAAGCCGACCTTTTGAAGGGTGCGCGTGCCGAAGCAGGCCTTGTCAGCGTCGATATGGGCTCACCTCTCTTGGGCTGGGAAGACATTCCGCTCTCAGAAAAGATGGATGTGCGCGGCGTCGATGTGAAAATTGGGCCGGTGGACGATCCTTATCTCTATATGCCGGCCGTCGTGAGTATGGGCAATCCGCATGCGGTCTTCTTCGTCGATGATGTCGACGCCTATGATATTCCCGCGATCGGTCCGCTGGTTGAATGGCATCCGACTTTCCCGGAAGGCACCAATGTTGGGTTCGCGCAGATCATAGATCGCACAACGATCCGGCTTCGTGTTTGGGAACGCGGCGCAGGTCTGACAAAAGCCTGTGGCACCGGCGCCTGCGCGGCGCTCGTCTGTGCGGCGAGAGCTGGCAAGACCGAACGTAAAGCCAAGCTGATCCTCGATGGGGGCGATTTGTTTATCCATTGGGATGAAGCGACGGATCACGTCATCATGACTGGTCCAGTGGAACTCGAAGAGAGTTTCACAGTCTAGACCCGCATGACCCTCAAACGCCGTGCTTCTCCAAATGCGCTGAACGCATTTTTGTTGGTGAGTTTTACGATCTATGGCGGCGTTCTGCTGACCATATTGGCGCAATTTATCCCAGGCCTCTTTTTGCTCGAAATGGTCGCGAGCTTTCTGCCCCATATCTTGGTGGGGGGGCTTATCGTGTCGTTCTTTCTGGCGCGCTACGATCCAAAAATCGCCGGCGCTGGAGCGGCGCTAACACTCATGGCGGCGTTGCCGTTTGTCACTTTTTCAAAGTCGGTTGTGCCGTCTCAAAGTGAGTGTGGTCCCTCAAAGTGTTTGACGGTGATTACGGCCAATGTGTTTGGCCGTC
This sequence comes from Henriciella sp., assembly GCA_013213785.1. Lineage (GTDB taxonomy): Bacteria > Pseudomonadota > Alphaproteobacteria > Caulobacterales > Hyphomonadaceae > Henriciella. The sequence goes on along the minus strand of JABSPZ010000006.1, from coordinate 254,589 downwards.
CCGATGCAATGCTAAATCTCCTTAAACTCGCCGCTGAAGAAGAAGCGGACGTGGTGGGAGTGAATGAGGCGATCAATTTGGTCCGCTATCCGCGGTACAAATCAGCGTTTGGCAGCTATGAGCATTTGATCCATACGGCCACCGGGAACATGGACCGCTATATGGGTGAGGCACTGACGCTGGCGACCAACGAGCCCTTGGCATTTCAGGATCGCGTTCTCCCGGATAGTACAGCCCGTCGCGCCTATATTATGGCCGACCTGGATGGAGCATTTGAAGGGACTCGGCTTGTCGCGACCCACGCCATGACGCCGGTGTCCCCGAGAGGCCTGCAAACCCGGAACACTCTTCTCGATATTGCGGGCGAGGTTGCGGCGGGCTCAGAAAGCTTTATCCTGATGGGGGATTTCAACCTGTCGCCCTGGACACCAACTTTCCGAGACCTTCCCGGCAAACGCGCCGGAGATCCTCGCCTCTCCCGTACCTGGCCCGTGCCGTTTGGTCCGTTTGGCATTCCGATCGATCACATCATGTTTTCGGATGATTTAGAGCTCGTTGAAACGCGAGTCCTCGAACCGATTGGGTCTGATCACTATCCAGTCCTAGCTCGGTTCCGCCGCAAAGACTGAGCCGCGCCTAAAAATCAGACGCTGCCAGAAGCGCAAATCCCACAGATGTGATGCTGAAAAACGCGGCCAGCGAGATATTCAGTGTCGTCAAATCGCCTGGTCCTGATCGCCAGCGCCTAAAGGCTGTGATTGCAGCGCCCAGCGCTGCGCCAATCGCGGCCGGTAGGATCACGAGAACGAGGGTGAAGCCCCAACCCATGGGGTCATAAGTTTGCGTGACCAACTTATAGATGACCGGTGCCGCGACGATTGCTGCCATCGCAGCCCATGCGGCGATCCATGCGTATCGACGGATCATCAAAACACCCGCGAGCGGGAATACAAATGAGAGCAGCATCATAACGCCAAGCATCGTAAATCTCTTTCTATCTAATAAGTGATTGGACACTCACATACGCAAACAGTCAATCACCCCTTGCTCTTACGGGCCTGTGACGCGATATGCCCCGCAACAATGTCCGCCCCTAAACCACCCTCTAGACCCTCGCAGGTCATAACGCTTGGCTGTCGTCTCAACAGCTACGAGAGCGAGGTTATGCGCGGTCATGCAGACAAAGCAGGTCTCGAAGGCGCGATTATCGTCAATACGTGCGCCGTTACCGCCGAGGCGGTCCGGACAGCGCGCCAGACCATTCGCCGTGCCGCAAAAGACAACCCGGATGCGCCCGTCATCGTTACCGGCTGCGCTGCTCAAATCGATGCTGAGATGTTCGCTGAGATGCCCGAGGTCACACGGGTGATCGGCAATCACGAAAAGATGCAGGCCGAAACCTGGCAGCCAGTTGATCTCCTAGGCGGGACAGAAAAGATCCGCGTGAATGACATCATGTCGGTCGAAGAGACCGCCGGGCATCTGATCGACGGTATGGATGGCCGCGCGCGTGCCTATGTCCAGGTTCAGAATGGCTGCGATCATCGTTGCACGTTTTGCATCATACCATACGGCCGCGGAAACTCGCGCTCAGTTCCGGCCGGCGAAGTGGTTCGCATGATCCAGCGACTGGTAGAGACTGGCCATTATGAGGTCGTGTTGACCGGCGTTGACCTGACCTCATGGGGCGCAGACCTGCCCGGCGCACCGCAGCTCGGAAACCTGGTTCAGCGCATCCTGAAACTGGTGCCCGAGCTGAAGCAGCTTCGTATTTCCTCAATCGATGCGATTGAGATGGATGAGGCTTTGTTCGAAACGATGGCGGATCCTCGGATCGCGCCATTCATGCATCTCAGCCTGCAACATGGTGACAATCTCATGCTGAAGCGCATGAAGCGACGTCACTCGCGCGAGCAAGCGATTCAACTTGCTGAGCGCTTGCGTGCCATCCGTCCGGAGATCGCGATCGGCGCCGACATCATTGCGGGCTTCCCGACGGAAACGGAAGCGGCGTTCGAAAACTCGCTCCGCCTCATCGAGGAGTGCGAGATTGCGTTTCTCCACGCGTTTCCGTACAGCCCGCGACCCGGCACGCCCGCTGCGCGCATGCCACAACTTGAAAAGGCTGTGATCAAAAAGCGCGCGGCGAGGCTAAGAGTTGCTGGTGCTGCCACGCTTGTTAAGCATCTCGATACCCGAGTGGGTTGGGAAACCGAGGTTTTGGTCGAGCGCGGAAACCAAGGGCGTCTATCAGATTTTACGCCCGTCCGATTTGACGAGATCAGTAGTGAGGCTGGACGCCCCGTTCGGGCGAGGATAATCGGACATGATAAGACAAGACTAGAGGCGGTCGCTTTATGATCCTGTGGTTCGGCAAGAAAAAGAAAAAAGAAGAAGCGCTCCAAGCCGGCGCAGAAATGGAAGCCCCAGAGCTGTCCGCGGAAGAGCTTGAAGCGAAGCAGGCCGCCGAAGCGGAAGCGGCTAAGCTCGCCGAAGAAGAGGCGGCTCGTAAAGCTGAAGAACAGACTGAGATTGAGCGCAAAGTTGCTGAAGCCAACCGCGCCTGGGAAGAGCGTCAAAAACGCGAAGCCGCAGAGGCAGAAGCTGAGGCTGCGCGTCTTGCTCAAGAAGCTGAAGAACGCGAAGCGGCGCGCCTTAAGGCAGAGCAAGAAGCAGAAGCGGCACGACAACGCGCGGAAGCGGATGCCGCTGCAGCCGAGGAAGCCGAGCGCGCCAAAGCCGAAGCTGAACGCCTGGCCGCCGAAGCGGAGGCCGCGCGGCAAGCTGAAGCAGCTCGCCGGGCTGAGGAAGAGAAAGCAAAAGCTGAGCTTGCCTTGCTCGAACAACGCCGCGCGGATGAAGCGCTGCGACAACAACTCGCTGAAGAACGTGCCCGGCGTGAGGCAGAGCGCCAGGCCGCAATCGCTCGCGGCGAACCTGATCCTTATGCGGAAGTCGCCGAGCCCGGCTTTTTCTCAAAGCTTTCTTCGGGGCTTGCCAAATCAAGCTCGAAAATGGGCAATTCGATCACCAGCTTGTTCACCCAGCGCAAGCTCGATGATGATGCGCTTGAGGACTTGGAAGACATTCTCCTCACCTCCGATATGGGCGGAAAGGTCTCCGCCCGTATCGTTCAGAACTTGGCCAAAACCCGCATGGACAAGGATGTCACCGGGGATGAGATTAAACGCGCGCTTGCTGATGAGATCGAAGCGATTATGTCTCCGCGCGAGCAAATCGTAGACTTCTCCGATGGGTCTCGGCCACGTGTCGTTTTGTTTGTCGGCGTGAATGGATCCGGAAAAACCACCACGATTGGTAAGATTGCCTCTAAACTCCAGGAACAAGGCGCGAAAGCGCTGCTTGTGGCGGGGGACACGTTTCGGGCTGCTGCGATTGAGCAACTGACCGTTTGGGGTGAGCGAGCAGGTATCCCGGTGCTTGCTAAAGAGCCTGGCGCGGATGCGGCGGGCCTCGTCTATGAGGCAATCGAGAAAGCCAAAGCTGAAGATCTCGACTTAGTCCTCGTCGACACAGCAGGGCGTTTGCAAAATAAGACTGAGCTGATGGCGGAGCTGGCTAAAATCGTCCGCGTGACGCGCAAGCTAGATCCCGAAGCGCCGCACGATGTGATCCTGGTGCTCGATGCCACGGTCGGCCAGAACGCGCTGAGCCAAGTTGAAGCGTTCCGTCATACAGCCGATGTCAGCGGCGTCGTTATGACCAAGCTCGACGGAACGGCGAAGGGTGGTGTCCTCGTGGCGATCGCGGAAGCCCACGCTCTGCCGATCCATTTTGTTGGCGTTGGTGAGAAGGCCGAGGACCTACAACCGTTCTCGGCGCAGGCCTATGCGCGCGCCTTGGTCGGCCTCGCGGATATGCCGGTTGAAGAGCCAGAACCTGCATGAGCGAAGAAAAAGACCTCCTCCGCACGGCTTTGAAAGAACGCCGCGAAGAGCTTGCCGCTCGCGATCCAGACGCGGGCGAAACGCTGGCGGACAAGTTTCCGATGAAGCTGTTTGAGCGCTATGGGCCGACTGTCGCGCTGTATTTGCCGATTGGCAGTGAGATCGATCCAAAGCCCTTGATGGGTAAGCTGGTTGCGGCAGGGGCCAAGCTAGCGCTGCCCTGCGTGCAGGAGGATGGCAGCATGGTGTACCGCGCCTATACGCGCGGCGATATGTTGGAGCAGAGACCGTTCGGTTTGCTGGAACCCAATCCGGAAGTGCTGGAGGTTCATCCGACCTTGGTCATCACGCCGCTTCTCGGCTTTGACCGCAATGGGAACCGGCTTGGCTATGGTAAAGGCCACTATGATCGCGCCCTAACGCGCTTGCGAGATCAGGGCCGAGTCTTTGTCTGCGGGCTCGCCTATTTTGGGCAAGAAGTGGAAGAGGTTCCTGCGGAACCGCATGACGTGCCGTTGGATTGGGTGATGACGGAGCGAGGCTCAATCCCGCTCTTTATGATGCGCGCGATGGCCGAAAACGCTCCAGAGGCGTCGGACTAGTCGCCTCGTACGCGAATTGGCAAGAGGTTTGCTTCTAATTAGGCGAATAAGAGGCGTCGTGCCTTTTTGAGGCGTTAGAGGATTGACCGCATGCATTGGAGCTTTTTTGCGATTGCAGCGCTCGGTTTGCTACTAGCGCACGGATTGAGGCTCCCCTTCGCCGGATCGAAAGCCCTCTCGGGTGGCGCATTTCTCGCCGGTTTGGTCCTTGCGGTCCTTGTCATAAAGTTCCTCGCAGCTGCATACGGAATTGGTCGAACCACCGACTTTGATCGATTTGTGAATGCGGCTGTGGTCGAGGTTCGTGAGACTGACGCGCCAATAATTGTCTTTACGGGCGCGAGCTACTCGCGAAACGGCATCGACCCCGAGCGTCTAACGATCGCCTTGCGAGAGCAGGGATATCCCCACCAGGTGGTGAACCTGTCGATTGAGGCGGCGTCTCTGTTGGAACGCGAGCAACATCTCGAACAATTTATCAAACTCTCGGGCAAAGTGCCGGACATTGTATTCATCGAGGTCGCGCAAGACTTTGACCATCGCGCTGCCTACATGTTCGGAAACTCGAAGTTCAATACACGCGCGATTGAGCAGTTTGACCTACCCACTACCGGCTGGACAGTGTTTGGCATACTGGGCGGCGCGTGTGATGGCCTGAAAGGATGCGTTCTGGATAGCGCTTATCTCGGCCTGCACACCGCGCTGAACATTTTGAATGTTGGTTTGATTGGCAGAGGTGAAAAGCCCGCGAATGTCACCGCCGTTCCGGCTTATGATGCGCAATTCGAGCCGCGAGAAACATCGAATCCAGCGCTTAGTTTGAAGATCGCACCCGCCGAAGTCTTCCAAGGGCCACAATGGATCCGGTCTTATCGTTATCAGCAGCAGAAGAGACTATTGGCGCAAGGCACGCGCGCGGTCGGTTATTACCAGCCGCCTGTTCTTGACCCGGATGCCAGAGCTTACGTTCACGGCTTATGCGGGGGAGAGCTCTTCGCCTTCGACTGCTTCTCTCCCAATTCTCATGAATTGATGTCGCAGTTGAACGGGAACCATTGGTTCGACCCAAGTCATTTGCTCGATAGCGGCACGGCGATCTACAATTCCTGGCTCGCCGACCAGATCATTAGCTCCGGAGTTTTGGAGCGCGGCCAATGATTTTCACGGATCTGATTTTCTTTGCCTTCCTGGCTTTGGTCTTCAGCGCCTATTGGCTGCTGCGAGGCAAAGAAGCGCGACTGAGTTTGCTGCTCGGGGCGAGCGCGATCTTTTATGGTTGGTGGGACTGGCGGTTCCTCGGCCTGATTGGCTTCGTAATTGTGGTGAGCTGGGCGGTTGCAGCTTTCGCGGCGCGGCGTCCTGTCGGGGACCGAGACCGCCGGCTCGCTCTGATAGCGGGCATCTCCGCTAATCTTGCCGTCATCGCGGTCTTCAAGTATTTTGGGTTCTTTGCCGACAGTGCCCGCGAGATGCTCGCCACCATCGGATTAGATCCGGGTTGGACGGCCTTGAACATTCTGCTTCCTGTTGGGATCAGCTTCTACGTCTTCCAAGCGATTTCTTACATCGTTGACGTCGCACGCGGGGATATGGAACCGGAGATGCGGCTGCGGCGCGTCGCGGTTTACATAGCCTTCTTCCCACAACTGGTTGCCGGCCCAATCGTTCGCGCCGCGAGCTTTTTCCCGCAAATGGAGCGGGTGAAGACGCTTAGCAGCGCGCTTTTCTTTGCGGGTCTGCGCGCGTTTGCCCTTGGGTTTGCTTACAAAGCAGGGATTGCTGACAATCTTGCGCAATTCGTCGATCCCGTGTTTGGCGATGCTCAAATCCGAGGGGATACAGATCTTGCGGCCTGGTCCAATATGGCTTTGGTCAGCGCGACCTTGGCCTTTGGCGCGCTCATCTATTTCGATTTTGCGGGTTACTCCTTGATGGCGATTGGCGTTGCGCGGTGGTTCGGGTTCTACATTCCGAAGAACTTCGACTATCCATATGCCAGTCCTGCAATCGATGACTTTTGGCGACGTTGGCATATCTCGCTGTCGAGCTGGTTGAGGGATTACTTATACATTCCGCTGGGTGGGAACCGGCTGGGAGACCGCAAGACCTATCGTAACCTTATGGTGACGATGGTGCTGGGCGGATTGTGGCATGGCGCGGCCTGGACCTTTATCGCTTGGGGCGCGATGCACGGCGCGGCTTTGGCCTTCCACAGAGCCGTATTTAAAGGACGCGCAGCCATTGGCTTCGTTTTCGGACTTGTTGCCACACAGGTCTTTGTGCTGCTGACTTGGGTTCCATTTCGCGCAGAAAGCTTCGGCGATACTTTGGTCATCTGGTCGGCATTCACCGGACTACGCGATGGCGGGAGCGCAGAGCTTAGCCCGTGGATTTGGCTTCTCGTGCCGTTGATCGCGATGGACGCTCTTCTAGGCAAAGGCGGCCTGAAGCAGCTGAAAGCTAGCCATGTGTTTAGGCAGCCAGCGATTTATTGGGGAAGTTTAGGGGTTCTGACTGGCATTCTCCTCGCTCTTTACCCATTAGAAGCTTCACCCTTTGTATACTTCCAATTCTAGTGAGTTTCGGGGGTCGGGCGTTGAGCCGCACTCGGACAGATTGCGTTCCAGACCAGAATGCGCCAATTAAGGGTATAGATTGGGAGATCTGATATGGGCCTAAGCCGCCCCCCACGCGCTATCACAATAGATGACGTCGCCGAACGTGCGGGCGTCTCGGCGAAAACGGTTTCTCGCGTTTTGAACAATGAACCGAATGTTCGACCGGCAAAACGAGAACTCGTCATGAAAGCAGCGCGCGAGCTCGGGTATCGGCCGAACCCTGCGGCGCGCAGCCTCGCTGGAGCGAGATCTTTCCTGATTGCGCATCTGCACGACAATCCCGTCCCGGAATATATCACGGCAGTGAATACGGGAATTTATGAAGCTTGCCGCGCGAATGGGTACTTCCTTCTACCGGAGCCAGTGGATCGGACAGCCGCCGATTTTCTTGACCGCCTGCAGAGCTTTTTGATGACCTCGCGTGCTGATGGCGTCGTCCTCACGCCGCCTCTTTGTGATGATCCGGACATTCTGTCTTTGCTCAAAGATAATGGCACATCGTATGCGAGCCTATCGCCGGCGCGCCAGCCTGAAAATACGCCGGTTATGCGCCTAGACGATCGCCTCGCGGCGATGGAAATGGTGCGGCATCTGATCGAGTTTGGGCATCAACGTATTGCGTTCATTGCGGGTCCGGCTGGCCACAACGCTTCGACGGGACGCCACGAAGGTTTTCTCGACGCCATGAATGAGGCAGGCCTGAAAGTGTCTCCTGAGTTGATCGCGGAAGGGGATTACTCCCTGCGGTCTGGGCTTGAAGCCGCAGGTAAGCTTATGGCTGCGGATCCTAAGCCGACCGCTATATTTGCAGCCAACGATGATATGGCGGTTGGAGCCATGACCGCGGTGATGGCCGCAGGCCTTCAAGTGCCGTCGCAAATCTCTATCGCCGGGTTCGATGATACGCGGCTCGCATCTGCAGTTTGGCCGCCTTTGACGACTATTCGCCAGCCAGTTGCCGAAATGGGTCGCCGCGCTGCGGAACGTCTCATGAGTTCTGATGGTGATGACGCGGTCGAAGAGGTTTTCGACTTTGAGCTCATCGTTCGCCAGTCCACGGGCAAAATTTCCGCTTAATTGACGCACTTGTCGAATAGGAAGCTTGTTCTCTCCTAAACGCGCGCTAAACCTTTCGGCGAAACCCGGAGGATTAAGATGCGATTTGCCCTTACTATGGCGGCTGCGAGCGTACTGATTGCGGCATGTACGACAGTGAATGAAGACTCCACTTTGCCCGACGAAACTGAAGCGGAGGCCGTTCTAGACATGGCAGAAGAAACGATTTCGGAAGAGGCCGAGGTGGATACCAGTACTGATCCGTACCTTTGGATGGAAGAAGTCGAAGGCGAAGCCGCTTTGGCATGGGTCAATGCACAGAATGACCGTTCACTCGACGCGATCAAATCGCACCCTGTGTTCGAGGACAATTATTCGAAGGCTCTCGATCTTGCGACATCCACAGACCGCATTCCCTACGGCCGGGTCCGCGATGGTATGGTCTATAATTTCTGGCAGGACGAGACGAACGTTCGCGGTCTTTGGCGCCGAGCAAGCTTAGACAGCTACAAAACAGACGCGCCAGATTGGGAAACCGTTCTCGACTTCGACAAATTGGCGGCGGACGAGGACAAGAACTGGGTCTTCAAAGGCGCGAACTGTTTCAAGCCCAAAGGCGCTGAGAAAACACTTTGTCTCGTGTCTTTGTCTGACGGCGGCAAAGACGCTGTGATCAACCGTGAATTCGATTTGGATACAAAGAGTTTCGTCGAAGGCGGCTTTGAAACGGTTGAAGCCAAGCAAGGCCTTGCATGGATTGATCACGATACAGTCCTAATCGGCACAGATTGGGGTGGAGACGGGTCGACACTGACAGAGTCTGGTTACCCGTCTTCCATCCGCATCTGGACTCGCGGGCAAGATTTGAGCGAGGCGACCGAGCTCTATCTCGTAGATAAGAGCGACGTAGCGGCCTGGCCTTGGTCGTCAGAACTTGATGATGGCACCATGATCTATGGAGTTCAGGAGTCCGACACGTTCTTCACACGCACCTATTACCTGCTTGAAGGTGGGCGCGCGACGCCGTTCCCATTGCCGAAAAAGTCGTCGCTCGGTGATGATTATCAAGGCTGGCAGTTCGTTACCCTACAAGAAGATTGGCAGGTCGGAGAGCAAAGCTTTAAAACAGGCGACTTGCTCGCTTTCAATCTCCAGCAATTCCTCGACACGAAAGAATTGCCGCCAGTCGAACTCGTGTTCCGTGCAAACGAACGCCAAGCTGTGAACGGTGTTGCAGTATCGAAGTCCGCAGCGCTTCTATCGATCAATGACAATGTCGCCAGCAAAGTCCTGCGTCTTGAGCATAGCGAAGCTGATGGCTGGACCACCAGAGATGTCGCATTGCCTGGCACAGGCCAAGCCGGAATTGTCTTCGCAGACGATAGCGAAGAGACGGTGTTTATCAACTATGAGGGCTTCCTCACTCCAGACAGCCTTCTGACCTATGACGCTGCGACCGACACAACGACGGGCCTGAAAGCGCTACCGACTAAGTTCAACGCGGATGGATTGGTAGTTCATCAGAAAGAAGCGACCTCGGCTGACGGGACCAAAATCCCATACTTTGTGGTGCACCGTGAAGGCATCACCCTCGATGGTTCGACGCCAACCTTGCTGTACGCTTATGGCGGTTTCCAGATCTCGATGCGTCCGAGCTATAGCGGCGGAATTGGCCGGATGTGGTTGGAGCGCGGCGGCGCTTATGTGCTCGCCAATATCCGCGGCGGCGGTGAGTTTGGTCCTGCTTGGCACCAAGCCGGACTGAAAGGCGAGCGTCAGCGCATCTTCGATGACTTCATCGCGGTCGGTGAAGACCTGGTCTCGATCGGGCTGACCAAGCCTGAGCATCTCGGGATTATGGGGGGCTCCAATGGTGGCCTGCTGATGGGTGTGATGATCACACAGCGCCCAGACCTATGGAACGCTGTTGTGATCCAGGTCCCACTGCTCGACATGCTACGCTATCACAAGCTCTTGGCGGGGGCATCTTGGATCGATGAGTATGGCGACCCGGACAATCCGGAAGAACGTCCATTCTTGGAGAAAACCTCGCCGTATCAAAACTTTGATGCCAGCGCGGATTATCCGACGCCTTTCTTCGTAACCTCGACCAAAGATGACCGCGTCCATCCGGGTCATGCCCGTAAGATGGCGAAACTGTTCGAAGATGCGGGCAAGCCGTTTCTCTATTATGAGAACATCGACGGCGGGCATTCGGCGGCGGCCAACCAAACGGAGCGCGCCAAGCGAACCGCGCTTGAATTTACCTATCTCTATGAGCGCCTGTTTCCGAAAGACGCGGCGGAATAGATAGACTCACCAGATATCGAGCGTAGACTGAATGCATGGCTACGCTCGATATTACCCCTATCGCCGGGGCTCTAGGCGCTGAGATCTCAGGTGTGCGGCTCTCTGAAGAGCTCACAAACGCCGAGTTCGATGAAATCCATCAGGCCTTTCTCGATCATCACGTCATCTTCTTTCGGGGCCAGGCTGGCCTAACGCCTGAAGCACAAAAGCGGTTTGCGCGGCGGTTCGGCAGCTTGAATGTTCACCCCTATGTTAAAGGCATGGAGGGGCATCCAGAACTGCTCGAGATTATCAAAGAGCCAGAGGATAAGCTCAATTTTGGCGGGGGTTGGCATTCCGACATGTCTTTCCTGGAGGAACCCGCGCTGGGCTCTATCCTCTATGGTGTTGAGGTGCCGGCGTATGGCGGCGATACGCTATTCGCCAATCAGATCGCTGCCTATGAGGCGCTTTCTGACGGCATGAAGCAGATGCTTGGCGGCTTAAACGCGATCCACTCCGCAAGCCGAGAGTATAGCGCGAGAGGGCAGTCCGCGCAGGCGCGCCAATCCATGCAATCAAACACGGCAACAGATGCGCCTGAATATGAGCACCCCGTTGTGCGCACGCATCCAGAGTCTGGCCGCAAAGGCCTTTACGTGAATCCCGCCTTCACGCTCCGCTTCGCTGGTATGACCAAACGCGAAAGCAAGCCGTTGCTCAACTTCCTGTTCGAGCATTCCCGCGATGAGCGCTTTACCTGCCGGTTTCGATGGAGCGAAGGTGCAGTCGCCTTTTGGGACAATCGTTGCTGCTGGCACTATGCGCTGAATGACTATCCCGGGCAGCACCGCCATATGCGCCGCGCGACGGTGAATGGAGACCGGCCTTACTAGCCTGGAAACCCACCAGTACGGCTTAAGCTTGAGCTCACTGGATGCCCCAGCGCCGTTTCCAGCCACTTGGCGGTTTCAATCAACCTCGCGAGGTCTAGCCCGGTTTCAAATCCGGCGCGTTCGAGCATGTAAACAACATCCTCAGTTGCGACATTCCCTGTGGCGGCTGGCGCGAACGGGCAGCCGCCAATGCCGCCGCAGCTCGCATCGATGACATCGACACCGGCTTCTACCGCCGCTGCAACATTTGCGAGGCCGGCACCGCGCGTATCGTGGAAGTGCAAGCGCAAATAAACATCTGGCGCTTCCATCCGCACCCGCTCGACAACGGTACGAACGTCCCACGGCGTTGCGACGCCAATTGTGTCCCCGAGCCCGACTTCTGCCACGCCTACGCGCTGCGCCTGGGCGGCTAGGTTGGCAACCACGCCTGGATCAACCTCGCCAGAATAGGGATCGCCAAACGCCACTGAAACGGTTGCTGAGAGCGGGATTTCCGCCTCATGTGCCAGCGGTGCGCATTGAGCCAGCATGTCGGCGCTTTGTTGCGGCGTCATACGCTGATTGCGCTCTCCGAAACCTTCACCAGCGACCAGCACGAAATTAATCTCATCGGCCTGAGCATCAATCGCGCGGCGTACGCCTTTTTCGTTCAAGGCGAGGGCAATGTGCCGCGTGTTTTTCCCGCGATCGAGGCCGCGAAAGACAGCGCCGCTATCCGCCATTTTCGGAACGGCTTTTGGGGAGACGAAGGAGCCGGACTCCATGCGTTTCACGCCGCAATCTTCCAGGCGAGATATGAATTCGAGCTTCTGATCCGTCGTTAAATCGCCGGGATCGTTCTGCAATCCATCGCGTGGGCCGACTTCTACAATATCAATACGTCTTGTCATGGCGCCTATTTAGCGTGCATTGAAAGCGAATGACAGAACCGATTGTACAGCCGCCGCTATCCGGCCTTCGCGTAATTGAGCTCGGCCAACTCATTGCTGGTCCTTTTTGCGGTCAGTTGCTGGGAGATTTTGGCGCCGAAGTGATCAAGGTCGAGGCGCCTGACCGACCCGACCCCGCCCGCGATTGGGGCGCGGTGAAGGTAAATGAGCAAAGCGTCTTCTGGGCCATCATCGCGAGAAATAAGAAATCGCTCACTTTGAATCTGCGCCTTGAGAAAGGCCAAGACATATTGAAACGCTTGGTCAGCACAGCAGATATTCTGGTCGAGAACTTTCGGCCCGGAACGCTCGAAAAATGGGGGCTCAGCCCGGAGGTTTTGCATCAGATCAATCCACGCCTCGTGATCACGCGGGTATCCGGCTATGGTCAGTCCGGCCCCGAGAGCCACAAACCTGGCTATGCGAGCGTTGGTGAAGCCAAGGGCGGGCTCCGGCATTTGATCGGAGAGCCAGACCGACCACCAGCGCGCGCCGGTGTCAGCCTCGGCGACACAATGACCGGCACGTTTGCCGCGCTCGGGACAATGATGGCGCTCTTTCATCGTGAGAAATCAGGTCGGGGCCAGGTCGTCGATGCGGCGATTTATGAAAGTGTGCTCGCCTTTATGGAAAGCCTGCTCCCTGAATATGCGCTTGGCGGACATACACGAGAGCGCAGCGGCGGGATCTTACCGCGCATCGCGCCATCTGGTGCTTACCCTTGCAGTGATGGCATGGTCATCATTGGCGCAAATCAAGATACCTTGTTTCAGCGCCTGTCCGATATGATCGGAACAGATTGGGCCACAGATGCGCGCTATGCGACGCATGATGCCCGCGGTGAGAACCAGCTAGAGCTTGATGAGATGATCTCCGACTGGACCCGGGACAGATCTATGCAAGAGGTTTTGCGCCTATGTGAAGCTCATGCCGTCCCGAGCGGACCCGTGAACACAGCCAAAGAAATGCTCGTCGATGATCATATGAAAGCGCGCGAAGCGATCCTTAAAGTCTTCTCGCCTTTGCTCGGAACCGATGTCCCGATGCAAGGGGTTGTGCCAAAATTGGACCTTACCCCGGGCTCTATCAATTCTACCGGCCCCGCTTTGGGACAAGATACACGTGCAATCTTGGACGTCTTGGGCTACAGCCTCGAAGATCAGGCCGCTTTGAGAGACCAAAATGTCATTTGAGCCCCCGCTTCCGAAAGCAGAACAGGACGAAACCGACGAGTTACGGCCTAAGTTCAACGCGGACGGCCTCGTCGCAGCGATCGCGCAAGATGCTGAGACGAAAGAAGTCCTGATGCTCGCATGGATGAACGAAGAAGCCCTGCGCACAACCCTAGAAACAGGGCGTGGGACGTATTGGAGCCGGTCCAGGCAGTCCCTCTGGATTAAGGGCGAAACATCCGGCCACGTGCAAGAGGTCGTCTCGGTTCAGATCGATTGCGATCAGGATGCGGTCCTATTGCATGTCCACCAGTCGGGCGGTGCTTGCCACACTGGGCGCAAGTCTTGCTTCTACAGAACCATCGACCCTGAAGCGGTTCGCCTCAAAGGCGAGTAAACTGGTACAGGTCTTGCTTATTACGTGTGTAAGTAATTTGTGAGGCTGATGTGTTCGGACTTTTTGGACGCAATAAAAAATCGAAAGACGTAGAGGAAGTGATCGAAGAGCCCGTCGAACGGAGGTCTTCTGAGCGCAATGACACCTACGCGGATGCAGTTGCTCTAACGGCAAAGGGGCAATTCCTCAAAAAGGGAATTGCTCTGGATCTGTCTGCAAACGGCTCCAGGCTTCGGTTTGAGAATGGTGACAGCCTGAACGATGGCATGGTGGTCAGCATCGCACGCTACGGCATCAAACGCCGCGCCCGCATGCGATGGCGGACCCGCACAGATGTGGGTGTCGAGTTCTTAGACGAAGCGGAATAGACCGCAGTTACACGCGTTTTGGCGCTAGACTTCATAAACGAGAGTGCTATGTCGCGGGCAGAACAGACCTGTCGCTGAACATGTTTGGTTCGAATCCGGAACGAAATATCAAACTTGTCCACAGAATCGGGCTTCCTGTGGACTAACGCATCGATTCCGACGGATTCTTCGAGGCGAGCTATCGACTCTTTCCAGATCTGAGTCATTCTATACCTGTCGGCAGAGAGGACCGGGAAACCACCGGAAACACTGTCGGAAGAACGTCGCGCCCGGACGAAGTGGGCTCAAGAGCGAACCTCAGAAATGGGGGGAACGAAGGAGCTAGCGGAGATGAAGGGAAAGGTACCGCGGCGTCTGTCAGACCCCAACTAGAGGGGCGAGATGGGGCCATATCTGCGAACGGGGCACGAGCCGAAGCGCAGACCAGAAAGAATACCGGAAACGGGGATCTGGATGGTGGGACTTAACAAAACTGCGTAAGCAGAACGGGAAGTTTCAGGTCTCAATTGAGGCGCCAGAGCAGGGACTTAGCGGAAGCTGTTCGAGCGACACAAATGAACCAAATGGGGTGCGAGCCGTAAGGTCCGCACCCCTCTTGGTTTTTGGGGTCTTTATTGCGCCGCAAGCTGAGCTTCTGTTTCATCGTCAAAGATTTCTTCGATCGACTTTTCGAAGAGGCGGGCAATGGCGAAAGCCAAGGGCAGCGACGGATCATATTTGCCCGTTTCGATCGCGTTCACAGACTGCCGAGAGACACCTAAATGGTCCGCGAGCGCTGCCTGGCTCCAACCGCGTTCTGCGCGAAGGGCACGAATGATATTCTTCACGAGCATTGTCTCCCGCCAATCACGAATGTTGAAAGGCCGTAGGCAATGAAGAAGAGCGGACCAAACCAGAAGATCTCGATCTTATCGACGACGTGAAAGAGCTGCAGGAAGCCGACCGTAAAAATCGCACTCACGGTAAGAATGCCGCCCCAGGCAAAGCCTCGTAGCTGTACCATGCGGGTGTATTCATCCGTTTCTTCAGCGTAACGCATCATCACCAAAAGCGTGCCGATCACGGGTGCTGCGCAGGCGATCGCGAGGACGGTTTGCAGCCATTGAGGTTCGGGATCGAGCTGTTTCAATCCGAACGATCCTCCGATGACGATGATCGAATAAATGATCATTAAGGGCCAGAAGACGCGGTGATAGCGGCGTTTCGCTGATTTGAAAGTTTGTTGGGTCACGGGGTTGTCCTGAGTGTCTTAGATAACGAGGTCTGTGAATGCTTGCGTCATGGCGTGTTGCTTTTCAGCTGCGCGCCAAAGGCAAGCCATTGCGGCAAGCGCGGGGAGCGTGAGAAGCGGGCTGAGCCACGCGGGGCCGAACACGCCAATGGCAAATCCAATTTGAACAATGAGGCTGACCAATACGGTGAGCACCGCGAGTATTTTGATTGATTTCGGATCCAGCATGGGTCTCTCGTGTGTCAAGTTAGCTTGTCAAATAGACAAGGGTGCTTGTCATGTCAAGCGTCATTGACAATATTTTCTGATTGCCAAGCTCGGTTGAACGAGTAGGACCGCGCGAATGGCCATTGCACCGTCCCTGCAGATCTTTCGCCACAGAGCTTATTTGCAGTTCTGGTTGATGCGTGTGTCGGTGGCCTCGGCGCGGCAGATGCAATTCGTTGCGATCGGCTGGCAGGTCTATGATCTCGCCCGTGACCCGATTGAGACGGGCGGGATGGGGCTCAGTATCAACGAGGCGGCATTTATGCTCGGCCTTGTCGGCCTCGTGCAATTCATTCCTGTTTTACTGCTATCATTAATTGGCGGGCAGGCGGCTGACCGCCTGAACCGCAAGATGATCCTAGTGATCAGCAACCTCTTCCGACTGGTTGGAACGGTCGGGTTGCTGATGACTCTAACACTGCCCGCGGACCAAGCTTTGCCGCTGATCTTCGCCGTTGCGGCCCTGCTCGGTGTGGTCAATGCGTTCACGCCGGCTGCCGCAAGCGCGCTCTATCCGCAATTGGTTCCGCGCTCAGAGCTGCCCATTGCGATCGCTTTTAATTCGTTGGGATTCCAAACGGCTAAAATTGTTGGGCCGGCCTTCGGCGGACTATTGCTTGCGGCGGGCGGATTGAGCCTCGTTTACACCGTCGCTTTTGGTTTGATCACATTTGCCATTCTTTCAATCGCGACCGCAAAGACGCCGCCGCATCAGAAACTCAAACAGGCCAAAGGCTTCGATATGATTTTCGAAGGTCTGCGCTATATCGGCCGAAACAAGATCGTTCTGGGTGCCATCTCGCTCGACTTATTTGTGGTCTTTTTTGGCGGTCTGGTCGCCCTATTGCCGGTGTTTGCGCGTGACATTCTTCAAGTTGGTGAAGCGGGTCTAGGTTTCTTGGCCGCCGCCCCGGCAATCGGCGCTTTGACCGTAGCTTTCCTTCTGGCACGCAAACCCCTCACGCGCCGTGTGGGCCCGTGGATGTTCTGGGCGGTGGGGATCTTCGGAGCCGCAACTTTGGTGTTTGGCCTGTCATCGATCTTCTGGCTGAGTTTTGTCGCTCTCATCATCACTGGAGCAGCAGACGAGATCTCGGTCTATGTCCGCGCTTCTTTGATCCAATTGGCGACACCCGACGAGATGAAAGGCCGAGTCACCTCCGTCTCCTTCATCTTCATTTCTGCCTCGAACGAATTAGGCGACTTCCAAAGCGGCGTGGCCGCGCGCTTGCTCGGGCCGGTCGGCGCCGTCCTGTTTGGCGGCGCTGTCGCGATAGGCGTCGGCCTCTTATGGATCAGACTGTTCCCAGAGCTCGCACGGGCCGACACGTTCGAGGGCGTCGAAGAACAGGCGGTTTAGGCGGCGCTCTTTTTACCTGGAACCAGCTTGCCGAAGAAGGCCCAGACATCATTGACGCCCGCCCCGTGCACGGCCCCTGCGCGATAGACGCGAGTGGCGAGGTGCAGAATCAGAAGCGTTGTCGCGGCCATCAAACCGAGCTGTGCCAACACTTCCCAAAGTGGCGGTTCCGTCGGCATCCGAAGGATCAGCAAGAATGGCGTGAACACCGGGACCCAGGCCATGATCTCAATCAGCGCGGATTCAGCGTCTTGGATTGCGAAGGCGAGCATTGCGAGCGGTGCCATAAGGGTCACAAAAAGCGGGGTCATCAGAGTCTGAGCTTCTTGGATTGTATCGCACAGCGATCCCAAAGCTAAGAATAGCGAGCCGTACATGAGATAACCCAGTACGAAGCTGATGATGGCCGGCACAAACAGAGCCGGTTTCGCCGCCGCAGCGAGCAAAGAGCCGATGCCTTGCGCCACATCCGCTGGAATGCTGTCGCGAACAAACCAGGTGAGGAGCCCTGAGCCAAAGCTCCAGAAAGCCATCAGCGTGAGCGATAAGAGCAGCACAGCCAGCAGTTTTCCCGCCAAAAGATGCGGAAGTTTGACTGAGGTCAGCAGACTATCGAAAATCTTGTTCGACCGCTCTTCAATCGTTCCCATCAGCAGATAATTGATGACGGAGAAGATCAGGAACCAGAGCGAAAAAGCCATCATGATCGAGACGACAAAAGGTGCACGATCGGTTTGCGTCACTTCGGTTTCAGCATCTTCTCCTTCGCC
Organism: Henriciella sp.; assembly: GCA_013213785.1. Classification (GTDB taxonomy): domain Bacteria; phylum Pseudomonadota; class Alphaproteobacteria; order Caulobacterales; family Hyphomonadaceae; genus Henriciella. The sequence goes on along the minus strand of JABSPZ010000006.1, from coordinate 236,723 downwards.
GATGCGAACCCGTTGCTGTTTGACATCGCGCCGTGCGGCGCGGGCCTCGTTCAGCACGCTGCGATCAACATTCACCGCAGCCAGCGCGCGGTCGAGTTGGAGCTCACGCTCCGCTTCGCGTGCGAAAGTGATGAGCGTGCGCGCCTGCAGGTTTTCTGACCAATACTCAATCTCGCCGGATGTTTCATTGACCACGAAGGCCGCGAATAGGGGCTGTGGACCTTCCTCGGTCTCCACCAAGGTTTCACCAATCAGGTAAGGGGCGAGCTCTGAGCTGTTTTCAACAGGGGCTTCAACTTCAACGAAGTCCTGTCGGGGAAGCATGGCCGGATTGCCGCCAGCTTGCACAAAGGCTTCATCGACGGTTGCGCCACTTGAGCGGGCATCGTCAAAGGCAGACAATTTTTTGCTGTCGCGATCTTCCGCAATCGCGAGAGGGTCGAGCATTGCCCGCGCCATAACGCCGATTGAGTTGTCCATCTCCTCTCGCAGCGCGTTGGTGAAAGTATCGCCCTTCTCGATCACGGCGAAGTACCGCGTGGGTTGGGCATTTTGCGCAAAGGTCGGCGCGAGAATGAAGATCCCAATGATCACTGGCGTAAACAATAGGCCCAGCCAAAACCCCCAAGCGGAGACATAGCCGAGATAGTCACGCATTGTGACGAGATAAGTAGACCGGATCATGCTGCTTCTCTCCCCTCAGCTGCATCCGCAGCGAGTGTATCCGTTAAATCTTGAGCTTCCGCTTCGCTGACCAAGGAGACAAATACATCTCTCAGACGCGCTTCTTGCGGCGTAAAACTGGTGATTGGGGCGCCTGAGTCGAGGGTTGCGCGCAAAGCATCTTGCGAACTCTGTGCGGGCTTCAAACTGACCCGCCAATGGTCGCCTTCCTGCGCGGCTTCGAAGCCGGAGGGACTAAGAGCCGCGCCGAGATCAAATCCCTCCGCGACGCCGATATGCACGGCGCGCCCGAGGGCGGCGAAAGCTTCGTCCAGTGTGCCATCAAAGACTTTGCGGCCGCGCGCCATCATGACGATTTTCTCGCAGAGGCGCTCAGCATGTTCCATGACATGCGTTGAAAACACGATTGTGGCGCCGCGTTTGTGCTCTTCGATAATCAGGTCTTCCAAGGCTTGTTGGTTGACCGGGTCGAGGCCTGAAAAAGGTTCATCCAAGATCAAAAAGTCAGGGCGATGTGCGAGGGCCGATAGGATTTGGACCTTTTGCGCCATCCCTTTGGACAGTTTCGTGACGCGGCTGCGTCCAAACTCACTGAGGCCCATCATCTCGAGAAGCTCATCAGCGCGCGCTTTGGCGTCGCGGCTAGACATGCCTTTGAGGCGGGCAAAATAAGTGATGATCTGGCGCGGGCTCATCTTTTTATAGAGGCCGCGCTCTTCGGGTAGGAACCCAACGCGCTTGAGAGATTCTAAGTTTGGCGGGGCGCCAAGCAGACTGACGTCGCCGCGATCCGGCGACAAGACTCCAAGCGCCATCCGCAGGCTTGTAGATTTGCCAGCGCCATTTGGGCCGAGAAACCCGACGATTGATCCTTTCGGAACGTCAAAATCGAGACCGCGCACAGCTTGGAAGCTTCCAAACCATTTGCTGACCCCAGTCATTTTCAGCGGTAAGTCTTCGCCCATCAACGCGCTCCGGCTTTGAATCTTCTGTTTATCGATATGTAGCGCAACTCTTTTGCCCTGCTAGGCTTGCCAAGCCCTTAAAGAATCCACAGGATGTCAGTCATGAAGACGCCGCTCTATCCTCTTGCAGGGGGATTAGGTGACGCGCGGGGGAAAAAGACGCGTGAAAAACGTGACGAAGAACTCCGAAATGCGGACACTATGCCCTGCGCGCCTCAGCACACTTTAAACGGGTGCAGTGGGGCAGAAACGCTCGCATCAATCGAGCGGGCTTTGCTGCGCCTCGCGTCGGGGACCTATGGGATCTGCGTGTCTTGCGGTGCAGACATCAGCTTGCACCGGCTCGAGCAAAACCCTGCCGTCGAAACATGTGGCTCATGTGCGGACAGACCGCCTTTTAAAGCGCATTGAGCGCTTGCGTGAGATCACGGCAAAGATCGTCAGCGTCTTCCAGACCAACCGAGAGACGGATCCAGCTTTCATCTAAGCCCATATCTGCCTGTTCTTCCTCGTTGAGCGCGCGGTGCGTGGTTGAGGACGGATGACATGCGAGGGATTTGGTATCGCCGAGATTGTTCGAGATATCCACGAGCTCAAGACTGTTCAGCACCTTAAACGCTTCCGCACGTGCGCCCTTCACAGAGAAGGCCACCAGCGTTCCGCCAAGCTCCATCTGTTTCTTATGGACCTCATAGTTCGGGTGATCTGAGCGCCCGGGATACCGCACCGCATTTATATTCGGATGCGCTGCAATCGTATCTGCAACCTTGGCCGCATTCGCGCAGGCTTGCCGTACGCGAAGATCGATTGTTTCCAGACCTTTCAGTACGACCCAAGCATTGAATGGCGAGGCCGCAGGACCTGTATGGCGCAGCCATGGGTCGATATGCTCCTCGATGAACTCACTCTTCCCGAGGATCGCACCCAGCAGCACGCGTCCTTGCCCATCCATATGCTTTGTCGCTGAATAGACCGCGATATCCGCGCCAAGCTCCAGAGGTTTCTGAAGGATTGGCGTCGCGAACACGTTATCGACAACCAGGAGGGCGCCCGCCGCATGCGCAAGCTCTGCCACAGCAGCGATATCTACCGCTTCCAGTAAGGGATTGGACGGGCTTTCGATCAATACCAATCGCGTTGGCTTCGACAAGGCGCGCTTCCACGCGTCCAGATCGCTGCCATTCACGAATTCGGTCTCAACACCATAGCGCGGGAGGATCGTCGAGCAGATATGCCGGCACGATCCGAACAAAGCACTTGCCGCAACAACGCGGTCGCCGGCGCTGCAGGGAGCGATCATCGCTGATGAAATCGCACCCATGCCAGACGCTGTGACACGGCATGTCTCTGCCCCTTCCAGAGCAGCCAGGCGCTCTGCCAACATCTGATTGGTTGGGTTGCCATAGCGCGAGTAGACATAGCCTTCTTCGTCGCCCGACATACGCGCAGCCGCTTGTTCGGCACTGTTATAGGCATAGCCGGATGTAAGGTACATCGCCTCAGAGGTCTCGCCGAATTGAGAGCGCATGGTTCCGCCACGCGCCAGTTTGGTGGCGAGGGCCCAATCATCACTGCGCTTAGTCATAGCGAAATCCTTTGCATTCGAAGCGCATCGTCATAAGCCTTAGCAGGTGAAGGGATCAAGCCATGGCGGATGGAAAATCGGGTGTTTTAGCGGACCACGACCTCGCGGCCCTGTTTGAAAGTGGCGAAATCACCTCGCATGGGGACTTAGATCCTGATCAAATTCAGCCCGCAAGCTTGGATTTACGCCTCGGCGATACCGCCTATCGTATTCGCGCAAGCTTCCTGCCGGGCGGGTCCCGCAGTGTGGATGACGTTCTGAAGGTCCCAGGCACGGAATTGCACCGAATTGAGCTCACCGCGCAGGGCGCTGTGCTCGAGACCGGATGCGTATATCTTGTTCCGCTGCAAGAGGCTTTGGACCTGCCCACCGGCGTGTCAGGGCGGGCAAATCCGAAAAGCTCTACGGGGCGGATCGATGTCTTCACCCGGGTGGTGACCAACCAATCGAAAGCTTTTGACGATGTGCCGGAGGGGTATTCTGGCCCGCTCTGGCTTGAGATTAGTCCGCGGACATTCCCGATTTTGGTCAGGCCGGGCGATCGCTTAGCGCAGCTGCGACTGCGGCACGGCCAGAGCGCAGACACGTCCGAGGAAACCGTATCGATTGATCTAGACAAGCCTAAAGGACAGCCCGTTGGGTGGCGCGCGAAACGCCATGGCGGCCTGATCGACTTGCGCGCGATCGGCAAACACGATGTCCACGAGTTTTGGGAGCCGCTTTACGCCCGCAGTGGCCGCCTCATCCTCGATCCAGAAGAATTCTACATCCTTGCTAGTCGTGAAACGGTTGAAGTCGCGCCCAACAAGGCTGCTGAAATGGCCCCCATCGCGCCCGAGCTTGGCGAGTTTCGCGCCCATTATGCTGGCTTCTTTGACCCTGGCTTCGGAACAAATGCAGGCGGCAGCCGCGCGGTTCTAGAAGTCCGCTCCCGCGATGTGCCCTTCGTGCTGGAGCATGGCCAGCCCGTGGCAAAGCTCGTCTATGAGCCGATGGCATCTGTTCCAAAAGCTCTCTATGGCGGCAAAACCAGCAACTATCAGGGCCAAGGCCTCAAGCTTTCTAAGCACTTTGCGAAGCCGGAATAGGGCTCGCTTTTTCAAGACAAATTCGTTGTAAAAAATGGTGGGCCCGGAGGGACTTGAACCCCCGACCAGACCGTTATGAGCGGTCCGCTCTAACCAACTGAGCTACAGGCCCTTGTTCTCAAGATGAACGTAAGCATAAAACGCCAGACTTGATCTCGTCGCAATGGCGCAATTCAATAGAGACTGCAAGTTTTTCAGCAGCTCCAAGGAGGGACAGATGAGAAAGACAAGACAATTCGGTCTAGTGGGTGGATCTATGGCGGCGGCTGCGCTGGTGCTCGGCGCCTGCGGAAGCAGCGGAGAGGGTGCCGAAACGAGCCCGGCAGTGAGCCAAGTGGCGAGCGAGCCTCTTGTAGCAGACGCTGCGCCGCAACCAACCGTCACGCCGAATGCGGACCCGATCCAAACAACGCATCCCAACTCGATCCAACCAGAAACAACGCTCAGCATTTCTGCGGAAGGCTCGGTCAATCGCGAGCCGGACATTGCTTTCTTGAATGCCGGTGTGCAGACACAGGGCGACACCGCTCAAGCGGCGATGAGTGCAAATTCGACTGCAATGAATGGTGTTTTCGAGGCTTTGACCGCTGCGAATGTCGACCGAAAAGACATGCAGACCTCAAACTTCTCGCTGCAGCCTCAGTATGATTATTCAAGTCGCTCTAATGGAAACCCGCCGCGCCTAACGGGTTATCAGGTGTCGAACCAACTGACAGTGCGGGTTCGTGATTTGGACAATCTTGGGCAAACTATGGACGCGCTGGTGAGTGCAGGCGGGAATACATTTAGCAGCTTGCGCTTCGCCCTCGAGGATGATCGCGCTGCCAAAAATGCCGCACGCGACATCGCGATGAAGGAAGCGATTTCGCGCGCGGAATTGTACGCTGCAGCCTCAGGCTATGAAGTTGCCCGCGTGGTCACGATTTCAGAAAGCGGCGGATACAATCCGCAGCCTATGGCGATGATGGCGCGAAGCTCAGAAAGTTCAACGCCGATCGCCACTGGCGAAGTTGGATATTCGGTGAGCGTGAATGTCACGTTCGAGCTGAGAAAACCCGCCGAATAAAGAAAACCCGCCAAAAAGGCGGGCTTTCTAACGCTACGATTCTACGCTCAAAATGCCGGCGCTTTACGGAGTGGCTTAATAAGCAGCGCTCGGCGTTTTGATCTCATTGTGCTCATCCATCAGGGCGACTTGCGGCTTGTGCTGGCGTGCCAGTTCAGCTTCCATCTGCACGAAGGCGGCAATCACCACACGGTCGCCCAGCGCGAATTTGCGAGCTGCGCCGCCATTCACGCCGATCGTGCGAGACCCGCGAGGGGCTTCGATGGCATAGGTGGAGATACGTTCGCCGTTTGTGATGTTCCAGATATCCACGCGCTCATGTGGCAGAATACCGGCGGCGTCGAGAAGGTCCTGGTCGATAGAGACCGATCCTTCGTAATAAACGTCGCACTGCGTCACTGTCGCCGCGTGCAATTTACCCTTCAACATGTTGACCAGCAAAGCTCGCCCTCCCTATCGAAAATCTACGTGGCAGGCCTCGCCTGCTATGCATATATGGGTACTGCCTACCCCTGGGTAAAGAGATATTGTGCAGTGCAAGAAGCGTGCAAAAAGCACAAAAGTTTCAGATGGGGAAGGGGGCTGATCGCGCTGTCAGCAGATGGTTGAAATTGTTACGATTATTAACCCTTTTCGGGGGCATCAAGTTTGCCGGTCTCGAGGTCCAGTTCAATGCTCAACTCTTCGTGATCATAGTGTTCCGCCAGTTTCTCGAGTGGGGTCATAACGGCTTTGTGAAGGTCATAGTCGCGATCATCTCCGATCACCTCTCCAGCCTGGGTCTCAGACCGAAGCGAATAGTGAACAGTTGGGGTTCCATCCTCGACAGAGGTTCGTCGGTGGAATTGTACACGCGCGGCGCCGGGTAGGGCGGCAAACCGAAGTGCTTTGCGCCAGGCTTCTATCATTACAAGGGCGATCCCAGCTCGGTCATGGTCTCGCGCAGAAGCGGACCAATCTCAGTGTGGATAACCAAGTCTGCATAGACATCATGCTCGGTCTCTTCGCGATTAATGATGATGTATTTGGCGCCGTTCTGTTTCGCGATGAGTGGAATATTGGCGGCTGGATACACCACCAGAGACGAGCCAATCGCGATCATGAGATCGCACGAGACGGCCTCGCTTTCTGCGAACATCATTTTGTCTTCGGGCATGGCTTGCCCAAAAGAGATCGTCGCAGACTTTACCAAGCCGCCGCAAAAATCGCAGGTAATGTCTTCATCTGCCTCCCAGCGCGGACGCAGGGTTTCATAGTCATGGCGTTTCCCACAATTGAGACACTTTGCGTAAGACGCGTTGCCGTGGACCTCGATAACTTTCTCATCTGGGACGCCGCCATCCTGGTGCAGATTGTCGACATTTTGTGTGATCACGCTGGTCACTTTGCCCATATCGACGAGTTTGGCGATTGCGTGATGCCCGGCATTTGGCGCTGCGCCGACCCATCCTGCTGTGCGTTCAAACACGCGGCGCCAGCCTTCGCGGCGAGCCTCGCGATCAGCAACGAAGTCCTGGAAATAGATGGGCTGTATCTTGGACCAGACGCCGCCGGGAGACCTGAAATCAGGGATCCCGCTCTCAGTTGAAATCCCGGCACCGGTGAAAACTACCACTCTGTCGGCGGCATCGATATGTTTGGCGAGGGTCGCAACTTCGTTCATTCGGTCAGGTAAGTTGAGGCACTGGCAATCGCCAACTGAAAATCAGCCCACGAAGCCCTTTCTTTGCATCCAATCGGTACAAATCCGAACCGCTTCTGGGAGCAGATCTGGGCGCTCAATATAGTAGTGATCCGCATCTTTGACGTCGTGAAGTTCTTTATCGTCGTGGCCGACAGCATCGAACAGGCGTTGTGCGTGGCTCGGTGTGCAGGCGAGGTCGGCGGTGTTGTTGATGACGAGAACCGGGCAGCTAATCCGCGCCGCATTGCCGAGGCCTGTGGCGTTGGTCGTGTCATAGCTCCATTGGCTGAGCCAGGATCGCAGCGTTGAGAAGCGCGCTAATCCGACCGGGCCATCATTCGCGACTTTCGGCTCGCCCAGATAGCAGGCATGGGGGCGGCGATCTGAAGGGTCCTGCGTCGGGTCGGTCCAGCGCAAATCCGCCATTGTCCCGTGCACGGTGAAGGCTCGCTCGGCGTTTACGTCGCCGGCTTTGCGAAGGTCTTCCAGGGTCTGTTTGACCCAATCTGTGATCCTGCGGTTTCGAGCGATCTGTTCGGCCCGGTACCGTGCTTCATAGTCAGCCGTATAAGCGGGTTGGTTTGGGTTCTCTGGATCGTAGATGTTCAGCTCGGGATTTCGGGCAAAAGGGGTGGTCTCATTCGTAATCGATGGATCTATCCACTCTGTGAGTGTCATCGCCCGGCTAATATGGGCGGCCAGCAACATGATGCCTTGAACCGGTGGAAACCCCAATGCGGTTAGATCGTAAGCGTCCCCGGCTGGTGTATGCGTAATGGACGGGTTCTCCGTCTGGTCTTGATAGAACAAAGACAGAGATCCCCCGCCGGACCAGCCGCCTAGAACGATCTGCTCATAGCCGAGTTTTTCGCGCGCGTGCTTCAAACAGGCGCCTAAATCCGCGACGCATTTTTCCATGATCAGGGCGGTGTCATTCCCGCGATAGCGAGGGTTGCAATAGATCACATGATGCCCCGCATAAGCGAGCGCAGAAACGAGGGGCAGGAAAGCGCCAGAGCCGATCGGGTGTGAGAAGACAATTACGGACTTCGCCGTCGTGTCCTTGAGTGCGATTTTCATACACTCGACCACAACGGTTTCGCCAGCGCCGCCATAGACGTCTTTAAGGCCGGACGTTTCTTGGTGCAGCACCAGGTAGGGTTCTCGGATCAATTCGGCCATGGTTCACCTCCCGCTGGGTGAAGACTTGGCGCTTTCAGCTCGCGAGTCCAGTATGACGCAAAGACAAGGGAGTAGGCGCCATGGTCAAAGCCACAGGGATTCATCACCTCGCCATTATGTCGGCGGACATAAAGAGTCATATCGAGTTCTTTTCCGATGTTCTGGGATGTAAACTTTCCGCGATGTTCGACATGCATGGTGTGCCGGGCGGGATCCATGCCTTCCTGCACTTGGATGATCATTGCTACTTCTCGGTTGTTCAGTTGCCAGCGGTGAAAGATATCCCGGTGCAAATGGGCGTTACACATTCCGGTACGGGCGCAGGTCCGAGCGCGGCTGGGACGATGCAGCACTTGGCGTTCAAAGTGGACACACCGGATCAACTGCTCGCCATCCGCGACCGTATTCGAACGAAAGGCGTGAACGTTATTGGCCCGATCAATCATGGCATGTGCCAGTCGATCTATTTCGGTGGTCCTGAGAATCTTGTCCTAGAGGTCGCGACGTCAGACGTTGAGATCGATCAAAAGTCTTGGGTCGATCCAGCGGTTTTGGAGAAAGTCGGGATCAGCGCCGACGAAGCCGAGCAGTATATGAACCCGGACGAGTATGACGGTGAAGGGGGTAGCGTGAAACAACCACCTTACGATCCGGATAAGCCCCATCAGGCCTATCCGAAAGAGATGTATATGCAGATGCTGCAAGTTCCAGACGAAGTAATTTGGCAAACCGCATCCTACGCTGAAACTCCCGTGAAAGCTTAAATCGAATGATCAAAAAAATCGTCATGGGGGCGGCGGCCCTCATCGGAGTGCTCGTCTTGGCGGCGGGCATTTATACCTGGAATCCACTCCCAAAAAATCCGAGTGTCGAAGAGCTGTCAGCGGCCGCCGCAAATTATGATGTCGAGATTATTCGCGACAATTGGGGTGTGCCGCACATCTATGGGACGACCGACAATGATGCTGCATTCGGCCTTGCCTATGCACATGCCGAGGATGATTTCGAAACGATCCAAGAGAGCGTCGCTGCAACGCGGGGCGTTCTTGGACGGTACCGCGGTGTCGACGCCGCCCGAACAGATTATTTGGTCGAGCTCCTCAATGTCTGGGACACGATTGAAGAACGCTTTGAAAGCGATGTCCCAGAAGACGTGAAAGCCTACGCGCAGGCCTATGCAGACGGTCTCAATCTCTATGCGTCACAAAACCTAGATCAGACCTGGCAAGGCTTAGTCCCGTTCAAACCCGAAGACATCTTTGCGGGCTCTCTATTCCGGACACCTTTCTTTTACGGGTTCGACGAGACCCTGCTCGATGTCTATAATGATGAGCGGGTCGCCAGCATTTCATTAGATCCGGCCTCTGGAAGGCGGTCTTGGATCGTCGGACCGAAGACCGCGCCGCCACGCGGTTCTAATGCGTTTGCGGTGGCGCCAGAAAGATCTGATGACGAGACCACGCGGCTGATTATCAATTCGCACCAGCCAATGACCGGGCCGGTATCTTGGTGGGAAGCGCATATGGTTTCGGAAGAGGGTCTCGATATCCATGGCGGTGTTTTCCCTGGCTCGCCAAGCATCCTGCATGGGTTCAACCGCTATCTCGGTTGGGCAAATACGGTGAGCAAACCAGACTTGGCGGATGTCTATGTCCTAACATTGAACCCGGATGATCCAAACCAATACAAGCTGGATGGCGAGTGGCGCGACTTTGAGGTTGAGACGGCAGAGCTTGCGATCAAGCTCTGGGGCCCGTTCGCCTTTCCGGCTAAGCGTGAGGTTCTGACGTCGGAACATGGCCCTGCGATCCGTACAGAGACGGGCACCTATGCGATCCGCTATGCGGGCATGGGTGCGATGCGCCAAACCGAACAACGCATGCGCACAGCCAAAGCCCGCAATTGGGATGAGTTCTATGCCGCTATGGCGATCCATGCTGTGCCGGCCCTGAATTATGTTTATGCGGACAAGGACGGTGTCGTCGCCCTTATTCACAATGGTCAGTATCCGAACCGTGCTGCGGGTTGGGACTGGACGAAAGATATGCCGGGCGATCGGTCCGACGTGATCTGGGATGGCTATTTGCCTTATGGCCGCGTGCCAATCCTTCGCAATCCTGAGTCTGGACTGATCTTTGATGCGAACAATGAGCCCTTTAGCGCAACAGATGGACCGGACAATCTAACCCCTCAAATGTTCCCGCGCTCAATGGGGCTGCAAACCGATCAAACAAATCGATCTTTGCGGATTATGGAACTCACGGATGGCACCACGCCGATCACACGGGAAAGTTTGCTCGAGATCAAATTCGACAACGCCTATGCCCAAAACTCCACCGCAGACAAAACTGTGAAAGCGGTCCTTGCAGAAGACTGGAGTGCGGATGCTTCGCTTCAAGCAGCGGCAGAGCACCTCGCCGAATGGTCGTATGGAACAGACATGACAGATCGCCACGCTGCGCTCGGTGTGCTGACGACCATTCATGCGGTCACAGAAATGCTGACTGGCATTCCTGCGCCGACCCCATCTGATGCCTTCCGCCAAGCGGTTGAGTATCTCAAAACGCATCATGGGAAGATCGACCCGGAATGGGGCGATGTGAACCGCCTCGTGCGGGGCGAAGTCAGCCTGCCGGTGAGCGGCGGGCCGGATGTGCTTCGTGCGATCTACCCATCTGAGATCGGCGAGGATGGGATACTAAAAGCGAACGCCGGCGATACTTGGATCGCCATTGTCGAATGGGATGCTGACGGGAACCAGACCGCAGATGTCATCCATCAGTACGGTGCCGCGACGCTGGATGAAACGTCTCCGCACTATGCGGACCAAGCTCCGATCTTTGCCGCTGAAGAATGGCGCCCAGCATTGCTGACACGTGAGGACGTGGAAGCGAATGCGCAGCGGACCTATCGGCCTGGGCGTTAAGCGAGACTGTTCGCCCAGGCGCGCACTTCGTCAACGAACAGGTCTGGCGCTTCCATCGCGGCGAAGTGACCGCCATGCGACATCTCTGACCAATGCGTGATGTTGTAAGCGCGTTCGCACCAGGACCGCGGCGGCGGGAAGTAGACCGTTTCGCCCGGGAAGTTCGCGAAGCCGGTCGGCGTCTCGCAGCGTGTACCTTCGGGGAGGGTCGCGCCGCCTTCGCCAAAGAAGGCGGCATAATACCAAACGGATGTGGCGATCGCGTCATTGACCAGATAAATCATCAAATTCGTAAGCAACTGATCGCGCGTATAGATGTCGAACAGGTCACCACCTTTCAGGTCTGACCACGTATTGAACTTTTCCAAGACCCAAGCGGCGGTACCCATCGGGCTGTCCATGAGGGCCATGGCCAGGGTTTGTGGCTTGGTGGCCTGCTGCATGAGATAGCTGCCTTCGAGCTGCATGGCGGCCTGGGCGCGTTTTATCCAATCGGCCTCTTCGTCCGATTGCGGCACAGTTGGATTTGGGCGCAGGCTGATCATGTTGAGATGGATCGCCGTACAGCCGCCTTTGCCATCAACGGTGCCATGATCCAGGCCGAGCCAGGAGGTGACCATGCCGCCCCAATCGCCGCCTTGCGCTAGATAGGTGTCATAGCCGAGCACGTCTTGCATCAGCGTGTTCCAGAGCTTCGCCGTCGCGCGTTGACCCAGCGGCGCTTTCGGTTTTCCGGAGAAGCCATAACCTGGCAGGGATGGAATGATCAGGTCGAAGGCATCTTCGGCGCGGCCGCCATGTTGGCTCGGGAAGGCGAGGGGTCCAATCGAGTCGTAAAACTCATAGACCGAGCCCGGCCAACCATGTGTCAGAAGCAGCGGACGCTTTCCTTCGGCTTCGCCACCGACGTGCAGGAAGTGGATCGGCAAGCCATCAATCTCTGCAATGAATTGAGGGTGTTCGTTGAGTTTGGCCTCTTCGGCGCGCCAGTCATAAGTCTCCATCCAATAGGACTGAATATCTTTTAAGACCGGGGTCGACATGCCGAACTGCCAGTCTGGTAAGCCTGCGGGTTCAGGGAACCATTGAAAAGCCGCGACGCGGTCTCTAATGGCGTCCAGTTTTGCTTGAGGGACGCTGATTTCGAATGGTTTGGGCGCGCTCATAGGGATCCTCCGGCTTTATACCGAAGGTGCCGTGCTGAGCGTTTGGGTCAAGGCGGCACGCCGCGAGACCCTAATCAGTTTTAGTTGTTTACCGCCGTGGTGACATCGGTTGCGACATCGTTCCACTTATCGCTGGTACCGTCGCCGGTCGCAGAGAGAGCACCGATCAGCGCAAGCGTCATAAGCCCCATGATTAAGCCGTACTCGACTGCTGTTCCGCCTGACTCATTGCTGAAAAAGCGGCGCGCTTCATTGCTCATTGTTTTCATTATATTCAGCTCTTAGCTCTCGATGCCAACACGTCGAAAAGCGGGATATCGGCTGCCGGTGCTGGATAGCGCTGCAAGTCATGCGGTGCGACCCAAGCTAAAGTTTGTCCTTCCGTCGGACGCGGCGTCCCCATCCATCTCTTCACGCCATACAGTGGCATGAAAAGGTGAAAACTCTCGTAAGTGTGGCTTGCAAATGTGATCGGTTCGAGGTGATCTTCGCTAACCGTAATGGCCAATTCTTCCTTCAGCTCGCGGATCAATGCTTGCTCTGGAGTTTCGCCAGCTTCGATTTTGCCGCCCGGAAATTCCCATAGCCCAGCCATCGATTTCCCCTCTGGCCGCTGGGCGAGCAGAACGTCGCCATCAGCATTGAAGAGCGCGGCAGCAGCAACATAAACGACCTTCACGTTCGATAAGCTCCGTTAATGTCGACATAGGCATGGGTTAGGTCGCAGGTGAAAACGCGGGACGATCCAGGGCCGCCGCCGACGCGAACCCGAATATTGATTTCGGGTTTTGTAACAGCTGCAGTTGCAAGCGCTTCATCATAGTTTTCAGCGCGCGCGCCCTCAGCAGCCACGTGAACGTCATCAAACCAGATTGAGAGTTCACTTTGGTCAATCGGTTCTCCAGATTTCCCCACGGCCATGACCACTCGGCCCCAATTTGCATCATTTGCCGCGAGGGCGGTTTTGACGAGCGGGCTGTTTGCGATGTCCGCAGCTATGGTCCTGGCGGAGTCGGAAGAAACGGCCCCTTCAACATCGATGGTCACAAATTTTGTGGCGCCTTCGCCATCTTTGACGATCAGCAAAGCGAGCTCGAGGCAAATCTCATTGAGAGCGGTCTTAAAAGCTTCAAAGCGAGGATCAGAGCGGTCTGAAATGGGCGCTGCGCCATTCGCCCCCGTTGCAAATACCATCAGGCTGTCCGAGGTGGATGTGTCGCTGTCGACCGTAATCGCGTTAAAGCTCAGGCCGCAGGCCTCGCGCAGGGCGAGATCCAAAAGCTCGGGAGATATAGCTGCGTCGGTAAACACGTAAGCCAACATCGTCCCCATGTTTGGCGCGATCATGCCAGACCCTTTCGCAATACCAGAGAAAGCGGTCTGGACGCCGTCTATGTCGCGAACAAAGCCTGCTCCCTTGGCGAAAGTATCGGTTGTCATGAACGCTTTTGCACAAGCCTCCCAATCTGGATCGGAGAGCTTTTCTGCGAGGTCGGGGATGATGCTGCCGACATAATTTGGATCGGGCAAAGGCTCGCCGATCACGCCGGTGGCGCCAAGGAAACATCGGTTCTTTTCAGTCGACAAGGCGTCGACCATCGCACCCAGTGTGGCGTCATTTTTGAGGACGCCTTTGGGGCCGGTGAATGCATTTGAGTTTCCGGAATTAACGACCAGGCCAGATGCTTTGCCGTCTCCCGCAGCCAAAGCATCACGGCACCAGAGCACATCAGCAGACGCTGTCGCTGAGCGGGTGAATACGCCAGCACATGAAGTGCCGGCATCGAAATGAAACAAGAAGACATCATCGCGTTCCAAACCACGGCTCGTATAGAAACCGCGAGAGCCAGTGGCCGCGCGCACGCCTGCAACCGCCGGCAGTGTTGGGAACTTTTCCGGCGCGAAGGGAGATGGTTTTAGGTTCATGGGGTGGGTGTTTCTTCTTGGCTGGGTTCAGAGGGCGTTTCAGGTGCCTCAGAGTTTTCGAGATATTCCTCAGGGTCGCGCTGCTGAACGTCTGCGCGCGCGCGCAGCTCTCTGAGAATATCGCTGATCTGTGTGAAGGTTAGGAAGGTGATGATTTCCGGACGCATCTCACTTTTCGTTTTTGGCGGTGTCGTTCGTCGTTCGTCTACTTTCACGATGAGCCAGCCATCGACAAACTCAAAGGGTGCAGAGACTTCGCCCGTGACCGTGTCACCGATACGCGCCGGCAATGGATCGACGAGCTCATTTGGACTGATCCAACCAAGGTCACCGCCTTCCAAACGGGTTCGAACATCTTGTGAGTGTTCCAGCGCCGCTTCGGCGAAATCGCGGCCGCCCTGCAATTCGGCATAAATGCTGGTAGCCTCTGCTTCTGTTTCAACCAGAATTTGGCGCAATCGAACTTCGTCATCGAGCTGCTGAAGTTTGACTTGCTCCTCATACATCCGGTCAATCGCGTCGTCCGTAACCTCGTTCGCGACTAGGCTTTCAACCAGAATGTTCCCAAGCAGGCGCTCACGGCCAGCTGCGAGCCGCCGCGCGGCCTCTGGGTCTTGATCTAGATTTCGGCGCAGCGCTTCTTGCGCCAAAAGGCGTTGATCAATGAGCTGCTCTAAGACTTGATGAAACTCGGGATGTGTCGGTCCAAAATCAGAGTTTGGCTCGATTTGTCCCTGCGCCACCGCCTCTAGTTCGACATCGATCATATAGATCGCTTCGCTGTTCACGACGGCCGCGGTTTCACTATCTATCACCGCGACGGGCGCTTGAACGGTGGATTGAGGACTACAGCTACTTAAACAGATCATCCCGGCGCCAAGAATTCCAGCGAGGACGAGCGAATGAAGGTTCATTTGCATATTGTGTATTCCTTTGCCGCTTTCGGCTAATTGACACAGCACGGTGGCGTTCTTAAGTCCGCTTGAGGCAATGGTCGAGAGATCAGTTTTGGATGCCTGTTTAACAGCGTCCACACCTCGGAAAGCTTTTTGTGATTTCTGGGGTCAATTCAAACAATGTGGTATATCCGTAGATGTTGTCCCTAGCTCAGAAGATTTTCGGTTCCGTAAATGATCGTCAGCTGAAGCCACTGCGCCGCCGGGTGCAGAAGATCAATACGCTTGAGCCGATGATCGAGGCGCTGTCAGACCAAGCTCTGCGTGCGAAAACGGATGAGTTCCGCAAACGGCTCGCAGATGGCGCGTCCTTGGATGACATTCTAGACGAAGCTTTTGCCGTTGTACGCGAGGGCGCGAAACGCTCGCTCGGTATGCGTCACTTCGATGTTCAGCTGCTTGGCGGCATGGTGCTCCACAATGGCGCAATCGCTGAAATGCGGACGGGTGAAGGTAAAACGCTTGTTGCGACCCTGCCGGTTTATCTCAACGCCCTACGGGGCGAAGGTGTCCACGTTGTGACCGTCAACGATTACCTTGCCTCTCGCGACGCAGAGTGGATGGGCAAGCTTTATGGCTTCTTGGGATTAAGCACCGGCGTCATCCGCGGCGAAGTTCCAGGTGGCGGCCGCATGTCAGATGATGAGCGCCGCGAGGCCTATGCGTGTGACATCACTTACGGCACGAACAATGAGTTCGGCTTCGATTATCTGCGCGATAATATGAAATATACGCTGGAACAGATGGTTCAGCGCGGACACGCCTACGCGATCGTTGACGAAGTCGACTCTATCCTCATCGATGAGGCGCGGACTCCGTTGATTATTTCTGGCCCGACAGATGATCGCTCTGAGCTTTATCGCACAATTGATCGTTTCATCCCTGAGCTCGATGATGAGCATGTGGATCTCGACGAAAAAATGCGCTCGGTGGTCTTCACCGAGGAAGGCCTCGAGAAGATGGAAGAGCGCCTGAACGAAGATGGCATCCTCGATGGCTCGCTTTGGGATCCGGCAAACGTTTCGATCGTCCACCACTCAAACCAGGCCCTGAAAGCGCATAAGCTATTCCATCGCGACAAAGACTACATCGTCAAAGACGACCAGGTCATGCTGATCGATGAGTTCACTGGCCGGATGATGGAAGGACGCCGTCTTTCGGAGGGTTTGCACCAGGCCATCGAAGCCAAAGAAAATGTCGACATCAAGCCAGAGAACCAAACGCTGGCATCGATCACATTCCAAAACTATTTCCGCTTGTACGAGAAGCTCGGTGGTATGACCGGGACCGCGATGACCGAGGCCTCAGAATTTGGGGACATCTACTCGCTCGCGACATTTGAATTGCCGACGAATAGAGAAATTCAACGCATCGATGAAGACGATGTCGTTTACCGCGTCGCGGCTGCAAAGTACAAAGACATTGTCGAAGAAGTTCGCGAAGCCCGCGCCAAGGGACAGCCTGTTCTGCTCGGGACGGCATCGATTGAGAAGTCTGAAATCGTTTCGACTTATCTCACCGCCGCGAAGATTCCGCACAAAGTTCTAAACGCGCGTCACCACGCGCAAGAAGCTGAAATCGTCGCGGATGCCGGCGTGCCTGGCGCCGTCACGGTTGCGACCAATATGGCGGGTCGTGGTACCGATATTCAGCTCGGTGGTAATCTGGACATGCGGGTTGCGAAAGCGGTACAAGAGCATATCGAGAAGACCGGCAACGAGCCATCCGAAGGCGAGCTCCAGCTGATCACGGATCAAATCAAAGCTGAAATCGAGGTTGCTAAGAAAAAAGCGCTCGACGCTGGCGGCCTCTATGTTCTCGGAACGGAGCGCCATGAAAGCCGCCGGATCGACAATCAGCTTCGCGGTCGAACAGGACGCCAGGGCGACCCGGGTAAATCGAAATTCTTCATCGCGGTTGATGATGACCTCATGCGCGTGTTTGCCGCCGAGCGTCTCAACTCGATCATGAAAGGCCTCGGCATTAAAGAGGATGAGGGCATCACTCACCCTTGGATGAACAAGGCGATCGAAACCTCGCAGAAGAAAATTGAGACCCGCAATTTCGACATTCGGAAGAATGTTCTGAAATATGACGATGTCATCAATGATCAGCGTAAGGTGATCTTTGAGCAGCGCATTGATTTCATGCGCGCTGAGAGTGTCCTCGACGAGATTGAAGGCATGCGTGAGTCTGTCATCGATGGGATCGTCGCGCACCACATGCCAGAAAAAGCGCATGCAGAGCTCTGGGATACGGACGGGCTGACCGAACGGTGTAAAGAACTTCTCGGCCTCGAGTTGCCGATCGCCGAATGGGCTGGCGAAGAAGGCGTGGCGAACGTTGAGATTGCTCAACGTGTCGAAGAAGCCGCGACAACCGCTTACAACGCCAAAACAGATCTCGCCGCAGACGGCCAGTTCCGCATGATCGAAAAGCAGATCCTGTTGCAAGTTCTCGATGGACGCTGGCGCCAGCATCTCCAACAGATCGACCAGCTTCGCTCTGTGATCCACTTGCGGTCATACGGCCAGCGCAACCCGCTCAACGAGTTTAAAGAAGAAGCGTTCAAGCTCTTCTATGACATGCTGTCTGAGATGCGTTTGGAAGTGACCCGCTGGCTGATGACTATGCAGGTCCAACCACCGCAGCCGCGCCCAGTTCCAACGCCGCCGCAGCGCACGTTCGAAACAAGCCTTGATCCAGACACTGGTATCAATCAGCGTCCGGGCACACCGCAGAATGTCGCTGAACAGGCGCCGCACTCTATGGTTGCTCAAGCTGAGGAAAGCTGGGCGAATACGCCGCGCAATGCGCCGTGCCCATGTGGATCAGGCAAGAAGTACAAGCATTGTCATGGCGCCCTCACCGCGGACGCCAAAAAAGCTTAAGTCTTAACTCAGTGTGGAATCAAACTTGGTGTTGGGCCCCGATGCCAAATGCGTTGCCACATATTCGCGTAGAGCAAGCGTCAGCGCATTTGCGTCACCTTCCAGACGCTCTGGCTCAATCAATGGCCCAAACGTCATCTCGAACGGGCTGCCACTTTTATTGAGCAGCTCGTGGAAGAGCGTGATGTCGCGCAGCTCTCCATTCACATTTGAAAAGAAATAATACAACCAAGAGTTCTTGGCCTTGAGATTCAGCGGTTGGATCGGCGCTTTATGTTTGCGCGCCAGACTGACAACGGTTGGCATCCAGTCCTGCTCGGTCAATACGCCGTCGATCTTTTTCGCAAGTTTCCCGGATGGGAAAATAACCACGCATTTTTCTTCCGCGAACGCTTCTTTTGCGAGGCGCAGGGTTTCCCGGGTCTTTGCGGGCGATCGTTTGTCCAATACCCACTCGACCGGGATCAAAACATCCGAAAAGCCAGGGTTTACGCGCAAAGCATCTGCATTGGCGAAAAAGACGATGTCCCGCCGGACCCGCCGTAGTGCGTCCCAAACTGCAACACCATCGGCCAAACCCGTTGGATGATTCGCGGCCACGACCAAGCGGCCCTGTTTCGGCATTTTTTCAATCTCATTCAGCGTGAGATTGACCGCGAGTTCTTCGGTGAGGTGATCGAAACTGTCTCCACCATTGAGCGTTTGCAGATAATCCGATGTCCGGCACGCACGGTCATATCCGAGCAGCGCATACAGCATCGGGCGAACCATCGGCCAGGACCAATGATCTACAAAACTTGGGCAACGTTCTTTTATAAGTCGATCAACAATATGATCGTCACTCGCTTCCAGCTCAGCCAAAAAGGCTGCGTGGGTGGACGCTGCTGGTAGCGTTTTGCTCGTCATAATGCCCCGTCTCCATTGGGAATCAGTGTGCTTTTTTAGACACTATCACAGTTCGTGCCAGCTTGGCGACGGTAACGGTCAGCGCCTCCAAACCTGTAGCATTGTCAACACTTTGGTCACTTTCGCTTTACCATCCTGTAATCCGTTGGTGGCAAAGTGAGTTTCACAAGAGGGCTAGGCGAGGATCGCCGGGGAAACACTGGTAGAGTCGTAAGGGTATTTAAATGAAAGTTCTTTGGGTCGAAGATCACGAACCGGTACGTGAGTTGTTGTTGGTGGCTGCAGACAAGGCAGCGCGCGCACGTGTTCCGGTCGATTTGGTTATGGCTACGACCCTTATGGAGGCAGAAACGCGTCTCCGATTGGAGCGTTTCGACCTTGTTGTCCTCGATCTGACTCTGCCGGATAGCTTCGATGGTGATATGACCATCGCGCGTGTCGCCAATATGGGCAAACATCGCATCGCGGTTTGCTCGGCGCAGCCGGAACGCGACCAAGCTGTCGCGACAGCGCTGAAATGCGGCGCTAATGTCGCTCCGGAAGCGATTTTTAAAGCGAAGCTCCCATTTAATCGCTTCATTCAGCGGGCGGAGTCGTTCCACGACTTCCTGCTTGAGCAAATGCCTGGAGCTAAAGCCGACGTCGCGGTCGCCGCTTAGCCGCATACGGACCAGTTAAATTGGCGCTCGGATCGGATCTCCCGGTTCGGGCGCCATTTGATTCAAGGACCGGCATTGCGTCTCGTTGACGTTGGCGTTGACCAGTCCCTGGCATTCGGGTTGTGTAATGCGCAAAAAGCGCAACCTAGAGCTTTGTGGGGTCTCGATTATGCTGAAGATACTGAAATATGGATTCATAGGCTGGGTCATTCTCAGCATCCTGACCTTCCCCCTGTACTGGCCGTTTGCGCGCATGTGGTGGGTGTTCATGCCAAATGTCGCGTCGCCGAAATTTGATCCGCCCGCAAATGTCACCGAGGCGCGGCTTCAGGACATCGAATATCTGGCAACGCTCACAAACTATGACCGCTCCTTCTCAGACCAGGCACAGCAAGAGTTTGGAGAGACCCTCGATACGCTGCGCGAAACCTCCGAGACCATGTCGGACGCTGAGTTCTACTTGGGGCTCGCCGCAGCCATCGCACTTGGCAATAATGGCCACACAAATCTGAGCTATCGCCCGCAATACAGTGAGTTCAATACGATTGGCGCGCGCTTTTATACGTTCAATGACGGGGTCTATGTGGTCAGCGCTGCGCCCGATCACGCCGACGCAATTGGACACCGTGTGAAGGCAATTGATGGAACGCCGATTGAGCAGTTGCAAGCGTCTCTACAGGCTTATCGCGGCGGGAATGAAACGTGGCGGACCCTCTACAGCACGCTCATTTTAGAGTCGCCTGATTTGCTGAACGCAGCAGGTTTTGCGGCCTCATCGGACACGCTTGATCTCACGCTCATCTCGGGCGAAGGTCTCCCAGAGACTGTATCTTTCAATGGACACGATGCCGAAAACCCAGGCGATCTACCTTGGCGCAGCGCTTGGCAATCGCTGGTTCCAGATCCCGAGAACCCGGCTTACCCAGATTGGACGCACGCGATGGATTTAGCCGGCGCGGCCCTTCCTCGCTATCTCACGCAACCTGAGCAAGTTCTGGACTATGAGCTTGAGAATGGCGGCTACTACATCCGCGCGCTGCCAGGCTTCAAAGCTGGCGAGCAGTCTATTAAGGGCGCTTACAAAGCAATCTTGGCGGACATACCGGACGCGAGCCTGGACTACCTCGTGGTTGATTTCCGTCTTCACGATGGCGGCGATTACACAAAATCGATGGCTTTCTCGAAAGCGGCTCCGAAAAAAGTCAAAGAGGATGGCGCAATTTACATCATCACGGGCCCGAACACGTTCTCTGCGGCCATCGTGACGACCGCGATGCTCAAATATTACTCTGGTGAGCGCGGTCTGATTATTGGTGAGCAAATGGGTGACCGAGAAGCGTTTTGGGCCGAGCGCGGATCCAGCTTTCGGCTCCCAAACACGGGCTATTATGTAAATTATGCCACCGGGTATCACGACTGGGAGAAGGGCTGCAAAGGCGAGCCCTACTGTTACACCATGAACGAGATGTATGAGGTCCCGGCAGGTGATTTGAGCCCAGCGGTGACGTTGGATCAAAGCTTTGACAGCTATCAAAGCGGCGAAGACGTTGTTCTTAACTGGATTGCAGAGCGAACGCAGTAAGCGCCACAACAATCGGGCCTTGCACTCTAGTCCCGCCTGCGCCATATGCGCGGTGGGCCAGCTCTCCCCAACGAGAGTCAGCCTATCTGTAAGGATAGGAGTACAAACAGATGACTGATGTCGCCAAACCCGACGTGCGTCCGGCATGTCCGCTTTTCTCTTCAGGACCGACCGCTAAGCGTCCTGGATTTTCCCTCGAAAAACTCGAAACCGCTGCGCTTGGCCGCTCGCATCGCTCTGCGACTGCAAAAGCGAAACTGAAGCAAGCGATTGAACGCACCAAAGATATTCTCGGTCTGCCTGAGGATTACCGCGTCGCGATTGTTCCAGCGTCTGATACCGGCGCCGTTGAGATGTGCATGTGGTCCATGCTGGGCCAGCGTGCTGTTGATGTGTTTGCCTGGGAAAGCTTCGGTAAGGACTGGGTCACGGATGCGGTGAATGAGCTAAAGCTCGTTGATTGCAACATCAATGTTGGCGACTATGGCGTGCTGCCGCCGTTTGAGCAGGCGCGCGACGACGCGGATATCATTTTCACTTGGAACGGAACGACCTCTGGCGTCCGCGTCCCGAATGCAGATTGGATTAAGCCAAATCCAGATCGTGTCGTAATCTGCGATGCGACTTCAGCTGTTTTCGCGCAAGACATGGAGTGGGAAAAGCTCGATGTCGTGACCTTTAGCTGGCAAAAAGTGCTGGGTGGTGAAGCGGCCCACGGCATGCTTATTCTGTCACCAAACGCTGTGCGACGCCTCGAAAGCTATAAGCCAGAGCGCCCACTTCCGAAGATTTTCCGCATGACCAAAGGCGGAAAGCTCAATGAAGCTTTGTTCGAAGGCAATACGATCAACACGCCGTCGCTCCTTTGTACCGAAGACTATCTTCAAGCCCTGGATTGGGCCGAAGAGTGTGGCGGTTATCAGGGCCTGAAAGCCCGGTCTGATCGTTCGCTCGAAATCCTAACTGATTGGGTCGCAAAGACCGATTGGATCGAATTCCTCTGCGCCGACGATGATGTGCGCTCGAACTCAGGTGTGACGCTATCGATTGTGCACCCGACATTTGTGAAGATGGACGAGCCAACCCAGCGCGATTTCATCAAGCGAATGATGAAGCGTCTTGAAGACGAGGATGCGTGTTTTGATGCGAACGGTTATGCCAAAGCGCCTCCAGGACTGCGTATCTGGTGCGGCGCCACAGTTGAGCCGGACGATGTTGCGAAACTAACCCCGTGGCTCGAGTGGACCTTCGCGGAAGAACTCGCCGCCCTTTAAGCGACTTACCGATTTTACTTTTTTAAGCCCTCGGACCGTAGTCCGAGGCATATGGAGCATGACATGCCCAAAGTTCTGATTGCAGACAAACTCGCCCCTGCCGCCGTTGATATTTTCAAAAATCGCGGCTTGGAAACTGAAACAGCTGTTGGCCTGTCGAAAGACGAGCTCATCGCTAAGATCCCTGAATTCGATGGGCTGGTTGTTCGCTCGGCCTGTAAGCCGGACGCTGATATCATTGCGGCGGCGAACAATCTGAAAGTCATTGGCCGCGCCGGGATAGGGGTCGACAATATCGATATCAAAACCGCGACCGGCAAAGGTGTGGTTGTGATGAATACGCCGTTTGGAAACGCGGTGACGACGGCAGAGCATGCGATTGCGATGATGTTCGCTGCCGCGCGTCAGATCCCGGCTGCTAATGCCGGTACGCAAGCGGGTGAATGGCCAAAGAAAGCGTTCATGGGGACAGAGCTCTCCTACAAGACGCTCGGCCTGATCGGCTGCGGAAACATTGGCGCCCGGGTCGCTGAGCGCGCCAAGGGCCTACAGATGAAGGTGCTGGCTTATGATCCGTTCCTCACAGAAGAGCGGGCGCTTGAGCTCGGTGTGGAGAAAGCCGCCGACCTAGATGCGATGCTCGCGCGCGCCGATGCGATTACGCTGCACACGCCTCTGACAGATCAGACGCGCAACATATTGTCGGCCGAAGCGCTGGCAAAGACCAAGAAAGGCGTCATCCTCGTCAACTGTGCCCGCGGTGGCCTCGTAGATGAAGCTGCCGTCGCCGAAGGCTTGAAGTCTGGCCATATCGGCGCCGCAGCTTTCGATGTGTTCGCTGAAGAACCAGCCAAAGAGAACATTCTGTTTGGCGCGCCAAATTTCATTGCGACCCCACACCTGGGTGCGGCGACAACTGAGGCGCAAGAGAATGTCGCCCTGCAAGTCGCTGAGCAAATGAGCGACTATCTACTGACCGGGGCGGTAACTAACGCGCTGAATATGCCATCTATTACGGCCGACGAAGCGCCGCGCTTGAAACCGTTCGCCGCGCTGGCTGAAAAGCTAGGCCTATTTGCAGGACAGATCAGCGACTATGGCTTCGAAGAAGTCGTGATCGAGTATGAAGGCGAGGTTGCTGAACTCAACCGGAAGCCGCTCACCGCAGCCGCGCTTGCAGGGCTGCTTCGTCCGTCACGCGGCGATGTGAATATGGTGTCTGCGCCAGAAGTGCTGAATGAAAGCGGCGTGAAACTGGCTGAGACCAAAACCGAGGACAGCCCTGTCTATGATAGCCTGATCCGGATCAAGGTTCGGACCAAACGTACTGAGAATGACCCAGAGCCAGGTTGGCGCTCGCTTGCAGGGACGCTGATCGCGGGTCAGCCACGCATCGTCGAAGTCAAAGGCATGGCGCTCGAGGGTGATTTCAACACGCGCGTTCTCTATGTGAACAATCTCGATAAGCCCGGCTTTATCGGTTCACTCGGTGCACTGCTCGGTAAGGAAGAGATAAATATCGCGACCTTCCACCTTGGCCGAACAGATGCTGGTGGTGAGGCGATTGCCCTGATTGGGATCGACAGCGATCCGTCGACGAACCTTGTGAAGGAGCTGAAAGCTCTGCCGCACGTTCGCTATGCGAAAGTTTTGAACTTCTAAAGCTGACCTTGTTTTCGGGGCAGGCGGTCTATGTCCTGCCCCATGCAAACACCGATTGATCCAGACATTAGTGCCATCATCGAAATGGCGTGGGATGATGAAACTTCGTTTGATGCGATTCAGGCGCAGACAGGGCTCGCTGAAAAGCAAGTCATTGCGATTATGCGCCGTGAGCTAAAGCCAAACAGTTTTCGTATTTGGCGCAAGCGAGTCACCGGTCGCGCGAGCAAACACGCGAAGAATTTCGCGTAACAGTTCGACAACAAAATAAAAATCGCTGGACTCTTTACGCGAGTCGCAAATCGGATTCTGATTCGCTTATCAAACGAAATAGGGTGAGCGAAAATGGCGATGACACAAAGGCAGGCTCTAGATCTCTGGCGTTGTGCTTTGACGGCTTATGTGCGGTCTGATGAGTCCGATATGACGGCTCGGCAGCAAGCCGTTCTAATGACCGTTGCGTTGACCCCAGGGCCGCATACGGTGCGAGGCCTCTCTGGTCACCTCAATATTGCTAAGCCTGCTGTAACGCGCGCGCTCGACGTTCTTGAACGCAATGGTCTGATCAAACGCATCCCTGATGAGAACGACCTACGCAGTGTGCATATCGAGCGCACAACAAAGGGCATGGATTGGTTGCGGGCGTTTGGCGGGCAGATCCAAGCTGCCGAAGCGGGTGAAATCGCAGCTGACCAGGCGTCCGAAATGGGCCGCGCTGTCGCCTAAACATTTCCTTGGTTTTCAGTCTATATCTCTAACTCGGAACGGTTGGAGATAAGCTGTGCTGTCATTCGATGATCAAAGACTGACTTTGCCAGAGGGCGGGTCTGGTGAACGTATGCAGGTCAATGCGGGTGTCGCAGCAATGCGGAAAACACCAACCCCAGGCGGCACACAAATCAGCCAAGTTCTACATGGTGAGACGGTTGTCCTCCATCATGAGGAAGGCGAGTTCGGTCTCGTGCAAAGTGAGGCAGACCGATATGTCGGTTGGGTGCTCATGGAAGCGCTCTCAGCGCCAGTTTTAGATGTTACGCACCTCGTCCAAGCGGGGCGCGCGCACACTTACGCGGATCCGAAGATTACAGCAGCGCCACATTTCACTTTTGGCGTTGGTGCTAAACTTTCAGCCACAGGTGAGAGAGAGGGCCGCTATTTGCGGTTTGATCGAGCGGGGTGGATTGTCGATCATCTATTGGCGAACGCCGATACGGTCGAAGACGACCCGATTGCGGTCGCGATGAGATTCTTAGGAACACCCTATCTTTGGGGCGGCCGCGATTGTTTGGGGATTGATTGCTCAGGCCTCGTCCAAATTGCTTTTGGAGCCTGCGGTGTGTCTTGTCCGCGCGATAGCGATATGCAGCAAGCCTGGTTGGGGGACCCTGTAGCAGGATGGGATCAGCTCGGTACTCTACAACGGGGCGACCTGATCTTTTGGAAAGGTCATGTCGGTCTGCTGGTGGATTCCGATACATTGCTTCACGCCAATGGAACCTTCATGACGACCATGGTTGAGCCGTTGGCGCCAGCAATTGAGCGGATCGCAAATGAATACGGCGAGCCGTTAGAGGCTCGCCGCGTTGATATTTCTAAATGTCGAGGTGTGGAGCCGGACTGGCTTACTCCTCGTCGGTAGCCTCTTCGACTGTTTCTTCAACCGTGTCCTCAGCTGCATCGGCTGCTTCGGTAACCGTGTCTTCGACGGTTTCGGTTACGGTTTCTACGACGTCAGTGGCGGCGTCAGTCGCTGTTTCGGTGGCCGCTTCGGTCAGATCAGAAACGGTCTCTTCTGCAGCTACAGTCGCTTCTGCAATCGCGGCAGTGCCTTGATCAGCAGCCTCTTCAATCGCTTCGTCAGCCGCAGCTTCTGCGGCTTCCGCCGCATCGCCTGCTGTGTCTGCTGCGCCTTCGATGGCGGTCTCATCTGTTTCAGCGAGATCACCGGCGGCCTCTTCAGCATCGCCTTCTTCGGCCACTTCTGGAAGCGGCTCTGGCGCTGGCGGTGCGTCAGGGCTGTAAGATGCCAGGTAAGCTAGGACAGCTGCGCGCTCATCGTCGCGCTTCAGGCCTGCAAAGGCCATGCTTGTGCCGCGGGCATAGCTTGATGGGTTCTCAAGCCACGCATCCATGCTTTCCCAAGACCAGTCACCTTCGGTGTTTCCGAGTGCGCCTGAATAACTGAAGCCCGAATGGCTCTGCTTCGCAGCGCCCATTGTTGCGTACAGGTTTGGACCTGTGCCGTTCGAGCCGCCCTCATCAATCGTGTGGCATGAAGCGCATTTTGCTTTGAAGCTGCGCTCGCCGCGGGCGAGGTCTGCGCCGACCAAAAGCGCGCCAAGGTCGTAAATTTCTTCGAGAACTGCGCCGACACCGCCTGTTTCAGCGATATCTACACGGTAGCCTTTGAAGTTTGATTCGGCCCACTTATTCAGTGATTCGTATTCTTTATGGTGGTGGTGACCGCCGCCAAATACGATGGTTGAAACCTCTTTCAGGCCAAGAACCACAAGGCCTACAGCCAAGAGTGCCCCGAAAATCTTGTTCAGTCCGAGTTCGCCCATAGGTGATCCCTCATATTCCAGTCTTGCGCGCGCCTTCTGGCACGCTATGCGTTCGCAATCAATATATACAGATGTGGCAGATCGCGCGTTACCTGATTCAGCGGCGAAACCGCGCAGGTCTGTTACCAAGATCTTTATGCCGATGCGGTTGGCAAATAGGGGTCTTGCGTCAAGTGGAGAGCAGATGATGGCTCAAAAAAAGATCGCCTATCAAGGAGAGCGCGGCGCGAATTCTCATATTGCGTGCCTTGATGTCTATCCCGATTACGAACCGATCGCTTGCCGCACGTTTGAAGACGTCATCGCAATGGTCGAATGCGGGGACGCACAGTTGGCGATGATTCCGGTTGAAAACACGATCGCTGGGCGCGTCGGCGATATCCACCATCTGCTGCCATCGACGAGCCTGCATATGATCGGCGAGCACCTGATGCGCATTCGCTTTCAGTTGATGGCCCTGAAAGGCGCGAAACTCGACGATATCGAGCGTGCCTATAGTCATGTTATGGCGCTGGGCCAGTGCCGGAACTTCCTTCGCGATCATGGGATTCAAGCACATACCGCTGCCGATACAGCAGGGGCTGCCCGGCAGGTTGCTGAGCGCGGGGACCCTAAAGCTTGCGCCCTCGCGCCGGCGCTCGCGGCAGAAGAGTACGGCCTCGAAATCCTTGCGCACGATATTGAAGACGCAGCGCATAACACGACCCGGTTCGTGATCATGTCGCCAGACCCTGTCGATATCGGCCCAGATGATGGTCAGGCCATGACCGCGTTTCTGTTCCAAGTTCGCAACATCCCATCCTCGCTCTACAAAGCGCTTGGCGGCTTCGCGACGAATGGCGTGAACATGACGAAGCTTGAAAGCTATCAGATTGAAGGTTCATTCAGTGCCTCGCAATTCTATGCTGAAATTGAAGGCCATCCAGATGAACGACGGGTGCAATTGGCGCTCGAGGAATTGGGATTCTTCTCAAACTCGCTCAAGATTCTCGGGGTCTACCCGCGAAACCCGGCGCGTGAAGAGATACAATCGCGGCGTCCCTAACCCATCGCAAGTCCCCTCGCGTGACCCTTGCCTTAGCGAGAGGTTTCGCCATCCTGTCTGAAAAACAAACAGACACTGGAGGAAAGCGCTATGGCGGGGAAGCACGTCATCATCATTGGAGCCGGTCTGGGCGGCCTATGCGCCGCAATAAAGCTGCAAGAGGCCGGGCACAGTTTTACGATCGTTGAGAAGCTGGATCGTGTTGGCGGGACCTGGGCGCAGAACACTTATCCGGGTGTCGCCTGTGACGTTCCAGTGGCGCTCTACCAGTTCAGTTTCGCGCAGAGTGTGAATTGGAGCCGCGCCTATCCGCAAGGCGCAGAGATCCAAGCCTATGCCGATGAGATTACAGATCGCTATCAGCTACGTCCGAATGTGAAGCTTGATGACGAAGCCACAAGCGCGGTTTGGGACGAGGCCTCTAAGAAATGGACCGTCACAACGGCAAGCGGCGCGAGTTATGAGGGCGACGCCGTGATTGGCGCGCTTGGTCAGCTGAACCGCCCAAATTGGCCAGCCATTTCGGGCAAGGAAAACTTCCAGGGCGCGATTACGCATTCCGCGCAGTGGGATCATTCCATCCCAATGAAAGGCAAACGCGTCGGCATCATTGGGTGCGCCGCCAGCGCCGTGCAGATCATTCCTGAGCTCGCCGAAGACGCGGGTGAGCTCGTCGTGTTCCAACGCAGTCCGAACTGGGTGATCCCGCGCCGCGACGTTGCGATGAGCGCTCAAGAAGGTGCGCTGCTCGGCACCAATCCAGAGCTTGCGATGAAGCTCGGCGCGATGAACCGCGAGATCATCTATGAGCAAGCCGACGAGTTTTTCTGGCAGGCGTTCAAATGGACGCCAGAAGGCCGCGCCGCCTATAACCAGATCGCAGTCAATCATATGGAAGCTCAGGTTCCCGACGCATCTCTCAGAGCAAAGCTCACACCAGACTATCCGATTGGGTGCCGCCGTATTTTGATCTCAGATGACTATTTTCCTGCCCTGATGAAGGACAATGTCACGCTTGAAACAGCAGGCATTGAAACAATCGACGCAACGGGGATCAAAACAGTCGATGGTCATCACGAGCTTGATGTGATCGCGTTTGCGACCGGATTTGAGACGACCGGCTGGCGCTGGTCTGTCGATGTGCAAGGCCGCGGCGAGAAACACCTGAACGACGTTTGGAAGGACTATCCAGAAGCCTATCTGGGAATCACGGTCGCCGACTTCCCGAACCTATTCGTGCTTTATGGCCCAAACACCAATCTCGGCCACAACGCGATTACGTTCATGCTCGAACGCCAGGTCGAATATGCGGTGAAAGCTCTTGATGGGCTCGGCGAGACCGGCAAAGCGGCTATGGTCCCGACCAAAGCGGCACAGGACCGGTTTAATGCGCAGGTTCAAGACGATCTCGCCAAAACTGTATGGGCGGATCCGGCCTGCAATAGCTGGTACAAGAACGAGCATGGCAAAATCACTCAGAACTGGTCTTCACACACGCGCGACTATGCTGCCGCCGTGGCGGAGGTGAAGCTTGAGGATTATGAGCTGATTTAGGCGAAGTTGCCCGCTGCGCCTTAATCCATTTTGCTCATATACGTTGGGAGCCAGTCCTCATGGGCGCTACGTAGGTCGGATAATCTTAAAGAACCATAAGTTCCCAATATTATGAGATCTTTGGCAGCAGCCTTATTACACTGGCCAACGATTTCTAGGTCGACGCCTGCCTCCGACGCCATGACAACATATTCCGCAGTCTTATCACCAGCGACTGCCAGCAGCGTTCGACCCGAGTCTTCACCAAACAGCCAAGCCGTAGTGTTAAGCTTATCGTTCACGGAGGGGTCGAAGATCACTCCGGTGCCACTCGCCAATGCGATCTCCGTAGCCGCACACGCAATTCCGCCGTCGCTGACATCGTGCACAGCATTGACCAGTCCGCGTTCAACCAGCTCGCGCACAAAGTCAGCGTTCTTTTTCTCGGTTTCCAGGTCAACGGGCGGCGGAGGTCCGGCGTCGTCGCCGTCGAGTCCCAAAATCTCGCGGGCATAGAGCGAAGCGCCCAAATGGCCTTTGGTTTCGCCGATCAGGATGAGTGCGTCGCCAGGCTGAGCACCTTTCAGCGTCGCAACCTTATCCAAGTCCTCAATCAAGCCAACGCCACCAACGACCGGGGTTGGCGGAATCGCGATGCCATCGGTCTCGTTGTACAGGCTGACATTGCCGGACACGACTGGGAAATCGAGCGTGCCGCACGCTTCGGCCATGCCTTCAATCGCTTTCACGATATAGCCCATGGTCTCGGGCTTTTCCGGATTGCCGAAATTCAGATTGTCCGTGATCGCAATCGGCTTCGCGCCAACGGCGGAGAGATTACGATAGGCCTCCGCAACAATTTGCTTGCCGCCTTCATAAGGGTCAGCAGCGACATAGCGCGGGGTGCAATCTGAGGTGATGGCGAGTGCTTTATTGGTGCCGTGAATGCGCACGATGGCGGCATTGCCTTGCGACTGTGAGCTATCGATCGTGTCGCCCATGACGTGGCGATCGTATTGTTCCCAAATCCAGCGTTTGCTCGCCATATCCGGGCAGGACATGAGCTTGAGGAGCACTTCGCCATAGTCTTCTGGCTCGGGGATTGATTCCATATCGAGCGGGGCGCGTTTCTTGGGCTCCACCCAAGGGCGATCATAGTTCGGCGCGTCTTCTGCAAGTGGAGCGACAGGAATATCGCAAACCGTTTCGCCGAACTGTTTCAGGACCATGCGACCGCTATCGGTGGTCATGCCGATCACTTCAGCGTCGAGATCATACTTTTCGAAGATCTGTTTCGCGAGTTCGATTTTGTCCGAATAGAGCACCATCAACATGCGCTCTTGGCTCTCCGACAGCATGATCTCATAGGCGCTCATACCAGTTTCGCGTTGCGGGACTTTGTCCAAGTCCATCTCGACGCCGATGCCTTCGCCATTCTCACCGCCGCTATCGGCCATCTCAACGGAAGAGGAGGTGAGGCCCGCTGCGCCCATATCCTGGATCGCCTGGATGGCGTCTGTGGCCATCAGCTCCAAACAGGCTTCGATCAGCAGTTTTTCTGTGAACGGGTCACCAACCTGCACGGTCGGGCGGTTGTCTTCGTCGCCTTCTGAGAATTCAGCCGACGCCATCGTCGCGCCATGGATGCCATCACGGCCGGTTTTCGAGCCGACATAGAAGATAGGATTGCCAGGCGTCGCGCCGCGTGCATAGAAAATCTTGTCCTGATCGGCGAGGCCAACCGCCATCGCATTGACCAGAATGTTGCCATTATAGCCGGAATGGAACTCGGTCTCACCGGCGACGGTCGGAACGCCGACACAGTTTCCGTATCCGCCAATGCCAGCCACAACGCCCGCAACCAGGCTGCGTGTTTTCGGGTGGCTTGGATCACCAAAGCGCAGCGCATTCACAAGCGCGATCGGGCGCGCGCCCATCGTAAAGACGTCGCGCAAAATGCCGCCAACGCCTGTCGCCGCACCCTGATAAGGCTCGATGTAAGATGGGTGGTTGTGGCTCTCCATTTTGAAGATTGCCGCTTGGCCATCACCAATATCGATCACGCCCGCATTCTCACCCGGGCCCTGGATGACGTGCTTGTTCTTGGTCGGGAACTTAGACAGGTGCCGCCGCGAAGACTTGTAAGAGCAATGCTCTGACCACATCACCGAGTAGATGCCGAGCTCAACGAGGTTCGGCTTTCGTCCGAGGCGAGAGATCAGCCGATCCCATTCCTCAGCATTGATCCCGTGCTCACTCGCAGAGGTTTCGTCTTGTTCCGCCTGCATCGCGGTGATGATCGCAGATGTGTCCGTCATGGTGCTTTGGGTCTCTGTCTCTGGAGTCGATTGCGAGATTGATAAAGTTAAGCTGCCGAAAGCAGGCTTTCGAACATGCCGCGGCCGTCTGTGCCGCCTTCATGGTCGCCAATGGCGCGTTCAGGGTGAGGCATCATACCGAGGACGCGTCCGTTCTCGCTGATCACGCCCGCAATATCGCGCGCCGAACCGTTTGGATTATCGACATAACGGAACGCCACGCGGCCTTCGCTCTCTAGCGTGTTCAGTGTGTCCTCATCGGCGACATAGTTGCCGTCATGGTGAGCGATCGGAATGGTGATCTCGCCGCCCGAATAGGCATTTGTGAAGGCTGTATTCGTCGACTCGATCTTCAAAACTTCAGGACGACAGACGAATTCGAGACCGGCATTGCGGATCAGCGCGCCAGGCAAGAGACCTGTTTCGCACAGAATTTGGAAGCCATTGCAAACCCCAAGGATATATCCGCCGCGCTCCGCGTGGGCGCGAAGTTGAGAGATGACAGGACTGTTCGCAGCAACCGCGCCGCAGCGCAGGTAATCGCCGTAGGAAAACCCGCCCGGCACCATGACGAGGTCTGTGCCTTCGGGGATGGTTCCATCCTTGTGCCAGACCATCGCTGGGTCTTGGCCTGTGGCCGCGCGCAGGGCGACCTCTGCATCACGATCGCAATTCGATCCCGGGAAGACGATGACAGCGGTTTTCATGGCCACTCCTATGCTTGGCGCAGCCTTTAGCAGGGAGTCGGGGCAAAAGGGAATATCCATATCTGGCATTTCTCGATTGACGCTCAGCCTCTGCGGCGTCAAACGAACGCCCATGGCTGATCAGCATCAATATCGCGGCAATGCTCCCGTCCGTCTGAACAAGTGGATGGCGGAGCTTGGACTGTGTTCCCGGCGCGAAGCCGAAGCCCTCATCGAGGCCGGCGGCGTGCTCGTCGATGATGTGGTTGTCGAGCGTCCAGGCCATAAGATCGAGCCCGGCCAAATATTGAAACTGGCTGAGCGGGCGCAGCGCGCGATCGCGAGTAAATTCACTGCAGTGCTGAACAAGCCGGTCGATTATGTGTCTGCGCAGCCGGAAGATGACCAAGTGCCGGCCGTGCGCTTGCTGAAAACAGCGAATGCCGCCGACGGCACGCGCGGGCCTGCGAAAGATGCCAGCTTGGCGCCGCTTGGGCGGTTGGACCAGGACTCCCATGGGCTTTTGCTGTTGTCTGATGATGGTGTTCTCGCCAAAGCGATTATCGGTCCGCAGCACAGTCTCGAGAAAGAGTATCTCGTGACGGTCCAGGGCAAGCTCACTGAGGGGCGGCTCACGCTGTTGCGCAACGGATTGAGTTTGGATGAACGGCGCTTGAAGCCAGCAAAAGTGACGGTGCTCGAAGGGCAAACGCTTCGGTTCATCCTGAAAGAGGGGCGCAAACGTCAGATCCGCCGGATGTGTGATTTGGTTGGCCTGCGGGTCGTGGATCTTCAGCGGATCCGGATTGGCCCCTTGGAAATGGGTAACTTGGAACTCGGAAAATGGCGCTTGCTAAAGGCCAAAGAGCGCGCCGCGCTGATCGCAGCCTCGCTGCCGCCGAAGCATAAGCGCGTGACCGATAAAGACGGCAAGTCGATCCGCAAGGGACGCAGCTTTGTTGGCCGCGGCGGTGCAAAGCCGAACCGCGACAAATCAAAAGAGATTGAGAAGTTTCGGGCGCGTTCTAAGCGTCCGAAGCGAGATTAAGTTCCCGCTTCACCCTCTGGGAGGCCTTCGACGAAGCCTGCGGTCGCAGCTTCATCGCCAGGGACGTATCCGCTCCCACCGACAGAATAATTCGGGGTATTGCCAACCCGCTCAGTCCACGGAACGCGCTGCGGGGCAGGTTCGCTGAGCGGCGTTGGTGCTGGTGCAGGCGCAGGCTGAGGTGCTGGCGTAGCAACGGCTTGTGGAGATTGGCTTTGGCGTCGCACCACAGCGTTCAGGTTCGAAACCGCAGGCTGAGCAGTAGGCGCTTTCCGTGCAGGATCTTTAAAGACCGGCTTCGGAGTCTGACGTACAGGCTGCGCTTGCGGAGTTGGGGCTTCCACTTGAGTAG
Source organism: Henriciella sp. (assembly GCA_013213785.1). Lineage (GTDB taxonomy): Bacteria > Pseudomonadota > Alphaproteobacteria > Caulobacterales > Hyphomonadaceae > Henriciella. The sequence goes on along the minus strand of JABSPZ010000006.1, from coordinate 202,975 downwards.
GTTGTTTCACATAGTCAGGAACAACGCCCTGGCCGGGTCCGCGATAGACCTCAATCGTTTGCGTTTGCTTTGGAGGTGAAACAGAAGACGCAGCCACGGTCCGCGTTTGAACCGGCTTTTGAGCAGACGGTGCACCCATTAGTTCGGGTTCGCGAACAGGCAGCGGATCCCCAAATGTGCGCGGAACAGGGGACGGACGCAGCTGATCCAATGGGACCGCAGCGGGTTGACGGCTTTCAGGAACGCTCGGTTGATACCGCATGGCTGCATGACGCGCGGGATCCATTTGCCAGACCTCTGACATGCCGGATGCACCGCCAGGGCGCGAAATCGCTTCACCTGGTGTGCGCTTCAGCTCGCAGCGCGGGCCGATGCGAAACGTTGCCGGGGTAAGGGACCAGGACGCGCATGTGCGATCGGCCGTGCACATTTGTGCGCAAGCTTCCGCTGTCGTTCCGCGCTCTGACCGGTAAAGATCGCCATACCGGTAGGTGTTTTCTTCAAAAGCTAAGACACCGCCTTGAAGCGCATCTTCTGCAAGCGCAGGCGACGCGAATACGGCGAGGGCAACTAGGCTGGACAAAGCACGCATGGCTTGGACCTCTCATGATGAAGATTCCCCACCATGTGTGCCACAGGTCTGCTTAATAAGAGGTGAGCGCGGGCGCGAAAACCTTAGCCGTCAATTGCCTTCTTCGATCACGCGGCGTGCGATCACCATGGCTTGAACCTCGCCTGCGCCTTCGAAAATATTCAAGATACGCGCGTCCTGCAGCACGCGGCTGACCGGATATTCGAGCGCAAAGCCGTTTCCGCCATGAATCTGCAAAGCATTGTCGGCGGCGGCCCAAGCGGCGCGCGCTGCCAGCAATTTAGCCATACCTGCTTCCAGGTCGCAGCGTTTGTCTTGATCCTTCTGGCGGGCCGAGAAGTAGGTCAGCTGGCGGATGCCAACCAGTTCCGCGGCCATCATGACCAGCTTGTTCGCAACACGCGGGAGGTTGAAGATGGGTTGTCCGAATTGGTTGCGATCGAGCGCATAACGGAGGCCAAGCTCTAAAGCGTTTTGGGCCACGCCGACGGCGCGGGCCGCTGTTTGAATGCGCGCGGACTCGAAGGTTGCCATAAGGTGTTTGAACCCCATGCCTTCAGTCTCACCCAACAAGTTTGCAGCGGGGACTTCGAATTCATCGAAGCCGATCTCATACTCTTTCATGCCGCGATAGCCGAGCACTTCAATCTCGCCGCCGGTCATCCCGTCGGCCGGGAAGGGCGTCTCATCAGAGCCGCGCGGCTTTTCGGCCAGAAACATTGAAAGACCTGAGAAATTGTTCGTCTCAGGATTGGTGCGCGCCAAGAGCGTCATAAGATCGGCGCGGACCGGATGGGTGATCCAGGTTTTGTTGCCGGTGATCTTATAGGTGTCGCCATCCTTCACGGCCCGTGTACGCAGTGCGCCGAGGTCTGAGCCTGTATTTGGTTCAGTGAAAACCGCGGTCGGTAGGATCTCACCGCTCGCGATGACGGGCAGATACTTTTCCTTTTGGGCGTCTGTGCCGCCAATAAGAATGAGTTCAGCGGCGATCTCTGACCGGGTCCCGAGAGATCCTGTTCCGATGTAACCGCGTGAGAGTTCTTCGGACACCACACACATGGCGGTTTTGCCCATCCCCAGGCCGCCATAGGCTTCTGGGATCGTTAGGCCAAAGACGCCGAGTTCTGCCATCTCGGAGACCACATCCATCGGGATGTATTCATTCTTGAGGTGCCATTCGTGCGCGTGCGGGACGATTTTGTCATCTGCGTAGCGCCGGAACTGCTCGCGGATCATCGCCATGGTCTCGTCTTCGCCGGTGTTCTCGACGGTCGAGCGCGCGAGACTGTCCGGCAAAAAGGCTGCAGCAGCAGACATACTCTCAGGTGTAAGCCCTTTTTCGATCAGGGTGCGAACGGCAGGATCTTCGAAGAGCGCGTCGGCGGCAGCGATTGAGTCAAACTCGTGCGGGCGAATTGTTTCGCCCTGATTCATTGGGACGCCGCCAACGATGTCCGCGAGATATTTGCTGAATAAGATTTGCGCGAGCAGCGCATCGATCTCGCCCAACCTCCCTTCGGCGTCTAAGCGGGACGCCCAGTTGGCTGTTTCGCGTAGAGTTTCGACATATGTGACGAGCCAAGCATAGCCGTGTGCTAAGTGTTGATTGGCGGCAAATGCGGCACGATCGACCTTACCGGATGGCGCCAGGATGACACTGATCTTGGCGTGCACTGCGGACTTATAAGTATCGCAAGCGATAATCGCGTCTTGAAGGAGCCCCGTCAGGCCGTCCAACACTTGGTTTCCTTTAACCCCAGTCATTCCGTCCATCGTCTTCCTCCGTCATTGGGAACATTAATTAGGTCGGTAGCTTCCCGCTGTCACGTCCTGGGCGCTGCGTCATAAACAGCACGAAAAATGACTCTGTTAAGAGTTTAGAGAAAACACCATTAAATCCTCTGGGTTGATTTTACACCAAAAATTCTAGCAAAAGTGGTAAATAGTTAACAAAAACAGGTGTTTAGTTAACTTAATGGCGATTGAAATTTACCTTAATTTTGGTTGATTAACCCTCGCATGAGGGCGCAGAAGCCCCTGATAAATTCACCATAAAAACAAAGAGCTTTAGGAGATTCAGGGGCATGACCCATATTTGCGTTTTGGGCTGGTGTCGAACACCGTTTCGGCAGCCGCAATTCTCGGTCTATTGGCATTCGTTGGACCGCAATTTCTAACATCACTTGAGACGATTTTCGGCCAAGATGCGACGTCTATGACGGTCGCCGTCGGCGGCGCCGCTGCAATCATGGTCGTATTCTGGCTGGCGATGACGGAGGCGATTTTTCCGACCTTATTTAGGTTCAACACGGTGCGCCGGCTCATTCTCGGAAAATACTATTTCGAAGGCACATGGCTTCAGTCAGAAAAGGGTGACGGCCATCAGCGTCTATCTGTGATCGATATCCAGCCGGACGGTAAAGGTTTCATCTTCTCCGGCTACTCTTTGAACCAAGACCTCGAGATTGAAAGCAACACGCTCATCGAATTCTCTGACATGTCTTGGCCTTTCATGACTTACAAGAATAGAAACTCTCTTTCGGACGGTGCGGACGGACGACGCGACGGCGTTGGAGAGCTGCAATTCGAAATGAACCGCTCTGCCTCGCGTCGCTATAATGGATTTGTCCAGTTTGTTCGCAGCCCAGACCGCGTCCGGATTGAAGGCGCTAGGCTGACCAGTGGCCGGGAAGTGAAATCACTGCGCACACTTCAAGGGCGCCAGACCGTCTTCGCGAAATACTGGGATCTGTTTTTCAATACCAGCATCCGCAATGCCAATGGCCCGATCACGGTTCGATCGCGTCCTGTGACAATGGCGACGGCTGCGAAGGCGAGTGCCGAGCGACGTATTGTTATCGAGAGCGCAGAAGCTTCAGAGAAGGTTGGCTCGGTTCTTGACCGGATGGAAGAAACAGCTGCCCGCGTTGAGCGCCGGAAGTCTGACAACCGCGATACCTCTGACGACGAAATCGTACGTCGCCGCCGCGCCAGCGATTGGGTTAAAAAGCCTGAGGTGTCAGAGACTGAAAGCGAGATCGATGAGGAAGAGATCGACCTTGAGGACGATGCGAAAACCGCAAAAGTAGCTCAGAAGTAAAACGCACGGACGAGATCGAAGCCTGGACTCCACGTCCAAGCTTCGATGGGGTCATGCCTCAACACACAAGCAGCGGCCTTCCATCCGGGAGGCCGTCTTTGTTTAGCAAAAGTGTTCTGTGCGTTGCTTCTTTTCACTTGCAATTTAGGGGTCCGTGATTAGACGGACACGCTAGTGATAACATAACATGAGCAAAGACATGACCCGCTTCCTGCTTCTCGCCTCCATTTCTCCACTGGCGTTCGCGCCGATCGTTGCAGCGCAGTCTGACGAACGCCGAGAAGAGACCATTATCGTCTCTGCCCCGGGCCCAGAGCGTTCTGCGGACGAGTTGGTTGGAAACGCAACAGCCTTGGATCGAGAAGATATTCTCCAAACGCTGAACGCGACGCTGGGCGATACATTGGATCGTCAGCCGGGTGTCTCAACAACTTTCTTCGGTGCGGGTGCTAGCCGACCAGTTCTGCGTGGCCTTGGAGCAGAGCGCGTGCAAGTGCTGACCAATGGGATCGGGGTTATTGATGTGTCTGCAGCGTCGCCTGACCACCAAGTTACGGCTGATGGCATTGACGCAGAGAAGATTGAAATTCTGCGAGGCCCTGCTGCATTAGGATATGGCGGCCAAGCGATCGGCGGTGTCGTCAATGTGATCGATGGCCTGATCGTTGACGATCTCCCGGATGAGCCATTCTCTGCGGATCTGTTCACCGCTTATAATAGCGTGAACGAGGGGACTGAACTCGCGGGTCGCGGGCAGTTCACAGCTGGACAATTGGTCTTCACGCTGTCCGGTTCCATGCGTGATTTCGACAATTACGATATTCCTGACTTCTCAGAATCTGCCTTCCAGCGCGCAGCGGAAGAGGAAGAGCATGAGGTTGAAGAAGAGGGCGAAGAGCACGAGGAAGAGGAAGAAGTTCGCGGCACAGCGGAAAATTCCTTCGTTGAAACTCAAACCCTATCGGCCGGTGTGAGCTGGGTCGGCGACAATGCCTTCTTGGGCGTAGCGATCCGTCAGCAAACGGCAGAATATGGCCTTCCAGGACATGGTCACGAAGAGGAGCATGGCGAGGAAGAAGAAGAGGGTGAAGAGCACAGCGAGGAAGAGGAAGAAAATCCATTCATCGATCTGGAGCAGACCCGCATCGACATTCGCGGCGGTGTATCAGTCAATAATGGCTTCCTTACCGACGTGATCGGGACACTCGCGATTGTTGATTATGAGCACACTGAATTCGAAGCTCCAGGCGAAGCAGGCACAGTCTTCGCCAATGAGGGCGTTGAGGCCCGCGCTGAATTCGACCATGAATTTGGCGGTTTTGAAGGTGCGTTCGGCGTCCAATTCTCTGACCGCGAGTTCAGTGCGATTGGCGAAGAGGCGTTCGTAACCCCAACCGATATCCAGAATTTCGGTGTCTTCTTATACGAAGGCCAGGAATGGGATAGCGGCTTCGGAATTGAAGGCGGTTTGCGCATCGACATGGTTGAGTATGACAATGTCGAGTTCGGAACAGCCGACTTTGATCTCTTCAGTGGTTCGTTTGGCGCACATAAGCACCTCGAAGGCGGTATGTGGATCGGGGGTCAGATTTCTTACACCGAACGTGCTCCAAGTGAGAGTGAGCTCTTTGCATTCGGGCCTCACCTTGCGACCGATCAATTCGAAGTTGGCGACCCAACTTTCGGAAAAGAAAGCGGCTTGAACTTAGAGGGCACATGGCGCTGGACAGGCGACAATGCGAGCGTCGGGATCAACGTGTTCGCGACTGAGTTCACGGACTTCACCTATTTGACACCGGGCGTTGCCTTTATTGATGGCGAGCTCACTGATGAGGGCGATGGCCTGGCCGTATTCCGCTTTGTTCAGGAAGATGCCAGCTTCTATGGCGGTGAGATCTATGGTGACCTTGTCATCGAAGAAGGGTTCCTGGGCGCCGATTGGGAATTCAACGGTAGTGTCGATTTTGTGGAAGCCAGCCTTGATGACGGCGGTAACTTGCCATTCCTTCCGCCCATCACCTTCAATGGCGATGTGAGTGCCGAGTGGGGCGCGTTTGAACTTGGCGCCGCTGTCACGGTCGCCGGAGATGAGAATGACCCAGGTATTGGTCAGCTGCCGACTGATGGCTACAGCACGCTAGATCTGCGCGGTGAAGTCGATCTGTCTGATTTTGGAATCGGTGCTGACGGTACTGAGGCCTTTGTCGAAGCACGTAATGTCACGGATGAAGAAGTCCGTTACACGACATCTGTGTTGAAAGACCTGATTCCTGCTCCTGGCCAGAACATTCGCGTTGGTGTACGGCTCGCCTTCTAATGAGCACAACCCCTTCCAGATCAGCCGCAATTGATGCGCCGGCCATTCTATTCTCGGGCCTGTGTTTCGTTCATTGCTTGATCTTGCCGGTGCTTTCGGCCGGGCTCCCTAGTCTGGGGGTCCTGGCCGAGGCCGAGTGGCTACACAAAGCTTTCGTGGTCGCTGCACTGCCGTTTTCACTGATCGCTTTGGCATCAAAATCGACCAATATCATTGCCAGTGCTTTGATCGTGGTTGGGTTTAGCTTGTTGGTCGCGGGTGCGTTTGTTGAAGCCCTGCACGATTATGAGACTTTGCTGACTGTAATCGGCGCGACCGTACTGGCCTCTGGTCATGTGGTTCGCTGGGCGCGCTCCGGCGCTGCTGGCCAATCATAAGCCAAGCGAGCGCTTTCTATCCTATCTAGATGAGCTTCTAATGGGCGCCAATTGTCATCATCGGCAATTGGTGCCCACAGTGCCTCGACGGTTTCTACGATCAGGTCGACGGGTCGTTCAGCTTGGAAGTACGTATGATCGATTCGCTCAGGCCGAACGGGCGTTCTGGCGTCAATGTGCAATCGAACCTTCACAAATTCAGTGCTCTTATAAAGATCGGCCTGCGGGCTTGCTAACGCTCGATCCACGCTTGCGGCGCCGCCAAACCAATCAAAGAAGGTTTGCGGCCAGTACGCACCAGATTGGGTCATCCAGCCGTAATACTCCTGTAAGAAGAGGAGATCGTCTCTTAGGTCGGGAGCGCGCTCCAAGCCGAGTAGGGCCAGCGTATGTGCCGCAAAGCTCTCCTGGTATGCTGGCTCGTAAGCCGTTATTGCCTGGCTGAGGTCATCCTCGTCTGCGACCAGAGACATTGCTCCGCCGAGTTGCTGCAACGCCCAAAGCCCTTGGGCGGGTTGTCTCCCAAATCGGTACAGACCCTGCTGATCGAAATAGGCGGCCGTAAAATTGGGATCGCTCTTTGGCAAAAAGCGCCAAGGTCCGAAATCGAAGGTTTCACCGGTGATGTTGAAATTGTCCGTGTTCATGACGCCGTGCACGAAACCAGCAGCCATCCACTGACCGATCATCTTGCCAGTCGCTTGTGCCATTCGCTCAAATAGCGCTGGCGTAGACGTCCCTAAAGCTTCGTCAGCGCAGTCCGGGAAATAGTATTCGATTACATGGTTGATGAGGGCGGCCATCGAGGCGGCGTCATCGTAATAAGCGGCTCGCTGAAACGTGCCGAACCTCAAATGCGAGTGACTGAGCCGGACCAAAACAGCAGACCGTGTTGGCGAGGGTTCGTCATTTCGATGCAGATCTTCGCCGGTTTCAATCAAGCTAAACGCCTTTGACGTATTCACCCCGAGCGCTTCAAGATAAGAGGCGGCCAAGATTTCACGCACACCCCCTTTCAATGTGAGACGTCCGTCGCCTTGCCGCGACCATCTTGTCTGTCCCGATCCTTTGGTGCCGAGATCCAGCAGGCGCCCGTCAGTGTCGCGGACTTGCGCGAATAAAAACCCGCGCCCATCGCCCAGGTCCGGGTTGTATACGTGAAACTGATGCCCGTGATAGCGAAGCGCCAAGGGCGTTTCGAGATTCTCGGATAATGACTCGAACGCGGCAAAGTGTTTTATCCAGTCGGACTCGTTCAAATTTGCGAGATCAACAGCTTCGGCCCATCGTGTGTTGCGAAAGCGCAACACTGCTTTTGGAAACGTTGCTGGCTCTGCTGCATCTGCGAAGAGGGCAGAAATTTGCTCAATAGGTGCGGTCATGCGGCTGTCTAAGCGCGTTCTTCGATGTTTGGACAGGGAAATTCCGCAATATTGTTCTTCGATATGCGCTCGACCACCAAAATGACGAACGCTGTCACTTTTTTCATGGTGCGGCGCAGCATAGAACACCTCTTTCGTAAGTCGTTCACGAAAATATGATGAATCGTGAGGCTGCGCCGAATAACGAGTAGCGGCCGCGTATAATTATTAACGGAGGAATATATGACGCTTGGTAGAAAACTGGTCCTGAGTGCCTCTCTGGCAGCCTTAATGGCTGGCGGAACTGCGCTCGCCCAAGACGAGGGCGACGGCGATGAACTGCGCCAGAACACCGTCACAGTTACCGGCTCATTCATTCAGGGAACACCTGAAGATGCAGCACTGCCTGTCGATGTCATCACAGCGGCAGACCTTAAACTAGAGGGTAACCCTACGGTTACTGACTTGATCAAGAACCTTGGACCTTCATCAGGTACGGACGGGCAAACTAACCAGTTTGCGTCCAACGGCCTCGAAGGTACATCTAACGTAAACCTGCGCGGTCTTGGGCCGGCGCGTACCTTGGTTTTGTTGAATGGCCGTCGCCAAACCTTCTCGCCTTATGGGATTGGTGAACAGGCGCAGCTCTTTGTAAACACCAACAATATTCCATCAGCCGCGATTGGTCGTTTGGAAGTCCTGAAAGACGGTGCTGCAGCGCTATACGGATCGGATGCGATTGCGGGCGTTGTGAACTTTATCACCCGTGACGATCTAGATGGACTCGAACTGTCTGGTGACTATCAAACGTTTGACGGTTCCGACGGTGAGTATCGCCTATCTGCCGCTTACGGCCTTCAAGGTGATAATTTCAACTGGGTGACCACGGTTGAATATCAAAAGCGTACAGAAACGCCGCTGCTTGAAAAAGACTGGGCGATTTCGTCCATCACCGAAAACCCAGTGGGCGGTTTCTCGTCTCTCTCTAATCCAGGCCGTTACGTCGTTATTGGAGCAACGGGCACCCCCGTAGGGGCAGAAGTCGATAGCGGATGTGAAGCTGCTGGCGGTATCATCAACCCTGCGGTTGGCGATTGTCGCTTCCAATTCACGCAGTTCGACAACCTGGTTGAAGAAGAAGAGCAGCTGAAAGTCTTCTCCGAGTACAATCGCGAGATTGGTAACGGAGATCTGCACCTTGAATTGCTCTATTCGCAAATCGAAGTGCCAGAGTGGAAAACGTCTCCATCTTACCCACCACAGGTTCTGACCAGCCAGTTTGTTCCAGCAAGCGCTCCAGGGTACCAGCAGTATCTGGCTGACAACCCAGGTTCTGCTCTCGCAAACGGTATCGGAGCCCTCTTCATTGGTCGTACATTCGGTTGGGGTGGTTTCCCTGGAACCGGCGGTGCCCAAGAAGGTATTCGGGAGTATGACTCGATTTCTGCGTCAGGTTCCTATACCGGTACGTTCGCGAACGACGTGAATTATGACTTCGCGCTCAGCTATTCTCAAACTGAAGGCTACCGTCTCACAAACGATACCTATATTGGCGGTTTGACGGCAGCGCTTAGTGGTTTCGGTCTCTGTGCAGACCAGATCACTGGTGCAGTGGATGCCGGTGCCGTCGCAGGCCAGGGTGGATGTCAGTACTATAACCCGTTCTCAAACGCGATTGCGGCGAGTGCGATTACTGGCCAAGCCAACCCGAACTTCAACCCAGCGCTGGCAAACTCTGTTGAGTTGGCGGACTGGTTGACAGATCCGACTGAAACAGACGCGACAACAAGCCTTCTCGTATTTGATGCGGTATTCTCTGGCGAGAGTAACGTACAAGCGGGCGGTGGCTCTGTTGGTTGGGCGGCTGGTGCGCAAATCCGTCGTGAGACTTATGAAGTTGATCCAAGCGATCTGACCGATCTTGCTGTAACACCTGGACCAGGTGGAACAGGACCGTTCTCATTCTTGGCCGGTACAAACGCAGCTGACGAAGATCAGTCTATCTTCGCGGTGTTCGGCGAACTTCAGATTCCACTTTACGAGAATTTGGATCTTCAAGTTGCTGCGCGTTATGAGGACTATGGTGGTGAGGTTGGTTCAACCTTCGACCCTAAAGTTGCAGCTAAGTGGCAAATCAATGATGCGTTCGCGTTCCGAGGGTCTGCTCAGACATCATTCCGCGGGCCGACACTGAACCAATTGTCTGGAACAGTGACGACGCTTCAGTTTGTTGCGCCAACCTCTGCGTTTAAAGCGGTAGATCAGTTTGGTAATCCAAACCTCAGCCCAGAAAGCGCGTTCAGCTTCAATCTCGGTGGTATCTTCCAGAATGGCGGCTTCTCCGCGTCTCTAGACTACTATAATTTCGACTTCTCTGATCCGATCATCGTCGAAGAGCAGTCGAGCATTGTTGGGGCAGCACTCGCGGCATTGGCGACACCTTCGACTGATGATGATGCGATTATCGGTCGAATTTCGTTCACCGATAACAACAATAATGGGATCAACGAGCCAGCTGAGATTTCGCGGATCACGACAAATGTTGTGAACGGGCCGGATATCGAAACATCAGGCTTCGATCTTCGTATGGAGAATGTTTGGGATATGGGTGGAGGCGAGTTCACGCTCGGCTTGGACTCAACCTACATTATTGAATACGTGGTCGGTGATCTCGACGTTGATGGTGTAACCATTGAGGGCGGTGACCGTGTTGATCAATTCAACCGTTCGAACTTCTCTCGGTCTCTCCCGCAGTGGAAAGCAAACGTGACAGCGAACTTTGCAGTTGGCGATCACAACTTCCGCGGTGTCGTTCGTCACATCGACTCATATGATGATGAGCGCGGCGATATTACCGGAAATGGTTCTGACAAGATCGACAGCCAAACAACGCTTGATCTGTTCTACAACTGGGATGCCCCATGGGATATCGATCTCGGGCTGTCTGTGGTGAACGCGTTTGATGAAGATCCACCATTCGCAGCGTTTGATCTGAACTACGATCCGTACACACACAATCCGTTCGGTCGTACATTCAAGATCAGCCTGACAAAGACTTTCGGCGGAAGCTAAGTCTTAGAGAACACCCAAACACAAAGGGCGGCTTTCGGGCCGCCCTTTTCTTTGACTTGTTTGAAATGGGGTGGGTGTCTCAATCACCCAGTTACATCGGCCCTTAGTTCAGGCCTTCGCGCCCGATCGCGTAGAAGCGCTCGCGGCGTTGCAGTTTTAGCTCATGCGGCGTGAGGGCTGAAAGTTCCTGCAGCGCCTTGTCGATCGCCTTGCCTGCGGAGGCGATGGCTTTTTGAGGATTGCGATGGGCGCCGCCGATGGGTTCTTTAACAATCGTGTCGACGACTTTCAGCTTCATCAGATCTTTCGCTGTGATTTTCATCGCCTCGGCCGCTTCTTTGGCTTTCGCCGCGTCGCGATAAAGAATTGAAGCGCACCCTTCTGGGGAAATCACCGAATAGATCGAGTGCTCCATCATCATGACTTTATTGGCCGCCGCAATCGCAATCGCGCCGCCAGACATGCCTTCACCGATAATGAGAGTAATCAGTGGAACAGGCAGCGAGAGGCATCGCTCTGTGCCGCGCGCAATGGCTTCGGCCTGGCCGCGTTCCTCGCCAGCTTTGCCCGGAAAGGCGCCAGCGGTATCCGGCATCGTAATCACAGGCAGATCAAACCGCTCCGCGAGGTCCATCAAGCGGACGGCTTTGCGATAGCCTTCTGGGTGGGCCATCCCGAAATTGTGCTTCAGGCGCGCTTCTGTCGTGCGGCCTTTCTCGTGTCCGATCACAACAACCGACTGACCTTTAAAGCGCCCCAGGCCGCCCAAGACGGCTTCATCATTCCCGAATACACGGTCGCCCGCGAGTTCCTGGAAATCGTCGAACAGGCCTTCAACATAGTCGCTGAAATGTGGCCGCTCGGGATGACGCGCGACTTGCGTCTTGCGCCAAGGATTGAGCGATGAATAGGTGTCTTTGAGTTGCTTTGCAGCCTTCTCTTTGAGCTTTGTCAGCTCGTCATTGATCTGCGGGCCGCCTTCTTGGGCAGCAACCGATTCCAGCTCAGCGATCTTGGTCTCAAGCTCGGCGAGCGGCTTTTCGAAATCGAGATATGTCGTAACCATGCCTGCTAGATAGCCGTGCTTTGGCTGAATCGCTAGCTTTTTCGTATGCCGGCGCTGTATCGTTCGAAGATTAACATCGGCGTTCCTTTATAGTCAGAACTGATCACGTCTTTGTATCCGAGCTTCTCTGCGACCCGAATGGATGCCGCGTGATCGGGTTCAATGATACAGACGGACCGCCCGGGACGATGCTTATCTAGCCAGTCGTGGGTCGCGGTGAGGGCTTCGGTGGCATAGCCTTTCCGCCAATACTGTTTTGCGAACACCCATCCGGCTTCTGGCCAGCCGGAGATATCTGGCGACATACCACGCCGATAATCGCAGAATCCGGCATCCCCGATAAACGCCCCGGTTTCGCGCTCGCATACGATCCAAGGCCCAAATCCAAGCAAGTGCCAAGCGCCAGCATTGCGCATGAGCGTGAGCCAGGAATCTTGGGCACCTCGTGGTTCACCGCCGATGAACTTGACCACGTCTTTGTCCGCCCAGGTTTCCGCAAACGCAGTATAGTCTTCTGGGCGTGGAGCTCGCAGCTCCAAACGTTCCGTCAGAAGGGTTGGCGCGCTCAAGCCTGCGCTTTCATCTGTTCCAGCATTTTGCCCATCGCGGCGTGCACGGTTTGCATGGCCTTCAAGGGACGCACCATGACTTTGAAATCGGTGATTTTGCCGTCCGCATCCCATTCAATCATGTCGATGCCGTTGACGTGAATGCCGTCCATCTCGGTCTCAAACTCGAGCACAGCTTTGTCGCCGCAATCAAAGATGCGCGTGTACTTAAACGTGCCGTTCCCCAGCGTGTTTCCGGCAGCTGAAAGATACGCAAAGGTAATCGCTTTGCCTTCTTGGGGCGTATGGACAACCGGGCTGCGGAACACGACATCATCGTGCAGAATCTCCAGCAACTTCCCTTTATCATGCCCCCCCATCATGTAGTCGAACCAGCCCTGAAGATTGGGCTGATATCCAGTCACGGGGACCGCGTGTGTATTGGCCATTTGGGCCTCCTCCCTTTTCCACAAGGGTGAAGGCTCAAAACCATTTTGTCTAGCGCTCCCTTAGAGGAACAAGGCCGCTGCAGCGTCTGGGAAGAAAGCGAAAAAGCCGCCAATACAGAACGCAGCCACGCTGATTCCCCACAAGGTCCAGCTGATCCGTCTAAGGCGTGTGCAAGCACGCGCTTTTGCGGGGTCAGCTGGGCAGGGGAGGTTGCGTGCGTGCCATTGCCAGGCTCCGGAACTGGCAAGAACCAGCCCGGTGACACCGAACACGATCTCTTTGTTCGCGCCAAACCATGTGATGCCAGGCACAGTCCCGATCACGCCCGACCAAACCGCGCCCATGCCCAGCATGACAAGCATTGCAGGTAAGGCACAGCAGATCAGCGTGGTCGCCGACGTGAAAAGCGCGATCGTCGCGGGTAGAACGCTCGGGCCTTTTACCTCATCTTGCGCGGTGATCATGCGGTTTCCCGTTCTACAGATACGAGATCATAGCCAGACTTTTTGACGAGCTCGGCAACGCGGTCATCGCTTAGTTCCGCTCCGGACTTTAAAGTGACGTGGATTTCGCCGCTATCGAGATCGACATGGACGTTATCGACGGCGTCTTCTTTGCCGAACACTTTGGTGACGGCGCGGGCGCAAAAATCGCAAACCATGCCGTTTACTTTGGCGGTGACCATGGTTTGGGCGGTAGCACTGACGTCTTGCGGCGTTTGGTCAGCCATTGAAATCGGTGCTGTGATTGAAAAAGCGAACGCCATTGCGGCGATTGAAATAAGTTTCATTTGTCTTGTTCCTTCCTAAAATCGAACAATCCAGTTCAGCAGAAGCTCTTCCGTCTCAGGTGTATACCCGATCTCGAACAACTGAACGTCATAAAAAAAGCGGACCAATGGAGTCACGACTGTCGGAGTGTCGGCCTCGGGGCGATTTTGCACTTCAAGCATTAGCCAGGTGTGCAGATCGCCATAATCGCCAAGATAGGGTGCAACCCCGATCCTCGCAGATTGCCGAGCATCTTTCGTAAACCCGAGATCGTAAGCGCGGCCCTCATAGGAGACAAACCAACGGCGGGTCTCCCAATCTGCGCCCACGCCGATGAATCCAGCCGCCTCTGTTTTGGCATCGTCTCCAAATGGGTCTGCCTGGCCGGCACCTGCTTTCAAGTAGAGGTTGGCCTGCGAATTTGGCGTGTTCCAGCGCTTCACCAAGCGATTGTATTGCACGCCCGTAAAGTGCCAGTCCGTCTGCCAATTGCGCTCAGAGTAAAGCCCAATTGAATCCTTTGCGGTGGGTGACCAGTGCGCGTGAACAGATGAAAAATCACCATTGTTCTTCTGCATCACCGTCCATCCCCCGGGATAGGAAACGGGTCTTGCCTCCGCCCATGGAATTGATATGGCACCGCCAATCGCGAGCGCGAGGCCCGCATGTTGGATGCGTTTCATAAATTTATCCTGTTTGAGTTGATCCTTTTGCGAGAAGGATCAGGCCCTTGGTGGCGGGGGCTCATACTCCAGGAGAACTGACCTTGCGCTATCTGGCATAGGCGTTGCCCACATCAATAGCTCCGGAAGCGGTTGTTTAAGTTCCGGCGCGGCCGTCTCTACGCCATTTCCGAGGAGGGCTGCACAGCAACAGGCGTGGCTTTGATGCTCTGGCCTTTCATCGGGTGCATGATGCGCCATCGACGCCATGTCATCATGGCAGGGCATTTCGCTACTCATCTCGTGATGAGTGCTCGCCTTCAACTCCGAAGCGATTTCACAAGGTTGCGCGACGGCCTCAAAGCCGAGCGAGAGCGCAGCAATTACCCAGACAAAAGAAGTTAAGGCGCGCAACATACCTGAAAAGTAGTCAATTTTTGCGGAAGCGACAAGTTGCCTAAGACGTGCGGCTCTCTTTCTCATCTAATCCCGAAATGCCTTGGCGGGCTTTGAGAGCGGTGCTGACCTCTTCTAGGCTGACGCCTTTCGACCGTAATCCAACAAGGATGTGATAGAGTAAATCGGCGGCTTCGGCAGCGCTTTCCTCTTTGCTCTGCGCGGCAAGTGCGAGGGCGAGTTCAGCACCTTCTTCGGCGATCTTCTTGCCGCAGTGCAGGGGGCCTTTTTCAAGCAAACTCATCGTATAGGAGCGTTCACCATCGCCGTCCGCACGGGCGTCGATGGTCATCGCGAGATAGCCAAGCATATCCATGAGGCCGTGCGCATTTCCGAGAGGCGTATTTGACATTATTAGCTCCTAAAGCGGGCGGACCGGCGCACCTGCTGCAGTTAAGGCAGCGCGCGCTTCTTCTAGACTGACTTCGCCGAAATGGAAGATAGATGCGGCCAACACCGCATTCGCGCCAGCTTCCAAAATTGCTGGAGCGAGGTCCTCGGCTTTACCTGCACCGCCACTTGCGATCACCGGAATGGACACCGCATCCGTAATCGCCTTGGTCAGTGGCAAGTCAAAGCCAGATTTAGTGCCATCCTTGTCCATGCTGGTGAGCAGGATTTCCCCAGCACCTTTGCTCTGCGCCAGCTTGGCAAACTCGACTGCATCAATGCCAGTCGGCTTGCGCCCACCATGGGTGAAGATCTCCCAATGATCACCGGTTTTTCGAGCATCGATTGCGACAACGACGCACTGGCTTCCGGCTTTGGCAGCGCAGCGAGACACGACATCTGGATCTGATGCCGCAGCTGAATTGATCGCAACCTTGTCGGCGCCAGCTCTTAGCAATTGCACCATATTCTCTGCGCTTCTTACGCCGCCGCCGACGGTCAGTGGCATGAAGCACTGCTCTGCCGTTGCGCTGACAATGTCGAGCAGCGTCCCGCGCCCTTCATGGCTGGCGGTAATGTCGAGGAAACAAAGCTCGTCGGCGCCTTGGGCGTCATAGGCTTTCGCCAAAGCCACCGGATCGCCGGCATCGCGCAAATCGACAAAGTTCACGCCTTTGACGGTGCGGCCATCTTTAACATCGAGGCAGGGAATAATGCGGGTTTTGAGCATAGGCGGCGTTTAAGGCGCGATTGAACAAGCGCGCAAGTCTATTTCTTAGCTTTGGCTTTGCGCTTCGGGCCTTTGGGGCCGAGTGAAGAGACCGTGGCAGGGTCCGGTGTCTTATCTTTGAACTTGCACAAATGCGTAATCGAGCAGGTCCAGCATTTTGGCTTGCGCGCCACGCACGTGTAGCGCCCATGCAGGATGAGCCAGTGATGCGCACCGAGCTTGTACTCATCTGGTGTCGTGCGCTCGAGGCTTGCTTCAACTTGGTCAGGATCCTTGCCGGGGGCGAGACCTGTGCGGTTTGAGACGCGGAAGATGTGCGTATCTACAGCGATGGTGGGCTGTCCAAACGCTTCGTTCAGAACAACGTTCGCAGTTTTTCGCCCCACGCCAGGCAAGCGTACCAGTTCGTCGCGCGTTTGGGGGACCTCACCGCCAAACTCATCGATAATCATCTGGCTGAGCGCGATGACGTTCTTTGCTTTGTTGCGCCAGAGGCCGATGGTTTTGACGTGGCTTTCTACGCCTTCAAGACCGAGCGCCAGCATTTTCTCAGGCGTATCCGCGATCTTGAAGAGTTCGTTCGTAGCTTTGTTAACGCCGACATCCGTTGCCTGCGCCGACAGGGCGACCGCAACGACCAGCGTATACGGATTGACGAAGTCGAGCTCGGTCTTTGGATTGGGCCGATCTTTCGCGAGCTCGGCATAGAGCTCTGCCGCTTTCTCTTTGCCGAAGGTGCGAGGGGCGCGCTTGCGTTTCGTGGTAGCCATGCCTGCTACCTAGGCCAGACGGTGAAATAAGAAAATCCGATTCTTGCGGCGCAAAGCCGCGCTTGCGGTCGGCGTAAATTTTTGACCTATACTCTTAGCGATGGAGACAACCACAAAGACGATCTATTTCGACGCGACATTGACCCCCAACCGCTCGCTCAGCCCCAAAGCCTTTATGGTGGTCATGGGGATTGTTGCTGCAATGAGCTTTATTGCGGGCCTGGCCTTTGTCTCCATGGGCGCATTCCCGGTGATCGGCTTCTTTGGTCTAGACGCTCTTTTAATATGGCTTGCTTTTCGTTGGAGCTTTCGTGCGCAGAAACAAGAAACGCGTATCCGGGTTACGGCTGAAGAGATTGACCTCGTGCATTCCGTTCCGGGTAAGACGCCGCGGGCCGCCAAACTCCCAACGGCCTTTGCGCGTGTCAGTCTCGATTTTCCAGAGCGACGCCCGAGCGAGTTAAAGCTCGCGCATGCCGATAAGGCTTGGGTGATCGGGCGATTTCTGACACCAGCAGAGCGCAAAAGCCTGAAAGACGCGCTTGAGACCGCCATTTGGAAAGCGCGCAACGAGCGATATCCGGTATAAAACTAAAAAATGACGCATGCGTCATGGTTTTTCTTGAGGATCTATGTTACGGTGACGCCGACGTCATTATTGCGGCAAACAAGATCGCTTATCCGGAGGCTCAAATGGCAGACACGCTGACCAAAATCGCACACAATCTCGAACGACCAAGTATCACGAAGAGAGCACCACTTTTTGAGGGCTATCTCGAGTTTGATGCAAAACTGCCAGATGTTTCGAGAATTCCGCTGGATGAAATGCATCTCATCGATCCAGAGATCTGGCGCAAAGGGGCTTATTGGGAATTGTTCCGCCGGATGCGCGACGAAGATCCGCTGCACTGGACGGAAGACAGTTTCGCGGGCGGCTACTGGTCTGTGACGCGCTACGAAGACGTGATGAAGATCGACATTGATCACAAGCGCTTCTCTTCAAGCTGGGAGCATGGTGGCATTGTTCTTGGTGATCCGCTCGAAGACTTTGAGCTTCCAATGTTTATCGCGATGGATGAGCCGAAGCACTCAGAGCAACGCAAAACGGTTCAGCCAGCGGTTGCCCCGAACATGTTGAAAGAGTTTGAGCCGCTGATCCGCGCGCGAACCAAAGAGATTTTGGACTCTGTCCCGGTTGGTGAGCCTTTTGACTGGGTCGACACGGTTTCGATTGAGCTGACAACGATGATGCTCGCGACCCTGTTCGACTTCCCGTTCGAAGATCGCCGGAAGCTGACACGCTGGTCGGATGTCACAACCAATCGTGAAAACCCAGATATCTGCCCAGGCGGAGAAGAGCAGTGGAAGCAAGAGCTTCTAGAATGCCTCGGTGCGTTCATGGAGCTTTATCAGAAGAAGCAAAATGAGCCACTGCGCGACGACCTGATCAGCTTGCTTGCGCATGGTGAGAAGACCAAAGACATGACTCCGATGGAGTTGCTCGGAAACGTCATCTTGCTCATCGTTGGCGGCAACGACACTACGCGGAACTCAATGACAGCCTCTGTCTACGGCTTGAACAAGTTCCCAGAAGAGTATGCCAAGCTGAAGAATGACCCTTCTTTGATCCCGAACATGGTTTCAGAAGTCATCCGCTGGCAGACACCGCTCGCCTTCATGCGCCGGACAGCGCTCGAGGATGTCGAGATGCACGGCAAGACGATCAAGAAAGGCGACCAGATCGCTATGTGGTATGTCTCAGGCAACCGCGACGAGCGGTTCTGGGAAGAAGATCCAAATCGTCTGATCATCGATCGCAAACAAGCACGCAATCACTTGTCATTCGGGTTCGGAATTCACCGCTGTGTGGGTAACCGTCTCGGCGAACTGCAGCTTCGTATTCTGTGGGAAGAGATCCTAGAGCGCTTTAGCCATGTCGAAGTCCTCGACGAGCCAAGCCTGACCTCAGGTGCGTTCGTGAAGGGTTACACTTGGATGCCGGTCATCTGTCACCCAAAGTGATGATGTCGGGCGTTTAATCGTCCTCTGACACAATCAAACCAGATAAGAAGCGACGCCCTCCATCAAGGGTGATCGCTTCGCCTGTTATGATCGCGCTGTTGGGGCTCGCGAGGAAATTCGCAGTCTCCGCTATCTCTTCCGCCAAAGACGGACGCCCCATCGGGGTCCTGTCTTTGAGCCAGGGCTCACGCCCTTCGGCGCGCGGGCGGAGCGCGATAATGGCGTTCACACGGACCGCCTCGGGCGCCAGCTCAATTGCTGCGGCCTTCACGATGCCCATAATTGCGTGCTGTGAGACGCTTTCGCTGAACCATCCAGGCTGCGCCATGCTCGCGCCAAGTGAGAGAACAAACGTAAAAGTCCCGGTTTGACGCGTGCGGTCGGCGGCATTTTCCGCTTCTGGACGTTCTGCAATCAGTTCCGGTGTAAAGACACGTAGAGTTTGGACGGCGCCCCGCGCTGTTTTCATAAGGACGGACTCAAAGTCTTCCATGTCGAGATCCATGAGCCGATCAGGCTCCGGCAGTGGCGGAATGCAGACCACATTATCAACGAAACTGTAGCTTTCCAAAGCGGCGGCCATGGCATTGCGCAGGCCCAGCTTGGTATGGGTTGCCCCATGATGGTAGGCAATCTTATCGCCTGTTGTTTTGCGGAGCTCTTCAAGCAATCCCGCATCTGGGTCGACGGCTAGAACCGCGTGACCTTCATCTAGAAAACGACGCGCAACCGCGTCCCCGACCGTTTGGCCAAGACCGATGATCAAGGTGACTGGTTTGTCCATATCCGGGCTCCCGCCTGCTCAAATTAAAGCTGGCGGAGCCCGTCTAAGAGAGGGGTAAGCGCCTAACTCGCGCGTAATATACCAATCTCTTCTTTAAGCCTAAGTTTCTGTCGTTTGAGATCTTGCAGGATGATGTCGTTGCTTGCCGGTCGTTTTTGCTCTTCGTGAATTTTCTCATCGATCTGAGCATGACGTTTCGTGAGTTCTTCGATCCGACCTTGCATGGACATAGGCGCACTCCTGCTTGCTGAAATGAAGTCTGTGTCTTTATAGCAACAGATAACCATAGGTTGCAGGCTGAGTCACGGGAGATGCCCGAAGAATCCCAAATTTGAAATATTCTTCCCTGCCAGGCGGCTATCGCGCTCGCTTTTTTTCGTTTTTTCGACGAAACATGGTCTCATCAGCCTCGGCAATGAGGCTCGCTGCATCCCGCCCTGGGCGCCACAAGACGGTTCCGCATGAGGCGCCGAGCTTCACCGAGCCAAGAGAGTCGTCGCTCGCGTCCCTGACAATCACCGCGCTGATAATCGACTCAAGACGCGCTGCTTTGCTCTGGCCATCTGCGAGGTCTGCATGGGTCAGCGCGATCCCAAATTCATCGCCCCCGAGACGCCCGGCAATATCGCTTTGACGAACATTATCGACGAGGGTTTCAGCGACGTGCTGAATCACATGGTCTCCGGTGGCGTGGCCAAATCGATCATTGATTTGTTTGAACCTGTCGAGATCGATAAAGATTAAACAGAGCGGCGTTCCATAACGCTCCGCTAGAGAAATCTCGCGGGCGAGCTCACGCTCAAAGGCGCGCCGATTGAAGATCGGGCAAAGCGCATCTCTATCAGCCAAATGAGCCGCGTTATCCAACTCCTTTTTGAGGCGTTCTCGGTCCTCTCGCAGTCCTAGAACTTCACCAGCTAAGGCTTCGATCGCGGCTTGTGCTTCGCGTGGAAGAGCGCCGATGTTGAGCCCTAGAGCAGCGACCAAACGCTGCCGGTCCGTCCGGCGCGCTTCAAACCGCTCTTTTTCTGTTTCTGGACGACCCGACTCAATCATCTAGACACCTTACGGGAATGGCGCTGCAAAGCCCAGAGCATGAGCGGTTGACGCCGCAATCAGCATTTCTATGTTGCGCGCTTTGAAACGGGGGAATCGATGGCCCTGACCTCGAACAGTGATGCGCCAGTTGTGGGCGTGATCATGGGTAGCCAATCCGATTGGCCGATCATGGAGAAGGCGTGTGAGCTGCTAGACCAACTCGGCGTCGCGTTTGAAGCACGGATTGTGTCCGCTCACCGTACGCCGCAGCGTTTGTATGATTACGCTCAGACTGCGAAAGGGCGCGGCCTGAAAGTGATCATCGCAGGCGCTGGAGGTGCAGCGCATCTGCCAGGCATGGCCGCATCGATGACGCCGCTTCCTGTATTAGGTGTCCCGGTCCAGTCGCGCGCATTGAGCGGCATTGATAGTCTATTGTCTATTGCGCAGATGCCGAAAGGCGTACCTGTTGGGACCCTCGCGATCGGCGAGGCGGGCGCCGCCAATGCGGGTCTGTTGGCCGCTTCGATTATCGCGCTGGAAAACGATGATGTCGCCGCCAAACTGGACGCTTTCCGCGATAAACAGACGGATGCAGTGCAGGAGATTCCGGAAGGATGACGGCACTGAAAGCTGGGGCGACGATTGGGATTTTGGGTGGTGGTCAATTGGGCCGCATGCTCGGATCTGCCGCCGCAGCCTTGGGGTTTGATATCTCTATTTACTGTCCGGAAGAGGACTGTCCTGCCGCGCGCGTTGCGGCTCAGCATACAATAGGTGCCTATACCGACACAGATGCTTTGATCGCATGGGCGAAAACCTGCGATGCGATCACGTATGAGTTTGAAAATGTTCCCGTTGAAGCCGCCCAGGCGCTGATATCTGCGGGCGCGCTCGTGCGCCCTGGCGCCAAGCCGCTCGAAGTTTCGCAGGACCGGATTGTTGAGAAGACCTTTCTGAGAGACTGCGGAATTCAGACTGCTGATTTCGCGCAAATTGACACCGCAGCAGACGTTGCCGGACCCATCGAACAGTTTGGCGGGGAAGGCATCTTAAAGACCCGGCGCGATGGCTATGATGGTAAGGGGCAGGCGCGCCTAGAACTCGGCGATGATTATGAAGCGGCTCATAAGGCGCTGAAACACGCGCCCTGCATTCTCGAAGCCATGGTGCCGTTCGAGTTTGAGGTTTCCGTCATAGTTGCCCGCGACCGGGCGGGTGAATCGATTTGCTTCGACATTCCGCGCAATGAGCATGTGAATGGCATTCTGAAACGGTCCGTCGTGCCAAGCGATTTATCTGCCGATGTTGCTGAACGGGCAGGGGACGCCGCGAAAGCGCTTGCCGATGCGCTCGACTATGTTGGCGTATTGGCTCTAGAGTTCTTTGTGCTGTCCGACGGAACACTGCTCGCAAATGAGTTTGCGCCACGCGTTCACAATTCAGGACATTGGACACCTGAAGCCTGCGCGACCGGTCAGTTTGAACAGCATATGCGTGCAGTCGCCGGATGGCCGCTCGGACCTGTGACCCGGTATCACGATGTCGAAATGCTAAACCTGTTGGGCGAAGAAGCCCTGGTGCCGCCGGAAGTTCTGGCCGCAGACGGTATTTTGACGCTTTACGGAAAACGCGACGCCAAACCCGGGCGCAAAATGGGTCATTTGGTCAGACGGCGCTCTTAAACACCAAGTGCCGATATCCAGCGAAAGACAGCATTGTAACCGATCCGATCGCGATAATGATGGCGAGCAGCGGCGGTAGCGCCGGAATGCTGAGCAAAAGCCCCGCATAAATCGCATAGTTCAAGACCGCCGCGATCATCGCGACGGTGAAGTAACGAAATCCTTCTGCAGCCTGATCGGATCCTCGCGTTTCAAAGGTCAGGGCTCGGTTGAGCCTCCATGTCACCATCATCGCGAGCGCTATCGAGAACACGCGCGCTGTATAGGGATCAATACCGCGGTGGATGAGCGCGAGCGTGAAGCAAGAATCGACGAGAAAGCCTAGTCCGCCAACAATGGCAAATCGTCCGAATTGTGGGAGCGAGGTCCGTGTCATGCGGGTCCACCTTCACCATGTCCAAGCCCTTTCGATAGGGGTTTTTTGCTTAAGAGCAGGTTTGGAAGATGGGCGAAGTTACTAATGGCGCTTTTACGATTTGGGCGCTCGACCGTCCGCGTTTATTGCTCAGTATCGTTCACCACGTTGACCCCGAAACCGCTTTGCGGCAAAGGAGGCCATGACAAAACTAGAAACTCCAAAAAAGATCATAGACGAGCTGGAAAAGCTCTATTCGCAAGCTGTAGATGCGCTGTGCGCAGCCCTGCAGGACTATCTCCATGAAGGTAAAACACCGGATCCGGATGCCCGCGCCAATGGTGCCTTTTGCTATCCGGAACTGATTATTCGGTACAATCCTGAGGGCCCGCCGCCGCCTATTTCCCGTGCGTTTGGTAAAATGTCCGAAGCGGGGACCTATTCAACGACGGTCACGCAACCAAATTTCTATCGCCACTATCTCGCTGAACAATTGGTTCCGCTGCTGCGGGACTATGATGTCGAGGTTGAGGTGAAACGCTCGACCGCAGAAATTCCTTACGCCTATGTCTGGGACCAGGGCCAAGCCAGCGGGTTAGATGAGATCAATCCAGCTGAACTTGCAAAATGGTTCCCCGCGCCGCAGCTCAGCGACATTGGTGACGAGATTGCCGACGGCGAACTGTTCGAGCCATTTGATCATCGCCCGCTCGCTCTGTTCGACGCGCCGCGCACCGATTTTTCGCTCAAGCGCCTTGCGCATTATACCGGCACTCCGGTGAAGCATTTTCAGCGCTATTTGCTGTTCACGAACTATCACCGCTATGTCGACGCGTTTGTGGATTGGGGCCTTGAGCAATTGCAGGCCGGTGGCCGCTATAAAGAGCTCTCAGTTGCTGGGGGGCTGGTCGTTGACAAAGACACTGAGAACGCCCGCGAGCAGATCGACAATGCGCCATGGCGCCGGTTCCAAATGCCGGCTTACCACCTGACCGCTGACGATGGCTCGGGGATCACATTGGTCAATATTGGCGTCGGTCCATCCAACGCGAAAACGATTACGGATCACCTGGCCGTACTGCGTCCAGAATGTTGGATCATGGTCGGCCATTGCGGCGGCCTGCGCCACAGCCAATCAATTGGTGATTACGTCCTTGCACACGCCTATTTGCGCGATGATCACGTGTTGGATGACGTCCTTTCACCCGACATTCCAATCCCGCCAATCGCAGAAGTCCAAGTGGCCCTGCAAGAAGCTTCGGCGGATGTGACAGGCGAGTCTGGTGACGCGCTAAAAAAACGTCTGCGCACAGGGACCGTGGTGACCACCGATGACCGCAATTGGGAGTTGCGCTTCACCGATAGCGCGCGGCGTTTCAACCAATCGCGGGCGATTGCGATTGATATGGAAAGCGCGACGATTGCGGCGAATGGCTTCCGCTTGCGGGTGCCATATGGTGTGCTTCTCTGCGTCTCGGACAAACCGCTTCACGGTGAGATCAAGCTGCCGGGTGCCGCCAATAAATTCTATGAGAAATCGATTGGTCAACACTTGCAGATTGGCGTTGCGACGCTGGAGAAGTTGGCGAGCGGCGATGCCAAGCTACATAGCCGAAAGCTGCGTGCCTTCGACGAGCCGCCATTCCGATAGGAGAGATAATGCAAGACCGAGTGAAGTCCTTCGAGAACATTCGAAACTTTCGCGATTTTGGCGGGTATGAGGGTGCTGGCGGACGACGCGTTCGCACCGGCGTCTTGTTCCGTTCCGCGCAATTTGGCGAAGCAAGCGATGCGGATATGGAGGCCCTGAAGGCCTATAATATCAAGGTTCAAGCAGATCTCCGGCGCCCAGATGAACGCGAGCGTCATGGTCATCGCTGGCCCGTTGAAGGCGTCAACGTCATCTCAAGCGATAAGGGTGAGGCGACGCAGGCACCGCATGTCCGGTTTCTCTCCGAAGTCGCCGTCGACGCGCCCAAGGCGCATGGCTGGATGACCGAATATTATCAGGCCGCTCCCTACAAAGAGCAGCACATCGAGTCCTTCACGGCTTGGTTCAAAGCAATCGCAGATTTGAGCGAAGACGAAGCTGCGGTCGTGAACTGTGCTGCCGGGAAAGACCGGACCGGGATCCTTTGCGCTTTGACCCACCATGTTCTGGGTGTCGATCGAGATACGATCTTTGCCGACTACGAGCTGACTAACTCCGCGGCAAATGTCGAAGAGCGTCTGCCGGAAATGGCGCGGCTTTTTAACGAGCATATCGGCAAAGACTATGCGAACGATGTCTACCATCCTTTTGTTGGGGTGGATGGTAAGTTTCTGGACGCGGCCCTGAACAGCATTGCGGCCCAGTCGGGCAGCATTGATGCCTATTTGCGGGATACACTCGGTGTTGGCGATGCGCAGCGGGATCAATTGCGCGCGTCATATCTGGTTTAATCTAGACAAGCAATCACACTTTTCGTGAGCCCCTTGTTTTTCGAGCGATTTCCGGCTTATCGGAGCGCATGACTGATACTGTTCGCTTATGTGCCGTCCAGGCCGCGCCCGCGCTCTTCGACAAAAAAGCTAGTCTCGATATTGCGATCGATTGGATCGACAAAGCGGCGAAGGAAAAACCGGATGTCATTGCGTTCGGCGAAGCTTGGTTGCCGGGCTATCCGTTCTTCATCGATAGCCCTCTATCAGACACCTGGTGGCAGGCCGCGAGCGAGCTTCTCAAAAATGGGGTTCGCCTCGATGGACCAGAAGTCGACGCGCTTTGCAATGCTGCGAAACGGGCAGGGTCTGATCTTGTCATCGGCGTGAATGAGCTCGATCCACAGACGGAAGCGACCCTGTACTGCACCATGCTGACGATTGGCCGCGAAGGGAAAATCCTCAACCGGCATCGCAAGCTGAAGCCGACACATCATGAGCGTTCTGTTTGGGGTGATGGCGACGCGAAAGGCTTGAAACCCGTTCCGCGATCCTGGGGGCGCTTATCGTCGCTCAATTGCTGGGAGCATAATGCTGTTTTGCCAGCTTATGCCCTGATGGCGCAGGGTGTGGACGTACACGTCGCGGCCTGGCCAGGTCGCGAGCCAGAAGAAGCCCCAAGTCAACCGGTATGGGCTCGGCAGCTTCTGCTTAGCCGCGCGTTTGCAAGCCAAGCGGGGGCCTGGGTGATTTGTTCGGCGGGAATTCGCATGAAGAAGGACGTTCCGGAACGCTTTCAGTCTCTGTACGAATTCGATCATAATGGCGGCGCGGCGATCATCGATCCTCGCGGCGAGGTCGTGGCCGGCATTCTATCTGACGAAGAAGGGATTTTGGTCGCAGACGCAGATTTGGCTCTGGCGCGCGCGTGCAAAGTGGCAAGCGACCCGGCGGGACATTACTCCCGGCCGGATCTCTTTAGACTAGAAGTGGATGGCCGGGAGATCTATCCCGGCGATCGCGGTTAGCTGGTGCTGAGCTGCTTCGCGAGCTTATTCGCAAAGCGGCGTGAGGCGCGGTTAGCATCTGTCCAAACGCCAGAGCCGATGACATCGCGAATGTCATTCTCGAACCAACCATATTCTTGGGTCGCAACAACGTCACCAGAAGCGTCATAGACGGTTGCGTTGAGCTTCATTCCACCCAGAGAAATTGACCGAAAGGCGTCTAGTCCTGGTTCGGCTGAGATCTGTTCGAGGGTTGGACGATTTGGCTTGGCATTGACGATTTCGACATCAACTTTTGCGGGATCGACACCAGCCTTCTCGAAGGCATATTCCAAGTCTTCGAGAATATCCTCGGTCAGGATTTCACCTTCACGTTCGCCGAGGTTGTCAGCGAGATCTTCAGCGAATTCATCGCTATAGGTCACAGCGATTTCGGTTGCGGCGGCGGTTTGCAAAATGGCGAGGGTGCCAATGGCTGCAAAGATGGTTTTCATGGTGTCAGCTCCTTTTCTAGTCGGACCAGAATAGAATATAGGGCAATATCCTATTCTGATCCAATCACGCCCTTGCGAGCATTCTGTTAGATGGTGTCGACAAAGACAATCTCGGCGTCCTCAATCCCTGTCAGGGTGAGGTTCGCATCACCAGTGATTGCGGCGCCATCTCGGGCTTTTAGGACTTCCCCGTTCAACTCGATGGAGCCTGCCGCCAGCACCAAATAGCCATAGCGGCCAGCCTTAACCTCATAGTCGAGCTGCTCACCCGCCTTCAAAGTTGCGCCGAGGACGGCTGCGTCTTGCCGGATTGGCAGGGCTTTAGTATCGCCTCGCCCGCTCGCGAGCGTTGCCCATTCTCCAGATCTGTCCGCTTTTGGGAAAGCCTTGGCCCCCCAGTCTGGATTGCCGCCGGTTTCGGCCGGTTCAATCCATAGTTGGAAAATCGTCGTGTCTTCGCTTTCAGCGTTCCATTCAGAGTGCTGCACACCCTTTCCGGCGCTCATCACTTGCACGTCGCCAGCTTCGGTGCGGCCTTTATTGCCCATCGAATCTTGGTGCGTGATCGCGCCTGCCCGGACATAGGTAATGATTTCCATGTCGCGATGACCGTGCGGTGGAAACCCTGTCTGGGATTTGATCGTATCATCATTCCAAACCCGCAGCTTGCCGTGTCCCATACGGTTTGGGTCATGGTAATGCGAGAATGAGAAATGATAGCGGGCGTTCAGCCAGTCATTCTGAGAAGTACCAAGGTCGGAAAAGCGTCTGATCTCAATCATAACAGTCTCCTTTTGAGTTGCGTTGACCCCAAAATGGCACCGTCCGCGCCGCAGAGTAGAATGCGAGCTTTGAATTCAATTATGCGAGATTGGAATGAGCCGCACGGATGACAAAAAAACCCCGCCACTTGGGCGGGGTTTTTCACTCTCAAGGGAAAGAACCTGTGCGTTGGTTCCAGGGGGGGAGAGGTCTTTGTCAGGTCCTAGCGGATGCGAACGGAAGCACCGCTAGATTTGTCCGTGGTGACATCGCTCGGATTGCCGCTCACTGAGATAGAAGAACCACTAGAGGCATCTACGTCGGCCTTCTTAGACGCATAGACGCTGATCGAAGAGCCGCTAGACGCATCGACATTTGCGGTTTCGCACTCTAGCTTGCTGAGCGAGACGCTTGAGCCGGAAGACGCATCCAGATTGAGGCTCTTACAGGCGCCTTCCATGCTGAGAGATGACCCGCTGGACGCATCCACGCTCAGGTTTCCGGCGACCACACTGCCTTTAAAGGATGAGCCGGAAGAGGCGTCGACTTCAGTCAGGTTTGGCGAACTCGCATAGACTGTGATTTTCGGTCCGTAGCGGCCCCACTTGGCGTTCTTTTTCTTTTTCGCGATCAGCGTGTTGTTTTTCACTTCGATGTCGATTTGGTCCCAGCTGCCACGCTTCAAGGTCGCGGTGACGGAAGCATTTGGATCTTGTGTGTAGACCATAGAGATCCCGCTGCCGACATTGACCTTATTGAAGGACTTGTTGCCAAAGTCGCGGGTTTCAGGTTCGGTGACGCCGGAATAGCTGCCACCACCGCCATTGTCTTTTTGGCTGCGGTGCCAAGTCCAAGCGCTTCGGCTCTCAGCGCGCTCCGCATTACGAGCGGCCCGCTCTGCATTGCGCTCAGCGCGTTCCTGGGCGCGTTCGACCTGGGCTTCAGCCCGCTCGGCGTCTCGCTCTGCACGTTCGACCATGAGCTCAACTTGGCTTTCCCAGCGCTCAGCTTGAGCCTCAGCCCATGCTTCGATGTGGGGTTCCATGTTCTCAGCCCACGCATCGGCGCTTTCTTCGACCATTTCGCCCCAGACTTCCATCTCTTCGCCCCAGGCTTCCATTTTGGCTTCCCATTCGGCGAATTCAGGGCTGTCTTCTAAGGCTTCCAGCTTTTCGGTGTCGAACTCCATGTGGAAGCTGTTGCCGTTCTGCTCGAACGCCATGCCAGGGATTGGCGGCATAGCAGGCATAGGCGGCATTGGCGGAAGATCCGCGACATTGAACGAGAAGGTTTCGCCGTCCACGGTGACGGAGAATGCCATGTCCGTGTCTTGATCGATGGTAATTGAGTGAACGCTTGAGCTGTCTTCTTGCGGGGCGCCATCAAGCTCTTGTGCAACAGAAGAGGTGCAGGAGGCCGTGGCGAAGACTGCGCCTGCGCCAAGCGCGACGGCGAGCGTGCCTCCCATCAAACGGCTGCGGAGAGTTGGAGTAGGGTGCGTCATCATTATTAGTCTTTCTTTTATGGGATGAGCGAGGGTCAGGCTCGCCGCGGCGATGCGACGATCTGATGGGCGGGCAAGGCGCGCAGCCTTAACCAAAGTGCGGCCATAAGCAGCCGGGGAGAGTTTTGCGCGTGCGATCACATCAGCGTCGCAAGCGGCTTCTTGGTCCGTGCGGAAGGCGCGCAGGCCGGCATAAACCAGAGGATTGAACCACTGCGTTGCAGCAACAATACGCGCGGCTTGGAAGGCCCACAGATCACGGCGTTTGAGGTGCATAAGCTCGTGCACCAGCGCGTCACGGCGCTCAGCAGCGTCATAATCTTCCTCAAACCACATTGGCAGCAGGATGACTGGGTTCTTAAGGCCTGTGACCAGTGGACCGCTGCACAGCAAGCTCGCCCGCACGTCCGGTACGCGCTTGATACCAAGCTGTTTCGCGATCCGGTGTGTTTCAGCCACGGTGGCCGATTCAGCTGGTTCAGAGTCAGCTTCAATAAGGCTCAAGAATTGGCGCTGCTGGTAAACAGAACGGCCGAGCCAGAGGACCACCCCAGTGAGCCAGACACAAGTCAGGATCAGGGGTGCCTGGACCAGGGTGGCCTCTAGCAAGCTTGTTCCGGTTGAGGCTTCAACCATCGTTGGAGGGGCGGCAAAAACGCCCGTCTCAACAGGAGTAGCGGTTACCGTCATTTCAACGGGCGCGGCATTGGCGACAGGCGCCGGGCTCGATTCTGCGATGATATCAGCAGGCACTGCGGCCGCCGGTGTGTCGACCCAGACGTTTTCGATCGAAGCCGTTTCGACCACTGCAGGCGAAGACGTGCTTTCCGGAGCCGGTCGGGCGAAGCCGAGCAGGCCTGCCAAAGACCAGTTGCCGGGCAAGGGCGGCGTCACGAAACGTGCCAATGGCAGCGCCCATAGAAGATAGGCGGCTTTCGCGCCGTAGCGCCGTGCGAATGGCTTGCGGATTAGGAGCACAAATAAGACCAGCGCACTAACGGCAGCGGTGGTTAGAATGGCTTCTTGAACGAATGGGTGAAATTCTGTCCAGCTCATTGCTTTAGTCTCCCCAACAAAGCTTCGAGTTCTTCGATATCGTCTTCGCTGAGCCCACGGGCATCAGCCAGTTGCGCCACCAATGGTGCGGCACGTCCGCCAAACAGCTTGTCGATCAGCTGTCCGGCTTCTTTCTTTTGATAATCACGCTTGGCGACGGCAGGACGGTACAGATAGCGTCGTCCATCGGCCTGTGTGTCCAGCGCGCCTTTCTCGACCAGCCGTGATAGCAGGGTCTTTACGGTGCGCGGGCTCCAGTCCTGTTCACCGTCGAGCGCGTCAACAATTTCAGACGCGCCGATGCCAGGCCGTTTCCACAGCACTTTCATGATTTCAAGTTCAGCAGGAGTGATTTGTAGACTCATCATCTCACCTTTTGACTACAGATGTGGTCATTAACGACGACTACAAATGTGGTCAATAGGGAAATTATGACTCTTTTGTTATTTTTTTAAGGATTGGACTGGGCGCGTCTCGCGGTCTCTGTTGGTTCAGTCTGAGCCTTGGCTTCAAAGCCAATTTTCTCAGAGACCAAATAAAGTGGCCGCGCCTTCACCTCTGTGAAGATCCGGCTGAGATATTCGCCAATGACGCCGATTCCGATCAGGGAAATCCCGTTGAAGAAGAGGATAACGCTCATCAAAGATGCGTAGCCGGGCACGTCCAATCCGAAGACCAAAGTCTTCATGATCGTCCAGCCAAGATAGGCCATGGCCAGAAGACTGACTCCAAAGCCGAGATACGACCAGACCCGCAGAGGAAGCGATGAAAAGGACGTGATGCCGTCCAGCGCAAAGTTCCAGAGCTTCCAATAGTTCCACTTGGTCTCGCCCGCAGAGCGTGCTTCGCGATCATACTCAACGACCTCAGCTTCATAGCCAATCCAGGCGAATAGGCCTTTCATGAAGCGAGAGCGCTCCGGCAACCGCTTCACCGCATCTACGACCTCGCGGTCCATCAGACGAAAGTCCCCAACATTTTGGGGAATTTGTGGGTCGGTCAATTTGGAGAACAGCCAATAGGCACCATTGGCCGTGAGGCGTTTAAGCCAGCTGTCGGAAGACCGGTCTCTACGTTTTGCGAGCACGAGTTTGGCGCCGGCGCGCCATTTGGCCATCATCAATGGGATGACTTCAGGCGGATCCTGTAAGTCTGCGTCGATCGGTATGACCGCATCGCCACAGGCGTGATCCAAGCCCGCTGAAAGCGCGATCTCCTTGCCGAAATTTCGCGACAAGTTCACGACTTTTACGCGCGGATCGCTCTCGGCCTTGGCGCGAAGCCGGGCCAGCGTCAGGTCGCGGCTTCCATCATTAACGCAAATGATTTCGTAAGACGGCGTAACTGTTTGAAGCACCTGCTGTACGCGCTTGAAGAAGCCGTCCATGGCGTCTTCTTCATTATACATCGGCACAACAATTGAGAGTGTGGGCACAGTCCGCCTCCTCAGGATTTGAGGAAGGTCTAGCGCAGAGAAGTTGCTAAAGGCTTTTTATCGCTACGCTTGCCGGGCACGGGGCTTAACGGCGCGCGGCTTTTGTGCCAGCAGAAGCCACGCCTAATCCGGAGCCCTGTCATGTCGCTTGTTGCGCGTCGCTTTTCTCGCTTGCACAAAATCGTTGGCGTCGTGGTCGGGATTCAACTCTTCTTTTGGACCGTGAGCGGCCTGTTCTTCACTCTGTTCCCGATCGAAGTCATTCGCGGCGATCCATGGCGTCCCAAAATTGAACATGGGTCTTTGGAAACGATGGCGATTGAGATCGCAGCCGCGGAGGCGGCGGCGAAAGTGGATGGTGTCTGGCTAAATGCCGAGCTGCAGCCCTTCCTAGATCGGCCAGTCTGGGTGATCACAACATCTGAGACCAAACAGATGATCGACGCGGCGACGGGAGACGTCTGGTCGCCATTGGACCCTATCTCGTTTAGAGCCTTGCAGCGGCGATTTGCGGACAGCGAAGGCGAAGCGCGAATTCCTGGAACTGAAGCAACCGCCACTTATCTGACAGACAAAGCCCCTCGCGAGTATGGCGGCAGCTTGCCAGCCTGGGTGATCGAAGATGCGCGGACGCAGCAGCGGATCTATTTCGATGCGACGACCGGCGCCGTCAGATCCGTCAGAACAAATCGCTGGCGGATCTTTGATATACTCTGGCGGTTTCACATCATGGATGTCACGGGCGAAGACCGGTTCGACACATGGTGGATGAAGCTGTTCGCTTTTCTCGGACTCACAATGGTGGTGACTGGTGCGGTCTTGATGGTCGACCGCGCGCGAAAAGGGCGCTTGCTCCGCTAAGCGTCTTCGTCCTTCGAGGCTTTGACCATTTCAACTTTCAAGGTCGATCCTGGTGTGATCAACACGTCTTCGTGGCGTAGAGGAATATCAATTCCAGCTTCTGTGAACTTGTCCCAAATATTGAGCATGACGGCGGAAGATACGTTTGAAACACCGTTCTCTGGATCATTGATCCAGAACCGCACTTCGATCTCAATCGCTTCGTCGCCAAACTCCATGACCAGGCATTTCGGGGCTGGGCGCGCGAGCACGCGGTCGGTGAGCATGGCGCCTTCTTCGACGAGAGCAACGGCTTGGCGAAGATCGGTTTCATACTCGACCCGAAGGCGGCGTTTCACGCGCACTTCTTTATTAGAGTAAGACCAGTTCACCACTTTGTCCGTGATCAACATTTCGTTCGGGATAAGATGTTCTTTGCCGTCGCGGGTGATGACCGACGCATAACGAAGGCCGAGAGATTTCACGACGCCATAGGTCTCGTCCACCTCTATGACATCATCCGGTTTGATCGATCGGTCGGTGAGCAGAATCACGCCCGAAATAAAGTTCGCCACGATCTGCTGCATCCCGAAGCCGAGACCAACGCCGATTGCGCCGCCCAGCACGGCGAGCCCGGAGAGGGGTATGCCGAGGCCTGCCATGGCGAGCAATGCCGCCCCAAAGAACAGACCAATCTGAACCGCATTCCCCATAAGGATGCGAAGTGACGGTTCAACTTGGGGAAGTTCGTCGACCCGCGTTTTCAGTTTTTTGGCCAGCCAGTTGGCCGCGAACATAAACAGCGCGACGGTCGCGATCGCTTGCACCACGAAGACGGGGCTGATCGTTCGGCCGCCAAAGGGCGGTCCGATCGAGTTTAGCCAAGTCATGACTTCATCGAGAATGCCGACCGCATAGAAGGCCGCGAACACCCAGATCACCCAGCCCGCCGGCTTGCGAAATCCTTCTGGCAGGAAGGCCGTAACGATGAGGATAAGCAACCAAGCCAACGAGAGTGAAGACGCGATGCGGACAAGCGTGCTCTCCATGCCAGCCCCGGCCATTGCGGTCTGGGCCACGTAAAGCAAGCTGGCCCAAAGCGCCGGGCGCACGAGTTTGGGCGCGGTTGCTTCGATGAGGACTCTGATGTTTTTGGGCAAACGAACAAGTCCAGCGAAGACCAGGTCGCGGAAACGCGGCGTTAGGACTGCGCCGATCAATAAGGCACCGATAATCGCCCCGAACTGCCACAGATAGGGCATCAAGACGTCGGCGCTTAGCAAATTGCTCTGCGCCCAACCGAGTGGGTCGGCGAGGATTGGATCGGCACAATCGAACAGGCCAGATGTCACTTCTGCAGGTGCAGACTCAGCTTCCGCTGTAGTCGTCGTGTCGGATGCAGGCACGAGATAGTATTGACCATCAGGCTCCTGAACGAGCTCCATAGCTTGGGCGGATTCAGGTACCTGATCGACTTGCGCGATAACTTGCGGGTCTGTTTCGTTTTCCATGTCGGCCTTGTTTGCAAAACTTAGGCCTGGAGAAGTACCTTAGACCGGCGGGTAGGGGAACACAGAGGTTGTAGCGCCGAGATCGGTGAAGCTTCCCTCCATCGCGCTAAGACCCTGTTCAATCAGGGTTTCTGGCGTCCAGCCTTCCATACGTGACACAGATTTCACCGGGCGAGGCTGGTTGAACAGAACAACCTCATTGCCGCGGACGCTGAAAATCTGTCCGTTTACGTGCTTGGCGCCGTCTGCGCAGAGAGTAACGGCAAGCTGTGCGACCTGGTCAGCGCGCATACCAGTTCGCATCCGCTCAACACGCTCGGCGCCCGCTTCGTCTTTCACTGGGATAGAGGCAATCATCCGGGTCCAGGCAAATGGCGCGATAATGTTCGAGCGAACATTCTTGCGCGCGCCTTCCATTGCAACAATGCGCGATAGGCCCGCAATGCCCATCTTGGCGGCGGCATAGTTTGCTTGGCCGATGTTTCCAATCAGGCCCGATGTTGAGGTGAATAGAACAAAGCTACCGTCTTCTTGCTCACGGAAATGCTCAACGGCAGCGCGCGTGACATTGAACGATCCGTGAAGGTGGACATCAATCACGGCCTTCCAGTCATCCTCGCTCATTTTATGAAACATGCCGTCCCGTAGGATACCTGCCGGGTTAATAATGCCGTGGAGGTCGCCAAACGTATCTTTGGCTTGTTCAACCATGCCCTCGACGGCGGACATGTCAGTAACGCTTTCAGAGTTGGAAACGGCTTCGCCGCCAGCGTCCCGAATTTCCTGCGCGACTTGTTCTGCGAGGCCCGCATCGCCCGATGTGTCACCGCTATCGGTGAGGGCGCCGCCGAGATCGTTGACGACAATTTTAGCGCCTTCGCGTGCAGCTAAGAGCGCGCACTCTTTGCCAATGCCATTGCCGCCACCTGTAATCAGAATGACCTTGCCGTCTAAAACGCCCATAGCGCCCTCCATAACTGTCTTGATGAGTGGCGAGACAGCATGGATTTTCGAGTGCGGCAAGGGTGCCGCCGCGACGTCTCGGTCTAGCTAGACTGCAGCGGTGTCATTCCATCGCCGTCTCGTGTGGTCACATAAGTCGCGACCTCGTTGGACGTGTAGGTTTCCTGCGTCACATCTGTGACTTTCTTATAATCCGCGCGCGCTTCGTCTTGGGTCAGTGTGACCAGGATCCAGCCATTATCGAATGGGTCATGGAAATCGACTTCAGCATTGGCCTCTTCAAACTGGGCCCCAAGGTCTGGCACTTCTTTAATGTACGTGCCCAGCCCTGGAGAGGTTACTGAGGTGCACCCGAACTCGACGCCGCGCTGTTCATTCTCGGCATCCACCAGGGTGTTCGCCCAAGCGGTGTGAGTATCCCCGGTGAGGGTCACCAAACGTGCACCGGCCTCTTTCGCGCTCGCATAGAGGCGGTCGCGGGCGGCTGGAAATCCATCCCAAGCGTCGAGGTTGAATGGAAGGCCGAGCTGGCTGAACGGGATCAGTTGCTGAATATAGCCAACATCCTGAGCGGCTTTCTGCTCGTCTGTCATGGTCTGCATGAAGTTTGGCGGTCGAACTCTTGCCATGACGATTTGGTTGGCGAGCACCTGCCAGCTCTTGCCAGATTCAGCGGAGGTTTTGAGTTCTTGATCCAGCCAGGATTCTTGAGCAGCGCCGAGCATCGTCCGTTCCGGATCTTGAACGCGGATCATTGTGTTGGTTGCAGCGAGGGGGATTGCGCTCGATTCCAGCCCCCCAAGCTCAGCAAACCAGCTAATCTCGTCTGACCGTCCGGTGAGCCGGGTCTCCAGGCACATCACAGAGGCGACGTCGCCAAAGTCAAAGCGCCGATACAAAGCTTCTCGGGCCTTTCCGACGGCTGGATCGCGCACCGGCATCCATTCTAGGTAGGCTTGAACTGCAGCTTGTTTGCGATCTGTCCAATTGCCTTCATTCTGTTCCGGATTGTGGTTCTCAGCCCCAGAGCGATAGGAGTTGTTGGTGCTCTCATGATCGTCCCAGGTGCAGATCCAAGGCGCAGCGGCATGCGCGGCCTGAAGGTCTGCGTCCGTCTTATATTGCGCGTGGCGTGTGCGGTAATCATCCAACGAGACGATCTCGAGCGGTGGCTCATGATTGCGATCAATCTCTTGGCCGACTGTGCCGCCATAGCCGTCAATGCCATACTCATAAAGATAGTCGCCGAGATGGATCACGGCGTCCAAATCTGCGGTATTGGCGATCTCGCGATACACGTGGAATCGGCCGAACGGATAGTTTGAGCAAGATATGACGGCAAACTTAACCGGCGCACCGCCGCTCGCGGCCGTCGTTCGCGTCCGTCCAATCGGAGAGCCAACATCGCCGGAGGTGACTTTCGCATTGAAGCGGAAATAGTATTCTTTGTCGGCCTCAAGACCGGTCAGATTGACCTTCACGGTATAGTCGCGTTCTGGCACCGCATAGCCTTGGCCATACTTAACAGGGCGCTGCATCTCGGCATCTTCGAAAACACCGAAACTAACCGGAACGGCCACATCTGGATAAGCGGCATCTGGGGTCACTCGCGTCCAGATGATGACGCTATCGGGCAGCGGATCCCCGGAGGCGACGCCATGAATGAAGTTGACGTTACCGGGATAGGCGGGACGATCATCCGGGCTGACCGTAATACGTGCTTCTGAATCAATGATCGGCTCTTGGCTGCACGCCACCAAGCCTAAAACACTACCGCTTGCCCCTAAAAGCCCGCGCCGGGTCAGTTTTCCCATAGTTCCGTCTCTCTTCTTGCGGCTGCAGTTGCGATTGCAGCATGACCTTTGCCTTATCGTCGGTTTATACCGCTCTTATGACAGAATTATCAGCTTTAGCAGGCGAAAACGATAAGGGAACCCGGCTGGACCGTTTCCTAAGCGAGCAGATTGAGTCGCTTTCACGATCACGCGCCAAAACGCTGATCAAAGAGGGTCATGTTCGACAGCGTCGCGGCGATGATGAAATCGTTCAAAATGATCCAAAAACACCGGCGATTCCTGGCGTCGAGTACACGGTCATTATGCCTGATCCCGTCCCGGCCGTCCCGGCGCCCGAGAATATTCCACTCGATATTCTGTTTGAGGATGAGCACCTGATCCTCATCAATAAAGCCTCTGGAATGGCCGTGCATCCTGCACCAGGAACCTGGCAGGGGACTCTGGTCAACGCGCTGCTCCACCATTGCAAAGGACAGCTGCCGGGAATTGGCGGGGTTGAGCGCCCCGGCATCGTACATCGGATCGATAAAGAGACTACGGGTGTCTTGGTCGTCGCGAAGACTGAAGCGGCGCACAAAGGCTTGTCAGACCTTTTCGCTACGCACGATATCGACCGGACGTATCTTGCGCTGACCCGAGGTCGACCCCGCCCGTCCGCGGGTACGGTTACCGGAGACATCGCAAGAAGTCCGCGCGATCGAAAGAAGATGGCAGTGGTCCCAGATGGCGAAGGCCGACACGCCGTGACCCATTACAAGACACTCGAGTCTTTTGGTGAGATCAGCAAAAGCGAAGCGCTGCCCGCAGCAGCATTGATCGAATGCAAACTGGAAACAGGACGAACCCATCAAATTCGGGTGCATATGGCGCACCTTGGCTATTCTCTGATCGGCGATCCTGTTTACGGCCGTCATCGCGGGATCAAAGCTTTTGGGAGCGGGCCCGACTTTGATGCAGCCACCAGTCTCGCGCGAAAGCTAACCCGTCAGGCGCTGCATGCGGCAAGTCTTGGGTTTAAGCATCCGGTGACAGGAGAGCATGTCTTCGTTGAAACGCCGCTGCCAGATGATTTGGCTGCTCTGCACAGAGCCCTCAAGCGTCTCTAGTCGCGTACCATTTTCGGCGGCGTTCCGTTCGATTTGCTGGACAAGAATTTGACGAAGCTCTCTGACAAGCGTTTCACGTCCCCGCGTAGGCGGCCATACTTGCCGCGAAGCGTATCATAGCTGTCGAGATCCGCGCGATCCATCGCGTTTAATGCCTGTACGGATTCGGGAATGGTCGGGCCAAAGGTTCGGTCTTTGAGGTAAATCTCTTTCAATTCCGTCTCAGCCGTCCGCGCATACTTTGTGTTGCGGAAGCGGGTGATCACAACAAAATTGTTGGAGGCCAAGTGCGGTGTCACATTGCCGATAATCCAATCGGAGAATTGCTTGGTGCCCCAGATCGAAACAGAGTCGGCGAGTGTAGGCGTCACATACTGGTTGGCAATCGAGAGGCCTGCACGCGCCAAAGGCGAGAGGTAAGGCGGCGTGTCGATCAAAATCACGTCGTACAGATTCGCCAGAGGCTCGAGTGCCTTTTCCATATGTCCAGCGAGATAGCTAGCAAGCCGGCTAGGCGCCATGCCTTTTGTGTAGAGCTTTTCTTCCAGCTCCATCTCAGTCAGGCGGAGTTGCGTGTGAGCGGGAAGGATCGACACCCATCCCATACGCTCGTCGCGTTCTTCGGCCCGGCGCAGCTCTTCAAGAGTTACGGCATTCGGTAAGATGAGATTGGCGATGTTTGGCGGTTCATTCTCGGCGAACTGCTTTATCAGATGGTGGACGCCTTTGCCTTGCTCAAAAGCCATCTGAAGACCGCGATCGGTCAGCAGCATTTGGCTCGAATTGGCCTGTGGATCGAGATCCACTACGAGCACGTCCGCGCCATAATAATAAGCCAGCCCGTCCGCGAGCATGAGCGTCGTCGTTGATTTTCCTACGCCGCCTTTAAGATTGGCGATCGCCGCAATTGTTGCAGACATATTGTCCCTCTCCGTCGCGACTGTTTTGGCATAGAAGCCGCGCGCCCGGAAGGGTTGTTAGTGAGTCGCAGTCGAAACAGTTGATCGATATTGGGAATGAAGAAAAGATTTGCGTGCTAACAAGTCGGTCGCTCTTGCACGATCTTCTCGCAACCCATGGGTTGCTGCGTTAAAATTCCCCTTACAGGCGAACCTGTTTGCAAACGCAGCAAAATCGGTATCATTCTTAACAATCAGTGAAGTATCCTTTCCGGGAAAGATCACAAGGGGACGCGCCCAAACACATTCTGCGATGTGTTTGGCAAGGTTCTTGCTCAATGGTTACTGAGCTATGAACAAACCCCTTTGGTGTGGGTGAGTGTGGGACGAAAAATGGGTTATCAACCTTATACTAGAGATTTGCGCGACATAGAATATGTTGCGGCGCAGCAAAAAGAAGCCGATCGCAGGCGTTATTTCCGGCTGAAGCGTGCAACGGATATTGTAATTGCGACAGCCGCGATCACTTTCCTTTTACCCGTACTATTGCCAATCGCCATTCTGATCAGATTAACTGATGGCGGACCGGCTCTGTTCAAACACAAACGTATCGGTCGAAATGGTGAGGCGTTTGAATGCTTCAAATTTCGCTCCATGGTGACCGATTCTCAAGCTCGACTAGAGCGCCTGCTGGAAAGCGATGAAGCTGCTCGAGCAGAGTGGAAAGCGACCCAAAAGCTGACCAATGACCCACGCATTACAGCTTTGGGGGCATTCCTGCGGAAGTCCTCGCTCGATGAATTGCCGCAACTTATCAATGTCTTGAAGGGTGAGATGTCCATCGTTGGACCACGCCCGATTACAGAGAGCGAAATCGAAAGATATGGCGACGATTTCGATAAGTATGTCAGCGTTCGCCCTGGCTTGACGGGACTTTGGCAAGTAAGCGGCCGAAGCGGTACGACTTACGCGCGGCGCGTGGCACTCGACGTGGAATATGTTCGCAATGGATCCTACTCTGGTGATATCAAGATCATGTTCCAGACAGTCCCTGCAGTCTTAATGTCAGACGGCGCGAAGTAGATACAGACTTGCTCTACTTCGCAGCTTAAGATCTGATCAACAAAGCTTAATTATGTTCTTTCTCGAACGCTGCTATATCTAAAGCGGGATATCGAGAGGGTTGCATGAACTATATTGCGGGCGAAAACGAAGCCCGAGCGGGTTCGATCGACTTTCGATCTACCAAAAGCTCACAGCAAAAAGACGTTGTTCATTCCTCTAAACGTGAGAAATGGCCGCTTTGGTGGACGGTTCTTGGGGTGACGATTTTCTGCGCGATGGTTTGGGGCGCAATCATTCAATTCTTGTTTCTCTAAAGCGCCTTCATGGCATGAAGACTGCATAAATTCCTGACGAGACTGACGTACGAGCTAGGCGCTTCGCCCTGGTCGTGCGTCAGCACCAGGGAATTACTGCGCTATGAAATTCTACAACCTGCAAGCCCTTCGAGCGATTGTAGCGCTCCTTTGTTTGCAGTTTGCATTATCGTTTCGGCGAATTGCTACAAGTTCTTTGAACAGCCGACGACGCGGCTATTTAAAAAATTGTATACTCGGTTTAGGTTGGAAAACGATTTTCGTATACTTCAGTCCTATCGATAAACCGAGTTTGGTTGGTAAATGATGCAGAACGATGGCACTATTGCGCGCGTCTATTCGAGCCGCGCAGGCGGGACTCTCTTCGAGCAGTCACTGTTTGTGATCTGGTTCTTGGTGATCGGTCTGCCAATTGATGCGATCACGCCGCTCAGATATCTGTTCATATTATACTTTTTC
This sequence comes from Henriciella sp., assembly GCA_013213785.1. GTDB lineage: Bacteria > Pseudomonadota > Alphaproteobacteria > Caulobacterales > Hyphomonadaceae > Henriciella. The sequence continues at coordinate 162,795 of JABSPZ010000006.1, read as the reverse complement.
TCGTTTTTCTTATTGGATTCGAGAAACGTGTTTTCGAGCTTGGCCCGATCCTGGTGGCTCTTACCCTTCGCGATGATCGCACTGCTATCTTTTTACTGGTCACCATACGCCTCTGCGGCATTGCGATTAGCGGCTCTGATGTGCATCTCCACGCTGATTATTATCATTTCAGCAGCGAGATTTACACCGCGCCAGATCATTAGGTGCGTGTTTATTTCGAGTATCTTTTTGGGATTGTATATCGTCGCTTACCCAGTGCCGATTACGGAAGGTGGGCCTTGGGGAAGTAAGAACTTCGCGGCCTTGCATATGCTGACAGCTTTTATCGTGAGTTTCGTTACCATCTTGGATCGAGGCGAGACAAAACAACTTAGAATGCTTGGGGTTCTGTTCACGCCATTCTTTGCTTTTCTGGTCATCAGCGCTCAATCAACCACCGCGCTATTCATGCTGTTTGTGAGCTTTGTGATGATTGCCGGATTGCGGGTCTTCTTCCTGGATGCGCGCGGTGTACGAAACTTATTTGGATTTTTGCTCGTCTTCGCGTTCGGGCTCGGACTGGCGATAATGTATGCGATGCTGATTTTCGTTGATCAGCAGGTCATTGACTCGTTTCTCGGTGCGTTCGGCAAAGACTCAAGTTTCACGGGGCGTACCAGTTTGTGGGACGAGGCCGAGCACCAGATTAGTATGCGGCCGTTGCTCGGCGTCGGCCTTGAAGGTTTTTGGCAGTATGACATTGGAGCAGCTCAGACTCTGAATGAGAACGATCACAAACCCTTCGGGACGAATTTGACGTTCCACAACGTTCATTTAGAGGTAATGGTACATACCGGCTATGTCGGATATAGCCTCTTCTTCTTATCCATCCTAGCCGTCATAATCTTAAACTTAAAGCGCCTATTCAGCCAACCTGACATGCAGGTGATCGGTTTCTGCACCGTGATTGTGATTGGCTTGATTTCATCTTTTGTTGAATCGTCATTATGGGGACCGTTCAACATTCAGGCTTTCTTATTCTTCGTTGGAGGCGCGGCGTATGCCCAGCGTCCAAGCCGTAAATTGATCGGCCATCTCATCATCGACAATCGCAATAAACAGGCTTTTCAAGCGCAATAAGTTCTTCAGTCGATCTCTCATTCTTCTTGCCGAGCGCGCGGACACAAAATGCAATATCTGACAGGCGACAGAGCAATCGATGCATTGGAAAAATGTATCAAGGAAAGTGATCCGAACCGCCGATACTTTATCGATTTTGACTTTACGCTTTTGCTCGCCAGCTCGACGGATGAGTATTTGCAGTCTGCCAGACCGAGCTTCTTGTTCAGGCCGTTCCTAAAACTGCTCGGGCTTGTTCGCCCTTGGGTTTTTCGAGGTCGGAATGGGGTCTTTTTGTACAGAGACGCAACACGCTTGAATGTGATGCAAAAGCTAAGACCGGCGCTTTCTTCTGATTTTGAAGGCATCGCGCGCGAGCGGTTCGCTCTGAAGAAAAATGACAAGCTCCTTCAAATGCTAGAAGCGGTCGACCCCAGCAAAATTACGATTGTCTCCTTTGGCCTAAAAGACGCAATAAGGGCGATGTTAAAAGGCAGCCAATTGGAATCTTGTGACATTGTCGCCTCAAGCCAAAAAGATTTGGTGACGGATCGACGAAATGGAAAGATTCAAATGTTAGAGGCGGCTCAATGTCTGCCTGATCGCACCGGCGATGTGATTATCACAGACTCTGATCATGATGACCGAGACTTGCTCGAATATGTTGAGCATGGATTTCATATTGAATGGCTATGAGGACCGACAAGACCGCGATGACACATCTTAAGTGGCCCTTCTATTATACAGCGAAAATCAAACGCACCCCGAGCTTTTTGATTAAACAAGTTTTCTTGGAAGAGTTTGTCATTGTCCTCCTAGCCTTCAGTCTTTTTCGGGCATCATTCGATTTGAGCGTGATCGTTTGCCTAATCTCTTTGTTCGCGGCGATGATCAGTGTTTACGAGATCGGATATGCTGAGAACGACCGGATCGGACAGAGCAAAGAAGCCGACCCAAAACTCTCAAAAAGTTTTCAGGACCTAGACCAGTTTGTAATTGCTCCTTATTCCTGGGGATGGGCGGTCATTTTTACCATTTTGGGAGTGCTTTTGCTGGGCGACGGAAATCGCGCAGAGGCCTTATCGCGAATAGGACTGGAAGACCTTGGTGCAGGCCCGACTGGCATGGGGGCAATGGTTGCGATCTGGCTTGGAATGGTTGCGTTGTGTCAGGCCATTTTTGCGATCTTCAATCATGCGACCTTGATCTGGCGGGTCTATACATACGTCCCGCTCCATATCTCTAAATATCTGGCACCCATCGTGTTTTTCGAGATCGGATTGGTGGGCGCTGTGCTTTTGGCTGCTCACATCGTCAGGACTTGGGCGGCATACGCTGTTCGGCGTTCTGGCGGAGACATAGACTTTTTGTCGAGCCAACTGATCCGGTTGGTTTTCTTTGCGATGATCGTCGGATTCGTGAGCCTAGCGACTCCGGAAAGTGGCATTTGGACGGCGTGGCAAACGTGGCTCATCATCACCTTTTGCGCCTTGCGAGCGGCCCCTGAAGTTTGGCGTAAGATGATCAAGGCTCAGTAACGCCGATTGGGGGCGGGGACCGTTTCGTATTGCTCCCGCGCCCGCTGCCTATAGAGTTTGAACAGATCTTGGAATAAAAGCCGGCGACCTACGGGAACGGCCGCCGGCTTCCAGTGTTCTATAGCTCCCAGATGACTAAGGGCTGTGATGCTTTCCCTTAGCTCACGGGAAGAAGCTCAGACGCAGTGATAGGACATTGTCCTCGAATGGATCAATGTCGGACTCTTGCTTGGTAAATCGATATCCGCCTCGAACCTGAATGTTTGGGTTCAGTTTCCAAACGGCACCGACATCAAACGTGGTTTGCTCGTCTTCACGGTCGAATGGATTGAACTCACGCGTTTCGTAGTTCAAGCTTCCCGAGAGGATGACTGTCCGCAGGAGCTCGTGGTCCAAGCCCACGCCGTACGTCGACACCAACGCGCTCGACGCGCCTGTCGTACCAGCATCCGATACGCGCCGTGATGCAAATGCTCTGGCGGTTGTCAGCTGCGTCAAGAACCAACGGAGATCGGCGTTGAGACCAAACTCATCAATATCTTCCAGCGTTGGGTCAGCTGGATCAAAGCTTTGATACTCGGCGCTAACCTGTCCGCGCAAGCTGACAGGAAGTTCAAAACTTGTACCGACGCGAACGATATTACCCGAGATATCGCGGTTGACCCCTCCGGCTGTTAGGTTGTCATATTCGCGATCGACATTCTCGAGCTCGGCGATCACAGCCCAGTCTCTAGAGACGGCATACTCGACGTTCGCTGCGACGCGCGTCTCATCATAGTCTCGGAAGTCTTGGTCTAAGAGGAGGCCGTCTGGCGTTGTCACGTCAGAGAAGTCGAATGTTTCTTGAGAAAACCGGCCTCTCAGGCGAATTCTTTGCGCGAAATAGGCGGCGTTCGCTTCAACGCCTGTCCGATCGAGTTCAACACGCTCTCGAGAGTTGATCACGCCGCCCACGTTTACACGATTTTCGCGAAGGTTTTCCGAAGCAATGGAACCTGCAATTGCGAAGTTCGAAGTGATATCAAGTTGGCCGAAGCCACGAATGCCATACTGCGTGGCGCTCTCTTCGCTGCTGTCTAAAAACTCTTCGTGCTGGACGATGGCGTCCAGTCCGAGCCTGTGCCGTGACCAAGTGGTTGTTGCCGCAATAGATGGAGCGATCGCCACCAAAGTATCGGAGACTTCATCGTTCTCGCTCAAGAATACATTGCTTCTTGAAACAGGGCTAAGGCGTAGAACCGGTCTCGTCTCGAAAACGCCTAACTGTACTGGAAGAGGGTCAATGCCTTCATAAAAATAGGCGTCAGCGGCGGTGTAGCGGTTACGCACAAAGAAGCTTTCGCCATCCGGGTCGTCGACGTTAGCGCCAAAATAGTAGCTGCCCTGCATGACCCGATTATTATTGTAATTGATCGACTCAACTTGCGCATAGGCGCAGATCGAACCGCTAAGCAGGAGACTTGTGATGCCTGCCGTGGCTAATTTTGACATTGAGATAGTCCCTTCTGACTGTACTTCCCGCGCAGTGCGTCCGCGTGATTTCGGGAACTACAATCCCCTAAAATAGTTAAAACAAACGTTCGAGAACGCGAATGGTGTCACCCGGCTGGATGAGCGTATTTGGCGTCAACTCGACGCGTCGTTCTTCGGTGTCGTTCCAGCCGCGGATCGCGATTTGGCGCTTATTGGCGCGGTGCGTGAATCCTTCCGCGGTCGCGATCGCATTCATGACAGTCAATCTATTCGTGTATTGATACTCGCCAGGCTTTCTGACCTCACCCAGGATGTAGAACGGGCGGAACGTCATGACTTCGGTGGTCACTCGTGGTGATCTCAAGTAGCCTTGGCTCAGGCTATCTTCTGTCTGTTTCTGGAATTCGGTAACCGTCAGTCCCGCGGCTTCGATATCGCCAATCAATGGAAATGAGATCGTTCCATTGCTCGCCACAGAGAACTCGCCTGACAAATCATCATGTCCGAACACCGTGATCCGCAATCGATCTGCAGGGCCCAGTCGGTAATCACCGACATTCAGATCCGCCTGCTGCGGTGCAGTTTGGGTCACAGGTGCTGCTGGTGTGGACTGGCACGCTGCAGCGAACCCGAGAAACAATGAGAATAGCACGTACTGGGCGATGCTCTTGATATTTATTGACATTTTCAGTTCCTTCACGGCGAAGTTTTATTGTTCAAAAAGGACATACGACCCTGGAAAATTTTAACTGCGGTCAACCTACCTGTAAAGTAAGCGCCGGTGTCCACATTGACTCTGCGATGATCGAGATAGGGGCTATCTACAGGGGTATGGCCATGTACGATGAAGAGATCTTCTTTTTCTTTCGCGCTTAAGAATTCATCTCGGATCCACATCAGATCTTCGTCTGACTGGTTCTCATATGGTACTCCCGGACGCACGCCTGCATGGACAAACGCGTATGGGCCAATCTTATGGCTGACCGTCAACTGTTCTAAGAATTCCACGTGCGATTTTGGAATAGTGCGTTGAAGTTGTTTCTGAATTGGATGCCATTCTTCCGCTGCCTCGACCGATTTGGGCGGCGCGACATTGTAAGAAATCAAAGTCTCGCGTCCGCCGAAATTGGCCCATTCCGGTCCGATATTGTGATCGGAAAGAAAGTGCAGCATCGCTTGTTCGTGATTGCCCTTCAAGAACACGCTTTCATAGCGGTCATCATCCGCCAGATCGATGAGCATTTCGATGACATCACGAGATTGAAAACCGCGATCAATATAGTCGCCTAGGAAGACGATGTGCGGCTTCTCTTCGCCCGTATCTTGGTCGTTTTCGATTGCCTTCATAAGGCCTTTTAGGAGGTCTGCGCGGCCATGTACGTCGCCAATAGCATAAACAGGCGCGTCAAATGGCAATTCAAGAGCTGGCTCGCTGGACGCGCTCATGACCTTGAGACCGCCAGCGGCGGATTCCGACTTATCTACGTCGCTTAGGCGTTTAAATGTCGTTGGAGCAGCTTTGGGCGGCGCGATACGTTTAAGCGAAGGGCGCCTGCTTCGGAGCGCATTCCAAGTGCGAACCGCCCACTCTGTGAGTCTGTCTGCAATATCGCGTAACGATCTCATCATCTGTCAATCATCTGGATTTTCACGCAATCAATCTTGATCAGTGATCCTACAGACGCATATCCTTAACTATTGAGGTCACTATACAGCAAATCTCGTACCAGAATGACCTGATACTCATTCCCAACTAGTAAAACCAAAATCCCCTTTTGGTTGGAGACCTTTGGCTTGGGGCAATCAATACCTTGAACGTCACATAAGTGGCCCACAAATTGGAACCAATTTACTCGATTCTCTGCTTCGATTTGCATGTCTGCCACCATACGACGGTTCATCGATCAAAATTGGGGGCCGACTGGCATCAAGTCTCTCACAATCCAGACCCACACAGATCGGTATCCCACGAGCTTTGTGCTGCCCCGTATTTCGCGTCACCAGATCGACCTGAAGCGATTCTTGCGAGGTCGGTTCATCCATAATTCCTATGATGGCGTCACAGTTATGCAGCGCCTCGAGGCGCCGGACTTGATGCAAACTTGGAACCGCGTTTCGGTAAATCTAGGCCGCTTTGTCATTTCGTTTGAATCTCACCTACCACGTATTTTTTGACCGTCACGCACATGTCACCGCTCAGGTTGAAAATTGGATGCACAAGCGGATTTGCTCGAATAATTGCCGGCGTGTTATGGCCTTTTCGCACTATACGAAGCGGCAGTTCCTAGAGCAAAACGCGGAATATCCCGACCTTGAGCCGATGAAAAAAACCATCTGGTAGCGTTCCAAAGAATGGGGCGCTGGACAGCGATGTACCCAGTTGAGTCTAGCGGACATGGGCGTTTTCTTACTGCATGAGATTGATATACCTCCGGCAATTCGCCACAGCGCTCACAGATAGACAATTTGCGGCGATCATGATCAAAGCGTTTCGAATCTCAGCTGAGGATTTTGGAGAGCTAAACGATGGCAAAAGGTCTCGTCACCATTTTTGGAGGATCTGGTTTCATCGGACGATACGCGACCCGCGCGCTCGTCGCGAAAGGATATCGGGTTCGAGTGGCCGTACGCCGACCGCACTTGGCTGGTGAAGTTAGATTGGCTGGCGCGCCTGGTCTGGTGGATATCGTTCAAGCTAATGTACGCAATCGCGCATCCATTGATGCGGCGATCGACGGAGCCAATGCCGTCATAAATCTTGTTGGCATTCTCTATGAAAAAGGCGCCCAAAGCTTCGAAGCAACACAGCTCGAGGGCGCGGTGAATGTCGCAGAGGCGTGCGCCGCTGCTGGGATCGAGAAACTGGTTCACGTTTCAGCCATTGGCGCGGATGCTGAGGCGAATGCGGACTATGCTGAAACTAAGGGCAAAGCGGAAGCGGCGATTCGCGACCTTGTCCCGTCTTCTGTCATATTGCGGCCATCGATCGTGTTTGGGCCTGAAGACGAATTCTTCAATCGTTTTGCAGCAATGACCGCGCACCCAATCGCCTCCATTCTGCCCTTCCTGCCTGCGATTGGCGGCGGAAAAACGAAGGTTCAACCGGTCTATGCCGGGGATGTGGCGAGCGCTCTGGTGCAAGCCATTTCGTCTGAAGAAAGTGCCGGCAAGACCTACGAGCTGGGCGGGCCGTCGACTTACACGTTTGCAGAGCTGTATCAGTACATTTGCGAAACCGTTCATCGGAAACGTTACCCTTTGCCGATGCCATTTTCGCTCGCAAAGCCGATGGGCCTAACCTTTGGCGCCCTATATCACTATGTCTGGCCACTCTCCTCTGGGATTTTGGGTGCGCCCCCGATCACGGGCAATCAGGTCGAGTTGTTAAAGCAGGACAATGTCGTGTCTGATGGCGCCCTGACCCTTGCGGATCTCGGGGTCGAGCAGCTTGAAACGATCGAAGCGATCGTGCCAAGCTATCTCTACCGGTTCCGACCTTACGGACAGTACGCTCAAAAAAATCAGAACGCTTAAGGCGTAAGCCCTCGCTACGTTGGGTAAGCTGTCAGACGCGTTGAGCAGATCGATCTTCTAATCTTTCTGATTATACTCGAGGTCATAAATTTCAGCGCATGTCGGTGAAGTAGTATCGCCCGTTGGTCGATATGACATGCAGCGATACGTCGCTTGTGCGCCGTCGACAAACTCTGGTGCGCCGACCCAGCCTTCTTCCCGCCCTTGGAATACGTTCGCGAAAAGTATGGCGGGGTTTTGTGGGATCGGATGCAGTTCGCTTGTGATTTCGTGGACGAGTTCACCATTCACAAACCAAGAGATCCGGTCAGGGTTCCAAGTGAAGGAATAGAGAGCGAAGTTCTTGCTTGTGTCGAAATCCACCGGATGTTCAATGCGACCATGAGAGGTGCCGTTTGTGAAAGAGTTTAGTTGGACTTCGTAAGGGCTTTTGCCGACAAATTCGAAATCGATTTCCTCATGCGGGGTTCCGTAATACTCACCAGTGTAGGTGAAAAAGCTTGAGACGAGGCCTGAGCCGCTCGCAGCGCGCATGATGGTATGATATTCACCGAACTTGACGCGAGCCTTGTGCTGGATTTCCCCGCCATCCCAATGCCAGCTTTCATTTGCCGGCGTCTTAGAAGTCATTTTGATGTTAAGCCCATTGGGAAGCGCGAGCACATTTTTGGATGCGAAATCGCTTTTCCAATGCCCGCCTGGAAGGGGGTGATCGGAGACGTACCAGTCGTCGCTTACCGCAAACTGACTCCAGTCGACAAAAATGGGCGCGACTTTTGCGTCGTTTTCTAAAGGTTGAGCGGCGGATTGGTTGAACTCGGCTTCTGTTAGGCCGTGGCATCCAGCTAGCAGACCGGCGGCTGCCATCATCGCGGATGTGGTTGCGAATTTGAGCATCTAGAACTCCATGCCTTGCCGGCCCTCACCACAAGGTAAGGCCGCGACAACTTTTGTTGATAATGGCTATGGTTGCAAACGCCATGCCAATGGGCATGGTCATCTGACCTTAAAGGTAAACGCGATCGAAAGGCATTCGACATAGGCTTGGTGTGAATCCTGCAAATTACCGCGTTTTTCCGCTCACGGGGCATTACTTGGCACATTCTCAGACACCGACGCTTTCGGTCATCATCACTAATTACAATTATGAGACATTCGTCGGGGCTGCGATCGAAAGCGTATTGTCTCAAGAGCCCAAGGTTCAACTCATTGTGGTTGATGATGCGTCGACAGATGGATCGCGAGATGTGATCCAACAGTATGCAGGTCGAGCAGACCTGGTCCTAAGGGAAAAAAACGGGGGCCAGGGTGCCGGTTTCAATGAGGGCTTACAGTACGCCACAGGCGACCTTATCATGTTTTTGGATTCGGATGATTTTCTTCTACCCGATGGCGTGAAGACCATTTTATCCGCTTATCAACCCGGAGCAGCGATCTATCATTTTCGGATGAAATACGGCGATCCAGGTGGGAACACTCGAGGCCTGTTCCCCCCAATTGACCAAACCCTTGCGAGTGGCGATATCGTCAAACGACTGCTGACCACGGGCGAATATGATAGCACCGTAACATCTGGAATGGTGTTTTCGCGCGAAGCTTTGTCCCAAGCTTTGCCAATGGATGAAGACGTCTATCGATACGGCGCGGATGGGTTTCTTTGTTCAACGGTGCCGCTTTATGGGGCGAGCCTGACGATCGATGAGCCGATGTCTGCCTATCGACTGCACACCCGACAACATTCTCAATTCCGAAAGGTCTACGCAAAGCGTGCGCGGTGGCGTATCAAACATGGACATGACCGCCGTACGTCTATGCATGAGCACGCTAAACGTCTCGGGCTCGAACATGGTCCAGCAGTTTTTGATGAAGACCATTTTTTGCTGCGAGAGCGCATCGTCTCGCTGATTATCGAGCCAGAGCTGCATGAAATCGAAGGTGATGATTTGGCCGTCCTTTTGGATCGCGCCAAACGCCGCGCTCAGAGTGAGACGCAGGGGCTGACTAAAGTTTTATCCTATGTGTGGTGGTCGACCCTTCAAATTGCGCCGTCCAACCTCAGACTGTTTTTGATTAAACCGGCGATCGATGCAGACGCGAGGCCGTCTTGGGTGCAGAATATTGGCCGGTTCATTAAACGGCTCACTCGACGCTAGACCTGCCGATTGCGGTGAAGCAAAATTTCGGCACGTAGCTTGCTGAATAAGAGGCTGAAATTCACGTGCATTTTCTCTATCCACGATCAGTTGGGAGCGTTTGAGCCAAAATGACAATTGCGCTAGATGAAAACAAAGTCGCGATCGTCATTGCCGTGTTCAATGATGAGGCGAATATTGAACGCGCGATCCGGTCGGCGGCTGCACAGACACTGCCGTCTGGATTTTCCTTAGAAGTCGTGATTGTCGATGATTGCTCGACGGATGATACGGCGCGAGTCGCACGGGCTGTGTGTGCGGAATTTGACTGCGCCAGCTTTATTCAAGCCCCGCAAAATGGTGGTCCATCGAAGGCCCGTAACATCGCGCTCGGACACACGGATGCGGAATGGTATTTGCCTCTGGATAGCGATGACATCATGGATCCTGAGCGGGTCAGCAAACTCATCCAGATCGCCAAAGATCAGGGCGCCGACATTGTGGCCGATAATCTTCTGATTACCCAGGCTGACACACCGCTCGAGGTCGATCGTGTTCTCTGGCTGGAGAAGCCTGAGGGAATTGTCCCGATAGGCGCGGCTTACTTTGTCGAGCACTCATACGATATGCCCCGGGAAAGATCTGAACTCGGGTTTCTCAAGCCCCTTATCTCGAGAAAGCGGCTAGAAATCCCTGAGGCGCCATATCAACCGGAGCTTCGTTTTGCCGAAGACTACGAGCTCTACACCCGTCTTCTTTTGGACGGTGCTTCAGCGGTCCTGGTTGACCCGTGCGGATATTATTTCATCCAGCGGCCACATAGCAGTTCTCGCTCACAAGCAGGCGATGAACACAAGAAAGTTGCGATGATCGATCAGACCTTTTTGAGCCGAAAAGATCTTTCGAAGTCTGAGCGCAAAGCGATTTCTGGGCACCTTGCTTATTCCCGTAAGGAATGGGGTATATGGACTTTGCTCGACGGCGCCCGCGAGCGCGACCTTGGGAAAATCGTCTCTTCTTTCTTCATCTCTCGAGCGACCTTAGGCTTCGCGGTTCGCACGATTGCCAACAAACTCAATTCATCGCGGACGCGCTAAACGCCATATCCGTGCGCTATTTTTTCACCATGGCGAGCACACGGCGTACCGTGGCCGGTGCAACAAGATACAAACACGCGGCGTAACTTAGGATACCCGTGAAGATCGTGATCCCGATCGCAGCGATCGCAGGCCAGCTTACAATTGCAAAACTGTTCAAAGCGAAGATTGCGACGAACATACCGGACGCAGCAAACAATGGCAGCATCGCCGGTCGCAGCTGATCCATCACTTGGATGCCCACGGCACGATCAATTTGCCAGACTCCTAGCGCAAATAGAAGCGCCTCACGCGCGAGCATGACCAGCATAACGGCTTCTAATCCATTCTTCGCGAACAGCGTGAGACCAATGATAATCCAGGCCAAGGTCGCGCAATTGATGAAGACTAGACGCTCAGGCTTGCCGACTGAGCTAAGCACGCTTTCATTGACGGTCGCGATTGATCTAAAGACACCCAGAGCCAAGGCGATTTGTGTGGCCACAATCGCTCCAGACCATTTCTCCCCGAACAAGATCGGGATCAATTCTGGTACGACCACAAATGCTCCTGCAAAAGCTGGGAAGCTGATCAGAGTGACGAGGGAGATGCACTCAGAGAGTGATTGTCGAAAATTTGGAGACCCGGGTTTTGCTTTAGCGAGCAATGGGAACGCGACGACGCTCGCGGGCCAGATGAGAGTCTGCGTCGCCTGCTGAAGCAGACGATTGGCGAGATTATAAAGTCCCAGGCCTGCGGGACCATTCACACGCCCCACAATGAGCCCTGTGACGACATCCTGAACTTGGACCAATAATTTCAGGAGCGTCATATGAGTACCGAACAGGGCCACTCGTTTTAAGGCAGCCATATCGAACGCAACGCTGGGAAGCCATTTTGCAAACGTGGAAAACAGAACCATCCTCAAAAACCGACGGGTCCCCTCCATAATCACGAGGGCCCAGGCATTTTCGAGCAAAATGGCAAAGGTGATCCCGCAGGTCACGCTGATCAAACCGGAGATGATGTCGACCGCTGAGATCTTCTTAAATTCCATGTTCCGCGTCAGCAGCCCAGCAGAGACTGAGGTGATGGCGTCAAAAATCATGAAAAAGGCGCAGACCCTCACGATCATGACTAATTGGTTTTGGCCGAGTGCATCTGAAATGGTGGGCGCTAAAACGAACAGTGCCGCACAGAAAATCATGCTGAGCGCGACGCTGACGCCGTTTACAGTTTTTATCTCGCGCTCTGAAATTTCTGACTTTTGAATCAACGCATTAGCTAGAGTTGAAGACACGGTGCCTGGAAGGGCGATCACCAAAATAGCGGTGATGTACAATCCGAAATCCGCGGGATCCAGAATGCGCGCAATGACGATCAGCGAAATCATACCCGACAGCAAGGTCGCGATATTTCCGATGGAGACCCAGCCAATTGATTTTATAATGCTTTTTGAGGTGTGCTCAGGCATTTTCTGGTTTTGCTGTCCGGTTGCTCATGATGCGCCCCGGTGTCTGAGGCGCCAGTTGGGTCTTCTTGACGGTTTCGGGTGTGGTTTCAATTGGCCATTCTGTGGCTCGGGATATCATCTTCGTTTTAACGACGTGAAAACCTGCTGCAGTGCCCCATTTTTGGCACACAACTTGAATACGGACCATGGTGCATCGCAGCGGTCTGCCAATGGAAGCCCTGCGTTGATCTGTTTGCGTTGAACGGGGATTTTGAACGAACATGCCAGCTGGCTCAGCCCAACATACTGCCTCACGCGATGTTTTGGTTGTGCTCCCGACTCTCAACGAGGAGGGATACATTGAGGCCTGTTTGCGCTCCTTACTCGGCGGTGCCGCCGACCGTTACACTGCTGTGGTGTGTGATGGCGGAAGCAGCGACCGCACTCGGGAAATCGTTGGCGACCTGAGCACCGAGTTTCCCCAACTGAGCTTGCTGAAGAATCCCAAAAAGCTGCAATCAGCGGCGGTAAACCTAGCCGTCTCCCAAGTCACCTCGCCGGACACGAAATACATCATTCGATGCGATGCCCATTCGATTTACCCCGAGAACTTTTTGGACGACATCGTGAGCTCGCTCGAAACAACGGGCGCGGCTTCAGTCGTGACGGCGATGGATTCGGTGGGCACGACTTGTTTTGAAAAGGCTAATGCTTGGGCCGTCGACTCATTGCTTGGATCGGGCGGCGCTGCGCATCGCGGCGGATCGAAATCTGGCTACGTCGATCATGGGCATCATGCCGGTTTTGATCTTGGTTGGTTTCGCAAGGTCGGCGGATACGATGAGTCGTTCTCGCACAATGAAGATGCAGAATATGACCACCGGCTTAGCCTCGCCGGTGGATCTATCTATTTAGATGCTGACACGCGTATCGAATATACGCCAAGAGGCGATATTCAGAGCCTCGCAAGACAATATTTCAATTACGGTAAAGGACGCGCCAGAACGATCCTGAAACATGCCGTTCGCCCGAAGATTAGGCAACTCGTGCCGGTCGCGGCCGTTTTAGGGATTTTGTTCGGTGTCGCCTTATTGCCCCTCTCCCCTTGGTTCGCTTTACTCCCAGTGAGCTATTTAGTAGTGGCGGTGACCGTCTCCTTGACGTTTGCGTTGTCCAAAATGAGTCTATGTGGCCTATGGACAGGCTTCGCTTTGGCGACAATGCATCTGTCGTGGGGATCAGGTTTTCTTTCGCAAGTGCTAAAGCACTATTCAGGCCGGTCTGAACGATCGGTTTCGAACAATATACAAAAACAACGATGATACAGAACGTGGTGATCGGTTATGTCGCAGAAAATTAGTTTCGAAATTGCACAGGATAGGAACGACGCGTCCGAATCCACGAGCGATAATATTTTTCGCGACGTTAAATCTATCGTCGAGCTGGCGATCCGCCGCTTTTGGACGATCTCGATTGCGGCCGCGCTCGTGTTTGGTTTGATCGGGTTCTACACGTTCACACAGACCCCGCAGTATACGTCGACGGCGACTGTGATTGTCGACAGTAAGCAGACGAATGTTATCGACCTCGGCGCTGTTTTGAGCGGTGCGGCGCTAAACACGGCCGTGATCGACACCGAAGTTCGCGTTATGGGCTCGAAAGCCCTTTTGGCGAAGGTCGTCGAAAAAGAAAATCTGATTGAGGATCCGGAATTCAATCCGACCCTGATTCCACCGAAAGAGCCGGGCATGCTGGCACGTTTGCTGCCAGGGAGTGACGAGGCAGAAGAGACCGAGCCGCTCACCGAAGAAGATATCAAGGAAATCGTACTCCGGAACCTGATGTGGAAGGTTCAAGTGAGCCGTGTCGGCACGACTTATTTGATGCAAGTTACCGTCACGAGTGAGTCGGCTGAGAACGCTGCGCGCCTCGCGAATGCGATTGCTGAACAGTACGGCCTAGAGCAACTGGAAGTGAAACTGGAAGCGACGGCCCGGGCTACACGTTATCTCGCCGAGCGTGTTGAAACGCTTGAAGAAGAGGTTTCCGCGAAAGAAATCTTGGTTGAGAATTATCGCTCTGAATCTGGTCTCTTGGCGGCACAGGGTGCGACGCTAACCGAAGCGAATATCGCCCTTTTGCAACGCCAACGCGTTGAGCTCGAGGGTGAGGTTGCCCGACTTCGTGCGAGATATGATGGCATGCGCCGCCAGCTCAATACAGGCGCCGGCGTTGATGCGATCGGCGAGGTTTTGGACTCAGCTGTTATTGCTCAGCTGAAGACCCAACTGTCAGAAGCCAGACGCCGCCGAGCCGAGCTGTCGACCTCATTGGGACCTGAGCACCCGCGCATGATTGCCGTGCTTGGCGAGATTAGCGACTATGAGCAGCAAATGACGAACGAGGCGAGCCGCATCGTGGATAACCTGCGAGTCGAGCTCGACGTTGCGAATGACCAAATCGCGGCTTTGGATCGGCGTATTGGTCAGTCACGCTCCAATCTGGCACGAAACAACCGCTCGCAAGTTCGATTGAACGAGCTTGAGCGTGAAGCTGAAGCCAGCCGCCTGATCCTCGAAGAGTTTGTTCAACGTTTTAAGCAAACACGTGAGCAGGATGAGCTGGTACAACCCGACTCACGCGTTTTGTCGCCGGCATCTGTTCCAGTATCTCCGTCATCGCCACGGAAGATGCTGAACCTGATCATTGGTATGCTCTTGGGTGGCTGTGTTGGTGTCAGCATCGCGATCGCGTTGGAGATCTTCAACAATCAAATCCGCTCTGTCGAAGAGATCGAACGCAAGTTTGGCTTCCCGAGTTTGGGCGCCGTGCCGCTCATTCGCTCTCTGAAATTCCTGGGCTTCGGCAGCCGAGTGCCGGCCGACTTCCTGATCCAAGATCCATTGTCAGCATACGCTGAGAGTATGCGCTACTTGCGTGCTTCGATTGCGATCTCCGCGATGGAAGAGGGTACAAAAACGGTCACGATTGCGTCGTCGCTTCCTGATGAAGGTAAGACCAGCTTGACGCTCAGCCTCGGCCGCATGTCAGCTCTATCCGGCGATAAGACGCTGGTCATTGATGGCGATTTCCGTCGCCGGCAATTGACGGCTTCAGCCGGGATTTCTCCAGAGACCGGCTTGGTTGAATTCTTGCTCGGTGAGTGTGAGCTCGAAGAAGCGATCTACCGCGAAGAGCATACTGGCCTCGATCTTCTGGCCCTAACACCGAACGGTAAGACACTGTTCGATGTGTTCGGAACCAAGAGCTTCGACACGCTGCTTGCGCAGCTGAAAACACAGTACGATCTCATCCTAATCGATACGGCGCCGCTGCTGCTAATTGCGGAGGCTGGTGTGATCGCGAGTAAGACAGACAAGACCATCCTCATCCTGCGCTGGATGCGCTCTCGCCGCACGTCCGTCCGTCGCTCATTGGAAATGCTGAAGAGCATGAAAGCCGATGTGTTGGGACTTGCCTTGAATATGGTCGATTTGACGAAGAAGCGTCACCATACAGAGCAGTCTTCGTCGTCAAACGCTTATCGCAAGTATTATACGACGGAGTCGAAGTGGCGCTGGCTGAAACCACGTCAGGACAAGTCTGTCGTGCCGATCCCGGCTGCTAACATAAACGAGCCTAATGAAGTGATCGAAGACGAAGCAGCAACATCTCAGCTTCGTTCCCTGCTCAACAAAGGATAAGCAAGATGCGTATTGCTTATTTCGGGCACGACTCGTCGGACGCGGCGATACGAAAGCGCGTCCATAGCTTTCGTGAGATCGGCGTGGAGGTTTACAGTTATATGATGACCCGCGATCCGTATCATCAGCCAGATTGGAACAATGTCGAATTGGGCGTGACTAAAAATGGGGCTTACCTGCACCGCGTGTACAGCATCTTCAAAGGCGCGTTTGCTGCAGGTCGGCACAAGCGTGATCTGGTAGCTGCCGATGCGATCATTGCGCGAAATTTCGATATGCTGGCGACAGCCTATCTGACCAAGTTTTGGTTAGGTCTGAAGACACCGGTTATTTATGAGTGCTTGGACATTCATAGGCTTCTATGCCGAGAAGATCTGATAGGTACTATTGCGCGAGGCATCGAGCGGCGCTTGCTGAAACGAAGTATGGGGGTGCTCGTAAGCTCACCAGCATTCGTAGAGCATCACTTTAGTCGGCACTATCCAGATCTCTACCGAGCCTTTCTGATTGAAAATAGACTGACCGCGCGTTTCGCGGACATCACCCCGCGCCCCACTCAGGTTGAGCAAGCTCTAGAAATAAAAAATGAGCCCCTCAAGATCGGCTGGGTGGGGATATTGCGCTGTCAGCGAACCTTGGATTTATTGGACCGCGTGTCTCGTAAACTTGCGGGCAAAGTTGAAATTCGAATTCATGGAAAACCTGCTTTGCGAAGTGTTCCAGAATTTCATCAAACGATTTCAGAAAACCCGAACATGATCTTCGCAGGCGCCTATTGCGCTCCTGAAGATCTACCAAGTATCTATCAGTCGTTTGATCTCACTTGGACCGGCGATTTTATGGAAGCAGGCCTTAATTCAACATGGCTCCTGCCAAATCGAATTTATGAAGGGGGCTATTTTGCGACACCCTTTATCACGCCAGCCGGAACGCAAACTGCCGACTGGACTTCTACCCACGATAGCGGAATTACGCTGAACGAGCCCTTGGAACAAACGCTGACAGCTAAGCTTGAAGAATTGCTCGATGATCGCAGCGAGATATCTCGCTACCGGAATGCGCTTTTGGATTTGCCTAAGGATACATTTGTTGAGCCCGCAGGCTTTCTGCGTGACATTTTACAGCAAATATTCGAACGCGACACGAAAATTGCATTTGCCTCCAACGATGCACTCTCTCAGCCAAAGCGAACATAGGTCGAGCGAAGACGTTATGACGAAACCAGTAATCAGCGTATGTATTTGTACGTTCCGGCGTCCGTCGGTTCGCGAAACAATCTCTTCGATTGTGGCGCAGCATGTCGCTGACGAGCTGAGCTTCGAGATTGTCATCGCTGATAATGACATCGAACCATCAGGTCGAGCGTATGTTGAGAGCATGCAGCACGAACATCCGGACGTTGATATCACCTATATACACGCGCCGTCCCGTAATATCTCTATCGCGCGCAATGCGTGCCTCGACAATGCGAGTGGAACCTGGATTGCCTTCATTGATGATGACGAAGTCGCTACCGAAACTTGGCTTCAGACCCATTTCGATAATGCCATGGCGCAGAGTTTTGACGTTTCGATTGGGCCAGTTTTGGCGCTTTATCCCGATCATGCGCCGCAATGGATTAAAGAAGCTGATTTCCATACGCTAAATGTCAGCCATCACCGCCCTGTGATGACCGGGCACACATCGAACTCATTCTTCAAGCGCACCCATCCGGCTATTAAACCACTTCGATTTAATGAAGAGCGCGGGCGTACAGGCGGCGAAGACACTCAGTTTTTCTATGAGTGTTTTTTGGCTGGTGCCGTGCTTGGTGAAACGCCCAATGCGATTGCTCACGAGCCTGTACATGAGAACCGCTTGTCTTTGGACTGGCTGGTCAAAAACAAATTCAGATCTGGGATCACCTACGGAAAAGTCATTTACTACAAAGGATCGGTGCTCCGCCGGTTTGCTCAGGCCTGCATGGCGAGCGTGAAAGCAGCCTTTCTGTTCGTGATGTCTGGGGTGACCATTGGGTCGAAAACGACGAGCCGTCAGCACTATGTCCGGGCCATTTTTCACTCTGGTGTAGCGGGGGCCTTCTTCTCTGCGCAAGAAGCCGAATATTATGGTGCCTTGACGCCGGTCGAGCCGAGCCCAAGCTCGGCATAGTCTGCAACGCTCGCAGCTATTCTGCTGACCGAAACACAACAAACTTGTTCAGCAAGAAGAAGACGACGGTGTAAGTGCCCATCGCGAAAACTTGGGCAAACTCGGGCCGCAGACCGGTAAACCGGTCAAAGCCCAGCAAAACCGCCTGGTTCAAACCAAAGGCGATTGAAAACGCCGCTAGAAATTGACCCATTCCCGATGGGGCGATGGGTTTC
The DNA here is from genome assembly GCA_013213785.1 of Henriciella sp. GTDB lineage: Bacteria > Pseudomonadota > Alphaproteobacteria > Caulobacterales > Hyphomonadaceae > Henriciella. Next base: position 144,421 of record JABSPZ010000006.1, on the reverse strand, counting down.
TTGAAAACGAATTTCGCGGTGATGAAGTAAGCAACAAAGACCACGATCATGTAGGACATGGCATTCGCCGCGAAGGCGTTCATGGACAGGCCCCACAGACCGAACAGAAAGATTGCGTAGCCTGCGATCGTGTTGAACACGCCGACAATCAGAAATCGGATGAACTCGCCACTCATATATTAGATACGCCCAAAATGTTCGATGATGTAACGTGGTTGTTGTTTGATATTAGATAGAATGATCAGGTTCAGCCTTAGAATGATGTAGAGCAAGCCTGAGCAAAGCATAAAGCCTAAGGAAATAATCAATACCAAGAGGGTCCAGCCTGGGACGACCGTATCCGGTTGACCAAAAATGTTTCGTTCCAACAAGCGAACGAGCAGAGCATCTGCACTGGTCAGCACGAAAATGATAAAGAAGGAGAGGATGACGAACTGTGCCACTCCGCTCAAGAATCTTGGCGAACGGGCAAGCGTATTCCAAGCTTCGCTAAACGCCGCCGTAGCGGACGGGCTTCGTTGCGGCGCCGGCAGGTTCACTTCCATGACTTTCGTTTCAAAGCCAAGCGAGGTGATCGTCTCTCTCAAGAAAACGGACTCTGTCTGGTCTCTCACAACCCAATTCAGGGCCCTGCGTGACAATAGGAATTCCCGCCGATCGCGAGGGTTATATTGTCTTTCACCTGCGAGTCTGATCGCGGCGAAGAACAAACGGCGTCTCAAAGATGGTCCTGATAGCAGCGATTTTCGATCTCTGAGATAGACCATATCTGCGCCTTCGATGCCCTCCTGAACCATTTCTCGAATGAGATTTATCTGTTCGCCAAGTTCGACTTCAGTGCAGAGTACGAAATCGCCGTTCGACTGTTCCAGGCCGGCAAACCGCGCATGATCCGGTGTCACGGCGCGGGCGAGTTTCAAAACGTAACAGTTGCGCCGAAACTCTGGCGCAAGATCGAGATCGTCTAGATCTACAAGCGTTCGATTGTCGACGAGAATAATTTCATAATCCTCGAGATCGCCAGCAAGGTCTTTGCTGAAGCTGTCGAGAAACGAAACGACCTGCTCACGGGTGTGGTATTGATTGATCTCAACCACGACACTCAAGAACGTGCTAATCATTGATCGCAAACTCCTCGACTTCATAGATTGAATTGATCTTGCCCGAGAAAACACATCCGTAAAACGGTTGTTTCAAATAGGTGTGCACTTCTGTTGGACGGCCATCATCCCGCATCGCGCTGCGGAGTTTTGTTTTGACCGTCATCAGCGACCCTTGTTTGGAAACCCGCAAACCAGGCGCCAAATAGGTGTTGAGCTGCTTGAGCATTTTACGCGCGTTTGATGGGGGTTTGACGCGGCAAGAATTGCAAGCACGCAGTAATTCCGGCGTACAATCCGGCCGTTTTTGCTGGCACGGAAACTCGGGGTCTGACTTCGCGCTATAGGCGGTGTGCGTGTACCGGACCGAAGACAGCGATGTAAGCCCAGAACGACCATAAGGCATGACCGATACAAAGGGACCATCCATGATCGTCAATCCAACATCGCTTAGCGGGCCGGATTGGAGCAGAACCATTTCCGACAGTTCGTGGCTAACCGGAATCTCCTGGACCCCGAACAGTCGATTGACCGAATTTATGTTCGCGTATGTGGCGTTGATGACATTCTTCACGCGAATATTTTGGATCGCGTTATCGTCATCGCTTCCCAGCGTCAGAGCCCAATGGGTATCTTCATTCTCAGCTCTAACCGGGTACCAACCATACAGACTTTTGATCGGAGATGACGCGATCTGATCAAAATATTTGCGGCGAATGAGCAGTGGATCGAAGGAGTACTCTTCCGTCTCATACATCGCTTCAAACGTATCGTGATTGAACAGATCTAGCCGTTTCGTCTCCACGGCAGGGATATCGATTTTCTTACAGAACCGCTCAAATTGTGAGGCGTTGGTCAGCGAGTTGCGCCGTTCGACCGCGTAATAAGCCGTGAAGGTCTTGTTGATCGCGTAGGCATGCTCGCGGATGAATTGCTCTCGGTGATCCTGCGCGAGACGTGCTGTTTTTATGCTCCGAGGATAGTGATAGCCGGAATGAACGCGAGCTTGATTGACGAGGCTGGCCTTGCTCCACGGACGCGGTTCCCGGTCAATCAGCAGCACTTTGAGCCCCTTTTGCGCAAAGTGAAGCGCGGCATAGGACCCGAAAAAGCCAGCCCCCAGAATAGCTAAGTCGTATGTCTCTTTGCCACTCATCGCAGTTTTGAGGCGACGGCATCTTCCGCGACGGGCTCGGGAGGTGCGTTGGTGATACTAATCGAAGCGAACCAGGTAATAAAGCGCTCAAGCTCCATCGCCGATGTCGGGGCGTACGACCAAGCGAAGCTAAAATTCTTGAGGACGTCCAATGAGTTCTCGAATCCTGGTTCGGAGAGCATCGAAAGGTGCGGGATATGAAAAATAAATTTGCGTTTTGGATTTAAGTCGAGGTGCTGCGAGATTTGAGTGTAGGGTTCTGCAGAGAGCTCAAGATATGGGATGTAATCCAATCCGGACTCATGAATGAACTCGGTGAGAGGTTCGTCGCCGTTCAAACTGCGCAGCCCGATCAACAATCCAGACGCATGTAGGTATTTCAGCGCTTCCGTAGCTTGTTCTAAAGCTGATTGCGGTTCGCCTTCGCCCTTCTCGAGGCCAAAGAGAACGCCATAAAGCGCGTCAAACACATCGCCGCGAATGAGTTCGGTTTTGGTAAGAAGGTTTGCGGATGAACTATAGCCATCACTGTCGCGAAGCCGTTCTTTTTTACTGATCGTGCAGAACACTTTCGGGTTCGAGTCTAAATGCGTGCTCAGCCAATCCGACACGGCTTGGAGAATCGACGCATCGCTCAGGCTCGAGGTCTCGTCTGCCATTGGGGCGAGAACATGAATATACGTCCCGCCATTCTCGATAAACTGGTCGAGCAAAGCCGCTACGCCATCCGGCGACGCTCTCTGCAAAGCCTCGAGAGAGAGCATCATCCGCATTATACGACCGCCGTAGATAATTTACGCTTGAGGTCGCGCATGGCCTGAATGTACTCGATCGCGAGGGGACCGATCTTCGCTTTGGTATTCGGGTCATCCGTCCAGGTGATTGGCAATTCGAGGAGTCTTAGGTCCGCATGCTCGGCGCAGGCCAATAGCTCAGTAGAGTAAAACCATCCGTCGGATTGCGTGCCGAGGGATGTCAAAAGATCCAATTGTTTTCTTTGTAGAAACTTGAACCCGCACATGCCGTCGGTGAATTTCACACCGAGATAGGTCTTGAGCATCAAGTTAAAGACGCGGCTCACAAATGCCCGCTTCATCGTACGCCCGACGACGCGTGAACCTTTCAAAAGGCGACTGCCAACAGACAGATCAGCTTCGTCCGCCGCAAGGGGTAGGATGGCCTCTTTGAGGTGTTTCAGATCTGTTGCGAGGTCGAGATCCATATAGCCGATAATGTCGGCGCTTGAGTCGCCCCAACACTTTTTGAGCGCGAGTCCGACACCGCGTTGCCCGACATTTATATATCGTACGCGCTCGAGCTCTTGCTCCAACGCCCGTCCAATGGCCTCAGTTTTGTCTGTCGACCCATTGTCGCCGATAAGAACGTGAACTTGGAAGTCGGCATCGAAATGTTCCGCCAAAAAGGCGTCAACGATCCGGATTTGCCGATCCAAGGTTTCTTCTTCATTCAGAACCGGAATCGTAATTTCGAGCTTCATGGTACTACTTATGGTTTATACGCAACAATAATCAGAAGGGCGGAGCCTCTGAATGGTTTGAGCGGCGAAATTAGATTGTTCGATCCCCACACCGAGGATCACTCTCTGTTATCTTCTGAACAAGAGATCAATAGGGTTCGCGTTTTTGGGGAACTTTATTGATTCTGGGGGAATCGGCTTGACGGTCGTTTCGCCCCGAAAGTACAGGGCAATTGCTGTATCATCCGCGTAAACATTCGTTCGCGCGACAGTTGAGCGGTAAAGTGGGTTGGGGAAGATGAGCATTCGTTCTGTCTTAAGTAAAATCGACGCTCTGCTTGAGCGTATTACCGCGTCGGATGCAGACGGTGACCTATCGCGCCAGATGTTCCGCGCGGGCTTCATTCTAATTCTGGTAGTTTCGGCCGTTCTCCGCTTTTGGAACCTCAGCGGCGGATCGATCGGAATGGATGAGGGGGCAACGCGTGCCTGGGCGCGCCTGCCGCTCGATATAATTCTCTTCCATAATATCGATGTGCACCCGCCACTCACCTATGCAATCCAACACGTTTGGCATCGCGTTTTTCCCGGCCTCGAATTTATGCGTGGCCCGGCCGCGATCGCAGGTATCGCCTCCATTGGTCTCGCAATCTATGTGGTGCGGGGCTTCGCATCTCGAAGAGCCGCCTTGATCACGGGCGCTTTGCTGGCGGTTTCAACCGCCCATGTCTATTATAGCCAAGACGCGCGGATGTATCCGTTCTTGATGTGCGGGTTGATGATCGCGTTTTATGGCGCGCTTCGGATTACAGAGTCGAAATGGCGGATGGCCGCCTACGTGCTCGGTGCAGCGATTGCAATTTACTCTCACGCGATTGGCCTCATCGCTATGGCGATGATTGGCGGTGCGGGATTGGTTGGCGGCTACATCCTAAAAGGCCGGCAGGTCGTGTTGCCATGGTTCGGGGTGAACCTCGTCGTGCTGGCGATTGCTTTGCCTTGGCTGATCAGCCTCTATGGCGCATCGCAGGCGTTCACGGGCTTGGGTGACGCGGTGAAATTGTCGGAGATTCAGTGGTTCTATCGCAATGCGATTGGAGCGCCCGGCCTGTTTAACTTCAGTCCCATCATTGAAGGCTCTCTTCTCGTGCTAGCAGCGATCGGGACGGCGTTTGCGTTTGCGCAGAAAAAGTACCCGTTTGCATTGGCGCTGACCGGGTTGTGGCTCATCTATCCGATCATCCTCGGCCTCTATCACTTGCACGAACCTGTGCTCTCGACCCGAGTTATGATCCCAAGCCTCTTGGGGGTCATGATAGCCGTTGGATACGGACTATCGCGATTAAAGCATACCTGGCGACTTGGCGCGTTGGCAGTTCTTCTGACTGCATTCATGAGCTCGACCGTTGTGGAGCTGAACAATCGCTTCAAATTCGATCAGAACCGAGAAGCGACCCAATTTGCCGTCGAGCGCGGCATGGGCGATGCGCCTCATATCTCTTGCAACATTTACTCAATGGCCGCGCTTTGGGAGGCGCGACCTGAAATTCGCCTCTATAATTATGGATTTGGTGATGCGCCGCTGACCACTTCCATGCCGCTGACACATTATAAAGATCCAAGCTATTGGATGCTTTTGAAGCATGGCGCGTGGGGGCATCAGAAACTGACGCCGGAAGAAACCACGAATGAATTAGGGGAAGGCTGGATCATCAATGGCGGATTGCTGGAGCTGCTGGCACAAGAAGACCAGGCCGTGGTGATCGAATCCTATTGCCAGTCTCGTTTCGTTGAAAAGATAGAACAAGCGCTATTGGAATCGTCCTTCGAACTGGTTGAGACAAAAAGATACAGCGAAGAGTCTGGTAAAACGCCTGTATTCATTCACCCACAAACGATTGTGCGCCTCTACAAAAGGAGATCCTGACCTTTGGAACACTCTTCTGATCCGATTGCCCTCGTCGATTTGCGTGCGCAATATGCTGACATAAAGCCTGAAATTCAGCAGGCCTTCGATGGCATTTTCGAGAATTTCGCATTTCTCAATGGCCCGCAGGTCGCGGAAATGGAACAGCTGTTTGCGCAGTTGCACGGTCTGAGGTCGGGGCATGCGATTGGCTGCTCGAATGGTACGTCCGCTCTGACCGTGGCGCTTCGGGCGTTCGATCTGTCGCCGGGTGCTGAAGTTATTTTGCCGTCTCACACATTTTTCGCGACGGCTGAATCGGTCATTCTGGCCGGGTACAAGCCTGTCTTTGCCGACATCAATCCGGATGATTACACAATCGATCCGGCACAAGTTGAGGCTCTGATTTCTCCACAAACGGAAGCGATCATCCCGGTCCACATTTACGGCAATATGGCAAACATGGATGCGATCATGGCAATCGCTGAGACGCATGGCCTGAAAGTTTTGGAAGATGCTGCGCAGGCGCAAATGGCGGCGTGGAACGGAAAGATGTCCGGGACTTACGGAGATGCAGGGACCTATAGTTTTTATCCGTCGAAGAATCTCGGGGCCTATGGCGATGCGGGATTGGTGATGACCCGCCATGATGATCTCGGCAAGGTGATCCGGAAGCTGATCGATCATGGCCGAGAAGACCGCTACTTACACGATATGGTCGGCGACAATTTGCGGATCGACAGTCTTCAGGCGGCCTTTCTAACCGTAAAACTCAAGCGTCTTGCCGCCTGGACGGGCCAACGCCGCGAGATCGCGCAGAAATATGATGATCACTTCAAGCCGCAGGGCTTCAAAGTTATTGAGCTGCCGGCCCAGTCGGCTTCGGCGCGGCACCTCTACATTGTCGAGGTCGATAACCGCGATGACGTGATGGCGCACCTGGCGGCGAACAATATCGCCTGCATGATCCACTATCCGATTCCGCTGCATCTCCAGCCTGCACTGCAAGGAACGGCTATGCGCGCGGGCGATCTGAGTGTCACTGAGCGCATTGCGAAACGGATCGTGAGTATTCCGATGTACCCAGAGCTCTCAGATGTTCAAATCGACCGCGTTGCACAGACCTTCTTGGAAGTCGCGAAGCCCTAGCCATTAGCGTTTCGAGCGAGGTCGCCATGGTCTCGCCCAATGTGCGCTAGTCTTTTTTCGGCATAAGCGGCTCGATGTCATTTCCGTCTTCATCTTGCAGCAAATAGACGATGGGATAGATCACGCCTTTGCGGGTCACCGCTTCGCCATCGACCATTTTGGGTTTGAACCGGAGTGTCGAAACTGCGTTGTGCGATGAGGTTACGAAGCCAGGATGTCCGCATTTGACCTCTAGATTGATGACGTAGCCTTCCGGGCTGACATCGAAATAATTGTCACAATGCGCCCCAATCCCCTGATTGGCCAAATCGATTGGATATTCAGGTACTGGTGGTTCGATTGGCGGCGTGTCACGATCAGCGAAACTTGGTGACGCTGACAAAGCTGCAATACCAAATGCGGCTGCGACCGCCGCACCGAGGCTGCCGGTCGTTTTCAATGGATTGCGAATGAGAGTCATCGAAATGTCCTTTGCGATACGTTTTGCTTTCATCCGGCGAGACCGGCGAAGATAAGCATCGACAAAGGTGCGTACGGCGTGGCTGACCGTGATCCCCTCCTCTTCACACGCGCGTTTAAAAGCCTCTTTCTTGGAGTGCGGCAGGCGCACTTCAATCATTTCAGTCTTTTTCTCAGGGCGTGGTTTTGTCATGCCGGTCTCCGAAGGTTCGTCGATGCCCGTATCAGGACCGCTTCGTCAGGGCATGAAAACCGAAAGCCCGTTCATACGCCAGACTTTTCGTGTCCGGACAGGCTTTCGGTCTTGTTGTGAATTGTGAAATACGCCGCGCGCTATTTGGTTTCGTCTGCGTCAGTCTCTGAACTGGACGTTGTTTCAGAGCGGTGGATCTTCTTGACGATGATGCGTTTGTCGCCGGACTCGCTGACGTCTTCGAACACGGTTTCTGTGTCGAAATCTATGTCCATGTCGAAGTCAGCATCCGTTTCCGCCAGGGCTTGCTCGATCAAGGCTTCGAGCTCTTCTTCAGAAAGCTCGGCGCCTGAGCCCATGCGTTTGATGGTGATGCGTTTGTCGACTTCGGTGGTCAGCTCGCCGTGAATTTCACCATCCGCGGAGTCGCTAAACTTCAGCACTTTCATCGTCTTTCGGGTGACGTCTTGGCCATCTTCCTCGGACGAGGTCTCGCTGTCATGGATGACGATGTGATTGCCAGCGGCTTCCAGCTCGGCTTGGCTCACGCCGCCCGAGCCATCCGTGTCGAGCTTTTCGATGATGTCGGCATCAAAGCCCGGCGCAATCTCACCCTCTGTGAGAATGCCGTCATTATTCTTATCCAGCGCCTCAAAGGCGGCGGAGTCTGCGGCGGAGGGGAGCGCGGTGATGGAAAACACGCCGATAGCGGCGCCAGCAGCTGTCGCGAGGGATTTAAAGCGATGTCGTGCGAGGGTCATGGTAATCTCCTGGACCGGATGGGGTTGTTCGGCCAGTCGAGCTTCCTCGATATAGTCAGTGATGTAGCGGCGAAGGGCCTCCGAGGCGTTCTCGCCCCGTTGCTTTGTCGCTGCCATGAAGTCTTGCTTCTGTTGGTATGGCAGACGGATGTCTAAGCTTTCGCTTTTCTTTTCTCGGCGCTTCATCACGTACTCGATCGGATTGGCTGGACCAGTGGTCCGCACTTTTCGACATATCGCTCTCTATAAAAGGATGAACCTGCCAAGACGCCAGTAAAAAAGTGTCAGGACAGAATTTTTCGCTTTTAAATCAGTCCCAAGACAGGTGCCGCGAGGATGAGGCCAGCACCCAATAGGAGCCGATAAATCACGAAGGGGAGGAAGCTCATACGCTTCAAAAGCGTCATCAGCGCATGGATGGAGGCAATCCCAGAGACGAATGCCAGCGCCGCGACGATCATTCCATCCTGCAGCTTAACCACTCCTCCAGCGGCTTCAGCATCCAGCAATCCGATCGCGCCATAGAGGCCCGCTGCTGCTAAGATTGGGGCGCCGATGAGCATGGAAAACCTGGCGGCTTCAGTGCGCTCATATCCCAGTGCGCGCGCGGCCGTCATCGTTATGCCAGATCGGCTGGTACCGGGGATCAATGCGGCAATCGCTTGAGTGGCGCCAATCATGACGGCATGGCCGAGGGTCATATCCTTTTCTGTGCGGTCTTTGCCGCCTGCAACATCTGCCCACCATAGTAAAAGCCCAAAGCCGATTGTGGCGGCTGCTACGGTCCACACACTGCGTAAATGCGCCTGGATGCTATCTGGAACGAACATTTCGTGCGCGATCGCGGCAATGAGTGCGATGGGCGTGGCGACGATAATACAGAGCGCCAGGTTTGCACCGCGGGACAGAGGCGCTTTCCGAAACCCAGCACCGATGAGTTCGAAGCCGCCGAGCGTTGCCGCGACAACGTCTTTTCGGAAATAGATCAGCATCGCGGCGAGTGTTCCGAGATTAGACACAGCATTGATGAGGAGCTCGTCGCGCCCCTGAAGCGTGAACATGTTAGCTGCGAGCAGGACGTGTCCGGATGATGATATGGGGAGCCACTCAGTAACACCTTGGACAAGCGAAATGATGATGAGTTGTAACAAGGACATGGATGAGCTCGCGGGGTTTGAAGACGCAATATCCCTTGCACAATTCGCCCAGTCTCGCACAGATCAATTATATATATCAAAATGATTTTATTTAAGTGAGAATGATTCTCGTCTGGTGGTCGTGGATCTACTTGTGGCAGTTATTAAATATCAAAATAATATTTAAAGGTAGAATTTGCCCTTGCGATGCCCGTTCCCGTTGCTCATAAGCATGCCTCTACCCCTGGGAGCTCACTATGGCAGAAAAAATGCTGCAATTCATCAAAGTTGACCGCGCGATGCCGAAAAAGCGTTCGGCAAAGACGCGCAAGACCGACTTTAATGAGATCTATGGGGATTACGCTCAAAAGGCCGCGCGAGACCAGGCCTCTCGCTGTTCGCAGTGCGGAGTGCCATTCTGTCAGCAGGGCTGCCCGCTCTCGAACAATATCCCGGATTGGCTGAAACTTGCGGCAGAAGATCGGCTAGAAGAAGCCTACGCCGTTTCCAGCGCGACAAACAGTATGCCGGAGATTTGCGGTCGTATTTGTCCTCAAGATCGGCTGTGTGAAGGCATCTGCACGATTGAACAGTCTGGTCATGGAACGGTGACGATCGGCTCTATCGAGCGCCACATTACAGACACGGCTTGGGAAGAGGGCTGGATCAAACCAATTAAGCCGCCTCGCGAGCGCACCCAGTCTGCGGGGATCATCGGCGCTGGCCCTGGCGGTTTGGCCGCTGCGGAACAGCTTCGCCGGAAAGGCTATCAAGTCACGGTCTATGACCGCTATGATCGCGGCGGCGGTCTGCTCGTCTACGGTATTCCGGGATTCAAACTCGAAAAAGACATTGTCGAACGCCGCATCAAACATCTGGAAGAGGGCGGCATTGCATTTCGCTTCAACTGCGATGTCGGCAATGACATCTCCCTCAACGAAATCCGCGACAGCCATGACACAGTCCTGATCGCGACTGGCGTCTACAAAGCGCGGGATCTTAAAGTTCCCGGCGTCGGTGCAGACGGCGTCCACGCCGCGCTCGATTTTCTAACCGCCTCAAACCGCGTTGGGTTTGGCGATACGGTCGAAGCTTTTGAAGAAGGTCCGCTCAATGCTGATGGTAAGCGTGTGGTTGTGATTGGCGGCGGTGATACGGCGATGGATTGTGTCCGCACAGCCGTGCGCCAGGGCGCGAAAGCGGTGACCTGTCTCTATCGCCGCGACCGCGCCAATATGCCGGGCTCGCAGCGCGAGGTGGCAAATGCTGAGGAAGAGGGCGTTAAGTTCGAATGGCTGTCTGGCCCGGAAGCGGTGCTGCACACCAAAGCGAACAAAGTGAAAGGCGTAAAAGTCCGCCGCATGAAACTCGGTGCGCCAGATGCATCAGGCCGTCAGTCGCCAGAAAAGACGGATGAGACCGTCGATATGAAAGCCGATATGGTGATCAAAGCGCTTGGTTTCGACCCTGAAGACTTGCCGGTCCTGTTCGATGAATCTGCCCTTCGCGTAAATCGCTGGGGCGCGATCCAGGTCGACTTCAAGACCATGGAAACAAGCCTGCCAGGCGTATATGCGGCAGGGGATATCGTGCGCGGCGCCTCTTTGGTGGTCTGGGCAATTGTCGATGGCCGTGAGGCGGCGGAACAAATGCATAAGTCTATGCGGGCGGCTGCCAAAGCGCGCAAAGTCGCGGCGGAGTAGAGCATGCATGTGAGCTTTACGCCGGATGCGCCGGCAATGCCCGAAATTAGTTTCGACGACTTTCTAGCCGTCGATGTCCGGATCGGCACCGTCATTGAGGCGGCGCCGCTGGAGGGCATGCGCAAGCCATCGATCAAGATGGTGATCGATTTCGGTGACGTGATTGGGGCGAAAAAGAGCTCGGCCCAAATCACCGAGCACTACGCACCAGACGCGCTGATCGGACGCCAGGTCATGGGCGTCGTCAACTTCCCGCCCCGGCAGATCGGAAAGTTTATGTCGGAAGTGCTGACCTTGGGCTTCGCAGATGATGCGGGCGCCATCCGTTTGGCGGGCCCCGATGCGACCATCGCCAATGGCACGAGGATGAGTTGAAATGACGGAAGTGCATAAAGGACACTGTTTGTGCGGCGCTGTGCAGCTGGAAGGCCGCGGCGCGCCGAAGCTAGAAATCTGTCACTGCGACATGTGCCGTCGTTGGCATGGCAGCCCCGCTGTGGCGGCGTCTTTTGAGCAGGGTGTGCATATTGTTCAAGGCAAGGATGCCATCCAAACTTTTCAAAGCTCAGATTGGGCTGAGCGAGCATTCTGCAGCAAGTGTGGCACCACGCTCTATTACCACCTGACTGGTTCAGACGTGATCCATTCCAGCCAAGCTGGCTTATTCGACCTTCCAGAAGGACTTTCTATCCACGAAGAGATCTTTGTGGACGAGCAACCAGATTACTATCGTTTCGACACTGATGCCCCGCGGATTACCAGCGCAGAAATGTTCGAACGGTTCGAAAAATATGAAGCGGAGCAGCAAAACAATGACTGATTTTGTTCGCAATTACGAAGACAATCGCCAACGCCTGATTGATGCGCATGCCTATAATCCTGAGGATGAGCATAGCGCCTGCGGCGTAGGGCTTGTGGCAGCGCTTGATGGAAAGCCGCGCCGTGAAATCGTGGAAATGGGTATCAAGGCCCTTAAAAACGTCTGGCACCGCGGCGCCGTTGATGCAGACGGCAAGACCGGTGATGGCGCCGGTATCCGGGTTGAGGTTCCGCAGGAATTCTTCCGCTATCAAGTCAGCCGCTGCGGCCATGAGCCAACCGAAGATCCGATCTGTGTGGGGCAAATCTTCTTGCCGCGCACCGATCTCGGACAGCAGGAAGCGGCCCGTGCGATTGTTGAGACAGAAATCCTCCACTTTGGGTTCTATATCTATGGTTGGCGCCAGCCTCCGGTCGACGTCTCCATCATCGGCCAAAAAGCGCAGGACACGCGTCCTGAGATTGAACAGATCATGTTCCGCGATGATCGCGCGCGTGATCCGGAAGAGCTTGAGCGGGCGCTTTACATCTGCCGCCGCCGGATTGAACGCCGCGCGCGCGAAGCGGGTATCCCAAGCTTCTATATCTGTTCGCTCAGCCACAAGTCGCTGATTTACAAAGGTATGTTCCTCGCCGAGGACATCGATAATTTTTATCTCGATCTGAAAGACGAGCGATTTGAGTCTGCTGTCGCGATCTATCACCAGCGCTATTCAACCAACACGTTCCCGCAATGGGCGTTGGCCCAGCCGTTTCGGATGCTCGCTCATAATGGCGAAATCAACACGCTGCGCGGTAACTTGAACTGGATGAAAAGCCACGAGATCAAAATGGTCTCTGGGACCTTCGGGGACTATGTCGACGACGTGAAGCCAGTTGCGCCGCAAGGGAGCTCAGATTCTGGCGCGCTCGACGCTGTGTTCGAGATCCTCTGTAAAGCGGGCCGCACGGCGCCGATGACGAAAGCACTTCTGATCCCAGAAGCTTGGTCAAAACGTGCGTCGATTATGCCGGAAAAGCATGCCGCTCTGTACGCCTATTGTAACTCTGTGATGGAGCCTTGGGACGGACCGGCAGCGGTCTGCGCTTATGATGGCCGTTGGGCCGTGGCTGGTTTGGACCGTAACGGTCTGCGCCCGCTTCGCTATGCCCTAACCGGCGATGGAATTCTCGCTGTCGGCTCAGAAACCGGCATGTGCCCGCTTTCAGGCCATGAAGTCGTTCGCCGCGGTCACGTCCAAGCGGGCGGTATGATCGCTGCTGATCTGCAGACTGGAAAGTTCTACGAGCACGAAGAGATTGTCGACGAGCTCGCCGAAGCGCATCCGTACGAGAAGTGGTTGAAGAACGTTCGTGATTTGGATCCGGAGATTGGTCCGGGGCCAGAGCCGCGCCTGTTCGAAACCGAGATGATGATGCGTCGCCAGAAAGTGGCTGGCTTCACGCTCGAAACTTTGGAGCTCATCCTCGCGCCGATGGCAGAGAATGGCAAAGAAGCCATTGGTTCTATGGGGGATGACAGCCCGGTCGCGGTCCTGTCTGAGCAGTTCCGGCCACTCTCACATTTCTTCCGTCAGAACTTTAGCCAGGTGACCAACCCACCGGTTGATCCTCTGCGCGAAGACCGTGTGATGAGCCTCAAAACTCGATTCAAAAATCTCGGAAATGTCCTTACGACCGATGAGACGCAGCAAGATGTGTTCGTGCTGGATAGTCCGGTTCTATCGACCGGCATGTATGAGCGGCTGTCGAAGATGCTCGGCAAGGGTGTCCAGAAGATCGATTGTACATTCGAGCTGGAGGACGCGACGGGTGACGGGCAGGCTCTGAAGAAAGCCCTCGCACGGATCCGACAAGAAGCTGAAGACGCGGTCCGCGCCGGACGAGAGCACATCGTTCTAACCGATGAAACTCAAGGCGACACGCACGTCGCCATCCCGATGATCCTCGCGACGGGCGCGGTGCACTCGCACCTTGTGGCTCAAGGCCTACGAAGCTTCTGTTCGATTACGGTGCGCTCGTCTGAGTGTATCGACACGCACTATTTTGCGGTCTTGATCGGCGTAGGCGCGACCTGTGTGAATGCTTATCTCGCGCAAGACGCAATTGCAGATCGCCACGATCGTGGATTGCTCGGCGACATCACGCTCGGCCACGCCGTTCTGAACTTCAAAAAGGCCATTGAGGCAGGTCTGTTGAAGATCATGTCCAAGATGGGGATCTCTGTGATCTCATCTTATCGCGGCGGCTATAACTTTGAGGCGCTAGGCCTCTCTCGCGCGCTGGTCGCAGACTATTTCCCAGGGCTTGCGAGCCGGATTTCTGGGCTCGGTCTTGCGGGGATCGAAGAGAACGCCGTCACTCGCCATGAAGAGGCGTTTGATGAGGACGTCATCGCGCTTCCAGTCGGCGGGTTCTACCGCTTGCGGGCGCGCTCAGAGCCACATGCTCTGGATGGAAACTCCATCCATATGTTGCAGGCGGCCTGTGACCGCGGCGATTATAGCCTCTTCCAAAAGTACACGGACGTCATCGAGAAACGCGATCAGCCGATCCAGCTGCGTGACCTGCTCGATTTCAAACCTGCAGGCCCAGAAGAGCCGCTGGAGCGCGTGCAATCGGTCAACGAGATCCGCAAGCGTTTCGTAACACCAGGCATGTCGCTCGGAGCCCTCAGTCCCGAAGCACACGGCACGCTAAACGTTGCGATGAACCGGATTGGCGCGAAGTCTGTTTCCGGTGAAGGCGGCGAAGTGCGCGAGCGCTACCGTCCGCTGCCCAATGGCGACAATATGAACTCTGCCGTGAAGCAGGTTGCTTCTGGCCGCTTCGGCGTCACCGCTGAATACCTGAACAATTGCCGCGAAGTCGAAATTAAAGTCGCGCAGGGCGCTAAGCCCGGCGAGGGCGGGCAGCTGCCTGGCTTCAAAGTGACCGAGTTCATCGCGAAAAACCGACATTCGACACCCGGCGTAACCCTGATCAGCCCACCGCCACACCACGATATCTACTCCATCGAAGACTTGGCGCAGCTGATCTATGATCTGAAGCAGATCAACCCAGATTGCCGAGTTTGTGTGAAGCTCGTCGCCCAATCTGGGGTCGGAACGGTTGCTGCTGGTGTGGCGAAGGCGAAAGCTGACATCATCCTGATCGCTGGCGGTGTCGGCGGTACAGGCGCCTCGCCGCAGACCAGTATCAAGTATGCTGGCTTGCCTTGGGAAATGGGCCTCGCTGAAGCGCATCAAGTGCTCAGCCTGAACAATCTTCGCGACAAGGTTACACTGCGAACCGATGGTGGTCTTCGAACTGGCCGGGATATTGTAATCGCCGCGATGCTCGGCGCTGAAGAGTATGGCATCGGGACCGCCAGCTTGGTTGCTATGGGCTGTATCATGGTGCGTCAGTGCCACTCGAACACATGCCCTGTCGGCGTCTGCACGCAGGATGAGTCGCTGCGCGCCAAGTTCACCGGAACAGCCGACAAAGTCATCAATTTGATGAGCTTTGTCGCGGAGGATGTTCGCCGAATCTTGGCCTCCCTCGGCCTTAACTCGCTTGATGAAGCGATTGGCCGAACAGACCTCCTCGCACAGGTTTCTCGCGGCGCGCCGCACCTGGACGATTTGGATTTGAACCCGCTTCTGGTGCAAGTCGATACCGCTGAGTCGATCTCGTATCAGCCGGATCGTCGGGAAGACGTTCCAGATACGCTGGACGCTCAAATACTGCGCGATGGCGAACCGTTCTTTGCGCGCGGTGAGAAGATGCAACTCACGTATGAGGTGCAGAACGTGCAGCGCACGATTGGCGCGCGAGCGAGTTCTGCTATCGTCCGCAAGTTTGGTGAGAAGGCGCTGCCGGAAGGTCGTTTGCACATCCGTCTAACGGGGAGTGCAGGGCAATCGCTCGGGGCCTTTAGTGTGCAAGGCCTACTCCTAGACGTGGTGGGTGATGCGAATGACTATGTCGGCAAAGGCTTGTCCGGCGCGACGATCCAATTGCGCCCACCGGCAGATGCCTCTTACCAGAGCGGTGAGAACACAATTATCGGCAATACCTGCCTCTATGGTGCGACGAGTGGGAACCTCTACGCAGCAGGCCAAGCTGGCGTCCGTTTTGGCGTTCGAAACTCAGGCGCAGAAGCGGTTGTCGAAGGCTGCGGCGCCAATGGCTGCGAATATATGACCGGTGGCCGCGTCGCGATCCTCGGCTCTGTAGGTGATAATTTCGGTGCTGGGATGACCGGCGGTGTCGCGTACATCTGGGATCCTGAAAAGCGGTTCGAGCACGTTGCGAACCCTGATGCGATTGATTGGTACGCCGTTGGCGATATGGATCAAAAGCATGTCGATGTGTTCAAGATGATGCTTGAAATCCACCGGGATCGTACGGGATCCGCAAGAGCAACAGAATTGCTTCAAGAGTGGGATCAAACTCTCGCAGATACGCTGATGATTGTGCCTAAAGAAATCTCAGAGCGTGTGCTTGGCGACAGCAAAATCAAAAAGGTGGGATAGGCCTGCAGTTAAAGGCCTTGCACTTCGCTACGGACCTCCCCACCTTGGCGATCGAGAGAGAGTTTGAACGGCAGGTACCCGCTTCATGAGCAAACGCGACTATTATGACGTGCTCGGCGTAGACCGAAATGCGGACGAGAAGGCCCTCAAGAGCGCCTATCGGAAGCTGGCAATGAAATATCACCCGGACCAGAATCCGGATGATGCTGAAGCCGAGGCGATGTTCAAAGAAGTCGGTGAAGCTTACGCTGTTCTGTCTGATGCTGAAAAGAAAGCGGCGTATGACCGTTTCGGCCATGCAGCCTTTGAAAACGGCATGGGCGGCGGCGGTGGCGGCAACCCATTTGGCGGCGGTGATCCGAACGACATCTTCCAGGACATTTTCAGCCAAGTCTTTGGCGGCAATCCGTTCGGCGGCGGACGCCGTCGCGGTGGACCGCAACGCGGCGCAGATTTGCGCTATGACATGGACATCACGCTGGAAGAGGCCTTCAACGGCAAGGAGGCAACGATTAACGTGCCGACCGCCGTTGATTGCCCAACCTGTGATGGATCGGGCGCTGAACCTGGAACCAGTCCGGAAACCTGTCCTGCCTGCGGCGGCAGCGGCCGTGTCCGTGCGCAGCAAGGCTTCTTCACAATGGAACGCACCTGCGGGCGCTGCCACGGTAAGGGCCTGATCATTGCGAAGCCCTGCAAAACCTGTCACGGCGCCGGGCAAGTTCAGGAAGATCGCAATCTGTCTGTCAAAATCCCTGCCGGCGTTGAAACCGGGATGCGTATCCGTCTTTCCGGCGAAGGCGAGCCGGGTACGCAAGGCGGTCCGAAGGGCGACCTCTATATTTTCGTGAATGTCGAAGAGCACGATATCTTTGAGCGTGATGGGCCAAATCTGTATTGCCGGACACCGGTTTCAATGGTGACAGCATCCCTGGGCGGCGAGATTGAAATCCCGACCATTGATGGCGGGCGCGCACGCGTCAGTATTCCAGAAGGCGCTCAAACCGGTCGTAAACTTCGTCTGCGCGGCAAAGGCATGCCAAGCCTGCGCGGCAACCATCAGACTGGCGATCTCTATATTGAGATGTTCGTCGAAACGCCGCGCAATCTCACAGCCCGCCAGAAAGAAATCCTTCGCGAGTTTTGCGATTGCTCAGGCAAAGATTGTAACCCAGAATCTGAAGGCTTTATGGGCCGCGTGAAAAAGTTCTGGGATGGTATTGGCAGCGAAGACGAAGCCACGAAACACTAAAGCCAAGCTTTAGTTGAACCCGTTAGCCCCGTAGTCTACCACCCATCTCAAACGAGATGGGAGATGATCCAGTGAGCGAACAAGACCTCGGCTTTGACACGAAACAAATTCATGCCGGCGCGGTTGCCGATCCGGCCACAGGCGCGCGGCAAGTGCCGATCTATCAGTCGACGGCCTATGTGTTCCGCGACGCCGACCACGCGGCCGCGTTGTTTAATCTCCAGGAAGTTGGTTACATCTATTCCCGCCTAACCAACCCAACGGTTGGCGCACTTGGGGACCGGATCGTGCAGCTCGAAGGCGGGGCTGGGGCGGTCTGCTGTTCATCCGGACACGCGGCGCAGCTCATGGCGCTCTTCCCACTCATGGAGCCGGGCAGAAACGTCGTGGTCTCTACGCGTCTTTATGGTGGCTCTGTCACGCAATTCACCCACACGATTAAGCGTTTCGGCTGGGACGCGACCTTTGTCGATTTCGATGATCTTGACGCTGTCAAAGCAGCGGTGAACGAAGACACACGCGCGATCTTCTGTGAGACAATCGCCAATCCTGGCGGCTATGTCACAGACCTCGAAGCCATCGCGGTGATCGCCAACTCGGCGCAAGTCCCGCTCATCGTCGATAACACGACGGCGACGCCGTACCTCTGTAACCCGATCCAATACGGCGCGACCTTGGTCACCCATTCATTGACTAAGTATTTAACTGGAAATGGGACTGTGACAGGTGGCGCGGTCGTCGATTCTGGTGGCTTTGACTGGACGGCGGCGGGCAAGTTCCCATCACTCACTGAGCCAGAGCCAGCTTATCACGGCCTTAAGTTCCACGAGACCTTCGGCCCGGCTGCGTTCACCTTCCACTCGATTGCAATCGGTCTTCGCGATCTCGGTATGACGATGAATCCGCAAGGCGCGCACTACACGCTCATGGGCATTGAGAGCCTGTCTCTACGCATGCAAAAGCACGTTGCCAACGCTGAGAAAATTTCAGCCTGGCTCGAAGGTCATGATGCCGTTTCGAGCGTGACTTATGCCGGCCTCGATAGCTCGCCTTACAAATCCCGCGCGCAGAAGCTTTGCCCGAAGGGCGCCGGCGCGCTGTTTACGGTTCAGCTGAAGGGCGGCTATGAGTCTTGCGTGAAGTTTGTGAACGGCCTCGAACTGTTCAGCCATGTCGCGAACCTAGGCGATGCGCGGTCGCTGGTTATCCACCCAGCTTCCACGACCCACCGGCAACTCACAGATGAGCAAAAGGTGGCTGCGGGTGCGGCGCCAGACTCAGTCCGTCTCTCAATCGGGATTGAAGAAGCAGAAGATCTGATGGCGGATCTTGACCAGGCGCTTAAAGCGGCAAGTTAGCGACGACGCTCCGCAATTTTATTGGCGGCGCGGCTTGCGATCATGTCGACCAGGCCCGCATCGCCCAGCGATTTTATATCAATCGGCGTGGCGAGGTTGTTATTCTTCGCGATCTTTTTCAGCTCTGCAGCTGAGAAAGTGCGAAGCGTCTCGCGCGCACTGTCTGGTCCTTCTTTGTCGACCAGCTCAAGCGCATTGAGCACATCGGCTGCTTTCGATCCGCGCAGCTCAACTTTCACGCCAAGGGCTTTGACTACCCGATGGGCGAGTTCTGGATCGGATCGGAACTCCCGGCGCAGCGTTTCGAGAAAATCATCGAGGGCATCTTCGGGTGTTTTCATGAGATCGATCCTGCTTGCTGATATTAGGGATAAAGCTGGCTAAGCTGCGGTGACGAATGTCGCGATGACTTTTTTCAGGCCCGCTTTCTCGAAGGCGACGGTGAGTTTGGTGCCGTTAGCGTCCATCACTTTGCCATAGCCGAATTTTTCGTGGAAGACGCGCTGGTTGAGCTTGAACCCGGATTGGCCAGACTCGGAGGCGACAAGGGTGGCCTTGCCATCGATGACCGGTGCGGAGTCATATTTTCCGGCATTCTCCTTCAAGCGTTTCCAGCCGGGCGAGGTATAGTTGGATCGCTCGCCAAGATCTTCAACGGTTCCGGTAAAGCCATCGTCGCTGCCGGGTAGGGAGGAGTATCCCGTCTCTGCTTCAGCTTCGACGTGTTCGTGCGGTAGCTCGTCAACAAACCTGCTGGGCAGGACGCTTTGCCAGCGCCCGAAAATCTGGCGATTGGCGACAAAAGAAATACGGCAGACTTCCCGGGCACGTGTGATGCCGACATAAGCGAGGCGGCGTTCCTCTTCGAGCCCTTTGGCGCCGCTTTCATCGAGCGAGC
Organism: Henriciella sp.; assembly: GCA_013213785.1. Lineage (GTDB taxonomy): Bacteria > Pseudomonadota > Alphaproteobacteria > Caulobacterales > Hyphomonadaceae > Henriciella. The sequence continues at coordinate 124,534 of JABSPZ010000006.1, read as the reverse complement.
GGCGTGAGGGGAACACCTCTTCTTCCCAACCTGGCAAAAAGACGAGCGGCCATTCGAGCCCTTTCGCGCCGTGCAGGGTGAGGATTTGCACCTCATCGCCGTTCGACTTGCCGCCTGTATCCATGACCAGTTCAACATGCTCGAGAAACCCGGTAAGATTGTCGAACTCGCCCATGGCGTTGATCAGCTCTTTGAGGTTGTCGAGCCGCGTCTGCGCCTGAGGGCTGCGGTCCTTTTGCAGCATGTCAGTATAGCCCGACTCGTCGAGGATAACCTGTGCAAGCTCGGTATGGCTCATGCCGCTATTATGACGATCGCGCCAGAGATTGATCTGATCGATGAATTGCGTGAGCCCGCGTTTTCCCGGGCCTTTGATCTCGTCTGTCTGCAACACCATCGGCGTAAGCGTGAACAGGCTGCGGCCATCATCACGGGCGTAGCGCTGCAGCTTCTGAACGGTCGTATTCCCGACGCCGCGTTTCGGCTGATTGACGACGCGTTCAAAGGCGAGGTCATCATCGGTGGAGCGGATCAGACGGAGATAGGCCATGGCATCGCGGATCTCGGCGCGTTCAAAGAAGCGCGGGCCGCCAATGACCCGATACGGAATGCCAAGAATGATCAGGCGCTCTTCAAACAAGCGCATTTGCCAAGAGGCGCGGACGAGAATGGCGCAGTCTTCATAAGTGTTCTTGCCGCCGCGCGCTGCCCAGGCTTCGATCTCGTCGCAGATCATACGGGCTTCAGCTTCACCGTCCCAAAGACCGCGCACTTGCACTTTCTTGGCGTCCGGATCGCCAGCCCAATCACCGCCAACGAATAGCGTCTTACCGAGACGGCCTTTATTGTTTGCGATTACCGCTGAGGCGCAGGCTAGGATGGGTTCGGTGGAGCGATAATTGCGCTCGAGGCGGATTGTCTTGGCACCCGGAAAGTCTTTCTCGAAGCGCAAGATATTATCGACTTCGGCGCCGCGCCATCCATAGATCGATTGATCATCATCGCCGACACAGCAAATGTTCGAATTGCCCTGCGCGAGCAGGCGCAGCCACAGATATTGGGCGATGTTCGTATCCTGATACTCGTCAACTAGGATATATTTGAACTTGCGATGGAAATCGGCGAGCAGGTCCGGATTTTCCTGAAACAGGGTGATGTTGTGGATCAACAGATCGCCAAAATCACAAGCATTCAGAACCTTGAGGCGGGCCTGATAGGTCTCGTAGCATTTAATGCCTTTACCATCGGCGAACTGGTAAGCTTCGTCGCCTGGAACTTTGCCCGGCAACAGAGCGCGGTTTTTCCAGCCATCGATCAAACCCGCGAGATATCGCGGCGTCCAACGTTTCGCATCAATGTTCTCGGCTTCGATGATCTGTTTGCAGAGTCTGATCTGATCATCTGTATCAATGATCGTGAAACTGGACTTCAGCCCGATCAGTTCTGCATGGCGCCGTAAGATCTGGGCGGAGATCGAATGGAAGGTGCCCAGCCAGCGCAGTCCTTCGCCAGCATCGCCAGTGAGTTTCAAGGCCCGCTCGCGCATTTCGCGCGCGGCTTTGTTGGTGAAGGTCACGGTCAGCGTCTGGCTCGGATAGGCGAGACCAGATGCGATGATGTGCGCCAGCCGCGTCGTCAGTACCCGCGTCTTTCCTGTCCCGGCACCCGCTAGCACGAGGAGCGGACCTTCAGTGGTCAACACCGCTTCTTTCTGCTCAGGGTTCAGACCTGCCAAATAGCTCGCATCATCACGCGGCGCGGGTGCGCGCGCAGCGGCCATTTCAGAAATTGATGGGCGATTCGGTCCCGACATGTGGGGAATATAGACACGTTCTTCGCCCCCCGCGACTCCTTCTCCTCTTCGCGGCTGCGCTTTTAGCCCTATGTTTGTGGAAACCTCACTGCAGAGCGACCATGACCGACACGCCAGACTTCGAAAAAGACCCCGAACGTAATCGCCTTTCTGCCCGCTTGGGGCGGACGATGAAGGTGGGGACCAACCTGTCTGGGGCGGGCCTCACCTTTGCGGCGAATGCGATGTTTGGCGGCGAGAAGGGCGACGAGCGCATTGCCAAAGCCTTGGCGGCGGCGCTTGGGAAATCAAAAGGGCCGCTCATGAAAGTGGCGCAGATGGTCTCAACCGTTCCAGACTTCCTGCCGGAGGAATATGCAGACCAATTGAGCCAGCTGCAGGCGCAGGCCCCGGCGATGGGCTGGCCTTTTGTCCGTCGGCGCATGCGCGCGGAACTCGGCGCGGACTGGCAAAGCAAGTTCGCTGAGTTTGGCAAAGAAGCGGCGCATGCCGCGAGCCTGGGTCAGGTCCACCGCGCGACATTGCATGATGGCCGCGAGGTTGCCTGTAAGCTGCAATATCCAGACATGACTTCAGCCGTTGAGAGCGATGTCGGTCAGCTGAAAATGTTGCTTGGCATGTTCAAACGCTTGGATGGCTCCGTTGATCCGTCTGAAGTGATTGAGGAGATTACAGATCGTTTGCGCGAAGAGCTCGATTATGCGCGCGAAGCGAAGCATATGCAGCTCTATAAACATCTGTTGAAAGACGCTGACTATGTGACCGTCCCGGATCTGGTGCCCGAGCTCAGCACCGATCGATTGCTCACCATGTCTTGGGTCACGGGCGACCGACTGAATGACTATGAGAGCGCGCCGCAAGAGGTGCGCAACACGATTGCCCGGCATCTGTTCTGGACCTGGTGGAACCCATTTACGGGCGCGGCGGTGATCCATGGCGATCCACACCTGGGCAATTATCAAGTCACGCGAGACGGGCAGGGGCTCAATCTCTTGGATTTTGGGTGTATCCGCATCTTCCCACCGAGCTTTGTGGCTGGGGTGGTCGATCTCTATCGCGGCCTGCTCGCCGATGATTTTGACGCCGTCTATGCCGCATTTGAGAAATGGGGCTTCAAAGGCCTGAACACTGAATTGGTTGAGGTGCTCAGCATCTGGGCCCGGTTCATTTATGGTCCACTCCTGGATGACCGCGTTCGCAGTGTCGCCGATGGCATTAAGCCGGGCGAATATGGGCGCAAAGAAGCCTTCGCGGTTCGCAAGCTCTTAAAAGAGAAAGGGCCGGTGACTGTCCCTGCTGAGTTTGTCTTTATGGACCGGGCCGCAATCGGCCTCGGCGCGGCGTATCTCCGGCTCGGCGCGGAGCTGAATTACCACCAACTTTTCGAAGAGAGTTTGGAAGGGTTCAGCGAGGTCGCGTTGGGCGAGGCGCAGAAGCGGGCTTTACAGGCTGTTGAGCTGGTCGAGGCTTAGCGGCTGATACCGCAACAAACCCTTTCCAAATGCAACCAAATGTGCCAAATGCGCGGCTTGTTGCGAGCAACGTGCAAACCTAGCCCTTCTGGACGACATCCCGGACGAGGCTGAACCCGCGCCGCCCTCCCTCAAAACACAGGCCTTCGGGCCGCTTATTCAACCCGCCGCAAGGCGATAATAGAGAGTATATCGATGTCGATTACAGCTGAGCGTAAAGCCGAACTGATCAAGAAATTTGCCCGCACCGAAGGTGACACGGGCAGCCCTGAAGTCCAGGTCGCGATCCTAACCGAACGGATCAACAATCTGACCGACCACTTCAAGGACAATAAAAAAGACAACCACTCCCGCCGCGGGCTTCTGGCGATGGTCGCCACCCGCCGCAAACTCCTCGACTATGTGAAGAGGAAAAGTGACGAGCGTTACCAAACGCTCATCGGAGAGCTCGGCATTCGCCGCTAGGCTCTCAAAACAGCCCGCCTTGGCATTCGGCCGCGGCGGGCTTTTCGTATGTATGAAAGAAAGCAAAACGTATGTTTGATAAACAATCAGTCTCGCTGGAATGGGCCGGCCGGACACTGAAAATCGAGACTGGCCAAGTGGCCCGTCAAGCTGATGGCGCGGTTATGATCACATATGGTGATACAACCCTGCTAGCGACGGCGACCTTCGCGAAATCTGCGAAGCCGGGACAAGACTTTTTCCCACTGACCGTCAACTATATGGAAAAATACTACGCTTCTGGCCGCATTCCAGGCGGCTTCTTCAAGCGTGAGGGACGCCCGACTGAGAAAGAGACTCTGACGTCTCGCCTGATCGACCGTCCAATCCGTCCGCTTTTTGTCGACGGTTTCAAAAATGAAGTTCAAGTCGTTCTGACAGCTGTGTCTTACGACCTCGAAAACGACCCAGACATTCTCGGCATGATCGGCGCCTCTGCGGCTCTGGTTCTGTCTGGCGCCCCATTCATGGGCCCAATCGGCGCAGCGCGCGTTGGCTATAAGGATGGCGCTTATGTCATCAACCCAACCGTCGAAGAGCTTGAAGAGTCTGAGCTAGACCTCGTCGTCGCTGGTACTGCTGATGCTGTGATGATGGTTGAGTCTGAAGCCAAAGAGCTTTCAGAGGATGTCATGCTCGGCGCGGTTATGGCGGGTCATGAAGCTATGCAGCCAGTGATCGATGCGATCATCAAACTGGCTGAAGCCGCCGCGAAAGAGCCATTCGAGTTTGAAGCTGAAGATCTGTCTGAAGAGCTTGGCGCTATTCAGAAACTGGTCGGCAAAGATCTCTCTAAAGCCTACCAGATCACTGAAAAGCTTGAGCGTCAGGCTGCTGTGGGTGAAGCCCGCGAAAAAGCGGCTGAAGCTTTGGTTGCGACCGAAGAGAATGAAGACGGCATGGACGCCAACGTGTTCAAATCAGCCTTCAAAAAGGCTGAGGCGAAAGTGGTTCGCGGCGACATTATCAAAACCGGTAAGCGGATTGATGGACGTTCGCTCGATCAAGTTCGCCCGATTGAAGCGCAAGCTGGCTTCCTGCCACGCACGCACGGTTCGTCACTCTTTACCCGCGGTGAAACACAGGCGATCTGTGTGGCGACGCTCGGTACCAGCGATGATGAGCAATTTATCGATGGTCTGGACGGAACGCGCAAAGAGAAGTTCCTGCTTCACTATAACTTCCCGCCTTACTCTGTAGGTGAAACTGGTCGTATGGGTGGCACAAGCCGCCGTGAAACCGGTCACGGGAAATTGGCGTGGCGCGCGCTTCGCGCGGTTCTGCCAGAGCATGAAGAGTTCCCATACACGATCCGCATGGTGTCAGAGATCACTGAGTCTAACGGCTCGTCTTCTATGGCGACCGTGTGTGGTTGTTCGCTCGCGATGATGGATGCGGGTGTACCGTTGAAGCGCCCTGTTTCAGGTATTGCGATGGGTCTGATCAAGGATGATGAGGGCATTGCTGTTCTTTCTGACATCCTCGGTGATGAAGACCACCTTGGTGACATGGACTTCAAAGTGGCGGGCACTGAAAAGGGCCTGACCAGCTTGCAGATGGACATCAAGATTGCTGGCATCACCAAAGAGATCATGGAAACCGCTCTGGAGCAGGCCAAAGGCGGCCGTGCTCACATTCTCGGTGAAATGGCCAAAGGTCTGGATACGGTTCGTGAGAGCCTCGCTGACAACGCACCACAAATGGAAATCATCAAGGTTCCAGAAGACAAGATCCGTGAAGTCATCGGCTCTGGCGGTAAAGTCATCCGCGGTATCGTTGATGAGTCTGGCGCCAAAGTGAACATCGATGATGATGGCACAGTTCAAGTCTCTGCCACCGATCGCGAAAGCATCGAGAAGGCCCTGAAGATGATCAAAGAGATCGTCGCAGAGCCAGAAGTTGGTGAGATCTACGAAGGTAAAGTTGTCTCAATCAAAGACTTCGGCGCGTTCGTGAACTTCTTCGGTCCTAAGGATGGTCTGGTGCACGTTTCGCAGATGGCGAATGAGCGTATTGGCCACCCGAAAGACGTCGTTTCTGAAGGTCAGCAAGTCTATGTGAAACTCATGGGCTTCGATGATCGCGGCAAGGTTCGCCTGTCGATGAAAAACATCGATCAGGAGTCTGGCAAAGAAGTTGAGCCAGAAGCGAAAGACTAATTTTTCGCCATAGAATCCAAATGCTTAGAAAAGCCGCTCCGGAATAGGGCGGCTTTTTTATTTGCTATTTGTCCGGTTGAGGATCATTATTAATCCGAATTCGGATGAATAATCTTGACATATAACTGTCACATAAGTTACACGACAGTTATGTTACAAAAATATGACAAACTAAAATCCTCCCTGCTGCTGGCTGTTGCGGCCGCTGGAGGAGCAGCATTTTCTGGGGCCGCTGTTGCAGCTGAAGCAATTTGTAGTCTCGAAAACGGCTATTCAATCGACCTCGCATCTTATGTTGACGAGGCTTCATCCTGTATCGATGCTGCCGACAATATTGAGCGTAGTGTCGCGGATGGTCTCATGGCTGAGATCAATGCTGATCGTGTTTCAAATGGGCTTGCGCCGCTTAATCGCCGCGGGTCTTTAGACAAAGCCGCCCTGGCGCACGCGCTTGATATGTCCGTTCGGATCTATGCCGACCACGTCGACCCTGAAGGCCGTGACCATTTACATCGCATCCGCGCGTTCGATCGAACCATGCTGGTCGGCGGATCTGGCGCCAACGTGACGGTAAGCCTCGCAAATGATGACGCGCAGGCGGTGCATGCGAAGGTCAAGATGGATGCCTTTAATGCCGACAATATGATGCGTGCATCCTTTACCGACGTTGGCATCGGTGTCGTCGAAGAAGCTGGTCAGTATTACGTGGTTCAGGTTTTCGCGGCGGCAGAAGGCGATTTGAACGAAGCTGTTCCAATTTCCGTCGCTGGAACCGCGCCGCTTAAGGCCAAACTCTCCAGTGACGACCAGCGCATGGTTGCCTGGGGCCTCGTCGATACCAATTCAGGTGAGATGCTGGCACGCAGTTCTATGCCGCGTATCCGCTACAGTGCCTTGGATGGTGCCGATGCCGCGATCAATGTGCTCGTTGGTTTGCACAACAGCACCTACGTCCTCAAAGGACCCTTGGTGAGCGGCCGGAACTAGGCTGATAAAACAGTATTGAAAAAGGGCGCCGGATGTAAATCCAGGCGCCCTTTTTTACATCTCGATTTTGGGACTCTATCTGCCCCATTCCATGCCCATCGTCTTTTTCATCCAATCGGCAAAGGTTGCAGGCTTTTGCAGCGCTTGTGGGTCGAGCGATCCATAGGAGACGATGGGTCCGTCTTTAGCCTCAAGCCGGATTCCGCTAATGCGCTGGGATCCACTCCAATTGCCGTACTCCGTGCTCGGGTCCAGCAGCAGCATGACTTGGGCGCCACCATTTCCATTTTCATCTGAGCCAAAGACCAGGCCGTAGACTTTCTCTCGGCCAAAGAAACCAGATGAGTGCGCTTGGCGTTTGCCGTCGAGAAGCACCTCGTCCCACAGCATGTTACGTCGCCATTGTAGGACATGCATATTGTCTCCATTGACGACTTTTATATCGACCTGGTGAAGTCCGAGGCGGACGATTTCTGCATGCATGGGAGGCTCCTACTTATTGATAAACAATAATATCAAGTCAGATTGGAGTCAATAAAAAAGCCCGGAGCCTAGCGCCGGGCTTCTCTAATAAGAGTTTGGAGACCCTATTCGGCCATTGCCGTGATTGTTGCGGTGCCAGTGCCACCGGTTGAAAGCGTGTAGCCGGCGCTTTCGCCAACCGCCTGGGCGACGCCGTCAAAAGTCGCGCACAGTTCGCCTTGCTCTGGGATGTCGGCGCAAAGGACGCCTGCTTCTTGGTCGAATGTGTAAGGGACGCTCAGGTCGCCTGTGGTTGCAATGTTTGTGGCATCATCAAAGGTCCATTCCTGCGTTGTGCCATCATCGTTTGCAAACGACACAGTTACAGTTGCCGCCAAAGCTGGCGCGGCGATAAATCCAGCAGCGAGCGCCGCAGTGATAAACTTTTTCATGAGTCCATCCTCCCATAGGTTATAGATGTCGGCGGTTGTCCGCACAACGCGCTATGGTTAACGCAGCCGCACTGAATGGGCAAATGACAAGCTAGGAACGTTCGGAGACGGACAAGACATTCCCGTCTGGATCTTTGAACCAGAGAATGCGCGCGCCGCCATCTGGGCTCGCCCAAATGCCGTTATCGTCCTGACCCATACCCTCGAAGATCGCGAACTCAACTCCGCGTTCTGAAAGCGTCCCATGAGCCGCCATGATGTCGGGAACTTGCCAGTCGAGAACCGTGAACGGAAGCGGCGTATGGTTTGGGACTTTGGAGAGCCGCAGCTCGGTCCCCGTCAGCTGATAGACCAAAGCAAAAGCGTCGTCTGACGTGAGGCTGAGCCCCAGCTTGCCCTCATAAAAATTTCTCGCCGACTCCGCATCCGAAGTGGCGAGAAAAATCGTTGGTTTCGCAGTTTTTAAGTCCATCTGACCCTCCACAACTTCACCCCATCATCAGGCAACGTGGTTTTGGGTCCATGGCCTTATTGTCCGGCGAAGCGCAGGAAGCGGTTCCGCAGGTCTTTGTCGGTCTTGAAAACACCGGTGAATTGCGTCGTGATCGTCGCAACATTCTTATGGTGCACGCCGCGGGTCGTCATGCACTGGTGCTTTGCATCGATGAGGACAGCAACGCCAGCTGGCTGAAGCGCTTCGGTGATACAATCAGCGACTTGCGCGGTCATCGTTTCTTGGGTCTGCAGACGCTTGCCGAAAATCTCAACCACACGAGCAATCTTAGAGATACCGACGACCTGGTGCGTCGGCATGTAAGCGACGTGAGCCTTGCCGAGGATTGGAACCATGTGATGCTCACAATGGCTCTCAACATCTATGTCTTTCAGCATGACGATATCGTCATAGCCTTGAACATCTTCGAACGTGCGAGACAGCTCTTTGACTGGATCCATTTCGTATCCAGCGAAAAACTCTTGATAAGCTTTTGCAACGCGTTTTGGTGTGTCGATCAGGCCTTCGCGGCGTGGATCGTCCCCTGCCCAGGCGAGCAAGGTACGGACAGCGTCCATTGCTTCTTCCATGCTTGGGCGTTTGATTTCGTCAGCTCTTTCGATCTGATCTTTTGGTGTAATGGCATCCATGGCCATGCGCGAATTCCTTAGTCTGAGGGACGGAGGTCGAGCCGAACCTGAGGTAGACCATTCAAGGACCCTGCCAGATAAGGACTTAACGCCCGCCCGGAGTGTGTACCCTCAGGGCGATGAGAATAACATAGTGGCGAATTCCACAAGTTACCAGACTCTCTCTACGGCAGACACTGCGGACTGGATTTCAACTGTCGGTGAAACTTGCAGGTTTTTTGCTGGCAGTCTTCGAAAGCCTAGTCGCCGTCCATTCTTAGAGCAGCAACGAACGCTTCTTGAGGGATCTCAACTTTGCCGAACTGGCGCATGCGCTGCTTACCGGCTTTTTGTTTGTCGAGCAGCTTTCGCTTCCGCGTCGCGTCCCCGCCATAACATTTCGCCGTCACGTCTTTACGCAGCGCAGAGATGGTCTCGCGGGCAATGATACGTCCGCCAATCGCCGCCTGGACGGGGATTTTGAACATCTGGCGAGGGATAAGGTCTTTCAAACGCTCGCACATTTGTCGGCCGCGGCTCTCTGCACGGTCACGGTGAACGAGCATCGCGAGCGCATCTACCGGCTCGTCATTGACCAGGATGTTCATTTTGACGAGATTTTCGGCGCGGTGTCCGATGATCTCATAGTCAAAACTCGCATAGCCACGCGACATAGATTTCAGGCGGTCGTAAAAATCGAACACAACCTCATTGAGGGGCAATTCGTATTTGACCATCGCCCGGCCACCCACGTAAGAGAGTTCCTTTTGAATACCCCGTCTATCCTGACAAAGTTTCAAAATAGAACCTAGATACTCATCTGGGGAGTAAATTGTCGCCTCAATCCACGGTTCGCGAACTTCTTCAATCTTCACGACATCCGGCATGTCAGCCGGATTGTGCAATTCGATCTCCGAGCCATCGGTCATGGTCATTTCATAGACCACACTTGGCGCCGTTGCGATCAGGTCGAGGTCAAACTCGCGGCTTAAACGCTCTTGAATAATCTCGAGGTGCAGGAGCCCGAGGAACCCGCAACGGAAGCCCATGCCGAGCGCTGCTGAGGTTTCCATTTCCCATGTGAAGCTTGCATCGTTCAGGCGCAGTTTGCCCATTGCAGCACGCAGCTCTTCAAAGTCACCGGCATCCATTGGGAACAATCCGCAGAAAACGACTGGTTGGACGTCTTTATAGCCCGGCAGCGCGTCTTCTGTGCCGGCTTTGTCGGTCGTGATCGTATCCCCGATCGCGCAGTCAGCGACTTCCTTGATCGAGGCGACCAAGAATCCGACCTCGCCTGGCCCAAGTTCATCTACGTCCGTTGGCTTCGGCTTGAACACACCGACCCGGTCGACATCATAAGTCGCGCCGGTTTTCAGCATGCGGATCTTCATCTTCTTTTTCAGTACGCCATCATGCATGCGCACGATCACAACGACCCCAAGATAGGGGTCATAATACGCGTCCACGAGGGCGGCTTTTAGCGGCGCATCTACCTTGCCATGACTTGGTGCAGGCAGGCGATCCACAATCGCTTCCAGCACGTCTTCGATGCCGATTCCGGTCTTGGCTGAAATCTCAACTGCGTCGGAAGCGTCGAGGCCAATAATGTCTTCGATCTCGGCTTTGACAGCCTCTGGATCGGCTGCCGGAAGGTCGATCTTGTTCAGGACGGGCACGATCTCATGGTCCTGATCGATCGCTTGATACACATTTGCGAGCGTTTGAGCTTCAACGCCTTGGCTGGCATCCACGACGAGAAGCGATCCTTCGCAGGCCGCGAGGCAGCGGCTGACCTCATAGGAGAAGTCAACGTGCCCAGGCGTGTCCATCAGGTTCAGCGTATAGGTCTCACCATCTTTGGCTTGATAATCCAACCGAACCGTTTGTGCTTTAATCGTGATGCCGCGCTCTTTTTCAATATCCATTGAGTCGAGCACTTGCTCCGACATTTCGCGTTCGGTCAGGCCGCCGGTTTTTTGGATCAAGCGATCCGCCAAAGTCGACTTACCGTGGTCAATGTGCGCCACAATGGAGAAATTACGAATTTTGTCGCGTGGTGTCATACGCGCGATATAGACTTGCCCGATCCTTTAGGGAAGCAGAGGTGCGACAAGAACTGCGATAAAAGGAACAGTCGATGCGTATGATATTCGGAATGATTGGTGCGCTTGCGCTTTTTGCGTGTGCAGAGGGTGCTCCTGATCAATCTACATACCCAACTTTATCGGGCGATGCGCCGATTGTGATCGCCCATCGCGGGGCGTCTGGTATTCTCCCAGAACACACGCTCGAAGCCTATACGTTGGCGCTCCAACAAGGGGCGGACTTTATCGAACCGGACCTGGTTATGACCAAAGACGGTGTTTTAATCGCGCGCCATGACCGCTTCCTTTCCACCACCACAAATGTGTCCGACCGCCCTGAATTTGCAGACCGCAAACGCGTCCAAGAGACCTTTTCTGGCGAACGCGATGATTGGTGGGCGGAAGACTTTACGCTGGAAGAGATCAAAACCCTGCGCGCACGTCAGCCCTATGCAGGCCGATCGAAGGCCTATGATGACCAATTCGAAATTCCGACATTCGCAGAAATTGTCAATCTCGCAATCGCCTCCGGCATCGGTCTTTACCCTGAAACCAAATCGCCGAGTTATCACGCGGAGATCGGTCTTGATATGAAAGCGCCGCTGCTTGACGCATTGTCGGGGGTGCAAGTTCCAGTCTTCATTCAGTCCTTTGAGGCGCAAATTTTGCGCGAATTGCATCCGCTGACTGAGTTCAGTCTTGTCCAACTGATCTCTGGCGACCCGCGCGCTGTGATGGCGGGACATGAACCGCCTCTCGAACAGGTTGGCGAATACGCCGACGGTGTCGGGCCGTACAAACAGCTGCTTTGGGCCGAGCCAGGTCTCCCCTCTGATTTTGTTGAGCGGGCCCACGCGTTTGGTCTTGCGGTGCACCCGTGGACCTTCAGGGATGACAATTTGCCGGAACACTATGCCTCTTCTGAGGCTGAGATAGAGGCGCATCTGGCGATGGGGGTTGATGGCCTTTTCACCGATTTCCCAGAAACGGCGGCAAAGCTTCGTGATGCTGGTAACAAGCGCTAGAGTTCGTTGCTCTTGTGCCGTAAGGAGCGCCAATGATCCGTCTCTATAAATCCGACGAAAGCGGCGCGCCTGTTGCCTATCACGAGGCGTGGGTGGAGCCCCAGCATCGGCGCATTGTTGAGCATTGGGGCTATGTCGGTGAGGCGGGCGAGACTGCGACCCACCGGGTGCATATTTTTGGCTCCCTTGAGAAGCAATTTGCCGGCGTTCTGGAAGGAGCGCGGGAGCTTGGCTTTCGAGAGCTTCCAGAAAGCGCCTATGCCACTCTGATCGTGGAGTTTGCGCTGACCGGCGAGGGGTCCATCGCCGATCAGGATAAGCAAGAAGACGTCTCAGATGCATTGACTGAGAAACTCGGTTGGCTCGGTCTTGGCTATTGTGAAGAGGGGCACGTGACGGCCGACACGATAGAGATCTGTTGCCGCGTTCTGAATGTAGATCTCGCAAAGACCACCATTTCGGAAGCGCTCGATGGATCGGTGTTTGCCGATTATTCCCGCATCTACCAAGAATAGGTATAACGGAGCGATGGCCGATACTGAAACCCTGATCGATAATACCAAAACCGGCGCCAAAACGGGTATGACGCCCGAGGGATGGCTGACCGATAGCTGGTATTTAGCCTGCGTTTCGGCAGAGCTGAAACCTGGTGAACAAGTGCGCCGTATCGTGATTGGGCAGCCCATCGTTCTAGCGCGCACGGAAGCGGGTGAGGTTTTCGCGCTGCGCGATATTTGTCCGCACCGCTTGGTGCCGCTGAGCGCGGGCCGGCAAGTGGAGACAGATGGTGAAGCGACGCTGGAATGTCCTTATCATGGCTGGCGGTTCGGGGCGGATGGCGTCTGTAAACATATGCCGTCTCTGACGGGGTCGGAGCCATATGACCCGGCGAAAGTCAAAGTGCGCCGATATCCGGTGCATGAAGCAAACGGCGCGGTCTTTGTCTTTGTCTCTCACAATCCGCGATTTGATGGCGAGCCCGACGTGCCAGCGCCAGAATTTGGCCCGCTGCCGGAAAAGCCGAAATTCGTCATCGAAGACGTCTTCAATGCGCATATGGATGACGCGGTGGTCGGTTTGATGGATCCGGCGCATGTGCCTTTCGTGCATAATCAATGGTGGTGGCGTCCGCCATCTGTTGGGTTGAAACTCAAAGAAAAGCCTTTCATTCCGGCGGAACGGGGCTGGGCAATTGATCGGCATCGCCCCAGTTCCAATTCGAAACTTTATAAATGGGTGTTCGGCGATGAGGTCGAAACGGAGATCCGGTTTCAGCTGCCTGGCTTTCGTTGGGAGATCATTTCCAATGATCGCGCGCGCCTCCTGACTCTAACCTGCCTGACCCCTGAAGGCCCAAAGCGAACCCGGATCACGCAGCTCACCTGGTGGACCGGCGCGCCGCTCCTCAATCTCGCCATCCCGGTGGCGAAACCGATGGCGCGGAAGTTTTTGCGCCAGGATGGCGATATGGTCGATTTGCAAAATCTCGGCATGGAACACCAAAAGGCGATGATGTGGATCGATGATATCGATGTGCAGGCCAAATGGTACCAGATGCTGAAACGCGAATGGGCCGCGTCACGGTCTGAGGCCCGTGACTTCGTGAACAAGATCAAGCCGACCACGTTGCGTTGGCGGAGTTAGGCCAGCACCAAACCCCTCACAGGGCGCACCCTTGAAGCGATAAGAGACTAGGTGCGCTTGGAGCAAACGCGAAGCGAACTGCCGCTCTCTCGAGACGGCCTTATAGCGCCTGATCAAAGCGCGCCCATGGCGGCATGTTTTCAACTTTGGTCTCCAAGGTCGCAATGCCTTGGGCAACTCCGGGGGGATTGCTCTTACAGGTTCGACCCTCGCCGCCGGTCATCGGACAAACGGGCTGAGCTCCCCCGACTGGTACCGCGCTAAGGGTTCGGAGCTCCAAGCCCAGCCACCAGACCGCCACCCTCCCCCTCTGCCAAGCCGATCCGGACAAGCCTCTCATCAGGAGGAGATGCGGAGCAGCTTATATTGCCCGGAATTGGGTCGGATTGGGAGGGGATTGAGCGACTGCCCGTAGGCAAAATGTGACGTTCTGAATTAAGACAATGCGTCTTCTAGGTTTTGAATCTGCATCCAATCAGCGATCAAGGTTGGGTTGGGCGGTAGGTGCTCCGCTACCCGGGCGAGCCACGATTTGATGACGGGGTGATCTGCGGCGCTCAGGCGCGCTTCCAGACCGAACATGAATCCGAACACCAATTGAGGGAAAACGGCCAGATCGAGCATTGTCGGCTGTTCAAACCCCCCAATGAAAGGGCCTTCGCCAATATGAGCTGCGAGCTCCAATCCAATACGTAGCTGTGCGCTCTCTATGCTTTCAGAGAGATCCATTCGCTCTGCCATCGCTTGGATAAACGGAGCCTTGGATACAAAATCTGGCCACATATGACGGACCTCTTCCGGCAGCGGCGTGTGCGCGCTGACAAGCGCTGCGAGACGCCATCCTCTGAACCGAGCTTTCAGGTCCACCATGCCGTCTACCGCCGGACGAAAAATATTCAGCAAAAATGTGTGGCTGATCCAGTCATCAATTTCGGCTATCTTTTCTGCATGTTCTGGCGGACAGAGTGGTTTTTCGGGAAACACCTGATCGAGCCAATGAGCGTGATCTGAAGATTCTCGTTTCCATTCTCCGTCTATTTCTAAGACCGGCACTTGCGTCCCATTCGTGAAGCCAATGGTTTCGTCTGGCGCGATTGGGTTTACGGGCATGTGCGTAAAGTTCACGCCCTTATAGTAGAGAAAACAGCCCGTTTTTCGAACAAAAGGACTGGTCGCGTATCCGTACAACTTGACCGATTTCATTGATCTCACCTTTGAAATGACTGATACCAAACCGACCAACGCCATTTTCGGGGCGCTTGAAAGCTGCTCACGGATATTTGTTTTCATCAGGCCTGCTGGCGCTAGGCCTGCGAAACCTACCGTGTCGGAACAGGCGCGTCGCCGGAATAGTCGTAGAACCCGCGGCCGACTTTGCGACCAACCCAACCGGCTTCAACGTACTTCACGAGAAGTGGGCAAGGGCGGTATTTGGTGTCGGCGAGGCCGTCATGCAGCACCTGCATGATGGAAAGGCATGTGTCCAAACCGATAAAGTCTGCGAGCGTCAGAGGGCCCATCGGGTGGTTGGCGCCGAGGCGCATGGCGGTGTCGATGCTCTCAACCGTGCCGACGCCTTCATAGAGGGCGTACACAGCTTCATTGATCATCGGGACGAGGATGCGGTTCACGATGAAGGCTGGATAGTCTTCAGCATTGGTCGTGGTTTTACCGAGACGCCCCGCAAAGCCCATGGCCATGTCATAGGTCTCTTGGTCGGTGGCGAGGCCGCGAATGATTTCCATCAGATTCATCAGCGGCACAGGGTTCATGAAGTGCAGGCCGATAAATTTCTCTGGACGATCGGTGGTCGAGGCCAAACGCGTCACCGAGATCGAAGACGTATTGGTTGCGAGATAGGCGTGGTCCGGCACGACCGTGCAGAGCGTTGCGAAGATCTTCTCTTTGACTTCGCGGTTCTCGGTTGCAGCCTCGATGGCGAGGTCGACCTCAGCGAGAGACTTAACATCCGTATGGGTTTTGATGCGCGCTTGGGCGGCCTTCATCTCGTCCATGGAGATCAGCTCACGTGAGAGCTGGCGCCCGAGGTTTTTCTCAATCGTGGTGACGCCCGCATCGAGCGCGTCCTGTGAGATGTCATTCAAGACAACATCATATCCGGCGAGGGCGCAAACATGCGCGATCCCATTGCCCATTTGCCCAGCGCCTACAACGCCTACGGTCTTGATTTCCGCCACACTCGTCTCCCGTCGGAATGTCTTATTCGCACGACATTTAGGTTGCTTGTGCAGTGCGGCAAAGCAACCATGGATTTTATTCGCAGTTGCAAAAGAATTATGGCTGTCGCTTCAAGGACACAGGTTTTGGTTAAGCCGCCGTGCCGGCCTCATTACTGGCCGCCGCGGCGCGGATGGTCTCGAGAAGCGAGCGGCGTAGGGATTTGTCGCCGATCTGTTGGAACGCTTTGATCAGTTCCATGGCTTCGCCGTCTAAGACAGGTAGGCTTGGCGGATGGTCATCCTCATGGACGCTCAGCATGCCAGGCTCTTCGAGCAAGTCGTCGACGCCTTCATAGAAGTAAGTGATCGTAATTCCGAGCACTTGCGCCATTTCGAACAAGCGACCTGCAGAGATGCGGTTCACGCCTTTTTCGTACTTTTGAACCTGCTGAAAAGTAAGGCCGAGCTTTTCGCCAAGCTGTTCTTGTGTGAGCTTCAGTTCTCGACGGCGCCATCTTAGTCTTTGGCCAACAATTCGATCGATACCGCTGGGGACTTTATTTTCAGACATCCGCTACCTGACTTCTTTATACAGTTTCTATTCTTCTAACGCCGCCAATTCATAAAGGCTAGTCCAGCAAATAGCACCATTGTCAACCAGTAAAAGGTCTCCCCAAATCTCTGAAATGGGGTATTTGCAAGTTTTCCGGGTAATCCGGTCCTTACAACCGAAGATTTCCAGCCTGCTGGGTCGCCAGGGGCGGGATTCCCACGCGCGACCTCTCTGCCATAGCCATCCACGACCGCGGTCATTCCGCGCGTCGCAACCCGTGCCATAGGCAGGCCACTTTCGATCGCGCGGTACCGGTTTTGTGCGTAATGCTGCGCCGGGCCTAGGCCCCCGCCAAACCATGCATCATTTGAAATCACCACAATCCATTCAGCCGCGTCGCGTTGCGGTTGCGCTTTGCGGACCATTTCCGGGAAGAGGCCTTCATAGCAGATCAATGGGATGAAGGGCGGGGCCACGCTTTGTGGGAGGAGCACAGTCGGCTCTGCACCAGGCTCAAAGCCATTGGTGGCAATGCGCTGGATGGCAGACGGCAGGATCCCTGCGAGGTTTTCTCCAAAAGGAATGATCTTTGTGGCCGGTAGCTCGCCGAACGGAACCAGACGATGCTTATCATACAGCGCAGCGAGTTCAGTTGTGTTCGCGCCGGCTGTGAACATCACCAGGCTGTTATAGTCGCGGCGCTCACCCTCTTCATTGGTAAATCGCGCAGACCCCGCAATCAGGGCGCGCCGGCCTAGAAATGCTGAGACCAATTCCAGCGTATTGCTATCTGGCGAATAGGGGTTGGGCAGCAGGCCATAGGGCAGGGCGCCTTCCGGCCAAATCAGGATGTCGCCATCTTCGCTGGGAACAGTTTGAAGCAGATCAATATAGCGCGCGATCACCGGCTCACCGAAATCATTGAACTTTTCGCGCTGAGGAACGCCGGCATCCATAAGCAGGATGGAGCGTTCCGTCATGATCGTATCATTTGAGAGTCTCTGCGATCCCCAAGCCCATGAGAAGCCCACCAGAGAAACCGCCATGATGACCGGGAAGGCGCGCCCAAGAACGCCATTGGCATCCCTTGTATCGACTAGGGCTGACGGTGCAGCGGCCACGAAGAGCGTCACCAAGGTCAGCCAATAGACCCCGCCGATGGAAGCCGCTTGTGACAGCGATCCCCCCGGGGCCCAGGTCGTGCCCGGCAGGTTCCAAGGAAAGCCGCCAAATAGGGTGCCGCGGATGAGTTCTGCGCCGCCCATAAAGATCGCAAAGATGAAAACGCGTGATGGTGAGGAGGACCAGAACGCCCCGGCCAGAGCGCAAGCTGCGCCCCAAATCAGGGCCATCCCGCCTGGCAGCAGGATCAGTGGCATCCAAAGGAAGATGGCGTGCTTTTCAGGCTCAACCAGGAATGGGAGCGCCGTCCAGTACATGCCAACCAAGAAGTAGCCGAAGCCAAAGGCCCAGGCGCGAAAGAACATGGCGCGGCCCCAACGGCGCTGTCCGCGCGCGCCGTCCAGCATCCAAACCAAGCCGACAAAAGCGATAATCAGGGCTGGCGATAGATGAAATGGGGCAAAGCCCAGCGCGCAAAATGCGCCGAGCAAAACGGCAAAGAGTCCCGCCGTCATCCCGCGTGTTCGCGCAATTGCCTCATGAACGGCGGTCAGGACGCTGAGCCCATGGCTGCGGGTCTCTTGATGCTCGATCATGAATTCAACTCCGCGGCAGGCTTGCGAACGACCAATCTTTGAATGCGGCGTACGTCACTCTCTAGGATTTCGAGATCGACGCCGGTGGGGTGCGGAAGAACTTCTCCGCGCAAAGGCACGCGGCCAGCCAGCGCAAAGGCAACGCCGCCTAGCGTGTCGACGTCATGATCTTCCAGTTCGAGATGGAGCCCCGTTTCCTCGGCAAAGTCTTCGGTTTCCATACGTGCGTCGACTTCCCAAGCGAGACGTCCGCGGCGGATTAAGAGCGCGACCTCTTCATCGTGTTCGTCTTCAATTTCGCCGACAATTTCTTCCACCAAATCTTCCAGGCTGACCAAACCATCGGTGCCGCCATATTCGTCGACGACGAGCGCGAGATGGGTTCTTGAGGCCTGCATTTTCACCAGCAAATCCGGCAGTGGCATTGAGGGCGGGACGAAGAGAATATCGCGGCGCAGACGTTCGAGTGGCGCGTCATCTTCTTTCGGTTGATCGCCGTTTGCTCGGGCAATTTCACCAATCAAGTCACGGATGTGCACCACGCCAACCGGGTCATCCAAAGTCTCTCTGTAAACCGGGAGCCGCGAATGGGCTTCGTTTGCGTAGAGCTGGATCAAATCGTCCATGCTGGTGGAGAGCTCAACCGCGATAATCTCGGCCCGCGGGATCATCACATCTTCTACGCGCGCGCTCGCAAAATCCGCGATTCTTAAGCGCATTTCCTGTTGGGAGGGCGCTTCAGGCGTTTCCGATTGAGGTTGAACCGGGTCGTCCGGGGTTTTCTTGAACAGGCCCAAGAGGCCTTTGCGTCCTTCCGACATATTTTTCTTCGGTCCTATTTCCGCACGTGCGAATCGCTAGCTAACTATATGGATCAGGCCAACCCAGTGATGCAAGCGCAGCAATCTCTAAGGCCTCCATTTCGGCGGCCTCTGTGTCATCTTTGTGGTCGTGCCCAAGCAAATGCAACAATCCGTGGATTAACAAATGGGATAGGTGCTGATCGAGCCCGATGTCGCGGGTTTTGGCATCCTCTTGCGTGACACCTATGGCGACAGCGATATCGCCCAAGAACGGCTCATCCATTGGATCAGCGGGGAAGGACAGGACATCTGTTGGCTTATCTTTCCCGCGCCAATCGCGGTTGAGATCCTGGATTTCCGCATTGTTGGTCAGCAGTATGGCGACTTCGCCTCTGGCGGACTTTTGCGCGGCGCCCGCTTCAAGGGCGCGCTGACAGATCGCTTCGAGGTCAGGCAAAGTCTTGGCCCATTCAGGTGCAGCGACACGCAGGTCTAGATCAACCATCGCGCTTTGAATCTGTGTCTTTGTCATAGGCTTCGATGATCCGGCTGACCAAGGCATGGCGGCGCACATCACGGGCAGAGAAAGTGACGCGTCCTACGCCTTTCACGCCGCGCAGGATCTTTAAGGCATGCGCAAGGCCGGAGGTTTGGCTCTTTGGCAGGTCGACTTGGCCGGGATCGCCGGTCACGACCATGCGGCTATCGCGGCCGAGGCGCGTCAGAACCATTTTCATTTGAGCAACCGTGGCGTTCTGCGCTTCGTCCATAATCACGAACGCATTCTTGAGTGTGCGGCCCCGCATAAAGGCAAGCGGCGCTACTTCAATCACGCGCTTTTCGCGAAGGCGTCCAGCTTGATCTGCGCCAAGCGTTTCATCGAGCGCATCCCAGATTGGTCGCAAATAAGGTTCGACTTTTTCTTCAAGATCCCCGGGGAGGAAGCCAAGATTCTCACCGGCCTCCACGGCGGGCCGGGTAATGATGAGCTTTGATGCCGCTTTGTTTTTCAGCGCTGCTGCGCCCGCGGCCACTGCAAGGAAAGTCTTACCTGTACCCGCTGGTCCAACGCCAAAGATCAAATCATTTTCGGTTCCGGTGAGCAGGTCCAGATACTTTGCCTGCGTATTCGTCTGCGCCTTGATCGGCACTTTCAGGCCGGTCAGCGTGCGGTAGTGCTGGCTTGGTGTGCGCGCTTGCTCAACCGCGCCTTCCAGCGCTGCGATCCCAGCGTTTGGATCTTGCGCGAGCACCGTTTCAAAGACGCTTAGGGCCAGCTCTGCCGTTGCAACAGCTTCGGCTGATCCATCAAGCGCGATCCCGCCGCCTTGGCTTTCTGCTTTTAGCTTCCCATCCGCCAACTCGTTCTCGAGATAGAGCAGGTTCATATGGTTGGGGCCGCAAATCACTGGCAGAAGTGCAGCGTCTTTTGGGGTCCAGATTCGGCTCAAGCGGCCACCTCTTTCGATTTGCTGGCAAGATCGCCGGAGAGCGAATTCAACGTCGCGCCTTTGATTGAGACATCAATGATCTGCCCGACAAGCTCTGGGGCGCCGTCAAAATGGACGGCCTGCAGCCATGGCGAGCGGCCATGCATTTGGCCCTCTTTGCGGCCTGTGCCTGTCACCATAACCGGGATCGTCTCGCCAATCTTAGACGCGTTAAAGGCCGTCTGCTGCTCACGGAGCAGAGCTTGAAGCGCTTGTAGCCGCTCATTCTTCACGTCTTCTGGGACCTGACCAAACATTTCAGCTGCCGGTGTGCCTGGGCGCTCAGAGTATTTGAAGGAATACGCGATGGCGTAATTGACCTCACGAACGAGATCCATCGTGTCTTCAAAATCCTTGTCGCTTTCACCTGGGAAACCAACAATAAAGTCAGACGCGAGCGCCATGTCCGGTCGCGCCTCTTTCATCCGGCGCATGATGTCGAGATAGTGCTCGCGCGTATGACCGCGATTCATCGCTTTCAGGATATTGTTGGAGCCAGACTGAACCGGCAGGTGCAGGAACGGCATCAATTGCGGCGTATCTGCGTGCGCGGCGATCAGGTCATCGTCCATGTCTCGCGGGTGGCTGGTCGTGTAGCGGATCCGATCGAGGCCGCCGACTTTGGCGACATGGCGCACCAATTGCGCCAACGTCCACTCATCCCCGCCTTCGAGCTTTGGCGCGGCGCCATGATAGGCGTTCACATTCTGGCCGAGCAGTTGAACTTCCCGAACACCTTGGCTTGCGAGGTTTCGCGCTTCGAAGATCACATCATCAACTGGACGCGAGAGCTCGGCGCCGCGTGTGTAAGGCACCACGCAGAACGTGCAGAACTTATCGCAGCCTTCTTGCACCGATAGAAATGCCATCGGCCCATCTGCCTTGCGGGCTTTTGGAAGCGCATCAAACTTTTCGAGCGTTTCAAACTCGGTCTCTAGCCGTTCGCCGGTGGAGCGGTGCACGCGGGCGATCATTTCCGGAAGCTTGTGATAGGCCTGCGGGCCAAGCACCAAATCAACGGCGGGCTGGCGGCGCATAATCTCGGCGCCTTCAGCCTGCGCCACACAGCCAGCGACCGCTATGGTCATGTTGCCGCCTTGGGCCTGTTTCATCTTCTTAATTTTGCCGAGCTCGGAATAGACTTTTTCGGTCGCTTTTTCGCGAATGTGGCAAGTGTTTAGCACCACCAAATCAGCGCCATCCGGACTGTCGACCGGTGCATAGCCGATCGGGGCCAGCACATCTTTCATGCGCTCGCTATCATAGACATTCATCTGGCAGCCATAGGTCTTAATGAAGACCGATTTGCTGGACTTTTCAGGGGTCGTGTCGCTCATCGGGCGGCTTATGACTTAAAACCGCCCGAAAAGCTATATGTGCGTTCAGTTTTTGGTGTCTAAAACGCCAGATAGAGTGCTTTCACCGCAAGAACGAGGATCACAGATCCAATCGCGGTGAGCAGGGCCACATTGGTACCTTTGCGAAGTTTCTCGCGATCCAAGATTGGGCCGTTAAATTTGTCCGCCTGATGGCCAGACCCTCTGTGCATGGGAAGTGTATTCATCTTCTTATCTCCCTTCACTTTCATACGCTAATGATGAGTTCTATTTATCATGCTTCGGCGAAAATGCAACGGAATCGGACGATTAATATGTAGCAATACGGATTAATTTAAGGAATACAGTGGTCTCCGGAGCATAAACTTTCCGTTATAGGCCTCGGCAGTGCTTGGCTCGCTGGACGCCGGGTTAGAAAGCAGGCATGGCAAGGCGAATGACCCGTACCATCCTCTTTAACAAGCCGTTCGACGTCCTGTCTCAGTTCACAGACAAAGGAAATGAGGGCTCTTCGCGCAAAACGCTGTCCGAGTTCATCTCTGTGCCATCGGTCTATGCCGCAGGGCGCCTGGATCGCGACAGTGAAGGGCTGCTCATCCTGACCGATAATGGACGGTTGCAGGCGCAGATTACCAATCCGCGTAATCGCACGCCAAAGACCTATTGGGCGCAAGTGGAAGGCATTCCGGACGAAGCGGCCCTGAAAGCGCTGAGTACCGGCGTGAAGCTTAAAGACGGCGTCTCGGCAGCGGCGGAAGTGTTGCGTATGGATCCGCCTGCGGATCTCTGGCCGCGTACACCGCCGATCCGCGTCAGAAAGTCGATCCCGGATTGCTGGATCTCTCTCACCATTACCGAAGGCCGAAATCGCCAAGTGCGGCGGATGACAGCCGCTGTCGGGCATCCGACCTTGCGCCTGATCCGCTACAAGATCGGCAATTGGACGATTGATGGGTTGAATACCGGAGAGTGGCGCGACGTCTAGCTTTTGGCGAGACGCGCTTTGGTCATTCCGGCATGCGGCTTTGCGCTGGCCGGGTCATCTGGCCAGTCATGCTTGGGATAGCGCCCGCGCATATCTTTCGCCATGTCGCGATATCCACCTAGCCAGAAGCCCGGCAAATCCTGTGTTGTCGCAACAGGTTTGCCCCCGGGCGATAGGATCTGCAGCGTCACGGGCAAGCGGCCGTCGGCCAGCGCGATATGCGCTGCTGCGCCATAAAGCTCCTGTGCTTTGCATTCGATGAGCGGCGCGCGCTCATCAAGCCAGTCGATTCGAGCGTTTCGCCCTGAAGGCAGCGCAACACTGAGCGGGGCTTTTTGATCTAGCTCTTGCGGCAACGGCCATTCGAGCTGCGCTTTCAACGCATCCCCAAGTTTTGCAGGCGTGGGCATGGTAAATGACCCGTTACTCAACATGGGTGTGAGCCAGTCGCGAACCGTCTCTCCGAGCCCATCTGGGGACCAATCTGGCCAAGCGTTTCCGAACAAATTGCGGAGTTTCCCGGTCCGCGCGCACATCGTCCGTATCGCATCCTCTAGGCCAGTAGGGGCGAAGCCTTCCGCCTCAATATGCGAAAGGAACGCATCGTTCGCCGCTTCTGGGCTGGGTTTGGGAAGCGGTTGTTCGCTTAGAATGATCGCCCCGAGGGCCTTCACGCGGCGCGCCTTAAACGTGCCCTTGGCCGGATCGAAGTCTGCAGTCTCCCGCGTCTCTTCCTCACCGACAGTCCGAGCCAGCGTCTCATCTAAAGCGGCCGCCAACGTGATGCGGGCGGTTTTTGCGCTGCCAACCATGTCCGCCACGATCAGCCAGTCTGATTTTGCGAGCGGTGAGCTTTCATCGACTTGGCCTGCGCGGCCCGAGGCGAGGACATATTGCGTTGTGGATCCTGGCCGCTTGCGCGCGATCTTGTCTGGCCAACCGCGCGCGAGCACCTCAGCGGCGTTGCCAGAAATTTTGGCTTTTCCGGCCCAGCGCGAGGCTTGCTGTTTCAAAGTCTCCGCGCGCCGGCTTCGATCAGTTTGGAAACGCGCCAGTCGCTCGCCGAGATCAGCGCTATTGCCGCCAATGCCGCGCTCGCTGATCAAAGCCGCAACTTGTGCGGCAAGAGCACGCTCTGAATCCGTCTCTGCGCGAACGATCAAAGCGGCGAGGCGCGGGGACAATGGCAGCTTGGTCATCTCGCGCCCGATACGCGTAAGACCGCCTGTCTCATCCAAAGCGTCGAGTGCCAGCAAGTCCTGCTGCGCCGCTTTCAAGCGTCCAGGCGGTGGCTGCGTCAGCCAGTTGAGCGCTTCCGGATTGGTCTCGCCCCAATCAGCGAGCGTTAACATCAAGCCGGACAGATCCGCGTTTTGAATTTCTGGTTCTGGCGCCGCAGTTAGCCCGCGCGTCTCGGCTTCGTCCCACAGCCGGTAACAGGTGCCGGGACCAAGCCGCCCCGCCCGGCCGCGTCTCTGGTCGACATTGGCCAGCGCGGCCCGCACGGTCTGCAGCGCCGTCGAGAGGCCGCCTGGCACATAGCGCGGCACCCGCGCATAGCCGCTATCCACAACGACGGAGACCCCTTCAATGGTCAGCGCGCTTTCAGCGATGTCGGTGGCGAGGACGACTTTGCGATGACCCTCAGAGCAAGGGCGGATCGCGGCGTCTTGGTCTTGTGGGCTGAGGGCCCCGAACAGCGGCGCAACCAGGACGTCTTTCAAATGCGAGAGGCGTTCGGCGGTTCGCCGGATCTCGCCTGCGCCAGGCAAAAAGGCGAGGATGGACCCGTCGGTTTCGCGTACGGCCCGCTCAATCGCGCGCGCCATTTGGTTTTCGAGCCGGTCTTGGCTGCGCCCGACATAGCGGGTCTCGACAGGGTATTGCCGTCCCTCGCTTTCAATCACCGACGCGTCTAGTTTCTCTGCCATCGCCCCTGTATCCAGCGTCGCGGACATTGCCAGCAGATGCAGATCCTCCCGCAGCGCGCCTTGAACTTCGAGCGAGAGCGCGAGACCGAGATCCGCGCTGAGGCTACGCTCATGGATCTCATCAAAGATCACCGCGCTGACCCCGCTGAGCTCTGGATCGTTCAGCAGGCGGCGCGTGAACAGGCCATCGGTAACGACTTCGACCAGCGTGTCTTTGCTGGTTTTGCGGTCCACGCGGGTGGAGAGTCCGATCCGTTTGCCGAGCGGCTCACCAAGCGTCTGCGCCATACGCTGCGCCGCCATCCGGGCTGCGATCCGGCGCGGCTCCAGCATAATGATCTTGCCGGGTAGGGCCTCAAACCCCTCGACCAAACCCGCTAGTGCAAGCGGCACGCGGGTCGTCTTCCCCGCCCCTGGCGGCGCGCCCAAGATCAACCGCCGCTTCGCTTTCAGCGTCGCGGCAATATCCGGCAGCAAAGGTTCGATGGGAAGGTCGCTCATAAAAACAGTCATGTCCTCAGTCTTGAGGTTTCGCAATTGCTGGATATCAACTAAAACCACCTCGTTGTCTCTTATTGGAGGACGCGCGTGACCTCATCCCCAGAATTTTCAATCTGCGTGCCGATGCATAATGAATCCGGCAATGCGGAACAGCTGATCGATGAAATCGCTGGAGCCCTCGCGGGCCGAGCATTTGAGATGGTGATCACGGATGACGCCTCGACCGATGATACCCGCGCCGTTTTGGTCGGACTGAAGGCAAAATACCCGGAGCTGCGTGTGATTGCGCATCGCTCCAATGCTGGACAGTCGCGGGCGCTCCGCACCGCGATCCAGCATGCCCGCGCGCCGATTATCGGGACGCTCGATGGCGATGGCCAGAATGATCCAGCGGATCTGCCCGCGCTGTATCGCAGCCTGACCCGCGTCGATGCGCCGGAAGGCCTGATCATGGTCATGGGCCGCCGCGCCAGCCGCAAGGATACGGCGTGGAAACGGTTCGGGTCCCGGTTTGCGAATGCGTTCCGCAAGCGCCTATTGCGCGATGATTGCGATGATAGCGGGTGTGGCATCAAAGTGATGAAACGCGAGGCATTCCTGGCGTTGCCTTACTTCGATCATATGCACCGCTACATGCCGGCGCTGATGAACGCCGAGGGTTACGGCGTTGAATTTATGGACGTCAATCACCGCGAGCGCGGCGCAGGGCAGTCTAAGTATACGAATTTCGGACGGCTCGGCGATGCGCTGTCAGATCTGCGCGGGGTCATGTGGCTGATCCGACGCCGACGCAATCCTGGCGGCTCAGACGAGCTTTAATCGCCTAGTCGATCTAGAATAAAACGTGCTCGTTCTTTCGGTGATCCTGTCGGAACGCTGATCAGCTCATAGCCTGAGCTGAGGTAGCCCGTACAGATAAGCTCGCCAAAGGCAGCGGCACCTACAAAATCGAGCGTGCGTTCATCATCGTTTTCATAAATCTCTTCCCAAGGCGGGAAGAAAAAGACCGGTGACCGGTAGCGATGCGCCTCAATCGCAGCGTGCACGGGCTTTTCCGCCAGCTGATAATACTGGGTGAAGGCGAGCAGGTCCGGAAGGCCGCGATCGAAAACGGTTCTCCCCGTGGCTAGGTCATAATCTGATTTTGCCGTTTCCAGCATTTGCGCCACGAAGGCGGCTGGGTCTTGGTCTCCGGTGGCGGTTCCGCCCGTGCGTCTTTGCTCGGCAAGGATCCGCCGGGCTGGTTCAGCGATAGTCCCCACGTGCTGGGCGATGATATCCAGAACAGTGGTCTTTCCCGATCCGGGCGGGCCGGTCAGGATGAAATAGGGCGGGAGATTTGTATCGGTCACAGACATGCTCACTTTGCATTAATCCATATTACGGTTAACTGGGCGGGCGAGGAGACACGTGATGACAGTTCCATATCCAGCGGCGGTTATG
Source organism: Henriciella sp. (assembly GCA_013213785.1). Lineage (GTDB taxonomy): Bacteria > Pseudomonadota > Alphaproteobacteria > Caulobacterales > Hyphomonadaceae > Henriciella. Next base: position 97,866 of record JABSPZ010000006.1, on the reverse strand, counting down.
GCGGGTCTCGATGAAAAACAGCAAAGGGCGGAGCGCCAGAATGGCCATAGTCCACGAAAGAGGGGAAGATTGATGCGACTCTTACTCAGCGCATTTCCGCTATTTGTGATTCCAGTCGGTATTTACTGTCTGATCGCGCTCACGACAAATGGTGAGCCAGCCGTCCTAACGCATGGCAATGAGATTTTGAGCGAAAACGTGTCGCCTCTGATGGCGATTCTGGGCCAAAAGTTCTTCTCAATCGGTATGATTGGCGGCGAGATCGAATGGGTTTTGACCAAGGGCGATGCTTTGTTGCTGCTCTCGATTGGTGTCCTCTTTATGGAAATCTTGAAGTCGACCAGCACGGGCACAGCGACCATTATGAACCACGCGCTCTCTATGATCGTGTTCATTGTTTGCTTGATGCTGTTCCTGCTGCATCCGAATTTCGCGACATCCGTTTTCTTTATTCTGACGATTATGGCGCTGCTTGATGTCTTGGCCGGTGTTGTCGTCACGATTGTTTCAGCGCGACGCGATTTTGGCGTTGGCGAAGGCTTTGTTGGATAGTTTTTCCCCAAAGCATCACAAATCTGCAAAAACATGGGACCGGGCGCTTCACAGCGCCCGTTTCTGTTCTAGGGTAATCGTCTGTAGAAAATTGAGCTCTGCCGGGGAGGCATTATGGAAGCGTTTTACGGATTTGTAGATAATCTGAGTGGATTTATCTGGGGCGGCTCGTGGGGCAGCACACAGATATTACCTTTCGCGCCTTTGGCGGTATTCCTATTGGGCTCCGGCCTATTCTTTATGATCCGCTTGGGCGGACGTCCGCTGCGCCGGTTTGGGCCTGCATTGGCGGAGCTCTGGGGTAGCCGAAAAGGTGATGGTGACCCAAACACAATTACGGCTTGGCAAGCGCTCTCAACAGCGCTTTCGGGACAAGTTGGAACCGGTAACCTTGCGGGCGTTGCAACAGCGATCACGCTCGGCGGACCGGGCGCCATCTTCTGGATGTGGCTGACCGCGCTGTTCGGAATGGCCTTGGCGTTTGCGGAAAGCTCGCTCGCCATCAAGTATCGTGAGCGCGATAAGAATGGCCGCATCAATGGCGGTCCGATGTACTATATCAAGAACGCTCTGGGTAAGAATTGGGCCTGGCTCGCCGTCTTCTTCTGTATCGGTACGCTGTTCTCAGCAACTGCGACCGGCGGCATGGTGCAAGCCAACTCAATCACGCAAACCGTTGTACGTAGTGGTGCAGAAATTGGCGTCGGAATTCCATCCTGGTCAGTCGGCTTGGTCCTATCTGTTTTGACCTTCGCGGTGATTATTGGCGGCATCAAATCCATCGGAAACGTGGCCGGTAAGGTCGTACCGTTTATGGCGCTCTTCTATGTCTTGGCTGCTTTTGTGGTCTTGGTGATGAACGCGCCAGAGATTCCAGGCGCCCTCGCGCTGATCGTGAAGTCAGCCTTTGGGCTTGAGCAAGCGGCTGGCGGTCTTGCCGGGTACGGTATGGCAGCTGCTGTCCGAGCTGGTGTCGCGCGCGGTCTGTTCTCAAACGAAGCCGGGCAGGGATCTGCGCCAATCGCTCACGCGGCCGCGCAAACCCGGAACCCAGTGAAGCAGGGTGAGATCGCGATGATCGGTGTGTTCATCGATACACTAGTGATTTGTACCATGACCGCTCTGGTTATTTTGACCACGACTGGAACTTGGGTCACTGCCGATGGCGGCGAGACACAATACATCTGGCTGGCAGCTGATCTAGAAGCGTCTGCGATTACCAATGCGGCTTATGAGGCAGCCTTCACCGGCGGCGGTTGGATTGTCACGATCTGTCTGGCGCTGTTTGCTTTCACCACGATTATCGGCTGGTCCTACTATGCCGAGCAGGCGATCACCTATCTGGTCGGAGAGTGGGCGACGAAGCCGTTTCGCTTCCTATGGGTTGGCGTGATCTTTATCGGCGCGATGGCACAGGTTGAGTTCGTTTGGAAGTTTGGCGACCTCGCCAATGCCTCAATGGCCTTCCCGAACTTGATCGCGATCTTATTGCTGTCTGGTGTGGTCGTCGCCATGCACAAAAAGAATGGCGACCCGGATACCGAAGACGGCGATTCAATCATGCTGAAGGGCGAAGGGGTCGAATAAGCCCCACCCTTTCCAACTCTATCCAAACGGGCGCTCCTCATCGGGCGCCCGTTTTTGGTTGGTGTTAAGGTCTGTCGCTTAAGTCGGCGGTATGTCTGATCACGCGCGTATCGAAGCTTTCCTGGAAATGATGTCGGCTGAGCGCGGCGCGTCTCCGCACACTCTGGATGCGTATGGCCGCGATTTGCTTGAGGCATCCGGCTATCTTGGAGGATCGCTGTGTGAGGCCGATCCGGGCGATCTCTCTCAATGGATGCAATCGCTTGCGAAAGATGGCCTCGCCGCTTCGACGCAGGCGCGCAAGCTCTCCTCGCTGAAGCGTTTCTTCCGTTTCTTGTTTGAAGAGCGCGATCGAAAAGACGATCCAACGTCCAAGCTTGATGCGCCGAAAGTGCAGCGGGATGTGCCCGATGTGCTGTCGCGGGAGGATGTCGATCACTTGCTCCGCGCCTGTGCAGATGACCCGCGCCTGACCTGCCTTTTGGAATTGCTTTATGGCGCCGGGTTGCGTGTCACGGAGCTGGTGAGCCTGCGTTTGGGCGATCTACCGCGTCGGCGCCTAGGCCTTTGGGAAACGCGCGAGATGATCATTCGCGGCAAAGGCGGTAAAGAGCGTATGTGTCCGCTCGGGGCGCCTGCGCTCTTGGCCATCCGCAATTGGTTGGAAGTTCGCGACGATGAGAAATATGGAACTGGGAGCGGCGACTTCTTGTTTCCGTCTCGCGGCAAGTCTGGCCATCTGACACGCCGCCGTCTCGCGCAAATGTTGGAGACACTGGCTATAGAGGTCGGGCTCTCCCCATCGCGGGTCCATCCGCATGCGCTGCGTCACGCCTATGCGACGCATCTGCTTCAGGGCGGCGCCGATCTACGCAGCGTTCAGACCCTGCTCGGACACGCCGACATCGCCACGACGCAAATCTACACGCATGTGCTGACCGACGAATTAGCGGACCTGCTCGAGACCAGTCACCCGATGTCGCACTAGCCCTGCGACTTTCTCCCCATTGCCTCGAGAGGATTGCCCGCTAGGTTGCGCCTCAATTCGGAGGAACACCCATGAGCCAGAAAGCCCCGCGCCAGTTCTTTAAGCCGCTTGCTGCGGGGGCGCCTGAGCCCATGCGAGAACTCCCTGTTCGTGTCGAGCGGATGATTCAATTCGTCCCGCCGCACTTGGACAAAGTCCGCGCAAAAGTCCCCGGTATGGCCGACAATTGCGATATCGTTCTGGGGAACCTCGAGGACGCGATCCCGGCTGATGCCAAAGAGGCGGCGCGGGCCGGCGTCATTGAAATGGCGGGCATGCTCGACTGGCAAGCCAAGGGAACGGGCCTTTGGAGCCGCGTAAACTGCCTGAACTCGCCTTGGTTCCTGGATGATGTCACAGAACTCATCACCAAAGCCGGTAATCAGATTGACGTGCTGATGATTCCAAAAGTCGAAGGGCCTTGGGATATCCATTATGTCGATCAATTGGTGGCGCAGCTCGAAGCTAAAGCGGGGCTTTCACGGCCAATCCTGTTGCACGCCATTTTGGAAACAGCGGAAGGTGTTGCTCGCGTCGAAGATATTGCGCTCGCCTCACCGCGCATGCAGGGCATCTCGCTCGGACCGGCAGATCTTGCAGCATCACGCAAAATGAAAACAACCCGAGTTGGCGGAGGTCATCCCTTCTATCGCGTGATCGAAGACCCGAAAGAAGATGGCTCTCCTCGCCTCGGCGCGCAGCAAGACCCTTGGCATTATACGCTCGGCAAGATGGTCGATGCGTGCGGCATGGCTGGAATCAAACCCTTCTATGGTCCGTTCGGCGATATCGCAGATTTGGAAGCGTGCGAGCAGCAATTCCGCAATGCCTTCCTGATGGGCTGTGTCGGCACCTGGACGCTGCATCCAAGCCAAATCGATGTGGCCAAAAAAGTATTCAGCCCGGATCCGGATGAGGTGGCATTCGCTCGCCGTGTCCTGGAAGCGATCCCAGATGGCGCTGGTGTCGCCATGCTTGATGGTAAGATGCAAGACGATGCGACTTGGAAACAGGCCAAGGTGATTGTCGATCTCGCCGATCAAATCGCCGCGAAAGACGGCTAATTAAGCCCCAAAAGGCCTGAAAAGCTCCGCCAATTGCGTTAATGTCCTGATCACCCGGATCGTGTCATATTAACAGGATGCGAGTCCGACCCTCCTCGTCTTTGCGCCGAATCTTGGCGTGTACAGCTGTCTTCGCGATGGCGGCCTTGCCTGTGCAGGGACAAGACGATGTGTCCCGCGCGGACTTGGAAGCGCTTGAGGCTGAACGCGAAGAAACGCTGCGCCAGTTGGCGATCCTTGAGTCTGCGGGCGGCGTGGTTGCGGGCGATTTGGAAAAACTCGAACGCGATTTGATCTCGGCGGCGATGGAAAGCCAGCGGCGCGAGGAACAAGCCACTTCGACAGAGCTTAAACTGGTCTCCCTGCGGTCGCGGCTCGCGGCTGCGAGAACTGATCTCGTTGAAGGCGAGGACGCTCTCGAAGATTTGATGGCATCTCTTGCCATCTCTGGCCGGCATCGCCCTCCTGCGCTCCTGACCCAGCCAAAGAGTGCCAATCAGGCAATCCGAGCGGCGATCCTGATGGGTGAAGTTGCGCCTGAAGTGCGCAGTAAGACCAAAGTCCTTGGCGAGGAGATTACAGAGCTTCGCCGCCTTGAGCGTAATGTTCTGCGCGAGCAGAAAACACTTGCCGCCGCGGACGCAGCTTTGGCGCTCAAGCGTGAAGAGATCATCCAGCTCACGACTGCAAAGCGCGCCGCCTTTGAAGATGTGAACTCCGATGCCGAAATTTTACGGCAACACGCTGAATCGCTTGGAGAAAAAGCAGGTGGTCTTCGCGACCTAATTCTCGCTTTGGAGGCGGCAGCGCCGGCCGCGCCGCGCTTGAAGCCACGCCTGGCGCTTGCGGAAAATTCTCAGCCAAGACCGACACAGCGCGCAAGCCTGCCGCGAGCAACAGTATCGCAACCACTCGGCGTGCTAGCACTTCCAGCCTCCGGACGCGTGGTTCGCGCCTGGGGTGACAAAATGCCCGGCGGGGCAAAATCCGAGAGCGTTGCCTTTGCTACCCGCAGTGGCGCTCAAGTTTCTGCCCCAATTAGCGGTACTGTTGAATTTGCAGGCCCCTTCCGGAGCTACGGACAGCTACTGATCCTCTCGACAAGCGATGGATACCATGTTTTGTTGTGGGGAATGTCATCTAGTTACGTCGCGGTGGGTCAATCGGTACAACAAGGCGAACCCGTAGCGAGGATGGCCGAGCGCGCCGGTGGCGAGCCAGAACTTTACTTAGAGGTCCGAAAAGGCGGTGAGCCTATGGACCCGGCAAATTGGATGAAACGCGGCTAAGGCCGGAGCAGGAGAAACGTCTATGAGAGCTATGCTGACAGGAGCCGCGCTGGGGGTCGTACTTGGAGCGACAGCAGTGGGGGTGTCAGCCGTAGCTTGGCCAGACGCGGAAAACACGGCCCCGCGCTATGAAGCGGCGTTCGAACAGCTCTCTTTGTTTACCGAAGTCATGGCACGCGCCAAAGCTGACTATGTGGAAGAGATTGATGAGGTCGCTGCGCTAGAGGCTGCGATCGACGGCATGCTGGGATCACTCGATCCGCATTCTGGTTATATGTCGCCGGACGAGTTTGAAGCGCTTCAAGTCACGACCTCTGGTGAGTATGGCGGCCTTGGGATCGAGGTCACAATGGAAGATGGCTTCGTCAAAGTCGTCACGCCAATGGATGAGTCACCTGCCAGCCGTGCTGGTCTCGAATCGGGCGATCTGCTGACCCATCTCAATGCCAAAGCGATTGTCGGCCTCAGCCTGGACGATGCGGTGCGCGATATGCGCGGCGAGCCTGGTACGGAGCTGACTGTCACAGTTTACCGTGAAGGCCAGGACCCGTTTGATGTCACGCTGATCCGTGAGGTCATCGAACCAAAATATGTTGAGTTTGAAGATAAGGGTGACGGCAATGCCTACATCCGGATTGCGACCTTCAACAATAAGAAGACAACGACGAAGCTGATCGAAGCCTTTGACGAGATCCGCGAGACGATTGGGCGTCGCCCGAACGGCATCATTCTCGATCTGCGCAATAATGGCGGCGGTTTGCTGGATGAAGCGGTCTCCGTCAGCGACCAGTTCCTGTCAGGCGGTGAAGTCGTCTCGACTATTGGCCGCCGTCCTGGCGATGTCATGCGCTCAAACGCGCAGCGCGGGGAAGTGTTCAAAAACGTGCCGGTGGTCGTGTTGATCAATAATGGCTCGGCTTCGGCCTCTGAAATTGTTGCGGGCGCGCTGCAAGACCGCGATCGGGCGACGGTTCTGGGCACCACAAGCTTCGGCAAAGGGTCTGTTCAAACAGTAATGCCGCTCGGTGCGGAGCGCGGCGCGATCCGATTGACAACCGCGCGTTACTATACGCCATCAGGTCGCTCCATTCAGGCGACGGGTATTGTTCCGGATATCGAAGTTGCCAATCGACGCGTCAGCGAAGAAGAGCTCGCCAAGATCAAACGCTATTCTGAGGCAGATCTGCCAAACGCGCTCGATAATGAAGATGGCACGGCGCGGGATATCCCGCACATTCCAGATGATATGCCGCCAGTCGATTATGAGGGCGACTATCAGCTCGATAAAGCGATCGAATTCCTTAACGCAGGCGGTGTGCTTGCGAGTACGGAAAGCCGCGCGGGCTAATTCAGCCCAACCTGTTTCCACTATTCACAATGAGCGTGTCTGAATTTTAATCGATTCGGGGTCGAGGAACTGCGCAAATCAGACCAAAGGTTAATTCGAGTTTGCCTCTTCTTAACCATTTGAACGGCACATTGGCCTTTGGTCTAATTAAAGTGTTCTCAGGAGCCTCAATGTCTGCTCGCTCAGCGCGTGATCCATCTCCATTTCGCAGTGGCCTTGTTCATAGCGCTTTGGGCGCGTTCACGCTGACCTTTGTTTTGGGCTCTGCCGGATCTGCGATGCATGTTTTCGGGAACGCCGATGCTGGCAGCCCAACCGTGCGTATGGCTCTGTTCGACGAAGCACCAGAAGACGCCCCGCAGCTTAATCCGCGTTTGCCAGGATATCAGCAAGCCCTTGGATTTGCCCAAGCAACCCAAAGCGAGCCCACATCTCAAGCTGATGAACCCGATCTCGGTGTTGAGTATAGAGATGCCCGCCAGGTCTCCGTTGCGGCGACCACAAACAACACGCCGAAAGGCATCCGCATCAATGGCCGTACGGTTATGCCCGGTCAGACTTACAGCCAAGTGTCTCAAATTCAGGTCGCTTCAGCAGCTCCGGTTGAAACAGCGCCTACGGTATCTGAGAACTCACCACTAGCGCGCTATGCACGTCCGTTTGAAAATCCTGAGGGCAAACCGACCGTCTCGATCATCGTCGGCGGTTTGGGCACGAACCCAAGCCGAACGCTGGCCGCGATCAATGAGCTTCCGCCGGAAGTGACCCTGTCATTCGTCCCAACCACGGACAATTTACGTGGCTGGGTTCGCCGCGCGCGCCGAGCCGGGCACGAGGTTCTGATCGAACTTCCGATGGAACCTTATGATTACGGTCGCCAGCGCCCGCACCCGCAGGTTATGAAGGCTGATTACTCAGCCGCCGAAAACACAGAACGCCTCGCGTCACTTTTGGCCCTCACCCCGGGCTATGTCGGCGTCATGAATTATATGGGCGACAAGTTCGCGACCAAATCCGAAGCTGTTGATCCGGTTCTCGCGGCGCTCAGCGACAAAGGTCTCGCTATGTTTGAGGACGGTCGCTTGCGACGCTCCGAATTTGATACAAGCGCCCGCAAAGCCAATCTCGCATTCGGCAAGGCAACGGCTTGGATTGATGCCCGTCCGGGCGCGGACGAGATTTCGCAACAGTTGCTGCTCTTGGAAACCGCTGCGCTTGAGCAAGGCGGCGCGCTCGGAACCGGGATGCCGTTTCCTGTCACGTTTGATATTCTGAAAGAGTGGCTGCCAACGCTGGAAGGCAAGGGCATCGCGCTTGCGCCAGCATCGCACTATGCGAAACAGTCGCTGACCGCTGGCCAGATTCGACAGGCTCAGCTAGACCCGCAAGGGTGAGTGATAAGAAACGAGATCCAGCGCTCTACCGCGCCAATGTTGGTCTGGCTTTGTTTTCAAAAGCCGGACACGTTTTTGTTGGACGCCGTGTGAATGGGCGCGGCGCGTTTCAATGGCAGATGCCACAAGGCGGTGTCGATAAAGGGGAAGACCCGGTCGAAGCGGCTTTGAGAGAAATGGACGAAGAGATTGGCGTTGCGGCCAAGCTGGTCGACATCCTCGAAGAGACAGATGACTGGCTCTATTACGATTTTCCGCCAGACCTGCTTCGCCGCATGGGCGGGCCGTATCTCGGACAACGCCAGAAATGGTTCGCTCTGCGGTTCAAAGGCTCTGATAGCGATGTGCGCTTGGACAAACATACGCCAGAGTTTGATGCTTGGCGCTGGGCGAAACTGGAAGAACTTCCCGGCCTTATCGTACCCTTCAAACGCCCCGTTTATGAAGAGGTCGCGAAACGGTTCGAACCCTGGGGCACACCGGTTTAAGTCAGGTATTTCCATTCTTGGATAAGTCAGCCTATGGTCTCCTGAAGCGCAAATCGGGAGGGTAGGAGCGGTGAGCAAAACACTTTTGATGATCCATGGTGTCGGCTGCGGCGGTGACGTTTGGGATCGTATGAAGCGCGACTTCGCGATGGCCGGATGGACCTGCGAAACACCCACTTTGTTCTCCGACCTTCGAACCAAAGACGAGGCGCCGGATGGTCTCGCGGATCTGACGCTGAGTGATTATGTCGAGGCCGCCACCAAAATGGTGGGTGATATTGCGGAAAAGACAGGCCAGCCGCCGGTTATTATAGGGCATTCTATGGGCGGTTTGATCGCCCAGAAACTCACGGAGGCAGGCGCTGCCCGTGCCGGGATTTTCCTCACGCCTGCGCAACCTGAAGGGTGCACCGTTACAGACCTTAGAGTGCTGAGAACATTCTGGAATATTCTGAAAGTTGGTCAGAAGAATGTGCCGGGCGGTGTCTTTAAAGTTGGCCCAAATGGCTTTTCTTGGGGAGTGCTAAACGCGGTTCCAAAAGACCGGCATGATGAGATTTATGCCGATGCTCTATTTGATAGTGGCCGAGTCTATCACGACCTCGCCAATCCGAGTGCGATTGACGAAGCTAAGGTCACCGTGCCGACCTTGACCATTGGCGCTAAGAAAGACCGCGCCACAGTTATCAAAGCTGTTCGCAAGGTCGGCGCAAAATATGCGAAAGCCAAACATCCGGGCGATTATATCGAGTATGGAAACCACGCCCATTGGATCGTGGATGAACCGGGGACAGAGCAGGTCAGCGCAGATATTTTGGAGTGGCTCGACCGCAGTCTTTAATCGAGCGCGCCAATATAAGGCAGACCGCGATAGAGGCCGGCATCGTCCATGCCATAGCCGACCAGATATCGACCCGGCGCATCAAAGGCGTGGAAGTCGACATTTGTCTCACCTTCCGGGGCCCAAGGTTTTCGAGCTAAGGCGCATGTGATGACCTCTCGCGCATCCTTTGCCAGCAAGTGACTCTTTGCGAATTCTAAGGTGCGTCCTGTGTCGAACACATCATCGATGATCAACACGCCTCGCCCTTTGACTTCCCGGGCAATATCGGCGCGAACCACAACGCGGCCGGAACTCTCGCGGGCATCCCGGTAGCTTTCAAGCCAAAGCGCATCGAGAATGGGATGGATCTCAAGCCGCGCGAGCGCCTTCATCAAGTCGCTCGTAAAGGGCGTTGCGCCAATCAAGATATTGATCGCCGTCCATTCGCCTTGAAGGCTTGGAGCAAGACGTTTTGCAAGATCATCAATCCGCGCCATTAGATCGGCTTCGGGAAGGATGGTCTCAATTTCTGGAAGCGCCATAAGCTTTACCTGTTCTCAGCGAGTGTCGTATCGGCTGGAACAAGATCGAGTTCAAGTTCGAATGATTCAAATGGTGGATTTTCAACCCGCGCTGCGAAAATCGCCTGCGCATCTGCTGGAATTGATGACGGCGAGATCGGCGCATAGGCTTCGGCAACCCGGGTGCCTTGATCATCGAGCAGGATGACCCGCACGAGCGGTGCAGAAACGGTTCGTCCAGATGTATTTTGGACAGCGCCGCGAATCTCGAGAATTGGCGTTGTGCCATCAAAGAAGCGCTCTGCTTCGGTGTCTAAAAACTCAAGTCCAAAGCGATTCACGGGCATACCAATCGCCGCATAGGTCGTCGCAGATTCCGGCCAGCGTTTAACGACTTCGCCGCGAAAAAGGACCAGCCCAGTAAGGATGACGACAAAAGCTGCTGCCGTAGCGGTCCACGCGCTCATCGCGGCTGCGCGGCTTTTGCGGCGACGGCGCTCGCGAACTTTTAAGCGATACGCTTCATGCGCACCGAGGGCATTGGCGCCGTCATTCGAGCCTTCAGGGCCGACAAACCAAGAATGACCGCAGGTCGCGCACTTCACCGTTCGGCCGCTTTCGCCGATTGTGGCGTCGTCCGCGAAGTATTGGGTCTCGCATTCTGGGCACGTGAGGATCATATTTTGGACATTCGCGCAATTTTTAGGAATAGTCGATATGCCCTCATGCCTATTGCTGAAGGATGAACATGACTCGCTTTCGACCCGACCTGAGTGATGAGCCAGCTGTGCGCCTCGATGGCGTAAGCCTGGCCTATGAGCGGACGGGTGAGGTTCTGACCGAGCTAGACGTTGTCTTGCGCCAGGGCAGCTTCACATTTCTCACCGGACCATCCGGGGCGGGCAAGTCTTCGCTTCTCAAGCTCATGTATCTGGCTCATGCGCCCACACGCGGGGCGATCCGTCTTTTTGGGCGGCAAACGCATGAGCTGAAACGCAAGCAGCTCGCTGCGCTTCGCCGCCGAATAGGCGTGGTGTTTCAAGAGTTCAGGTTGCTCAATCATCTTACCGCCTTTGAGAATGTGGCATTGCCCCTTCGGGTCGCAGGACAAAAGCCGGATCAATATCAGAACGAGGTCATCGATCTGCTCCGCTGGGTTGGCCTTGGCGAGCGCGTTGATGCGCCGACCCCGTCTCTTTCCGGCGGCGAGCAGCAGCGCGTCGCGATTGCGCGGGCCTTGATCAACAAGCCTGACCTCCTGATTGCTGACGAACCGACGGGGAACGTTGACCCTGAGATGGGGCGAAAGATTTTGCGACTCTTCGTTGAGCTGAACAAACGCGTCGGCACGACCATTTTGATCGCGACCCACGATTTGGAGCTGATCCGCGAGTTTAATGCGCCGGTCCTGCGTTTAAACAACGGGCTACTGGTTCGCGATGTTGAGTATGGAGCTGCCGAATGAGTCGCCGAGATTCTCCGCTCCTACCTGCAAGTGACGCTCGCGAGGCGGCTTTGTTCTTTGTCATTGGCGCGCTGTGTTTCCTCGCGGCGCTGGCTGCCCTGACGACACGCGGCACCTATAAAGCTGCTGAAGCTTGGGGCGCACAAATCGAAGGCGATATCACCGTCGTGATGCGCGATACAGATCGCCGAACCGCCGAACAAGCGGCCAACCGTGTTGCAAGCCTCGCAAACGTTTTCGAAGCCCGCGTCTTGTCTCGAGACGAAGTGGAAGAGCTCCTAGAGCCCAGCCTTGGGCCCGGCGGCATGCCGGATGGCCTGCCGATCCCAATGCTGATGGTGGTTCAAGCCGACACAGCCGTGGGTGATCCAAGCGATGATGTCGCGGAGATTTTAGACGAGCTTGGCATCGACGGAGATGTCGCCGGGAATGCAGGCTACGCCGACAATGTGCGCGGCGCGCTCGGTGTTTTACGCCTCGTGGCATTGTCGATTGTGGCGCTCTTATCCGCCACTGCAATCGCCGTCATCGCCTTTGCCACGCACGCGGCTTTGCTTGCGCGCCGGGATATTGTCGATGTGCTACATCTCTCCGGCGCAGAAGATCGCTATATTGCGGGACTGTTCGAACGCCGGTTTTGGATCTTGGCGCTGCAGGCCGGACTCGGCGGCGCGGTGACGGCGTTGATGGTGACAGCGTTGATTGTCTTTACCGGAAGCGGCGCTCAGGGCGTCGAAGCGCAGCTATTACCCCGTTTAAGTCTAGATTTTTGGGACATCGTTATTCTATTGGTGACGCCAATCATGGCAGGACTGGCCGCTCGACTGGCGGCGAGAATTACCGTGCTTGCCTCATTAAAGGAAACGCTGTGAACGCCATCCGTTCGTTTATCTATGTGATTTGGCTCTACGGCTGGATGGCAGTGCTCGGCATTCTCGCTTTGCCGACGCTTTTGCTGCCACGAGGTGCGATCGTATGGGTCATTCGCCGGTATGCGCGGATGGTGGTTCTGGGTCTCAGACTCATTTGTGGAATTAAAGTAGAGATTCGCGGACGAGAGCATGTATCGGGTGGTCCGCAGCTGATTGCTGGGAAACATCAGGCCATGCTTGATGTCTTCGTTCCGTTCTTAATCTTCGACGATCCCGTGCTCGTGATGAAGCGCGAGCTGCTCTGGTACCCAGCGCTCGGCTGGTACGCGCTCAAGACGCGTATGGTTGCGATTGATCGGTCCGGCGGTGCGAAGACGATGCGCAAGATGCTGGCGGCGGCTGAAGCCCGCGTGCAGGGCGAAAACCGGCAAATGCTGATCTATCCCGAAGGGACTCGAAGCGCGCCAGGCGCGGCGCCAGACTACAAGCCTGCCGGGGTTCGAGCATTTTATAAGACACTGAATGTGCCCATGGTGCCGCTCGCGACGAATTCCGGCTTGTGCTGGCCGGCGCACGGTATGGTGCGGACCCCGGGAACGGTCGTGTATGAAGTCCTTCCACCAATTGAGCCGGGTATGAATCCCAAAGCCATGCTGGTTGAATTAGAAAAACACTTGGAAGCGGCCAGCGAGCGCTTGATGGAAGAGGGGCTTCGCGTCCAGGGCCGGACTCGCGCTGACCTTAAATGACGGCGCCAAGCGAGGACGTTCTTCGCGGCGCGTGTGAGACGCTCGCCGCCACCGATAAGTGTCTCAGCCAAGCCTACGCCAAAGTCGGTCTTCCGAATTGGCGGGACCGAGCGGCGACTTATCAAAGCCTCGCAATGATCGTGGTCTATCAGCTGATCTCGACCAAGGCCGCTAACGCCATCTGGGCGCGGATATTTGCGCGCCATCCTGACTTAAGCGCGAAAGATGTCTTGACCGATGACGCTGACGCGCTGTTGGCGTGTGGCCTATCTCGGCTAAAGCTGGGGCATCTGATTGCGATCGCAGAAGCGGTTGAGAGTGGCGTGCTCGAGTTTAATCAGCTGGCAGATGGTCCGGTTGAGATCGCGCGGAAAACGCTCCTCTCGGTGCGCGGGATAGGTCCCTGGACAGCAGACACATTTTTGATGACGTCGCTCGGCCAATTGGATGCCTTCCCGCACGGCGATGTTGGTTTGATGGAAGCATACAAACGACTGTCCGGCGCTGAAGTGCGTTTGGCTTCAAAAGAGTTTTCGAGCTTGGCAGAGACCTGGCGCCCATATCGCGCCGTAGCAGCGCATCTCCTCTATGATTGGCTCCATTCCGTTCGCGACTGAGCCCAAAGCCTGGTCGGCGACCTGCGCAGATCACAGTTTTTGATTTGCCCTAGACGGGCAAACGAGTTGTCATATGATCGACATAGCGAATCGGTATTGCTGGTTGTGAACAAAAAGGAGAGCTCGCTTTCAAGACGAAGGTTAGACATCATCAGGCCCTCATGGCGGATGTATCCGCTCATGGCTGAGGTCCTTTCCGCCCCGCCAAATGGCAGACCGGCACTCGTACTGAACGCGGACTTCCGTCCCCTTTCATATTACCCACTCTCGCTCTGGCCTTGGCAGGATGTTGTCAAAGCGGTGTTCCTCGACCGGGTCGATATCATCGCTGAGTATGACCACTATGTCCGCAGCCCAAGCTTTGAGATGCGACTTCCGTCCGTCATCGCCTTGCGGGAATTTGTGCGCCAGGACCGCGTTCCAGCGTTCACGCGTTTCAACGTCTTCCTGCGCGATGGGTTTAAATGCCAGTATTGCGGATCAACCGAAGACTTGACCTTTGATCACGTGATCCCGCGCTCGAAAGGTGGACGCACGACATGGGACAATATCGTAGCGGCCTGCTCGCCGTGTAATCTCAAAAAAGGTGGCCGGATGCCGAAGGATTGCGGCATGCACCCTACCCGAAAGCCAGACCGGCCGAGCAATTACTATCTGCAGGAAATGGGACGCAAATTCCCGCCGCATCACTTGCACGAGACCTGGATGGATTACCTCTACTGGGATGTTGAGCTCGACCGCTAGATCAGCTCAACCTGACTTAGCTTGTATCGTCTGTTTAAGTTTGCCAAACTCCCCCTCGGAGTGAGGAATTGGGAATATGTGGCAAGTGTTGCGATCCATATCGGATACGCTTGGCGTTGGCTTTTTGATCATGCAATTGATCAAGCTGATCGGCATGGTGTTCACGCTGGTTGGCCCGCTTAAGTTTATCTCCAGCCTATTCGCTGGGCTCTTCCCCTTGATTGCCAGCTTTTTCAAAATCTCGTTTGGTTGGACGATAAATGGGCTTGATGTGATGGCGATTGCGATCGCTATCTCAGGCACGCTCATCGTTTGGTCGTCTGTGGCGCGCGAAGAAGCGATGGGCACGAAATATATCTTTCGCTTTTTCCTGATCCCTTATGCCTTCATCGTGATCCTATTCGCGATCGCGGTGCAGGTGATCACGCCCATCGTCGAGATCAATCACTTCAATTCGCAATGCAAATCCGGTGTTGAAGACGTCTCTTTCTATGGCAGCTCGTGCACTGAAATGACGGGCCAACTGGCCATGTGGGATGACACACTTGGCGAAGGCACGCCGCCGCCCGAAATGGATCCATCGACGAGCGAAGCCGAAGAGGTGCCGCCGCCTCCCGCGAGCAATGATGATGCGGGTTTGAGCTTCTTCTTATCGATCGCGTATCTCGCAGGAATTCTCCCGCTGATCGCGCTCTTTGTGTTCTTTTTCAAACGCTTGTCGGTGAACAAACTGCTCAAACGCGTGGTGATTGCAGGTGCGTCAGCGGGTGGCCTCGCGATCGCATCCGCGGCGTACGCGTCGGCCTTTGGCTAGGCTTCGCCGCGACTGCGCAGCCAGATCAGCAAGAGCGGGATCCAAATCAGCGACAGGGTCAGAATGCCTTTGACGGCTTGATACCCGACCCACCACCAGAAGAAGCGTTTCTTATTCGCGTTCAGCCATTTGATTCCATTGCGCAGACGCGCAATCAGACCGGTTTTGGATTGTGTCTCGGGATCAGGCTCAGTCGACATTGGGGGTGCGGGCCCCGGCTTGCTTCAATTTGCGCTCAAGCTGCGGCTGAAGATCAGCATTACTGGCAAGGATTGATCCAGTTTGAAGCACATCGCCTTTACCGCTGATTTCGCCCACAGCGCCGCCAGCCTCGCGTACCAGGACCATGCCGGCTGCAATGTCCCATGGGTTCAAATGGCTTTCCCAGAAGCCATCAAAGCGGCCCGCAGCGACCCAAGCAAGATCAAGCGCAGCGGAGCCATAGCGGCGAAGGCCAGCGACACTGCGGGTCATCACCTGGATCTCGCGCGCAAAACGGTCGTGATACTCTTCAGCTTTCCCGACCCATGGGGTTCCGGTTGCGATCACTGCCTCTTCGAGGTTCCGCCGTCCGCCAACACGCAATTTTCTCTGGCCAAGCCAGGCGCCGCGGCCTGTTTCACCCCAGAAAATCTCGTTCTTCGCAACATCATAGACAACGCCTGAAAAGAGTTTGCCTTCGCGCTCCAGCGCAATCGACACAGCATAGTGAGGCTGGCCGTGAAGGAAGTTTAGAGTCCCATCGAGTGGGTCGACGATGAATTTATTGGTCTTGTCGCTGCCCTCAACAATCCCGCGCTCTTCCATGACAAAGCCATAGCCCGGGCGGGCCTTGGTCAGATGCTCATAGATGATGTCTTCAGCGCGATGATCGGCATTGGAAACAAAATCAGCAGGACCCTTTTTAGAGACCTGCAAATATTCAACTTCGCCAAAGTCCCGGGCAAGCGAACGGCCAGCCTTGCGGGCCGCTTCGATGATCACATTACCAAGCGCTGATGGTTTCGACATGTCTAAACGGCCTTAGTCTGCGCGGCGCAAATAGGTGCGGTCTTCGGTTTGTACAATAATGCGTTCGCCAACCCCGATGAACGGTGGGACGGTTACGCGCACACCATTATCACAGGTCGCTGGCTTGAAGCTGTTTGCCGCCGTCTGGCCTTTGACCACTGGCTCGGTTTCTTCAACAGTCAGGGTGACTTGCTGAGGCAGGGCGACACCGATTGGGGTATCCCCGTAAAACTCGATCTCGACCGTCATGCCATCTTGAAGAAAATCGCCATCTTCGCCGACAAAGTCTTTCTGAAGCTCGATCTGCTCGAATGATTCCTGATCCATGAAGGCATAGGCTTCGCCAGCATCGTATAGGAACTGATAATCTTTTTGTTCCAGGCGAACGCGCTCAACCGTTTCGTTTGCACGGAAGCGTTCGTTTGCCTTGGAGCCGTTGAAGAGGTTTCGCATTTCAACCTGGTTGAATGCGCCGCCTTTGCCGGGCTTCACGTGATTGCATTTCATCGCGCGCCAGACGCTACCATTATACTCAATCACCATATTGGGTTTGATTTCGTTGCCGTTGATTTTGGCCATGTGACGTCCTCATCAGTAGAGCGCGCGGCGTAGCGGTGACGGGCGCTTTGGTCAAGTTTTGTGGACAGACTGCCCTGCTTAGGGTTGTATACGTGAGCAAGCTCTAAATGGAGGGGAAAATATGGGCATGATTTCTGGTTTTCTAAGCTTCGAGAAATCAATGGGCGAAACGCTCACGCGGATTTTGTACTATCTCGGGATCCTCGGCATTCTTTGGCACGCCGTGCGCCGCTTTTGGTTCTGGCTGACTTATCTCGACAATGATTGGGACACAGCGCTCTGGGGCATGATCAAAACACCGATCGGTGCGATCATCGCGATCTTGGTCTTACGTGTGATCGCCGAATTTGTTCTGGCGCATTTCCGGATGGATAAGTCTCTGCACGATCAGGTCACTGGCCGCGCAGCACCGCCAAAAGCAGACTAAACTTTTGAGGCCGTCATGGCCTCGTCAATCACGCGATTGAACATCGCGACCGCGGCAGCGGGGCCATCTTGATGGTCCCAAACACCGCTCGAAACCGCGAGAAAATCTGCGCCCGCGGCAATCAAGGGCGCAGCATTTTCGAGTTTTATCCCGCCAATTGCCACGCAGGGCAGGGTTAGAAACATCTGACACCAAGTCAGGACTTCCGGATCTGCAGGGCTCGTATCCGCCTTTGTTTCGGTCGGATAAAACGCTCCGAACGCGACATAGTCAGCGCCGGCTTCGCCTGAGATCATCGCCTGATGGCGCGAATTTTTGCAGGTGGCGCCAATAATCATATCTTCGCCGACAATCGCGCGGGCTTCAGCTATATCCATGTCATTCTGGCCGAGATGGACGCCATCAACTTCCAAAGCGCGGGCGAGCTGCGGACTGTCATTAATGATCAGGGCAATGTTCTCAGCGAGGCAAATACGTTTCACAGCTTGCGCCAGTTCGCGCGTCGCGCCCGTATCGATCTGATCGCCTTGCTTCAATCTGATTTGTAGGCTGGCAACATCGCCGCCTTGGATGGCCGCGCGGAATTGATCCACAAAGGCGGGGATATCCGCGATTTGCGGCGGTGTGATCAAATAGAGGCGCGGGCGTTCGCGTTGTGGCTCGGACATGATGGCTCGGTTTGGGCGTAAGTTGCCCTGTTCGTCAAGAATTTCGGTCTGTTCTGGTGAGCCAGTTGGTCAGTTTTCGCGCGCTTGGCCCCCAAATGAGGGCAGCAAACCAGGCCACGGGATAGGCGAGGCACCAAGCGACAAACCACCGACCGCCAAGCTCGCCATCTATGCCAGTATTCACCATGGTCACGATGAGGGCGACCAAAGCGCTCATTCCGCCAGACAGAATGCCGGTATGGATCAAGCGCCAGATAAGTGAATTGGGTTTCGACGTCATGGCTTCGTTTGACACGAACCCGCGCCAATCACCAGATATGAAAAAGGCGGCCCGAGGGAAGAGCCGCCCATTCCAAGCATGTCTTACGTTGGCTTTAGCCAGCGCAAGACGCATCATAGATGCTGTCAATTGTGCCTGCGAGTAGCGAGTCGAAGTCGCCATCGCTTTGCTTTGCTGACAGGCCTTCTGTGAGGGCGCGAGAGAAGCTGGCAATCATGCCCGTATTCTCGCAGAGGCGGCGATTGGCTTCGTCACGGCTATACCCGCCAGACAAGGCCACGACGCGCATGACGCGTGGATGCTCAACCAGCGTTTTGTACTGATTGCCGTTTTCCGGAAGCGACAGTTTCAGCATGACCTGCTTGTCGGCTGGAACGGTCTCAAGCTGCTTGGTGATTTCAGCGAGAAGAGTGTCTTCTGCTTCAGCCTTATCAGCGATTGTGATGTTGATCTCAGGCTCGATGATTGGAACCAAACCGTGGCTCAGAATCTGAAGGCCAACTTCGAACTGCTGCGCGACATTTGCCGCGATGCCTGTTGGGTTCGCTGCGTGGACGACCGAGCGCATTTTGGTGCCGAAAATACCGTTAGCGACTGCGCGTTCGAGCAGTGCGTCGAGCTCAGGCATCGGGTTCATTAGCTGAACACCATTCTCTTCTGGAGCAAGGCCTTTGTCGACTTTCAGGAACGGAACAACGCCGCGCTTTTCCCAAAGGAATTTTGCGGTTGGCATGCCGTCAATTTCGCCATCCATGGTGCGTTCAAAGAGGATCGCGCCCATCACCTTGTCGCCTGTAAAGGCCGGTGACTTCACGATGCGCGCGCGCATTTCGTGAATTAGGCCGAACATCTCTTCATCACTTGTCCAGGCATCGTCTTCGATCCCGTAAAGCTTCAGCGCTTTCGGCGTCGACCCACCCGATTGATCCAAAGCAGCGACGAAACCGTCTTTTTGAGCCGCTTGCTGCGTCATTTGTTGATTTACCATCTTAAAGGTCCCTCTCAAGATAGAAAAAAGGCTGGCAGCTTCTTGCCACCAGCCCAGATTGGTTAGTTGAAATTGAAACTGACACCGCTGTCTTTTGAGCGGCCTCTGCTCCCGCGAACGTTTCGGTCCAGCGAGAGTAGAATGTCATGGTCATTTATTTGCCTTTGAGCGCCTCGACACCGGGTAGAGGCTTCCCCTCCATCCATTCAAGAAACGCGCCACCTGCTGTGGAAATATGCGTAAAGTCCTGTGCGACCCCTGCATGGTTCAGCGCCGCGACCGTATCGCCGCCGCCCGCAACTGCGGTGAGACCGCCGGCTTTACAGCGTGTGCCGGCCGCTTGCGCTGCTTGCACGGTCGCTTTGTCAAACGGGGTCAGTTCGAACGCGCCGAGTGGGCCGTTCCAAACGAGCGTATTCGCGACGTCCAGCGCTGAGGCCAGGATCGCAACCGTTTGCGGCCCAGCGTCCAGGATCATCTCATTATCGGCCACTTCATCGAGGCCGCATGTGCGGTGCTCTGCATTGGCGGCGAAGTCTTTTGCGACGACGACGTCCATTGGCAGAAGAATGTCGCAGCCGGCCGCCTTAGCATTGGCTTCGATCTCTTTCGCCGTGTCGGTCAGGTCATGCTCGCACAAGGATTTGCCGACGCTATAGCCGCGCGCCGCCAAGAATGTATTCGCCATGCCGCCGCCAATCGCGAGTGCATCCACTTTCGAGACCAGGTTTTTAAGCAGATCGATTTTGGAGCTGACTTTCGCGCCGCCAACAACCGCAAGGACAGGCGCGACGGGGTTTCCAAGCGCTTTATCGAGCGCTTTCAGTTCGGCTTCCATGAGAAGGCCTGCGCAAGCCGGCAGGAGGCGGGCGATGCCCTCTGTTGAGGCATGCGCGCGGTGCGCTGCTGAGAAGGCGTCATTGCAATAGACATCGCCGAGGCTCGCCAAAAAGCCAGCCATTTGTGGATCATTGGCTTCTTCCATCGCGGTAAAGCGTGTGTTTTCCACTAGGATGACGGCATCAGCGGGCGCAGCGTCGATGGATGAGCGATCTGGACGCTCTGCAAAAGTGACGGTTTTTGCCAAAGCCGCCTCGAGCGCAGGAACGGTGATCCGCAGCGACGTGTCTGGATTAGGCTGGCCTTTGGGACGTCCGAAATGGGCGAGCAAGACAGGCTTGCCGCCCTTTTCGAGAATTTTCAGGATGGTTGGCGCGACTTTATCGATCCGGGTCGTGTCGGTCACGCGCCCGTCTTCGACAGGCACGTTAATGTCGATCCGGGTGACGACGACTTTACCGTCGAGGTCGAGATCATCGAGGGTCTTAAAGTCGGCCATCCCGTTTCGTCCTTACAGGAATTTCGCCATGGCGAGCGCTGTGTCGCTCATGCGGGTCGCGAAGCCCCACTCATTGTCGTACCAAGATAGGACACGAACCAGAGTGCCGTCGGTGACGTTTGTGCCGTCGGCTGCGAAGGTTGAGCTGTGCGCGTCATGGTTGAAGTCGGCGCTGACCAGTGGTGCTTCAGAGTATCCAAGAACACCTTTCATTGGGCCGTCCGCTGCCGCTTTGATCGCTGCGTTGACTTCTTCGACGCTGGTTTCACGACCGGCATCAAAAACAAGGTCAATCATAGAGACGTTTGGCGTCGGAACACGAACCGCAGATCCGTTCAGCTTGCCCGCAAGTTCTGGCAGAACCAGACCGACAGCTTTCGCAGCGCCTGTAGATGTTGGGATCATAGAGCTCGCTGCAGCACGCGCCCGGTAGAGGTCTTTGTGCATACGGTCGAGGGTCGGTTGGTCGCCTGTATAAGCGTGAACCGTTGTCATGTAACCGCGCTCGATGCCGACTGTATCGTTCAGCACTTTTGCGACAGGTGACAAGCAGTTGGTCGTGCAAGATGCGTTAGACACAACGGTGTCGTCAGCGGTCAGCGTGTCATCATTTACGCCGAAGACGATGGTCTTGTCCGCGCCGCTTGCGGGGGCAGAGACCAGAACGCGTTTTGCGCCAGCTTCGAGGTGCGCAGAGGCTGTCTCTTTCGCGGTGAAGATGCCGGTACACTCAAAGGCGATATCAACGCCCATGTCACCGTGTGGAAGCTCAGCCGGGTTGCGGATCGCCGTACACTTAAAAGCGCGGTCGCCGACACGGATCAGATCGCCGTCAACGGTGACCTCTTGGTCCAGTTTGCCGTGAACCGTATCATATTGGAGCAGATGCGCATTGGTTTCGACCGGGCCGAGATCGTTGATCGCAACAACTTCGATATCCTTGCGGTCATGCTCGATGATAGAGCGTAGGACCAAACGACCGATGCGGCCAAAGCCATTGATTGCGACGCGAACAGCCATAGTGAAACCTCTTTTGCCAAGATGCTGAATTTGTGGGGTCTTTAGACGCAAGTTTGACGCCAGTCTAGCGTGTCAGGATCGCACAGCTCACCTGATTACGCTGTCATTATAGCGTCTCTATCAAGTCGAGGAGTTTCCCTCTTCGATCAGCGCTCTTCGAGAGAGAAACCGTGTCCCGTAACAAGACGCAGAACGGCATAAAGGAGCAAACCCGCCGGACCAAAAACATAGGAGCCGAGAATACAGGGAACCGTTTTCCAGTGGGCGATGTCTCGGCGCTGGGCATCGCGCGCGATCCAGGCGCCGACAAACAGATCAAAAACGAGATAATGCGACCAGCCGACCAGCACGCCATTCGGGTGGTCAAAGAGGGCTTGCACGCCGCCGAATGAGAAACCAGCATCTGGGTGCGACTGCCCGAACGCCATCGCGGCGATGAGGAGTGTCGTATATATGCCGCCAAAAATGACGGGCCAGAGCATTGAGTGGACGGCGGCCTTTGTGATCTTGGCGCGCGGGAAAAAGATCAGGAGCACCCAAGCCGGCATAACCAAAGCATTGATGATGAGAAATCCGGTGTCCCAGCTCATTTCTATTTTTCCTTGTCTTGGGTGTCTTCCGGTTGGTTCATCCAATCGGTGAACTGTTCCCAATCGATCCAAGTCTTCTTCTTGCGTCTTAGTTTTTGCCAGAACCTGCGGCGTTCCGGTGTCGGAAGCGGTTGTAGATTCTCTAAGAAGGCCAGCGCGACGGACCGCCAAGAATAGCCCTCTGCATACGTGCGGCAGGTGTCTCGCTCTAATTCAAGGCAAGCTTTTGCTCCTGCGGCGAGGTCGCCGCCCACCGGTGTGATCGTCCCAGCGTTCGAGCCCGGAATGACGTCTTTGGGTCCTGTGGCTTCATAGGCGGCAACCGGCGTACCGGAAGACATCGCTTCGAGTACGACCAAACCGAACGTATCGGTTAGACTTGGGAATACGAAGACGTCAGCGCTCGCATAATAATTCGCGAGGTCCTCTCCAAACCGCGCGCCGAGGAAGTGCACGTCTGGATACTTCTTTTTCAAACCCTCGAGCGCGGGACCATCGCCCACAACGACTTTCGAACCGGGTAGATCGAGCTCTAAAAAGGCTTCGATATTCTTCTCAACGGCCACGCGGCCAACATTTAAGAAGATGGGGCGCGGCAGGCCTTCGAATGGGTCATTTTCAGCGCCAGCCTCGATCCGGCGCGATGGGTGGAAGAGCTCGGTATCGACCCCGCGCGTCCAGGCGACGAGGTTGATGAATCTTTTCTCGCGCAGTTCCTCGACCATGCTGGGAGTCGGAACCATGACTTTGCCAGAGTATTGGTGGAACCAGCGTACGAAACTGTACCCAGCAGCGGTTGGGATGGGCAGCCGCGCGGACACATATTCTGGAAACCGCGTGTGATAGGCCGTGGAGAAAGGGTGCTTGATCTTCAAACACATCTTGCGCCCCGCCATGCCGAGCGTGCCTTCAGTCACAATATGAATGGCGTCGGGTTCGAAGGTTTCAAACCGCTGTTTAATCTGGCGCTCAGCAAACAAAGCCAGCTTGATTTCGGGATAGGTTGGGAGCGGCATGGTGGTAAAGCCGTCGCCGGGATGGATAACGTCAAACTCGTGACCTTCGGCTTCCAGCTCCGCGATGACGCGCTGCATGGTGCGGACCACGCCGTTCACCTGTGGTTCCCAGGCGTCCGTGACGATCATTATGCGCATTCACCAGCTCCTCGTCGCCCCGTTGACGATTGCACTACAGTTCTAGGCAGCCGCGCTCTTGGCGTAAAGCGGGGGATCAATTGTAACTGCTTTCGGTCTTGTTCAATCCGTCGCGCAAGAGACAAAGGTAAAGGCGTTTTCCTGGCTGCCGTCGAACAAGGAAATCGTGGCGCGCAGCTGATCGCGGTCGCGCCAATAGCTTATCTTCTGCGGATAATCATGTTCGGCATTGGCGAAGGTAACGCTGTTCTCGGCCAGCTCTATTGCCGGGAAAGGGGAGGGACCGACCCCGCGAGGATAAGCGTTGAAGATTGGTGTCTCGCCAGGATCGATCCGCATTTGCTCAAAGAACACCGCCTGGTCGCCTTGGTAGACGACCGAGTGGCCGAAATAGAAGCCTCCTTCTGAAACGGACCACGTCTCGCGCGTGCCGCCGTCTTCGCTCTGCCAGCAGCCGGTGAGCCAATCGGACTGACTGAATGGGTTTGGCGTAGCGCTTGGCGCCGACGCGCACGCGGATAGCAAGATCAAACTTATAGTTGAACGAATCACTTTTTCCTCCCCGTTTTCGCGGATTCGCGAACTTGCGTTGACCCTATCCAAGCTCGCAGCAGGCGCAATCGCTATATTCCGCGCTCTAAATCGGCACACCTACTAGATGTAGTAGGTCATGAATCTGGCGACGCCCGATTGTGCGGATTGACGTTCATCTCGCGGACGCTCTATTCGCAAAAAAATTCAAGCTTTCTCGAGAGGATTTTTTTTCAAGAAAAGCAGTGCCCTTGAAGCCCCAATTGGGACGGGGCTGAGTGCAAAGAATTAACCAGTTATTAACCACTTATCCACCGCCAAAATGACGTTTTTGAGACGGTCCCTGTTGACCTCTCATTAACCTTAGAGGCACAATATGTTGTGTGAGGGCTGATTTGAAACACCGTATATGGCGGTTTTCGGATTAATTCCTATATTTGATGGGCCTTATGCAAGGGGTAAGAGACTATGGCAGGCACTAACAACGCGACGATCGCAAAAGAGGCTAAACCTCAGGATGTGCAATCCGGCACTCCAGATTTGCGAGTCGTGCCAAGTGTTCAGATTGATCGCTCGCGTGACGCGCTCCTGACAGAGTTCGGGAAAGTTACGCTAGAAGATCGTTATTTGCTTCCTGGAGAATCCTACCAGGACATGTTTGCACGTGTATCTGAAGCTTTCGCAGATGATGCCGATCACGCACAACGCCTCTATGACTATATGTCCAAGCTCTGGTTCATGCCTGCGACGCCAGTGCTATCAAATGGCGGCGCGGACCGAGGTCTCCCAATCTCTTGCTTCTTGAACCAAGTGGGCGACAGCCTCGACGACATTGTCGGAACTTGGACAGAGAATGTCTGGCTCGCATCAAATGGCGGCGGCATCGGCACCTATTGGGGTAATGTTCGCTCTATCGGTGAGAAAGTCGGCAATAGCGGCCAGACCAGCGGTATCATCCCATTCATTCGCGTTATGGACTCTCTGACCCTGGCGATCAGCCAAGGCTCTCTGCGCCGTGGATCAGCAGCTTGTTACCTGGACGTGCACCACCCAGAAATCGAAGAATTCCTGGAAGTGCGTAAGCCGT
Organism: Henriciella sp.; assembly: GCA_013213785.1. Lineage (GTDB taxonomy): Bacteria > Pseudomonadota > Alphaproteobacteria > Caulobacterales > Hyphomonadaceae > Henriciella. The sequence continues at coordinate 72,838 of JABSPZ010000006.1, read as the reverse complement.
CTGGTGACTTCAACCGGAAGTCTCTGAACCTGCACCACGGCATCAACATCACAGATGCCTTCATGGAAGCGGTGAAGAATGACGAAGAGTTCGAACTGCTCTCACCAAAGAGTGGTGAGCCGCTCCGCAAAGTGAATGCACGGAAGATCTGGCAGAAAATTCTCGAGCTGCGAATCCAGACGGGCGAGCCATATCTCCTGTTCACCGACACAGTGAATAATGCGATGCCAGCGCACCAGCGCCAGCTCGGCCTGAAGGTGACCCAGTCTAACCTGTGCTCTGAGATCACGCTTCCAACCGGCGTCGATCATCACGGCGAAGACCGCACCGCGGTTTGCTGCCTGTCTTCGATCAATGCTGAGAAATATTTCGAGTGGAGCAAAGATGAGCTCTTCCTCGAGGACGTCTATCGCTTCCTTGATAATGTTCTTCAGGACTTCATCGATCGTGCTCCACCAGAAATGGCGCGTGCGGTTTATTCTGCGAAGCGCGAACGCTCTGTTGGTCTCGGCCTGATGGGCTTCCACTCATTCCTCCAGTCACTGAACCTCCCAATGGAGAGTGCAATGGCGAAAGTTTGGAACGAGAAGCTGTTCAAACATATTCGCCAAGGCGCGGACGCCGCCTCAGTGAAACTCGCGAAAGAGCGTGGACCATGTGAGGATGCTGCAGAAGCCGGAATGATGGCGCGCTTCAGCCACAAAATGGCGGTTGCACCAACAGCCTCAATCTCGATCATTTGTGGCGGCACGAGTGCTGGCATCGAGCCGATCCCAGCAAACGTCTACACACACAAGACTCTGTCTGGTTCCTTCACGGTGAAGAACAAGTATCTCGAGCAGACGCTCGAGCAAAAAGGCCAGAACACTGACGAGGTATGGACGTCTATTCTTGAGCATGAAGGCTCTGTCCAGCATTTGGATTGCTTGGGCGAGCACGAGAAGTCGACCTTCAAGACAGCGTTCGAAATTGATCAACGTTGGATCATCGAGCACGCGGCGGATCGCACACCTTATATCTGCCAGGCGCAGTCGCTGAACGTCTTCCTGCCAGCCGATATCAACAAGTGGGACTTGCACATGCTGCACTGGACCGCTTGGGAACGCGGTGTGAAGTCACTTTACTATTGCCGGTCTAAGTCCGTACAGCGCGCAAGCTTTGCCGGTGCTGACGAGAAAGAAGCGAGTATGAGCGGCATGGAAGTGCCAAATACTGACTATGACGAGTGCCTCGCCTGTCAGTAAACAGCCCGCTTAAACGTTTGAAACCCCGTCTAAATGGCGGGGTTTTTATTGTCTGAACGTCTCAAATCCCAATAACCACCGCAGTTTGAGCGGGGTTTTTCGTGGACTTTAGGCGACACAATCTCAAAAAAGCACCCATTTTTGACAAAAATGAACACTTTTTACGGCTCAGTTAACTTTGTTTCACGGGTCAAAAACGGGTCAGATCTGTAAGAAACAAAGGCCTGATCACATTTCTGTGAGGTAAAAATGCTTAATAGTCGCAAGTTGAAACGGATTTTGGGGCGTAAATCGTTCATGTTAAGGTAAGGATCATCAGTCAGTTTCAGGGGGACAACGGAGCTGGCATCATATGAGAGGCTTGGGACAAATGATTATTGCAGGTGCGACCATGGTCGCCGCGATGGCATGTCAAACCTGTGTTCACGCTCAAGTGAATTCAGGGCCCCAAATTGATAATGCGACGATCCTCGCAGCGAGCCGAGCACTCGGCCAACGATCCCAAACGCGGGTAAACCTGTTCTATTCAGGAACCTTTGCGCGCACGGAGACAACGCGCCATTTCGGATTTCAAGTTCCACAAGATACCGATCTCGGGTTTGCCGTGGAAGGTCCTTCGGCGCTGAAGTCGGGCCGCCTTTATGCAAGTTCGATTATGACAGATGTCGCAGCCGACCGGGCCGGCGCCAATCTATCTCCGGTTCCACGGGAGCAGCGTAGTTTGACCGCTGAGCTGGCACTTTCTGCGCCCGCAGAACAGACCGGTCTCGGATTTGATGTTGGCATTGCGCCTCGGGTTGCGATCACGCGCGATGGCCAGTTTGCTTCCCGCCGGTTCGGGGGCGAAGTTCGCATCGGTCAGAATTTTGACAAACGCGGTGAGCCAACCAGCTCAAGTTGGTATCTATTTGCCGGCGCTGACGGTGAAGCCCTTGTCTGGGAGCCTGATCAAGAAGGCCGTGTCTCAGCGGGCGATATGGCGCTTCGTGACAAAGTTACCGTGGGTGATGCTCAAGTCGGCGTCACGATCCAACGCGGCATGGGCCAGCTCTCGTTCAGCTATATTCGCCGTGAAGTCGAATACCGAGAGCGGAATTTGGGCGCCAATGAAAATGAGGACTTCGCGGGAGTCAGCTTTACCATTAAGCGCTGAGCACATGGTTGCTCAAAGACTTATAGGAGCCGCCAGTTTGGCGGCTTTTTTTATGGCCGCAGCTGGCGCGCAAGAGACGCAAGTGACGGAACTCGAACCGCCGCGCCAAGCGGGCGTTTGGTCGCTGACCTCTGAGAATGATCTGTTTGGGGGCACCGATCGCAATTACTCAAACGGACTTCGCCTAGAGCGTGTCCGGCCCGCGAATGAAATCACTCCGGGACTGAACTGGGTTGCGAACCGAATTCCGTTCCTAGACTTAGATCGTACCGAACTCCGCCAAGGTTTTGCGCTTTCTCACACAATCTTCACGCCAGAGGATATTGAGACTCCGACGCCAGATCCGACGGACCGACCCTATGCCGCCTGGCTCTACGCCTCGGGAACCGTGGTTGGAACCACGCGTCTTGGACCGGGGGAGATGGTCCAAGACGTCCTGCAGGTGAATCTCGGTGTGGTTGGTCCCTCTGCCGGTGGCCGCTTCGTTCAGGAGAATTGGCACGATTTGATCCAAGCCGTGGAGCCGAGGGGGTGGGACTCCCAGCTTAAAGACGAGTTTGGGCTCGAGATCACGGCGCAGCGTTTGCGCCAGTTTGAAGGGCCCGATCTCGTGATGGGGTTAGAAACGGATTATGCGGTCCATGGCGGTGCCACGCTCGGAAATGTGCGCACTTATGCGTCAGTCGGAGGTATGGCCCGAATCGGTTGGGATCTGTCTTCGGATTTTGGACCTCCGCGTATCCGGCCGGCGCTTGCTGGCGCCGGCGTGTTTGACCCGGGCCGCCCGTTTGGCGGTTACCTGTTTGCGGGTGTTGAAGGTCGAGCGATCGCGCGAGACATGTTCCTGGACGGCAATCTTTGGCGCGACAGTGCCCGCGTTGAAGATCGCCGAGACTTTGGAGCGGATTTGCAATTTGGCGTGGCACTCCACCAAGGCGACGTTCAGGTCGCTTTTACCTACGTTCATCGGACCGAAGAGTTCGTCGCTCAGTCCAGCCCGCAACGTTTCGGTGCGGTCTCTGTTTCGATTGCGCGTTAGGCGAGCAAAGTGTGCCCCACAGACCTGATTCGAGGTTAACATTTCCCTTTCTTGTGGGCAGCCTGTGGAGAAGTGCCGCAGACGCAGCGGATAGATCTTGCGTGTTTGGCCGGATTTAGACACTATATGTAGTGTACTAGACATTTAAGGGGTTTGAGCATGGCCGATGGTATGGCGAAACTTCCGGGACTCTTAACACCGTCCCATTCTTACAAACCGTTCCGCTATGCGTGGGCGTATGATTTTTGGAAGCTGCAACAGCAGGTTCACTGGCTGCCGGAAGAAGTTCCGCTCGGCGAAGACTGCAAAGATTGGGTCAACAAACTCAATGATAAAGAGCGCAATCTGCTGACCCAGATTTTCCGCTTCTTCACGCAGTCGGATGTCGAAGTCGGCGCCAACTATATGGAAAACTATATGCCGCTGTTTAAGCCGGTAGAGGTGCGCATGATGCTCTCTGCTTTCTCCAACATGGAGACGGTTCACATCGCGGCTTACGCACTCCTGCTCGAAACCATCGGCATGCCAGATTCTGAATTCTCCGCCTTTATGGAGTATGAGGAAATGGCGGCGAAGCATGACTATCTCGGTCAGTTTGGCACCGACACAGAGGAAGATATTCTGACCTCTATGGCTGTGTTTGGCGGCTTCACGGAAGGTCTGCAGCTCTTTGCCTCTTTCGCGATGCTGATGAACTTCCCACGCTTCAACAAAATGAAGGGGATGGGACAGATCGTGTCTTGGTCCGTGCGGGATGAGTCACTGCACTGTGAGGGCATGATGAAAATGTTCCACACGTTTGCCGCCGAAACCGGTGCACTGAACACGCGCGTGAAAAACCGTATCCGCGAAGCGTGTGAGACTGTGGTGCAGCTCGAAGATAAGTTCATCGAACTGGCCTTCGAAGCCGGTGAAGTGGAAGGCATGACGCCGACCGATATCCAGCAATATATCCGCTATATTGCCGACTGGCGCATGGGCCAGCTGAAGCTCGATCCGATCTATGGTGTCGATAAGCACCCGATCCCGTGGCTGACTGAAATCCTGAACGGTGTCGAGCACGCGAACTTCTTCGAAGCGCGTGCGACAGAATACTCTAAAGGCGCCACCCAAGGAGATTGGCACGGCGATAGCGGTGTTTGGTCAATGTTCGACAAGCGCAAGCCGCAAACGGTATTGGCGGGCTAGTCTCAAAATACCCATAAAAATCAAAAGGCGCGGCTAGACAGTCGCGCCTTTTCTGTGTCTCCTGTTTTGCGAAAAAGGGAGACGTAAATGCGTAAAACACTGGTTGGAATTTCGAGTCTTTTGGTCCTCACGGCTTGCAGCCAATCTGCGGACGTCGCGTGGAAAGAAGCCTGTAACACCGTCATGGCGGACCCGGATGTTCAGCGCGATATCTTAGATGCTGCGGTCACAGTGGAATCTTACTGCACGTGCACCAGCACGCAGGTAGCTGCGTTGCCTGAAGCTGATCGCGATACGGCGATTGAAACGCTGCAAATGATGGCCGAGCTCATGGTTGAGCATAATGGCTCCGCTGAAGCGGCCTTTCGGCAGCTCAGAGAAGCAGGGCGCGCTGATGACGCCACGCCCGAAGCGATCGCGGCTTATGACAATATGGATGAGCTGGGTGAACAGCTTGAAGAGTTCCTAGACAATATGCGCGCCTCGGGCGGTACCTGCCCGGTCTAAGGCTTCCCTTAAACCTTCAGGCCGCCTTTCGCCGCGTCCGCGAGGAAGGCGGCAAGGCCTTTATCCGTCAGCGGGTGATTGGCGAGGCCTTTCAACACGTTTGGCGGGACTGTTGCGACATCAGCGCCTGCGAGAGCCGAAAGCTTCACATGGTTCGCACTGCGGATCGACGCGGCGAGGATTTCAGTCTCGAACATGTAGTTGTCATAGATCACACGAATCTCTTCGATCAGCTCCATGCCATCGATATTGATATCATCGAGGCGACCGATGAAAGGCGAGATATAGGCTGCGCCTGCTTTTGCCGCCAGCAAGGCCTGATTGGCTGAGAAGCAGAGCGTGACATTCACTGCCGTGCCCATATTGGCGAGCTCACGACAGGCGCGCAGGCCGTCCATGGTCAATGGCAGTTTGACCGCCACGTTTGAGGCAATCGACTGCAGCTTTTTGCCTTCTTCGACCATAGCTTCCCACTCGGTCGCGACGACTTCTGCGCTGACATGGCCTTCAGTGAGGTCACAGATCTCGGCGATGACTTCTTTAAAGTCACGGCCTGATTTCGTGATCAATGATGGGTTGGTGGTGACGCCATCGATCAGGCCTGTGGCCGCCAGCTCCTTAATCTCGGTCGTGTCTGCGGTATCGACGAAGAATTTCATAGCTCAGCCTCCAAAGCCGTTTCGTGGTTTAGACGGGACGTCCGATAGACGTGTATGTGAACCCGCGTTTTGACATGTCTTCTGGTGAGTAGATGTTGCGCAAATCAACGACCACATCGCCGGTAAGAGACGCTTTGATACGCTCTAGATCGAGGGCGCGGAATTGATCCCACTCGGTGAGAATGACCATCGCTTCGGCGCCGTCGACGGCGTCGTAAGCGCTCTCGGCATAATCGATACCATCGAGCAGATGCTTGGCTTCTTCCATCGCCTCTGGATCAAAGGCCTTGATCTTGGCGCCCGCTTCGACCAGCGCAGGAATGATGTCCAAGCTTGGCGCATCGCGCATATCGTCAGTGTTTTGTTTAAAGGCGAGGCCGAGCACGCCAATCGTCTTGCCTTTGACGTCGCCGCCCATGGCTCTGATGATCTTACCAGCCATCGCTTTTTTGCGAGACGCGTTCACTTCTACAACCGTATCGACAATCCGAACCGGTGAATTGTGATCGTTTGCGGTTTTGGTCAGCGCCAAAGTGTCTTTCGGGAAGCAAGACCCGCCATAACCTGGGCCAGCATTTAGGAATTTCTTGCCGATGCGGCCATCAAGGCCGATGCCGCGAGAGACTTCTTGTACGTTCGCGCCAACCGCCTCGCAGAGGTCTGCCATTTCGTTGATGAAGGTGATCTTCACGGCCAGGAATGCGTTCGCGGCATACTTGATCAGCTCTGATGTCCGGCGCGCGGTGAACAGGATTGGCGTCTCGTTCAAGAAGAGAGGACGATAAAGCTCGTGCATCACTTCCATGGCCCGCTCATCATCGGTGCCGACCACGACGCGGTCTGGAATTTTAAAGTCTTTAATCGCTGCGCCTTCGCGCAAGAATTCAGGGTTAGAGACAACCGCAAAATCGGCGTCAGGACGCTTTCTACGGATGATCTCTTCGACTTCGTCGCCGGTGCCGACCGGAACGGTCGATTTTGTCACAACGACGGTGAAGCCGGTCATTAGTTCCGCGATTTCTTCGGCCGCGGCGTAGACATAAGACAGGTCCGCGTGACCATCGCCGCGCCGTGACGGCGTGCCAACCGCGATGAATACGGCGTCGGCGTCCGCGATTGCTTGTTTCGCTTCGGTCGTGAAGAAAAGACGCTCTGCTTTGACGTTCTTTTCAACCAAATCGTCGAGGCCGGGCTCGTAGATTGGCATGATGTTATCGTGCAGGCGATCAATCTTGCTGGCATCCTTATCGACACATGTCACCACGTGTCCAAAATCAGCAAAACAGGCCCCGCTCACCAGGCCAACATAGCCTGTTCCAATCATTGCAACGCGCATACTAAACCCTCACGATTCGAGCCGACTGACGCTCAGCCGGACTGGTGCAATTTTTGGCTGCCGGGGTCAAGCCTAGCCGTCAGCCTGGTTAGAGTTGAAAAACCTTACGCGGCTGAAATCTTCCGGCGCGAACTTCGCCGAGAGCAACCGCCTGTTTGTCCGTTACAGCAAGGGCCAAACGGTCGTCTGAGTCTGGATCAGCTTCTGCACGCCATTGCTCGACAATATGCGGCAGGAGGACGACTTCCCGGCCAAGTTTTAGGGCTTCCGCATCGCCGCGATCGATTTCAATTTTCGGCATGTCATCGAGGATCGTCTCCAGCGGTTTCAGCGCCGCGGTTAGAGCCTCTTTGTCTTCACCGAGGGCTTCGAGATCGGAGAGTTTGATGCTTGATGGTTCGTCTAGGGCGCCAACGCGGGTCCGGCGCAGCGCGCTCACATGGCCTTCAGCTCCGAGAGCAGCCGCGAGATCTCTCGCCATCGCGCGAACATAGAAGCCTTTGCCGGACACAACGCGGAGCGTCGCATGATCGGCGTCTGGCATATCGACCAGCTCTGTTTCGTAGACGGTGACTTCCCGGGATGGGATTTCAAAAGACTCGCCGTCTCGAGCCAAATCATAGGCGCGTTCGCCTTGGACTTTGATCGCGGAGTATTTGGGCGGTACCTGCTGAATATCGCCGACAAAGGCGGGGAGCGCGGCTTCAATTTGCTCGCGCGTTGGGCGGACATCAGACGTGGCGATGACCTCGCCTTCTTTGTCTTGGCTGGCGGTTGAGCTGCCCCACTCAATCGTGAAGACATACTCTTTGTCGCAATCCATTGCCCATTGCGCGGTCTTCGTAGCCTCTCCGAATGCGACCGGAAGAATGCCGTCGGCGAGCGGGTCGAGCGTTCCGCCATGTCCGGCTTTTTGCGCATTGTACAAACGCTTCAAAATACCAACGACTTGGGTCGAGGTGACATCGACAGGCTTATCAACGGCGAGCCAGCCATGGATAGGCTCGCCTTTGCGTTTTCTTTGGCGTCCCATACGGGCCTCCACGCATTCTAGCAGCGGATTGAAGCGGTCTTAGTCTTTGAACGCGCTGAACACGTCATCTGCAGATGGCTCGTCTGCGGCTGGCGCAACGGGCTCACTGAGGTCGATGGTTTGCTCAACGGCGTCAGCTGGCGCGAGACCTGGACCTTCCTCTTGCGCAGCGCGCTCGGCGTCCATTTTCTTGCGGCGGCTTGAGGCTTTCGCAATCACTTCATCCAGCTCAATCTGAGAGCAAAGGCCAAGCGTCACTGGATCAACTGGTTTGATGTTCTGGCTGTTCCAGTGGGTTTTATCGCGAACATTGGTGATCGTCGCTTTAGTGGTGCCGATCAGTTTTGAGATTTGTGGATCGTTCACTTCCGGGTGGTTGCGGATGAACCAAGCAATCGCATCTGGTTTGTCACCGCGGCGGGCGACCGGCGTATAGCGCGCGCCTTTTCGCTTTGGTTGCGGGATGTGAGCGATTTTAGATGGCGCTGTTTTCAAGCGATACTCAGGATCTTCTTCGCCTTTTTGGATTTCTTCGCGGGTCAGTTCACCGCCAGAGATTGGGTCAACGCCGCGCATATTCTCTGCCACATCACCGTCAGCGATGCCTTTGACCTCAAGATGGTGCAGGCCGCAGAGATCAGCAATCTGATCAAAGGTGAGCGTTGTATTATCGATCAGCCAGACCGCGGTTGCCTTGGGCATCAAAATATCGGCCATGGGAAGCTCCTTAAAACAAGCGCCAGAAATGCAGCCGCCCGAGACTCGGGTCTCGGGCGGTCAGGTTTCAGGCGTGAAATTACCTAACGCCGTGCGTATAGCCGGATACGGAGGATTTTAAAACCCTAACTTTGCGGTCATGCGCGGGGTCTATTTTCGAGAAAGTAAGATCTTCCCGACATGGCCGCCTTTCGCCAGATGCGTCTGTGCAGCTTCGGCTTGATCAAAGACATATGTCGTGTCGATCACCGGTTTGATGCCGCCGGAAAGCACGGCAGGCCAGAAATCGGCGAGAATAGCATCTCGAATGCGCTGCTTGTCCGCATTTGGGCGTGCGCGCAGCGTTGTCCCGGTCAAGACAAGCCGCTTCAGCATAAGGGGCATCAAGTTCACATTGACCTGCGAGCCCTGCATATAGGCGATATTGACGATCCGCCCGCCGACTTTGGCGGCAGAGATATTTTTCTGGACATAATCGCCGCCCACCATGTCGAGAATGATGTCAGCGCCGCCTGCGTCGCGGACAATCTGCTCAAAGTCTTCCTCGCGATAGTTGATCGTGATGTCCGCGCCGAGCGCTTTGGCGCGGTCGCACTTGTCCGCGCTACCGGCTGTGATCATGATCTTGGACGCGCCCGCGGTTTTGAGCATTTGGATGGCCATGGTGCCGATCCCGCTCGTGCCGCCATGAATCAGGACCGCTTCTCCAGCCTTAAACTGGCAGCGATCAAAGATATTCGCCCAGACCGTCATCATGACTTCCGGTAGCGCGCCCGCTTCATCGAAGCTCATTCCGTCGGGGATTTTGAATAAAGACCCTTGATCAATGACCGCGTACTCAGCGTATCCGCCGCCCGCCATCAAGCCGCAGACGCGGTCGCCGACTGACCAACCGGACACGTCAGACCCGATCGAGACAATCGTCCCGGCGCATTCCAGGCCCATAATCTGAGAGGCGCCAGGCGGTGGTGGGTAGAGACCTTTGCGCTGAACCAGGTCGGCGCGGTTCAATCCGGCGGTCATCACCTCGACAAGGACGTCATTCGGGCCGCAACTCGGCTTCTCAACTTCGCCAAGTTTCAGTGGCTGATCCTCTTCAACCACCACAGCCCACATCGTCTCGCCCATTTGACACTCCTGTTTGTTTTCGTCTTCTTGCCTACATAGAGGTCAGGAAACCAAGTGGGAAAGAGCAAACCATGTTTGAAGATGAGCCGATCCCGGAAAAAAAGCTCGATTTGGAACGGCTTTCGGTCGAGGAACTGAAAGAGCGGATCGAAGAATTACAGGCTGAAATCGCGGCCTGTGAAGCTGAACTCAACAAAAAGCAGTCACACAAATCTGTAGCTGATGCACTTTTTGGTGGGAGTGATTAAGGTCTTCTAAGGAAGCGCCGGGGTATTCTCTCCGCATATGTGCCAATTCTGAGAGCTGTTCGAGCATGGTTGATCAATCAAACTCTTCGCCGTCTGAACTCACGGACCTGTCGTTTACGGACGGCAAAGTGTTCGAAAAAGTCTTCGTTGACGGCATGGCTCTGGTTGAAGAAACGGCCTCTTACCTAGACGGCCCCGGCCGCAAACTCTCCTCCAGTCTGCCGCGTGAAGCGAGCCTCACCTATGCCGCTTGGAGCATGGAGCTGACGACGCGCTTAATGCAGGCGGCGAGCTGGCTGGTCATGCAAAAGGCCGTGCGGGACGGTGATATGCACCCGAACGATGCGATGCAGAGCAAATACCGTATCAGCCGCGAGGACCCGGCGCTCGACGCGAGCGCGCAGCGTGGTCGCGGCTTACCGGATGTCTTTCTGGATCTCGTTGAGCGGTCTGAAAACCTGTTTGAACGGATTTGCCGTCTCGATCAGGCGCTTTACGGACGCGGTGTGCTCGAAAGCGGCAGCCCGGTTGGCGATCAATTGGCGCAATTGCAGAAGGCTGCGGAGACCGGCGCGTTCGATCCTCTACGGGTTTGGGGTAAAGCCCGCTAGCGTCTCAGCGAAACGCGCGTTTCCGATAAAGGCGTCTCTCGACCATCTTCATCGACAAAAGCCGGCCGTACTTTCTGGCGGCTCTTGGCATGCGTAAACGTGATCGGGGGCAGGGCGCCATCACTGGCAAAATCATCGCCCCATTGGGTCAGCGCCATTAAAACAGGGCGCAGGCCTTCACCCGCTTCGGTCAAAATATATTCAGGACGCGCGCGTTTGCCGTCCTCTTTATAGGTCTGCTTTTCAAGCACCCCATTCTCGACCAGGTTTGCCAGGCGACCCGACAGAACCGTGCGCGGAATGCCCAATTCCTTTTGAAAATCATCGAAACGGCGGACGCCAAACAGCGACGCCCTCAGGATCAAAAGGGTCCAACGATCCCCAATCATTTCGATAGCTTTCGCCAAATGACAGGTGTCGAGCGGGACAGGAGATTTTCGCGCGCGGGGTATCATATGCCCTCTGTTGTCTGATTTTGCGCAGCAAATCCAGCCCAAATTTTACCCCTGCGACCAAGGTTACATTGCGCGAGCGACCTGGCTCGGCTAGGGGAGGCGCCAGATGGTTCAATTTCTATAGGAGGCCCGAAGGATGGCTCGCAAGAAGATCGCTCTTATTGGTTCAGGCATGATTGGGGGCACTTTGGCCCACGTCGCAGCGCGTGAGGAGCTCGGTGACGTCGTTCTGTTCGATATCGCAGAAGGTCTGCCACAAGGCAAAGCGTTGGATCTGGCTGAGTCTACACCGGTCTATGGCAGCTCTGTCGATCTGAAAGGCGCGAACGCTTATGAAGATATCGCAGGCGCAGACGTTTGCATCGTGACCGCCGGTGTCCCGCGTAAGCCTGGTATGAGCCGCGATGATCTTCTCGGCATCAACCTGAAAGTGATGAAAGCCGTTGGCGAAGGCATCAAAGCGCACGCCCCAAACGCTTTTGTGATCTGTATCACCAACCCGCTCGACGCGATGGTCTGGGCGCTGCAGCAATTCTCTGGCCTGCCAACCAATAAAGTTGTCGGCATGGCGGGCGTGCTGGATTCCAGCCGTTTTGCTTACTTCCTGTCTGAAGCGACCGGCGTGTCTGTTGCGGACATCCACGCTTGGACCCTTGCTGGTCACGGCGACTCGATGGTGCCGATGGTGCGTCACTCAACTGTTGGCGGCCTGCCGCTGACAGAGCTCGTCAAGCAAGGCTGGATGAGCCAAGAGAAACTCGACGCGATTGTGGACCGCACCCGTAAGGGCGGCGGCGAAATCGTTGCGCTTCTCAAAACTGGCTCTGCTTATTATGCGCCAGCGGAATCTGCGATCGCGATGGCGAAGTCTTACCTGAAAGACCAAAAGCGCGTTCTGCCATCTGCCGCTTGGTGTGACGGACAGTACGGCCTCGACGGTCTGTATGTCGGCGTCCCAACTCTGATCGGCGCGAATGGCGCTGAGAAAATCATCGAATTCGATTTCAATGACACCGAAAGCGATATGTTCATGACGTCTGTGACGGCTGTGAAAGGTCTGGTTGAAGACTGTAAGAAGCTCGAGCCAGCGCTCGCATAGCGGTTGACCAACCCAGAATTGAAGAAACCCTTTGCTGATCCCAGCGGAGGGTTTTTTCATGCTTTTCGTAGCAAGAGGAGGGAGTGGGCAATGCCTGATGAGTCTATTTGGATCAGGATCTGCACTGGGATTGCTATTGCCTTATTCACGGCTGGTGGTTTGATTCATGCTGTGGACGTTTGGCGTAATGGCTGGTTGCCATATGACTACGTACCATATTGGGTGAATGCCTATTGGACGTCCTTGTTGCCACTCGACTTCCTCGCTGCTTTTCTCTTATGGCGGCGATCAAAAATGGCGATCATCCTCGCGCTTTTGATCATGATCAGCGATGTGTGGATCAACACTTGGTCCCACAACTATCTCGGTGATCCGACGATTTTCTGGGGATACATTGTTCAAGTCTTGTTTTTAGGGTTTTTGCTCGCGATCGCCTGGCCATACTGGCGATACGCAGGTGTCAGTCCTAAAAAGAGTTAGAGTCATCACACTCGCATCACACCGCTGTGAACGCCCTATTCAGGCGGCCGCCTGGCCTGTAAGCACGGCGCAAAGATAGACGAATAGAAAGGTTGCTCCCATGTTTCGTTCTTTAATGGCAGCGTCAGCCCTGGTGATGACCGGTGCAGTGGCGTTCGCAGATGATCACAGCACAGAGACCAGCAATATGGTTTGCGTCGAAGCTGGCACAGTGGCGCCAACCGTTGCCGCTGTCACAGCCGCCGGCGAAGCGGTCGATCTTGCAGGTATCACGGGTGAGAATGGCGCTGTCCTGGTGTTCAGCCGATCCTTGGACTGGTGCCCATACTGCAAAGCCCAAGCGCTTGAGCTGGAAACGGTTAAAGCAGACCTCGAAGCTGCCGGCTGGACTTTGAACCTGATCACGTATGACACGCCAGAGACGCTCGCAGAATTCGCGGCCGACAAGTCGCTGTCTTACACATTCCTGTCTGACACAGATTCCGCAACGATTGACGCATTCGGATTGCGTAATGAAGACGTGACCGCAGGCAGCCGATTTGATGGCATTCCGCACCCAGCGATTGTCTATATCAAATCTGACGGCGAAGTGGCCGGTGTTCAAAAAGAGGAGGGTTATGTAGATCGCCCGCCGACAGAAGGCATTCCTCAGCTGGTCTCTTTGATCAATCAAGGCGCGCCGATCGCTCAATAATCAATCGGATATTTTAAGGGAGGCGCTGCTTTGGTAGCGCCTCTTTTCATATCAATCGTTGCGGAACCAGCCGACGATTGAGTAACGGCCATCTCCTGCAAAATTCGAGATGGGGCTGACCGAATGAACCATGCGGCCATCAAACACGGTCAACGTGTTCCAGCGCGGGATCCAAGCGCTCGTGACGTCGGTTGTTTCGCGATCAATGAACTGCAACTGCCCGCCCCAATCGGTTTGCCAGCCGCGTGAAAAGCCAAGCGTGTAAGCCGCCCGCAATTGTTGCGCGCCGCCTTCATCAATGTGGCGGGTCAGGAAGTGTCCGCGATTGAAGAAGGTGGCTTGGGCGTCGACTTTGCTCAGCCCAGTCTCAGAGATGATCGCTTCGCCGAGCGCTAAAAAGGCTCGGGAGTTCAAATAGCGCGTAATGTTATGCAATCGTAGATGCGGATCAGCGCCATCTCGCAGCGCGTGATTCATCTGATAGCCATTATAACAATAGCCAATGTTTCGAGTGGCCGCCTGCATCACGAGGTTCATACGATTTTGAAATTCTGCCGGAGGCATGGCCTTCAAATCAGCCTCGCTGAGTTGCACGACACCCTTTCCAGGATCAGTATAAATCAAGCGCCATGGTGTTTCTTGGCGCAGGATCTGCTCAATCTTCTGAGCCGTCTCATCGGCGAACACGTTCGGGATCTGCACGAAGCACTGAGCGGCATAGGTCGCACGAATTTGGTCGAGGTCGAGCGCGGGATTGAGGCGTATGTCTTGTATATCCATGGCCTCCACTTGCCGGACCTCAGGCGGCGTTTGCAAGCCCGAACTTGCACGAGTCACAGCGAGCCTATTCAAAAACCGCATAACTGTTTGACCGGAATTCGTTCTGTGCAGGACGAGAGTGTGCGCCCATCTGGTCTGCATCGACACAAATGGAGGCATGAATGGCCCGAAAAATTTTACATGTAGACGCATCAGCCCGTCAGGCTGGATCTGTTTCTCGAGAGCTCTCGCAACATCTTGTAGACGCGCTCTCTGACACTGGTATCGAGGTAACGAAGCGCGAGATCGGTTTGTCGCCGCTGCCGCTTATTTCTGAAACTTGGGTCGGTGCAAACTTCACGCCTGAAGAAGATCGCTCTGATGATCAGAAAAAGGTTCTCGAACTTTCCGATACCTTGATTGAAGAGATCGAAGCGGCCGATACGCTCGTCCTCGGCGTCCCGATCTATAATTTTGGCGTACCCGCGACCTTCAAAGCCTGGGTCGACATGATCGCGCGCGCCCGCAAGACCTTTAAATATACTGAGAATGGACCTGTCGGCTTGCTCGAAGGCAAAAAGGCTTATGTCGTGATCGCATCCGGCGGCACGCAATCTGGATCGGAGATCGACTTCGCAACCCCTTATGTGCGCCATGTCCTCGGCTTTGTCGGTATTCATGACGTCTCAATCATCGCAGCCGATCAGTTGATGGCGACCGGTGATGAGAAACTGGCAGCGGCGCGCGAGCAAATTGCAGCGCTGGCGGCCTAATCACGCCCGCCCATTTACCCTAGACGCTGTAGCAAATCCTACTAATCTCTCCCAATCGACTTGGGAGAGATTTACTATGTTCAAACGCATGATTGCGGCGGGAGTCGCATCCTGTGCAGTGTCCCTTACGGGGGCCGCGCAAGAGCCAGCTGACCTATCTCTCGAGATTGAACGCACGGTTCAGTTTCTGATCGAACAGGCCGGAAATGATGATATCGGCTTGGCCTTTGTCGAGGATTTGACGACCGAGGTTGGGCAGCGTTTGGCGGGGTCTGAATCGGAGGCCCGCGCTCGCGCTTGGTCGGCGACAGAACTGACCGAACTTGGCTTCGATGAGGTGCGTGTCGAACCGTTTGAAATCCCATTCTGGTCGCGAAAATCAGAATCAGTCTCGGTCATCTCTCCGAGCCCGCAGCCACTCGTAGCAACTGCGCTTGGTGGATCAACGGCGACGCCAAAAGGCGGTGTCACGGGCAAAGTCGTCCGCTTTGAAAGCCTCGCTGAATTACGGGCGGCCCCGATTTCCAAAGTCGATGGAAAAATCGTCTTTATAGACGAAACCATGATCAAGACCATGGATGGGTCTGGCTATGGCATGGCGGTCCGCAAGCGCAGTCAGTGCGCAGAGGCAGCCTCGAGCAAAGGCGCGCTGGCCTGTTTGATCCGCTCGGTCGGGACACAGCCGCACCGGATGCCGCATACTGGCATCATGGCGCGCGATGGCGCGGAGGGCGCTGGCCCTGTCGCCGCGATTTCAGGGCCGGATGCAGATCAACTCACCCGCCTCCTGGAGCGCGGATCTGTCTCGGTCTCTGTCGATATTCAAACGGAAATCAAAACCAATGCGCCCTCCGGCAATGTGATTGCGGAGCTTAGAGGTACTGATCTCAGCGACGAGATCGTGCTGATCGGCTGTCATCTGGACAGCTGGGATCTCGGCACGGGCGCCCTTGATGATGGCGCCGGGTGTGGGATTGTGGTTGGCGCGGCCATGCTGATCGCAGATCTGCCTGAACGCCCGCGGCGGACCATTCGCGTGGTTCTGTACGGTGCGGAAGAAGTCGGCTTGTTCGGCGCAACCGCCTATGCCCGCGAGCATGGGGACGATCTCGACAAGCATATACTGGCCGCCGAAAGCGATTTCGGCGCAGGCCCAATCTGGCGCTTTCAGACACGGTTCGGCGAGGCGGCGTTGCCTTACGCACGCACCATCCAGAACTTGCTCATGCCGCTTGGCGTCACGCCGGACGACAATCGCGCCTTTGGCGGTCCGGATATTGGCATTCTCGCGCGCGCCGGGGTTCCAGTCGTCACTCCGGGCCAGAACGGCATGGATTATTTTGACTATCATCACACGCCGGATGATACGTTCGATAAGATTGACCCGGAAGAGTTTCGCCAAAACGTCGCCGTCTATGCGGCCTTCACCTACATCGCCGCCGAAACCGGTTGGGATTTCCGCAAACAGCCCGAAATTGAAGCACCAGGAACCGAATGACGCCAGAGACCGCGCTTTGCGAGACCGTTCGGTTCACCGCGCAGCGGTTTGAAGCCTATTCTAGTGAGTCCGGCTTCGATCCATGGGTCGTTACTGGCGGCGTCCTGATGGCGCAGCAAGCCGCCGTCTTGGCCCTGCGCGCGGCGGGTGATGCTATTCCGGCGCAAGCTGGGGGAACAGAGCTTCTCCTGCGTGCAGCGTCTAAAGACAGATTGCCTGCGCCATTCACGCTGCCTTTTGGAGCTGCGGCGCGGCAAAGCTTTGATCGTCTGGTCGAGGCGCGGAATGCCTTCATGCATCCGCGCGGCGCGCTTTGGCATGTCAGCGCCGATACGCTAAGCCGCGCTATGCCGGTCGCGACGCGAACGGTACGCCATCTCATCGTGATACAGCCGGTTTTGGACGACTTGGTCACGCCGGATCAGCAGGCAGCCCTGCAAGCTGATTTGAACGCGATTGAGGCGATGGCTGAATTTATCGCGGCGCCATACTGAAAAACCCCAGCCAAGGGCCGGGGTTTTCCATAATGTAAATTGAGAAGCGTCTTATTCAGACTTTTCTTCTTCTGCAGCAGCTTCTTCAGCAGGGGCTTCTTCTTCCGCAGCAGCTTCTTCTTCCGCAGCAGCAGCTTCAGCTTCAGCGGCTTTCGCAGCTTCTTTTTCAGCCTTCGCAGCCGCTTTGGCTTCTTTTTCAGCTTCTTTGCGTGCGGCTTCTTTTTCCGCTTTTTCTTCTAGGCGCTCTTTTGCTTTCGTACCTGGCTCACCCTTTTGTGGGTTGTTGCTGGCTTTCCAGCCGTAGACAGGGGCTTTTTCGCCTTCGAGCGTGATTTGGCTCAGGAAGCGCGCAACGCGATCTGTTGGCTTGGCGCCTTTCTTGATCCAGTCAGCAGCTTTTTGGCCGTCGATCTGAACGCGGCTTTCGCTGTCTTTTGGCAGACGCGGGTCATAGGTCCCGATCTTTTCGATGAAACGGCCGTCGCGTGGCATACGGCTGTCAGCGACAACAACGCTGTAGAAAGGGCGTTTTTTAGACCCGCCGCGGGCGAGTCGAATTTTGAGGGCCATGGTTTACTCCTAAGTGTTCGGCGTCTCGGGGTTCGGGGCAGAACCCCTTAATTTTTCGTGGTGACGGATCACTTCCGCCACGATGAAATTCAGAAATTTTTCGGCAAAGACCGGATCGAGATTGCTCTCTTCGGCGAGGGTCCGCAGGCGCTCTATCTGGCGCGCTTCACGGGCTTTATCGGCTGGTGGCATATCATGCTCAGCTTTCAGCTTGCCGACGGCTTGGGTCACTTTGAACCGCTCTGCCAGTGTGTGCAGTAGGATGGCATCGAGATTGTCGATGCTGGCGCGGTATTGGGTGAGTTGATCGATTGGGGAGGTCATTTGTCTTCCTCATATCCGCCAACGCTTCGCGCGAACATTTTGAACACTACAAATGGCACCAGTGCTCCGTTCCCGAGCAACAGCATGATATTGTGACTAACCTCGATCGACGAAAAGCAGGCAACGGCCACATATCCGAGCAGGCCGATCAAGTTCGCAATGCAAAAAACGTAAACATATTTTCGGAGATCTGACGGGGTCATTTCTTACCCCCAGTCAGCCCTGGGATGTTCGGCAGTCCGCCCGCGCCAGGCATTCCGCCGTGCATCGCCGCGCCGCCGCCCATTTTGGCGAGGTCGGCTGGCGATACGCCGGCTTGGCCCATCATGTTCATCATGCCCTTCATGCCGCCCTTGGACATTTTCTTCATCATGCCGGCCATTTGCTTGTGCATTTTGAGGACGCGGTTGACGTCTTGGACGGTGACGCCCGCGCCCGCTGCGATCCGCTTGCGGCGCGAGGCATTGAGGAGGGCCGGTTTGGCGCGCTCTTTCTTGGTCATGGAGGAGATGATCGCGGCTTGGCGCGCGATCACTTTGTCATCCATGCCTGAGGCGTCGAGGGCTTGTTTGGCTTTCTTGGCGCCAGGCAGAAGGCCCATAATGCCGCCAAGGCCGCCCATTTTCTGCATTTGCTGAAGTTGCTGTGCGAGGTCGTCCAGATCGAACTGCCCCTTGGCCATTTTCTTGGCCATCTTTTCAGCTTTTTCGGCGTCCATCTGGTCGCCAGCTTTTTCCACCAACGAGACAATGTCGCCTTGGCCAAGGATACGGCCTGCAAGGCGTTTGGCGTCAAAGGCATCGAGCCCGTCTAGCTTTTCGCCCGTACCAAGGAATTTAATCGGGAGGCCTGTGACCGCGCGCATAGACAGCGCTGCACCGCCGCGGCCATCGCCATCCATTCGGGTCAGGATCAAACCCGTTAGAGGCAGACGCTCATGGAACCGGCTTGCGGTTTCGACGGCGTCTTGACCGGTGAGAGAGTCGGCGACCAGAAGGGTTTCGTTTGGCTGAGCGATCTTTGCGATCTCGCTCGCCTCAGCCATCATCTGTTCGTCGATTGAGGTCCGGCCTGCGGTATCGAGGAAGACCACATCATGGCCGCCCAGTTTCGCAGCTTGCAGCGCGCGCCTGGCAATCTCGGCTGGTGCTTGCCCGTCAATGATTGGCAGGGACGTAACATTGTCGCCGCACTGGTCTGCGAGGATGGCAAGCTGTTCCATTGCCGCTGGACGACGTGTGTCGAGCGAGGCGAGCAGGACTTTTTTCTTGTCGCGCTCCGCCAAACGCTTGGCGAGCTTACCGGTCGTGGTGGTTTTACCCGAGCCCTGAAGGCCCGCCATCATCACAACGGCTGGCGGGTTATCAACGCGCAGGCCTGTCTCAGCTTCGTCACCGCCGAGCAGCTCAACCAAGCCATCATGAACGATTTTGACGACTTGCTGACCCGGTTTGACCGATCGGATGACATCTTCGCCAACCGCTTTGTCTTTGATCGAAGCAATGAAGTCTTTGACGACAGGAAGGGCGACGTCGGCTTCAAGCAAAGCTACTCGAATTTCGCGCAGCGCAGCCGTCACGTCTTTCTCGGTCAGCGCACCGCGCCCGAGAAGTCCGTCAAATACCCCGCCGAGGCGGTCTGTTAGCGCGTCAAACATCGCGTCACTCCTTTTGCCGATCTCTTTTCAAGCAAAGAGATAAGCGCTCTTCCCATCAACACAAAGCAGTAGCGCCCCACTGAGCGAGCCTTCGCCGAGTGGGGGACATCGCCGGGCTCAAGTCCCGGTCAACGCGCACGTACTGTCAGTGCGGTGATTGGGCGACGCGTAAAGCACGGCTGTGGATAAGAATCAAGCCTCGGACTCTGTCATAATGAGGCCCAGGCGGCGGATCGCTTCTTTCGCTTCGTCGCGGACCATGGACAGGACCACGACATTCACCCACTCGCCATCGGCGAATTTCTCATATTGGCGAAGCGTGCCTTCTTTGATCGCACCGAGCGATTGGATGGCTCGGATCGCCCGGGTGTTTGGTTCTTCGACAAACCACTCAACCCGTTTCGCCCCCCATGCGAGAGCACGTTCAATCAGCAACTTTTGAGTGGCAGCATAGATACCTCGTCCGCGCAGGTGCGGTTCAAGCCAGGTGTATCCCAGACGAACGCGCCGATGCATTTTGTTCGGACTAACGAGTGCCGTGACGCCGACGAATCGATCGCCATCATTTGGGTCCAGCAGCGCAAACGCGTACATTTCGCCGGTCGTGGCTTGGCGTTGGACATGATCATAATAGGCGTCGAACCCAGCACCGCGCTGAATGGCCGGTAGGGATGACCACATATGCTCAGCGGTGTCATTCGAGCGTAAATCCTCGCGGAACTGCTCATCGAGCGGAACGAGCTTTATGAAATCGTTTTCGAGGCCAGGTGCTGTTAGATCCATGGGTTGGTAACATGCGCTTATGCGTCGGCTTAGCAAGTCAAATCTTAGTCACGATTTGACAGTGGATTTTTGAAAAGTGCGATGGTCCTGCCGGAGAACCTTAATAAGCGGCCGGCAGGACCGCGCATTTCGGCGGCAAGAGGGATTGGGGATCGGTTGCCACCGCTGCGTTCTGAACCGGGGCTTAGGAGTCCCTCGGTGCCTGATTGAAATGGTGTCGGTTCGCACCGCTTCAAGCCTTGGGCCTTGCCATTCCAATCAACTAAGCGTGAACATAGGCCAGGATTTACTGTTTAAATAATTGATAATTCGAGTTGAAAGGATAGATAGAACCTATGCATCTACCTACGCTCCGCCAACTCGAGTTTTTATGCGCCGTCGCCGATAATGGATCGTTCTCCAAAGCGGCTGAGGCCTGTCATGTGACGCAGCCAACCTTATCTGCGGCCATCAAAGAGATTGAAGGCCTGCTCAGCGTTCAATTGATCGAGCGAGAGGCGCGTGGAGCGTCGCTCACACAGGCCGGTGAAGCGGCGGTAGAGCGGGCACGTGGTATTCTTTCCGATACAGCTGACCTCGTCTCCGCGGCACAACAAGCGGGTGCGCCTTTGACGGGAGCGTTTCGGTTGGGCGCGATTCCAACCATTGCTCCATTCCTATTGCCCAAGACGTTGAAAGCCCTGCGCGCGGCCCATCCAAGCTTGAAGCTGTATCTACGTGAGGACCAAACGGATCGTCTCTTAGAAGCGCTGCGGAGCCGCAAACTCGACGCGGCGCTGATCGCCCTGCCCTGGGAGGCGCCTGGTGTTGAAACGATGGACTTGGGCGAAGATGAATTCCTACTCGTCGCGCCGCCAGGACACAGCTTGACGGATCGCGACAATCTCAAATCCTCGGATCTATTGGATGAGTATGTGCTGCTCCTGGAAGACGGGCACTGCTTGCGTGATCACGCCCTGTCGATCTGTCGCCTACCCAGCAAACGGGGCGGCGCGGATGTCACCGCCACGAGCCTGCCGACTTTGGTGCACATGGTTGCAGGAGGACTTGGCGTCTCCTTATTGCCGAAGCTCGCGATTGATGCGGGCGTGACGTCAGGCGCGGATGTCGATCTGCAAGCCTTTGAAACCCCCTTGATTGGACGCCGCATCGGCATCGCCTGGCGCACGGGCTCTCCGCGCGCCAGTGAAGCAAAAATGATTGGCGAGATTGTTCGCGGCGCGATCTAGGCCGTGGACGCGGTATCTCTTTCATCGACATGCGCTGAGAGATTGTCCTGAGCGCGGAAAACATCCTCGTTCAGCTCACCTTCCCATTTCGCAACTGCCGTTGCCACAGCGCTGTCACCGGTCACATTGGTCAGCGTCCGCATCATATCGAGTAGTCGATCAAAGGGCAGGATGAAGCCGATGATCAGGAAGGCCTGCTCTTCCGGGATGCCGACTTGCGCGAGCGCCAAGCCTGACAGGAAAAGTCCAGCACTCGGGATGCCTGCAGCGCCAATCGAGACCAAAGTCGCCATCACGGCCACTAGGACATATTGAGTGAGGCTCACTTCGATGCCCATGGCTTGCGCACCAAACAGGGCGACCATGCCGATGTAGATCGCGGTGCCGTCCATATTAATGGTGGCGCCGAGTGGCAGGACAGAACCCGCGACGGCTTTATCAATCCCAAGGTTTTCTTCCGCGCAGGTGATCGTCACGGGGAGGGTCGCGGACGAACTGGCGGTCGAATAGGCGACGGCCTGCGCATCTGTGATGCCGCGCATGAACGGAATGAAGGGCAGGCGGAGTGTGCCTTTGATGATCAGGCCGCCATAGGTCACAATGATGTGGATGAAGCAGGCCAGATAGAGCGCAATCGCTAGAGTGCCGAGACTTTGCAGCACGCCAAGACCCTGTGTCGCCATGACGGTTGCCATCAGCGCAAACACGCCAATCGGCGCGGTTTCCATGACGATAATCGTCACTTTCATCATCGCTTCAGAGGCGCCGTCAAACCATTTTGCGACAGGCTCGGCAATCTTGCCCGCCATCAGAATACCGACACCGAACATGATCGCGAAGAAAATGATCTGCAGAATATTGCCGGTCGCTAAAGCCTGAACTGGGTTGGTTGGAACAATAGCGAGCAATCGATCCACAATGCCGCCCGCTTGTGCCGCTCTTTCAGCGACATCACTCATGCGGCTTGTGTCCGCGCCGGCGAAGGTCTCTGGAGAGAGGCTGGCCCCAGGCTGGAAGATCGTCGCCATGATGAGGCCGAGTGTGACCGCAATCGCGGTGGTGAAGAAGTATGTCGCGATCGTGCGAACGCCCAAGCTGCCTAGGCGTTTTGGATCCCCCATCGCAATAATCCCCGACACAAGCGTGAAGAAGATCAAGGGGACTATGAGCATGCGGATCAATCGAAGAAACAGATCACCCGCCCAGCTTATCCAGCTTTCTGCAAATGCGCCGCCCGCTTCCGCGCCCATGCCGTAACGCAGACCGAGGCCGCAGGCTAAACCTAGAATGAGCGCAACGATGACGCGCTTCCAAAGATCAATCTTGAACCACCAGGACATGCCCTCTCCCATTTTTATGCGTTTGAGAGACGCTAGTCCGCATTGTCCTGCTATTCAACGGCGGAGGCTCAGGATATGAGCAAACTTATGGATATGCTCGCTCGTCTCTCATCTGGCTGGAAAGCTTGGGTCTTACTGTTCGCGATTACGCTGACGGCAGCGGCGCCTGGTGTTTTCAACCTCCCGGCATTGGACCGCGATGAGAGCCGTTTCGCACAAGCCTCTAAGCAATATATTGAAACCGGCGACTATCTGATCATTCGGTATCAGGATGAGTATCGGAACAAAAAACCCGCTGGCATTCATTGGTTGCAGGCGGGTGCGACCCATGCGCTGGGCGACGAAGAAAAGCTCGACATTTGGACCTATCGCGTGCCGAGCTGGCTCGGCGCAGCGCTCGCGACGTTGGCGACGTTTTGGTGCGGGATCGCTCTGATTGGCCGGCGCGCAGCTTTTCTGGGTGCGGCTTTGTTTGGAGCGACCCTGCTCTTAACAAGTGAGGCGCATATTTCGAAGACAGACGGCGTCTTGGTCTTCCTCACGACCTGGGGGATCGGTGCGCTCGCGCGGCTCTATACTGGGCAGGCTGAGAACCCCAAGCGTATGGCCTTGATCTTCTGGTTCGCGATGGGGTGCGGCCTCCTGATCAAAGGCCCGGTCACGCCCATGGTTGCCGCTTATGCAGGCTTCGGGGCTTGGGTTTGGGCGAAAGCTGGCGAAGGCAAAGGCGGAGATTGGTGGCGACCACTAATCTGGTGGCCCGGCCCTGCGCTCGCCGCCGCAATGTTCTTACCGTGGTTGATTGCGATCCAATTCGCGACGGATGGAACCTTCCTAGAAGGCGCCATCGGAAAGGACCTCAAAGATAAATTTGCGGGCGCCTCAGAGGGCCATGCTGGCTGGCCGCTTTATCATTTGAGCCATATTCCAGTTTGGTTCTTCCCGGCCGTTCTGTTGCTGCTCCCGGGCATGACGCTGGCTTGGAAACATCTCCGCGGATCAACCGATGCAGCGCGCAAGCGAGGCACAGATGCGATGTTCGTCCTGCTGGCCCTGGGGGCGCTAACGGCGCTCGCGACCTGGATCCTGCCTGGCGAGCTTGGGAACGGGGCGCCGTCGGCCTTTGCCGGATTGATTATCGTGGGTTTCTGGTGGCTCAGCACGCGCCCTGAATGGCAGACGCGTTGGTCCATGGCGGATACTGCGCCGGTGACGGAAGAAACGCGCGCTGTTCGCTTTCTGGTGGCGTGGGCGCTGCTCACAACGATCTTCTTCGAGCTGATGCCGACACGCCTCAGCCACTATATCATGCCAGCCTATCCCGCGATGGGACTGCTCTGCGGCTGGGCCGGGGTTAAAATGATGGACGGCGCGAAAGTGCCGCTTTCTAAATGGCTCAGCTTTGGGGTCTATGCCTTTGGCGGGGCGCTATTGCTCTTTGTCAGCTCACCTATGGCTGCGCGTCTGATCAAGACGGAGGCCGCTGGCGATTTCAAAACCGTCGCGCCAGAGATTGTGATTGAGCAATGGGCCGCCTACGTGAATTTCCCGCTTTGGTTCTGGGGGCTCGGGGCGCTGGTTCTAGTTGGGTCTTGCATCGCAGTCTTTATGCGCAAGCTTGGCGCGGCTGCAGCCCTTAGCGTTCTCGTTAGCCTGTTCCTTGGCTGGCACGTGCGGACCGATATGTTGCCAAGCCAGCTCTGGGCGCAGCCAACGGAAAGCGCGCGCGTCGCCTTGCAAGATGTTTGCGGTGTACCGAGTGAGACTTGTGAAAGTGGCCTAGCGAGCCCGGAACGTATTCTAGCGGTCGGCTATGCCGAGCCGTCCTATGTGATGACATTTGGTACGCAGAACTTGCACCCCCCAGAAACGCCCATGATCTTGCCAGAGGAAGAGGCGGCTTACCCGGTTGTCTATCTGGTCAATTTGGAAGGGCTGGGCAGCCCGCCACGTCGATGCGAAGCGCTGGGTGAGGATTGTATCCCACCCGCTGCTGAGGTGCGTGATGCCCTTCTTGAGCAAGCAAGCGATGCCGCCCTCTGCGTGACGGAATCTGATCCGGTCTACGCGCTCAACTACTCAAATGGCGACCCTGTTCATTTTGTGGCGTATCGGTTCGATAAGGCCTGTTAAGCCGAAACAGTTGGCACATTCTGTCGCGCGGCAATTCTGCGTCTCACGCCCGTCTTAGGGGATCTTAACTAGCCTCTGTAAGGCCAAGGAGATCGCAAATGAGCTATGTTGAACCCCACCGCAAACCCGAAGGGCTGAGGGATCGTATCGCCTTTGCATTCGTAAAGTTCCTGCGCTTTTTCGCCGATCTATTTTTTCGCAAACGCTATGGCCACCGCGCCGTTGTGCTGGAGACCGTCGCGGCGGTTCCGGGCATGGTCGCGGGGCTCTTGCAGCACCTCCGGTCAATCCGGCGCATGCGTGATGATCAAGGCTGGGTCAAAGAGCTTTTGGATGAGGCCGAAAATGAGCGCATGCACTTGATGACCTTCATTCAGGTCGCGCAGCCCACTCTGTTCGAACGCGGTCTGATCATGATCGCGCAGGCGATCTTCTATAATTTCTACTTCTTCCTCTACCTGTTCGCGCCAAAGACAGCGCACCGCGTGATTGGGTATTTCGAGGAAGAGGCCGTGACTAGCTATACGCATTACCTGCGAGAGATTGACGAAGGCCGATTAGAGAACGGACCAGCGCCGCAAATCGCCATCGACTATTGGGATCTGCCTGCGAATGCGCGGCTTCGGGATGTCGTTATCGCCGTACGCGAAGACGAAGCCGGGCACCGGGACCGCAACCATTATTTCGCCGATACGCTGATCGCGGGCGATGAACCGACAGGTGAAGCTGAACCTGCCCCAGCTTACGCCTGGCGCAGAACATAGCCAACGCGCGGGAAGTGAACGTGCAGATTGTCTGCGCGTTCATCCTGGCGGGCGATGATGACGCGCTCAGAGTTCGCAATCACGAGATCACCCTCAACCCAGTCCTTGGCATAATCATCGGGCGCGATGGCGACGCGATCGCCCGGCTCGAAGTCCCCCAGGTCGCCCGCAGTTGAGGCTGGCTTCAAGCGCGGCGCGGCGTGGTTTGCGATCTCAACGGCGTCTGCGCCGCTAATTTCCTCAGGCGCCTGGCCTTTGAACTCTTTCAGGCGGCGATACCAATCCTTGGTCAGAGGTGCATTCTCAAAACAGGTTTCTAAGAAGTCTGGAATATTCTTCTCGACGAACCAGGGGTTCATATAGGCGTGGACGTCGACCATGCCCGGCTTGGTGCCGACCAGCCAATCACCTGTTCCCGCGGAGCGCCCACCCGCAAGGCGGTCTTCGATCCACATCAGCTGGCTGCGCCATTGATCCTGCATAAAGGGGGCGGCGGCTTTCATGGCTTCGACGTCGAAGGCGCGGCCGGACATTTTGGTGCGGTCGTCGATGAATTCTTGCGGCATATGCTCGCCAATCGCGCCGAAAATGACGGCAACGCTGGTTTGGAACCACTTTCCGTCTGTCCAAGCGGCGACCATTTGCGCAAGACCCTCATGACCCGGCAGGTTCAATGCGGGGATCTGGAACCGCTTTTCGAGCTCGCTCAGCATGATGGACGTATCGCAGAAGATATCGGCGCCAATTTGCATGACGGGTGTGCGGCGATAGCCACCGGTCAGCGGCATCAGATCTGGCTTTGGCATGATGGATGGAATTTCCACCGAGACCCAGCCCAAATTCTTCATTCGGAGCGCCAATCGGATTTTCTCCGAGTAAGGCGAGCGATCAAACTGATGAAGAATTATACTTTGGGCGTTTGCCATGCTTGATTGCCTCCCCAGACGTCGAGTGAACCCTAACCGTGTTCGATTAGGCTTTCCAAGTCCAGAATGTTGCCTAAAACAAATGAAAATACAAAATTTCTGGGAGATGATCGGCCATGCTCGATACGAAAACTATGCCGCATGTTGCGGATGTTCCGCGGGTCCAAGCAGAACAACGCGGCAGTGAAGTCGCGTTTTGGTGTAAGGGCGAAGAAACAACCTTTGCTGAGTTAGACACCCGCGCCAATCAAGTTGGACATGGCCTAAGCGCCCTTGGTGTCGGCCCCAATCAACGTGTCGGATATCTCGCAAAGAACACAGCGCTCTATTATGAGATGCTCTATGGCTGCGCCAAAATCCGAGCTGTCATGAACGCCGTGAATACCCGCCTCGCGGCGCCTGAGGTTCAATTCATTTTGTCCGATGCCCAGGTCTCTGTCCTGTTTGTTGGGCCGGAATGGTTCGATATGATCGACCAGATCAAAGACGAGTGTCCGCACCTTGAGCATATCATCGCAGTTGAGGGTGAGCGCGAAGGTTGGCTGGAATATTCCTCATGGCGGGATGGCCAAAACAGCGCCGCGCCAGATGCGAAGACGCTAGACGATGATGACGTCATCCAGCTCTATACGTCTGGTACGACGGGCCTTCCAAAAGGCGTTATGCTGACCAATGCGAACTACGAGTCCTTCATGGAGCAGGCAGGGTCTCTGCAATGGGCGGGCTATGATGCTGGCGAGGTCGTGATGAACGCGATGCCGCTTTTCCATGTCGCGGGTGTGAATGCGGGTCTGCTGGCGACGGCGCAAGGCGCGAAAACGGTTGTGCTGCCCGAGATCAATCCGGCTGAAATCCTCGACTTGATCGAAAGTCAGAAGATCAATCACGCTTTCTGGGTTCCCGCCGTGATTTTGATGCTGTCGCAAATGCCCGACTTCCGAGAACGCGATTATTCCACGCTGAAACAAGTCTTTTACGGCGCTTCGCCGATCACGGAGGACTTGTTGAAAACCGCCGTGGAAGTGATGGGCGCTCAGTTCACACAGCTCTATGGCCTGACCGAGACTGTTGGTGGTGGCACTTATTTGCCGCCCGAGGCGCACAATCCAAGCTGGGGCAAACTCCGCTCCTGCGGTGTGCCATACCCTTCCACCATCATTCGCTGTGTCGACGCAGCCGGTGAGCCTGTCCCGACCGGCGAGGTCGGCGAGATCGTGATCCAATCTGGCTTCGTCATGAAAGGCTATTGGAACCGTCCTGAGGCGACCGAGGACGCTATTCGAAACGGCTTCTTCCATACCGGGGATGCAGGCTATTTCGATGAAGACGGCTTCCTCTTCATCCATGATCGCGTGAAGGACATGATCGTGTCCGGCGGCGAGAACGTGTATCCGGCCGAAGTTGAAAACGCGATCTTTGGGCATCCGGATGTTGCTGATGTCGCTGTGATCGGCATCCCAGATGAAAAATGGGGTGAGGCTGTGAAAGCGATTATCGTCGCTAAAGAAGGGACCGATCCAAGCCCGGACAGCATTATCGCTTGGGCGCGTGAGAAGATTGCAGGTTATAAATGTCCGAAATCGGTCGACTTCATTGAAGCTTTGCCACGCAATCCGTCAGGCAAAATCCTACGCAAGGATCTGCGCGAGCCATATTGGGCTGGCCAAGAACGGCGTGTGGGCGGCTAGACCATGATGGACGACGCGCACGGCGTTCACGACTATGTCTATGATGAGCGCAATGCGGACATCAAAGTCTCCATCAATGGCGAGCTTAAACATCGAGACGAAGCCACCGTCTCGGTTTTCGAGAGCGGCTATCTCTTAGGCGATGGCGTCTGGGAGGGGTTGCGCGTCCATAAGGGCGGCGTGGCGTTTCTCGAGACGCATCTGAAGCGGCTTTATGCCGGTGCGAAGACCATTGATATGGATATCGGCCTGACACCGGACGAGCTGGCGCAGCGCCTGTTCGACTGCCTCAAAGCGCAGGACATGACGGAAGGTGTACACATCCGGCTGATGGTGACGCGCGGGGTCAAGAAAACGCCGTATCAAGGCCCACGTTTCACAATCACGCCGCCGACCATTGTGATCATTCCTGAATACAAATCGCCGGTGCCAGAGATCCAAGCCAAAGGCGTTTCTTTGTTTACCGCGCATGTCCGCCGGACGGGACCCGCCGAGCAGGATCAAAAGCTCAATTCACACTCCAAGCTGAATTGCATTCTGGCTTGTATTCAGGCCGACAAAGCAGGCGCGGACGAGGCGCTTATGCTCGATCCTGATGGCTTTGTTGCGACCTGTAACTCGACGCACTTCTTCATCGTGCGCGACGGCGAAGTATGGACGAGCCCGCCAGAATATTGCCTGGGCGGTATCACGCGCGGAAACATCATCCGCGTTTGCCGAGAGAATGATATTCCTGTGGTCGAGAAACGATTTTCGCTGTTCGATGTCTATTCGGCGGATGAGGCGTTCATTACCGGAACATTCGCGGGGACAACGCCCGTGCGTGAAGTCGATGGACGTGTGCTGGCCAATCTAAATGGCCCTATGACGCAAAGGCTGTCAGACCTCTATAAAGCGCTGGTAGATACGAACCTGACGCCAATCGCATGACCGGGTCGCCGCTAAGAATTGCGATGTGGTCGGGGCCGCGCAACATGTCCACCACGATGATGCGGAGCTTCGGCGCGCGCTCGGACTGCGAGTGCGTCGATGAGCCGTTCTATGCGGCTTATCTGAAGGCGACGGGCCTGCAGCACCCTATGTCGGAAGAGATTTTTGCAAGCCAAAGCAGCGTCCCGGATCAGGTAATAGTTGATCTAACCGGGCCGATCGATCCGGCTTCAAACGTGTTTTATCAAAAGCATATGACCCATCATATGGTCGATGAGATTCCGCGCGATTGGATGGCGGCGTGTCGAAACGTCTTTTTGATCCGTCATCCCGCGCGCGTTATCCTGTCTTATGCGCGCAAAATGGAAACGGTTTCGCTGGAGGCGATCGGGTTTCCGCAACAGCTTAGCCTGTTTGAACGAGCGGCTGAGTTGGAGGGCCAAGCTCCGCTCGTCATCGACAGCACTGACATTCTCAAAGCGCCTGAAATGAAACTGAAGGCGCTCTGCGCCGCGCTGAACATCGAGTGGCAACCGGACATGCTCGCCTGGTCCGCCGGTCCGAAATCGGAGGACGGCGCGTGGGCGCCGCATTGGTATGACGTGGTTTGGAATTCGACCGGGTTTGCGGATGCTCCAGCTGAGTTGCCGGACGTTCCGGAAACCTATCAGGCCATCTATGAGGATGCGCTGACGATCTACGACACGCTCGCCGCGCATCGTCTTTAACGCCTCGAAAATCCAATACGAATTGCGTTGCGCGCTGCGGCGCGCGCTCTATGTTGGCGCCATCAGGTTTTAGGTAAGAGGGTGCACGCGATAATGGTACGTTTTATTCTGCTGGGACTTCTGGCGACTGTGACGCTGGCCGTCGGGGCCTTGGCTCAAAGCTATAATGATTTCGAGCAAGGCCGAGAGGTCAGCGGCGAACGAGACGTTTTAGCGTTTCGTGATCGGATTGCGCCAGAGAATGAGATGACCCGCGACCGCCTCGAGAATTTGCTGCCAAAGTTGATGGACGAGACCGGCATCGATATGTGGCTCGTGATCAACCGCGAATATGCCGAGGATCCGGTCTATTTCACCCTGGTGCCACAACCTGCTTTCGCAGCGCGGCGGACCACGATCTTGGTGTTTCACAAAACTGAAGACGCGTTCGAAATGCTGACCGTCAATCGCTATCCGCTTGGCGCGCCTTATGAGGCGGCGTGGGAAGGCGGCGATTTGGACGCTCAGTGGGAAGCGCTAGCTGATTTGATTGAAGAGAAAGATCCAGAGCGGATTGGGATCAATGTGTCTTCTCATTGGCCCGTGGCCGACGGCCTGACACATGGCCTCCACCAGAAACTTGAATCTGTTCTGCCAAGTCGTTTGGAACGCCGACTGGTGAGCGCAGAGGACCTCGTCATCCGCTGGATTGAAACGCGCAGTGAGCATGAGATGGAAGCCTACGGCCATATTGTTGGGCTCGCCCGGTCTGTGATCAGCGAAGCTTTCTCTTCGAAAGTCATAACGCCTGGCGTCACAACAACGGATGATGTCGCGTGGTATATGCGCGAGCGGTTTGAAGAACTGAATCTTGCGCCCTGGTTTAATCCTTATGTGAACGTCCAGCGCCCAGGTCTTGCTTGTGAAGCAGAGTCCTCTTTTTGCGGAACAAGTGGCGTTATTAAGCGCGGCGATATCATCCATACAGATGTCGGGATCTGTTACCTCAAGCTGTGCACCGACACGCAAGAGATGGGGTATATCGCGCATCTCGGCGAGAGCGATGTTCCGGAGGGCTTAAAAGCCGCTATGGCCGTCGGTAACCGCTGGCAGGACCACCACACAGGCGCCTTCGGGGTTGGGAAAACGGGCAATCAAGTGCTCGCAGATACCCGCGCGCAATGTGATGCTGAGGACTATATCTGCTCAGTCTACACCCATCCGCTTGGATTCTTCGGTCATGCGCCGGGCCCAACGATCGGCATGTGGGATGATCAAGACGGCACGCCCGTTCGCGGTGATTGGCCGGTCTATGCAAACACTTGCTATGCAATTGAAGGCAATGTGAAAGCCAAAGTTCCTGAGTGGGATGGCCAATATGCGCAGATCAAGCTTGAGCAGGACGCATGCTTTGATGGCGAAACCGTCAACTATCTCGCCGGACGTCAGACGACCTGGCACATTGCTCGATAACGCGGAGCAGAGAAAAGCGCACAGGACCGAAAGCGCCGTCTTGGTACTCGTATCCCGTCGACCTAGAGACTAGGTGGGCGCCAGGTAGATAGGACCACGGTCCAGTCCAGAGCCAGCTCCCTGACGGAACTTAAGGTCGGCGGATAGCTGACCGTCCTCGAACGCCCCAGCCGCTGTGCTGGACGCATATAGGCACGATTGGGGCCGTCTGTAAGTAGGCTTAGGCCGCGGCGTGTTTCTCACCGAGTTCGCGTAAGTAGGCCCACGTGAAAAGTCCATTGGAATGACCGTCGCTGAAATGGATTCGGACCGCGTATCGCCCGACCGGATCGGCCTTATCGACTGAGATATCGTCACTCACGATTGGCGGAGGCGGCTTCGGGCCGCTGCCATGGCCCTGAACATCAGCAGATGGACTCTCAAGCCGGAGCATTTTGTAGGGCAGGGCAAAGGCTTTGCCGTCATCAAAGGTGACGTTCAAGGCGCGTTTGCTTTTCGAAAAGCGAAGCTCGGTCGGCCAAGCGCGTTTGCTCATCAGCTCGACGCCTCTAAATCGCGCGCCTCGCTTTCGAGCAAAATTGGCAGGCCGTCACGGATCGGAAAGGCCAGTTTTGCTTTGCTGGAGATCAGCTCGCACGCCTCCTTGTCGAACACGAGCGGGCCGCCCGTAACAGGGCAGATCAAAACTTCCAGTAAGCGCGGGCTGACACCGCACGGGCTGTTGGATGTGTCAGTATTCGTATCAGTCATTGCAGGGTCGAGCTGTCGTCGCCCGGCACGTCCATGTCAAGCAATGTGATCAGAACCTGCGCGCGATCCACTACGGTTTGCGCTTCGAGCAAGGCCTGTTTCTCGACGGTCCCAAACGGGCATCCAGCGCAAAGCGCGTTGATCAGCGTTTCCATGGGCGCGTGCTCAACCGCCTCCCAGTCCACTTCCATCGAGTTGATTTGCGTATAGCGCTTGAGCGAATTCACCAGGTTCAAACGATCGGGCAGACTGTTGTCTGGCGGCGCAACAAGGTCATGCGCGAAGGGCTGCCAGTCGGCATGGACCTGTCTGTAGGGCGTCTCAACATTCAGTTCTTGCGAGACACGGAACCGGCAGACCCCGGTCAAAGAGATCAAATAGCGCCCATCATCGGTCTCTGAATAGGATGTGATACGTCCGGCGCATCCTGTGCTCACCAGGCTGGGATGAACACGGTCATCCCCGTTCGATTGGATCATCCCAATCATTCGGGTGCCCGCCATCGCATCATCGATCATGTTCAAATATCGCGGCTCAAAGATATTGAGCGGAAGAGACCAGCGCGGAAACAGGAGGACGCCCGACAACGGAAACACCGCGATCGTTTCGGGTAAATCTGTCGGTTTTCGATACGTATCGACGGTCACACCGGCTCCTGTTCTCCACACCCTATAGCATAAGATGGAGTGATCGCAGGGTGCGGCGAGAGGTTAATGTCGGTTCTTATGAAAACATCAATGAGCCGAGACGGCGCCGACCATCCACCGTGATGGGATCTTTGGGCCCAGCGGCTTCGAAGATTTCCAGGAGTTTGGCTTTCGCTTTGCCGTCTTCCCAATCGAGTTTCGCTTCCAGAATGGCCAGCAAATGATCGGCTGCGTCTTTGTTTTTGCCTTGCGCAATCAACGCTTCTGCGAGCTCAAACCGGGCGCTGTGATCGCCTGGATTTGCGGCAACTTTTTCTTTCGCTTGCGCCATTTCCTCATCGAGGGGCGTATCCGCCATCAGATCAAGCGCTGTGCGAACCGATTTTACCGCGGCATCGTTCACTTTGTTTTCTGGGACTGTATCCAAGATCTGGCGCGCGCGGTCATGATCGCCGTTCGCGAGATAGCAGCGCGCGAGACCCGCAATAGCCGCAGCATTCTCCGGATCAGCTTCCATCACGGCGCCGTAGAGCTGCGCGGCAGTTCCAATGTCACCGGCTTGGGCGGCTGCTTCAGCTTGCGCCAAGGCTTCCTGGAGCTGCTTTGCACCATCCGTTCCGCCGAGAATTGACTCGATGAATTGGCGGACCTGGCTCTCTGGCAAGGCGCCTTGGAAACCGTTCACCGGACGGCCCTTATCAAAGGCAAACACAGACGGGATTGAGCGTACGCCCATTTGCCCGGCCACGCCCGGATGCTCTTCGGTATTGATTTTGACCAGCTTCACTTTGCCGTTTTGCTCGCCCACTACCTTTTCAAGCGTTGGGGTCAGGGTCCGGCACGGGCCGCACCAAGGCGCCCAAAAGTCGACCAAGACCGGTTGCTCATTCGAGGCTTCAACGACA
The DNA here is from genome assembly GCA_013213785.1 of Henriciella sp. Taxonomy (GTDB): domain Bacteria; phylum Pseudomonadota; class Alphaproteobacteria; order Caulobacterales; family Hyphomonadaceae; genus Henriciella. Next base: position 38,897 of record JABSPZ010000006.1, on the reverse strand, counting down.
TCCGCCATGAAGGCTTGATCGGACGAGTCCATAATATGCGGCGATGCGGCAGCTTCAGTCATGAGAAGCGGTCTCCATTATACTGTTCAGCGCCTATTTGGGTGTTCGCCGCCTGTAGCGCAAGTCACGCATACCAAGCCGCGCGCTGAAACGCTGACATAAGTGATTTAGGAATGGTGGGGTCTAGCTGTCGCCAGCGCCGCCCCAAACGTCTGCCACGCGCTTATCGCGGCCACAGCCAACCCGGTAAAGCTTATAGCGTGCTGGGTTCTTCTGGTAATAGTTCTGATGGTAGCCTTCAGCTTCATAGAAAGGCTGTTCATCGAGAACGCGTGTTACGATCGGTGCTGGCAGGATACCGGCTTGGTCGATCTCATTGAACTGAGATTCAACTTCCGTACGTTCTTCTTCGTTGCCGACGAAAACAGCGGTTCGGTAAGAATTACCGCGGTCGCAGAACTGGCCGCCATCATCTGTCGGGTCGATGTGGCGCACGAAGTAGGAGACAAGCTCAGCATACTCGATCTCAGACGGGTCATAGACGACTTTCACTGCCTCTAAGTGACCTTGCTTGGTATGTGTTTTATAGGTCGGGTTCGTGGTATTGCCGGCTGTGTAGCCCGAAATCGTCTCACGAACGCCGGGAAGCTTGTCGAAGTCGCTCTCAACACACCAAAAGCAACCCCCTGCGAAGATGGCTGTTTCGACATCCGCCTGGCTTGTCGCGATCGATGGACGATCTTGCGCGCCAGCATTCAGAAAGAACGTTGCGAGCGCGGCGAGTCCACCTGCGAACAGGCTGATGGAGAGTGGATGCGTCAGTTTCATATCGGATCGTCCAAAGGCGGTTTGTCTCGAATGGCCGATATGACGATTCGCGACCTAAATTGCGAGCGGTGATTTCATTTTTCACGGTTTTTTGTTCGGCCGTGATCAATTTGCCGAGCGCTAGCCTGCTAAGCGTTCAATCTCTTCAGCTGATAGCTCGGAATTATCATAGACGTTCGCGACATCATCGAGATCGTCCAACACATCGAGCAAACGCATCAGCTTTTCCGCGTCATCACCAGCAATCGGAACCGTGTTTTGCGGCTTCCAGATGAGTTTGGTCGATTTTGCTTCAACGTCCCCGAACTGCCCCTCTAGCGCAGACGCGACGTCGGATAATTCTTCGCGCTCGGTATAAATGAAGTGACCGTCTTCATCGCTTTCAACGTCACTTGCACCTGCCTCCAGGGCGGCTTCCATGATCGTGTCTTCGTCACCGGCTTCGGTCGGGAACTGGATTTCGCCAACATTTTCGAAACCGAAAGAAACGGCACCCGTCTCGCCAAGATTGCCGCCATTCTTTGAGAAGGCCGTGCGGATTTCACTCGCGGCGCGGTTCTTATTGTCGGTTGAAGCTTCGACAATGATGCCGACGCCGCCAGGGCCAAAGCCTTCATAGCGGATATCGACATAGTCTTCACCGCCGCCGCCTTGGCCTTTGTCCACGGCACGCTTGATATTGTCTTTTGGCATAGACTGTCCGCGCGCGTTGGCGATTGCGAGGCGCAGGCGTGGGTTTCCATCCGGATCAGGACCGCCCATTTTTGAGGCGATTGTGATCTCTTTGGAAAGGCGCGAAAACAAAGCCGCGCGCTTCTTATCCTGGGCACCTTTGCGGTGCTGAATATTTGCCCATTTACTATGGCCAGCCATGGTGGCTCCTACAGTCTGTCATTTAGAGAGCGCTGCTTACCGCAGCTGCGCCGAGATTTCAAAGGGTTGGCAGTAATTCAGACAATTGCCCGCCAATACGGATCGGCTCGCACCGTGTCGCGAGCCCAGTCGCGTCGTCTGTTTCCACGAACAGTCCGCACAGTGTTCCTTCGCCGAGCGCGGGTTCGTAGCGTTGTCCTGGCAATTGCGTAGAGAAACGGCGCAGCGAGTTATCCTTCTGCATGCCGATGACGCTATCATAGTCGCCGCACATGCCTGCATCGCTCTGATAGGCGGTGCCATTTGCGAGGATCATGTGGTCTGCCGTCGGCACGTGGGTGTGGCTCCCCACCACCACGCTAGCGCGGCCATCGCAGTGATGCCCCATCGCCATTTTCTCTGAGGTGGCTTCGCAATGCATGTCGACAATAACCGCATCTGCGACCACGCCCAGCGGCATTTCGTTGAGCGCCGTGTCGACCGCGCCGAACGGGTTTTCCAGCAGTTGTTTCATAAACACGATGCCCTGCGCTTGGATCACGCCGACGCGGCGCCCGTCTGGGAGCACAAATAAGTGGGCGCCTTTTCCGGGGGCGCTCGCCGCCTCTGGATAATTGATCGGGCGCAGCAGTCGGGACTCTCGCTCAATATAGGTCAGCGCTTCGCGTTGATCCCACGCGTGATCGCCTAAAGTCAGGCAATCGGCACCCGCGTCGAAGAATTCATTCGCGATGTTTTCCGTCAGGCCAAACCCGCCGGCTGCGTTCTCTGCGTTCACGACCACGAAATCCAAGCCGAGGGATTGGCGCATGCCGGGCAAATGCTCGCGCACCGCTTGGCGGCCAGGTTTGCCGACGACATCTCCGAAAAATGCAAGTTTCATAAGGGTATTATGCTGGGTTGAGAGACAAAAGAAAAGCGCGCGATACGTTGCTGTATCGCGCGCCCATTTCGCGGATCAGCATCCGCTTATTTTTGCGTCGCGGTGAAGCCCAACGAGTCTTTCGTGTAGGCCGCTGGATCTGGGTTCGCCATGATCGATGCGACTGACAGCGGGGTGTCTGGGTTCAGCTTGAAGGTCAGTGTACCGCCTTCGCTGATAAAGCCAGACAAAGCGGTCGTGGCTTCGGTGACAAGCGCCATATCGACACCTGAGCCTTGCGCCATCATCGGCGCCATTGCGAGGCCCATACCAATCTGAGACTTCATCTCAGCTGGATCTGCGCCTTGTGCTGTAGCAGCGGCGTTGAACGCACGGTCCAAGAGCGAATTGTCATCAATGGACAGTTCGAAATTATGGAACACGAGCTTTCCAAGCGCGTTAGTCATCGCAGCTGGATCAGGCTCTGCACCCGCGGTGAGTTCCTCAATATCGAACGCACCTGCGATGTCTTGGGTGTATGCGCTATAGCCTTCGATCTTGCCGCCCATGCTAAATTTCGCACCATCGACGAGTTCGATATAGTTCGAACCTGCGTCAAATGACACGATGTCCTGGTCAGGGTTATAAGACATCACGCTTGCGCCTTTAAGCTCAAGCTCTTCATAGCCAACCACACTTAGGCCTTGCAGAAGCGCTTCGCCAACTTCGCCGCCAGCGCCGTCGGCTTTCAGTGTCATTGTGTAAGGCTCAGTGACGAACTTCGTCGCTTGGCCCGCGGCATTGCGCTCGACACCCGCCACCAGGCTTGGGATCGCGAACGTAGCACCGGCCACATCAACATTCAGCCCATCCATTGTGAAGGCATCGTAGCCAGGTTCCATTGGGTTGTCGTAAGCCATGTCCATCAGGGCTGCGACCAGAGCTTCTTCGTCATCAACGTTCTCTTGGATCGCCTTAACGAATTTTGCGTCCACGTTGGTCGCGGTCATGCTGCCAAGCTTGATGTCAAAGTTCATGCCTTCAGATTCGTCAGTGCCAACGAGCGATACACCGCTAATCGTCGCTTTCGCCGCTTTCAGGTCGGTCATGTCGCGGATTTCGATTTTATCGATCCCGAAGGTACCTTCGGCTTCCGTGTCGCTGAAGTCGCCCGTCAGGCCGTTCATTGACCAGCTGTCAAAGACGATTTTATCGGCAGACGGGAATGGAACTTCTTGTCCATTCAGGCTTGTTGCAAGCCAGCCAGCCAGTTCTGGCGATGGATTGATGAGTTCAATAGAGCCGAGATTTACTTCAACATCCTCACCTTCCTCGGTGATCGTGATGTCGTTGAGGCTCATTTTACCGAAATTCGCTTGCTCGCCTTCCATATCGAGGCCTTCAAGCACGAGTGATCCAACTTTTACGGCATCTTCGCCGGTGATGGTTAGATCGGTGAATGTCGCGGTTGCGCCATCCGTTGTGCTGCCAGCGAAAGACAGAACGCCTGTTCCGCTATCGGTCAAAGACATTGCTGAGAGCGCTGCCGCAGCTTCTGAGGCATCGCCTGCACGAACGGTTAGCTCTTTAAGCGTTGGTTCGGCAATCGTGACTTCTGTTGCTGCTTCTTCACTGCCGCAAGCTGTCAGAAGAGTGAGCGCCGCCGCACCGTACATTAATTTCTTCATGTTTGATTCCTTTTTCAACCGGAGTCCCATAAGCATATCGCATTATCCTGTCGAGGCGTATTTAATGATTATCGATAAAGGCGACAAGATGGCATTGCGAACAAAATCCGGTGAAACGGTGAATGTTCGCTTTGAAATCAACCCGAAAGCGCGCCGGCTCATCTTGCGCCTGGACGAACGCAATCGCGAAGCTGTTGCTGTGGCGCCGAGCAAGAAAAAGATTGGTGAAGCCGCAGCCTTTGCGCGCGACCGAATTGATTGGATTGCCGAGCATTTACAGGCGCTTCCGGCACAAACGCTGCTGCAGCCAGGCGCTCAATTCATGCTGCGGGGAGAGCCTTGCGAGATCACGACGGAAGGGCCCGGTCGAACGCCAAAGCTGGAGGTTGAACCCCGCCTGACGCTCCGCGTTCCCGGAGATGCAGAAACAACTGGAAAACGTGTTGAGCGCTATCTCCGCAAGGCCGCCAAATCCGATTTGTCTGATTCGGTGATTGAATATTGCGAGACGCTTGGGGTGGAAGCGCGCCGGGTCACGGTCAAGGACACTCGCTCAAGATGGGGGTCTTGCACCTCAGATGGCCGTTTGGCGTTTTCGTGGCGCCTGATTATGGCGCCGCCACCCGTGCTCCAATACGTCGCCGCTCATGAATGCGCGCATCTGCTCGAAATGAACCATAGTCCGGCTTTCTGGGCGCATGTTGAGACGTGTCGCCCCGAGTGGAGGAAGGAGCGGGCATGGTTACGAAACAATGGCCGCGAACTGCATGCCGTGACCGCGGATTAGGCGGGCGCGAGCTCCGGACGACCATTGGTTTGGTCTTTTAGCTCAGGCGCGAAACTGATCAGAATAGAGCCGTCACCGCCGCGGGCCTCGCGATTTGGCCCCAGCAGCAGCAATGTGCCGTCCGCGCGGATCTCGGCCACGATATCCGCATCTGGCCGATCCTTGCGGAAGGCCTCTAGCGAGTATTTGTCCGTCAGGCGCGTGCGCGCGAATTCCCATCCGCGGTACTGATCCCGGATCAGACTGTCATAGTTTCGGCCGCGTCGGATCAGGGTCCGGCCGCGCGCATTTGAGCTCAGGCCGCGATCATCATTCTCTTCGTCATCATTGATCGACAATTGATAGACCATGTGGCGCCCGACTTCTGGCGCGAAGTGACTACAGACAAGCGCATTGTAGGAATCGTTGGTGGAGAGCGCGATCACGGTCGAGAAGCGGGCATGGTCGAGTTTAATCTCGGCATCCTCGGACAGAACCTCGCCCATGAAGATATCGAGGCCAGCATCGCGGGACGACTTCAGACGGCGATAATTGCTATCGGCCACAATCACTTCGATACCGCTTTGCTCGAGTGCCCGGGCGAACTGAACACTCCAGGCATTGGCGCCGACAATCAGGACGCCAGGCTTTTCCTTCCGTGCGAGGCCGAGGCCACGCGAGAGCGGCCCGATTGTGAAGCCGTGCAGTACGACCGTTACAAAGACCATGGCAAAAGCGAGCGGGGTGATCTGGTCGGCGCCAGAGAAGAAGAAGCGCCCTTCGCGCGAAAGATCGACAAGCAGAGATCCGAACAGGCCCGAGACGGCGACCGCAACGATGCCGCGCGGCGCAATCCAGCCGAGCAAAATTGCTTCGTTCCGCGACAGAGTCCCATAGGTCGCGATCCAGACAGAGAGCGGGCGAACGATGAACAGCATGCAGACGAGGAAGGCGAGCGTATTCCAGTTGATCGCTTGGCTAATGATTGCCGGTGTCAAATCCGCTGTCAGCATCACGAACACGCCTGAGACAAGCAGGATGGCAATATCCTCTTTGAACTTTTGCAGCTCATTGAGCCCGGCAAGCTTTGAGTTGCCGAGCATCATTCCATAAGCCGTCACGGCAACGAGGCCGATTTCTTTCTGGAACATCTCAGCCATCGTGTAACAGAGCACGATGGACGCTAAGATTAGCGGCGCTTTCAAATATTCGGGCGTCCATCCTTCTCGGAACGCCTTGGCCATAGCCCAGCCAAAGAATATGCCGAGCAGCGTCCCATAGGTGGCCGCCATAATGATCCAAAGACCTGCACCGAACAGGCTTTGGCCTTCTGATGCGACACGAATGAACTCAAACGCAGCAACCGCGAACAAGGCCCCGATCGGGTCGTTGACGATGCCTTCCCACTTCAAGAATTTCGCAGGTCGACCGCCTAGTTTTGATTGTCTGAGCAGTGGAATGATGACGGTTGGGCCCGTCACGACCATAACGCCTGCAAACACGACAGCGCTGGCCCAGTCCAGACCTGCCGCATATCGGGCGGCGAACGTCCCGAGCACCCAAGCGAGCGGCCCACCGACAAAGATCATCCTACGAACAGCGGCGCCGGCCTCTCGCAGGTTTTCAAACTTCAGAACGAGCCCGCCTTCGAACAGGATCACGGCCACCGCGAGCGATACGATTGGGCGAAATACGTCGCCAAAGGATTGCTGAGGGCTGAGCAGCGGGTCGCCAAACAAAACCGACCAAAGCGGTCCAACGGCGAGCCCGGCAAGCGACATGAGTACAATCGCGGGTGCTTGTAGTCGCCAAGCCAACCACTGTGCACCCACACCCAGCGCACCGATCAGAGCGCATGCAAAAATGACTTCCTGCCCGGCGCCGCTTGCGAGAAGAAGACCGATCTCCATACCCAGCTCAATGCAGCCCGATTAGGCTACAATCTCCTCAGCGCCTGCGGAAAGATCAAAGCCGATTTCACGGCTTCCATAGTCGCCTGCCTCATAGCGTTCGATCTGAGTCTGGAACCATTCGAGGACGTGCTCGTAAATATGATCGTAGAAGGGTTCAGGATCATTGTCTTTGAGCGGAATGTTGAGCTTGTACTCGTCGCCGCCAACAATTTGAGCAATGAACTCGTCGCCAATCTTCTGGCATTGCATGGTCACACGCATCCAGTCATTCTCGCCAAGCACACGGATGGCGAGACCGAACTGGATGGCTCCAAGCGGCCGAAAGCCTTGTGGTGGGATCGAGAAAGCCTGATCGCCATAGTCTTTGGGCTCAAACTGGCCGGCAGGCGGCACAAGCTGGACGCAAACACCATCCTTCATGCCGATATGGGCGCAGAGACCTGCCCGCAATTCTTCGGCAAGGGAGCGTACCCTGGTATAGTTTTCGGCCGCGAGTGTTTGATAGCGCGACACTGTCGAGATCAGCTCTTCAAAACGAGACAAGCCCTCACTCCCCAATCAATTCAATTGGAAAGTAAGACGCGTTCGACGCGAAGGCTAGTCTTTAGCTGGTTCTAAATGCAATCGGTTGTCTGGTTTGCGCGATTGAACGGAGAACCAATACAGCTGCGCGGCGCAATAGGCGAATACAATCCCAAGATTGGCAGACGCGATTGTTGAGAGGCCCGTCGCTCTGATCGGGACGATAACGAGTTCTAAAAACGCCGCAAAGCCAAGCACGATGATTGCGGCGGCACCGCGTCTACGAACGCCAATCGCGAACGTTACCCAGATGGTGAGCGCCGCGAAAGAAACGATCCGCACGATATGATCTAGTACGAGTGATCCTGGCAGCGTTCCTGGCTCGAACGTTATCGCTTTGATCGCAACGAATACGGCGATCACGCCGCAAAGCGCATTCGCGAATAAGCCTGGCAGCCCCTTCATCCAGTAGGAAGGCGCTCGGTTTGGGGAAACATCCGTCGTGGTTTGCATTATGCCTGTGCTTTCATCTTGCACCCCTATGCCGACAGTATCCGCCATTGGGTTTGCCACCACTTTAAATGGAAACGTCAAATTTCTGCAGGTTTGGAAAGTGTTGCGACGCGCGCTCTTAAGCGACCTGACGGGTGCGCTCGAGTCGTACAACTTTGATATGCTCATCCAGATCGGAAATGTTTGGTCGTAAATGCGGCGGCAGGCTTGCACGCGCCATCTCGATTGACGTGCGGGCCGCGGTGTCTTGCGTAAACGCGGTGATGATGCGGGCGATTGTATCTAGGTATATCGCTTCCTCTTCGACGATTTGGCCAAATCGGTTGGCGATTGGCCCGACCAGCCCATAAGCCAGGAAGACCCCAAGGAATGTACCAAGGAGGGCGGACGCAATCATCTCGCCAAGGACTGCGGTGGATTGGTCGATCATTGCCATTGTCTTGATAATGCCGAGCACCGCCGCAACAATCCCGAGAGCGGGGAGCGCATCCGCGAGTGTTTGGAGGGCGCCCACCGCGCGCTGTCTTTGTTCGACCATTTCAGCGACTGTATCTTGCAGATAAGTGGCGGTTTGCTGGCGCATTGTTGGGTCGAGCGCGATCAAACGGAAGCTGTCACAGATCAGGCTCATCGCGTACGGATCGTTCTGAAGGCGAGGTTGGGTCCCGAAAAGCGTTGAGTTTTCAGGGTCTTCAATGTCTTGCTCGATCGCGACGATACCGCCCCGTCCGGCGCGCCGGACAAGCTCGTGCATCAGCGTGAGGAGACCTGCATAATCATCCTTAGACCATTTTGCGCCGCGCAGGCTTTGAGCGAAGCCGCCTAAAGCCGCCTTCGCGACCGAAGCCGAGTTGCCAATTAAGACCGTCCCAATCGCGGCACCGCCAATCAGAGCGAGTTCGAATGGCAAAGCCGCTAAGACTGCAGGGCCACCGCTGATCAACAGAGCGCCTGATACAATTAGCAAGACAATAGCAAAACCGAGCAATTGGATCATCGAAGCGGGCCTATTTGGAGATCGTTGAGCCCAATCTTTTCAGAATAACCTTTCGAACCAGTTGCCGACGCGGCGGTAGGGGTAAGATATCGCCAATCAGATCTTGATTTTGTCGCTCATGAGCAGAAAAGGAGCGCATGAGTGATGCGGACGCCTCCTTAGATCCAACGCCCCAGCCCAATCGGCGCGGGGCGTTTTTTCTGCTCTTCTTTTCGTTGATGGCGATTGGTGCAGGCAATACGATGCTGATTGCTGCGGTTATTCCGCCTCTGACGCGCACCTTGGCGCTTCCCGATTGGATGGCTGGGGCGATTTTCTCGCTCTCGGCGCTGTGTTGGTCGCTCTCTTCTCCGTTTTGGGGCAAGCGCTCGAATCGCTATGGACGTCGCCGCATCGCGTCGTTTGGCTTGGCCGGATACGCGGTATCGATGTTCTTGTTGCTTCTATCGTCTTGGGCCGCGATGTCTGAAATGATTACGGCGCCCTTCGCGATCTTTGCCTGTTTGGCGCTATCCCGGTCTGTCTTCGGCCTTATAGGATCAGGCTCGAGTCCCGCCGCGCAAGCTTATGTCGCCGACCGGACCGCGCCATCAGAACGGCAGAGCGAAATCGCATTTGTGACATCTGGGTTCAGCTTCGGAACCATCGTTGGCCCGGCATTCGCGGCGGTACTGGTCGCGAATTTTGGCCTCCTGAGCCCAATGCTCATCACCTGTATCATGGCGAGCTTGATGTCGGTCTTGCTCTGGAATTTCCTGCCTGAGAACCGCAAGCCTGTTCAAGACGCAACCAAGATCGAAGCCATCCCGGGCGCAATCGGGCTCTGGCGGTCGCGCAATGTCCTGCCATTCTTGGCCTATGCCGTGACGCTGTCTTTGGTGACCGGCATCCTCACGCAAGTCTTTGTTTTTGCGGTCATGGACAAGCTTGATGTGACCGGCGTTCAGGCGGCGCAATATACCGGTCCTGCCTTCATGGTCGGTGCGATGGCTGTGATGATGGCGCAGCTAGTTTTGATCCCGCGTCTGAAACTGAAGAATAAGACGCTGATGATCACAGGCTGTTTCCCGCTTTTGATTGGGGCTTTGCTGCTGATTCCGGCGCAGGATTTTGCGACCCTGATTTTTGCTCAGTTCTTCCTCGGAATTGGCCAAGGCCTGACCCGGCCTGGATTCTCAAGCGGTGCATCGCTCGCGGTATCGCCAGAGCTACAAGGCAATGTTGCGGGCCTCGTCATCTCTGCGAACGGAATGGGATATATTATCACCCCATTATTTGGGCTGTTTCTATACGAGTTCGTCGACCCATCCTTGCCATTCTGGATCTGCGTTGGATTGCTCATAGCGATGGCGCTGTTTGCTTGGAAAGCCATTGCGCCCGGCGTCGGTGAAGCCGAAGACGCTTAGCCGGCGGCCATCAACTGATCGAGCGCAATTGTGGTTGGGTATCCGTCTGCGGGCATGATTTCATTGGCTTTTTGGAACCGCTGAAGGGCCCCCTTGGTGCCGCGCCCTGCGATTCCGTCCACAACACCAGCGTCGAATCCAAGCCGGTTGAGATTGCTCTGCAGAACCATAATCTCTCGCTTGTTGAGCAGGGTCAGTTCCGTTGGCCACGCAGCGATCGGGCCCGCATCTCCGGCAACGCCATCGGTGAGCAAGCCCACAGAAAAGGCGTAGCTGTCCGAACGGTTATACGTTTTGTAGACGTCGAAATTCTTGAACAGCAAATATTTCGGGCCGGTCGCGCCGGTTGGCAGCCAAAGTTCAGCATAAGCTGTCTCTGGGGTCGTAAAAGCGCTCCCCGAGATCGGAGACAGACCGTAGCTGCTCCAAGTCGATAGGCGGCGGTCTTCACCGTCCGCGAGGGACCAATCAAACCCGCTCGGCGCGAGGACTTCGATGCCCCATGGCTGATCCTTCTGATACCCAGACGCGCTCAAATAGTTCGCGGCCGAAGCCAGAGCATCCGGAGCACTGTTCCAAAGGTCTTTGACGCCATCGCCGTCAAAATCGACCGCATAAGACAAGAATGTAGATGGCATGAATTGGGTCTGCCCCATTGCGCCCGCCCATCCTGAGACCAAGGCCTCGCGGTCAACCTCGCCGCGCTCTTGAATTTTCATAAGGGCGGTGAGCTCGTTCTCAGCAAACCGCTGCCGGCGTCCTTCAACAGCCATATTGGCCAGCGTATTGGGCGCATCAAAATTGCCAATGTAAGACCCGAGATTGGTTTCCATTGCCCAGATCGCTGTCAGCGCTTCCCGGTCAACGCCATAAGCGGCTTCGACTTCATCAAACGTGGCGGAGAGTTCCGCGAGCTTCTCCGCACCACGTGCTTTCCGGCTTTCTGTGACCGCTGAGCTGACATAATCCCAGATCGGTTTGGCGAATTCGGCTTGGTCGGCCACACCTGTGCCAGCAACAGAGACATCATCGGAGAGATAGAGCTCTAAGGGCGAAAGTGTGCGCAGCGTGTCATAGACGACTGTCGGATTGCGTCCCGCAGCGATCGCCCGGCTCGCGAAATCGTCGCGCCAAGCATCCATTCCATCATGTCCGGATGTCGGAAATGGGGGCAGGGATGGGATGGTCGGAACCCCGACGGAACCACCGCGGGCGCCGCCATCAGGCGCAGAGACGGGCGGTTCGGCTTGCGGCGCCGAAGCGCACGCCGTCATCAATGCAGCCCCAGCTACGAGGCCGTATAATGGCCGTTTCATCATAAAGTCGCTCATCACATGCACCCCTTTGCGGAAAAGCCTGCAAGCCATGATTGACTCACTCGGGCCCCATGTGTATGTCCCGCGCTTTCGTGAAAACAGTTCTAACGTTTGGGCAAAAGCCATGAAAGTGAAATCCTCGATCAAAGCACTCAAGTCGCGCCACCGTGACTGCAAGGTCGTTCGCCGCCGTGGCCGGACCTATGTCATCAACAAGACTGACCCTCGTTTCAAAGCAAAGCAGGGCTGAGTCTGAGATGAACAGCTGAGCCTCGTTTGATATGGGTGCTCGCATAGTTCTATTCGACCTTGGTAATGTGGTTGTCGATTGGCAACCGATACGGCTGTATCGTGACCTCTTCGAATCCGAGGCAGAGGCAGGGATGTTTGTGCGCGATGTGTGCAACATGGATTGGCATGTTCACCATGATCGCGGCGTTTCCATGGCAGACAATGCCAAACCTTTGATCGCCCAATACCCGCAATACGAAATGCAAATCCTCGCCTGGCGGACGCGTTGGCTGGATATGTTCGAAGGCTATGTCGCTGGAATGCCGCCTCTCATGGCGCGGCTTGAAGAAAAACGAGTGCCTTTGTACGGCCTCTCAAATCTTCCGGACGAGGTGGTGCAGGAAACGTTTGATGCCTTTCCGATGATCAAGCTGCTGCGCGATGTCGTTGTTTCTGGCGCAGAGAAAGTGGTGAAGCCCGATCGCCGGATCTATGAAATAACGCTCGAGCGTATGGGCAATCCAGATCCTTCGGACGTCTTATTCGTGGATGATCGCGAGAATAATTGCGCCGCCGCTGAGGCTTTGGGCATTAAAGCGCATCAATTCAAAGATGCAGCGGGATTTGAGGCGCGCTTAGTGCAAGAAGGCTTGCTCTAAAAACTCGACTATTTCTCTCTATTTACGGCCTGATTTACTCAGATACGTCAATTAAACTGAATATAAACAACCCTAGGTTACATTACGCCAAATAATACTCTGTGTGTAATAATGAAAATGGCTCCTGAACTTGCGTTGTCAGGGTCGACACAACAGGTCGATTTCGAGCGAAAACAGAAACTGCTATCGCGTCTCGCGCTGGCCTTTTGCGTCATTATAGCGATCTTCACGACAGTGATTTTCATCCTACTGCCTGGGATCAAGCCCGGCAAAATTATCGCGATCTGCTCGGTTTTCGGTTTTGCCGCGATCAGCCGCTTCAGTCTTCGCAAAGAGTGGTTCCAAACAAGCGCCGTAGCGATGGTCGTCTTAACTCTGGTTGCAGGGTTTGCGGGAAGTCTGACCAATGGCGGCCTTGAAGGCTATGTTGCGCCTATTCTGATTACGTCTCCGATTGCGGCAGCGCTCTTCCTCGGAACGCGGGCGACGATCATATCAGCAATCTCTGTGGTTGCCGCTTACGCCCTAATGCTGGCGATGGAGCCATATGGTCTGGTGCGGCCAGAACCTTATCCTGAAGATGTCACATCAATCGCGGCTTTATTCTTGCTCGCGACGGCGACCGCTTTCTGCGCGGCGGGCCTCGGCTATTTCTCAAGCGACTCCAAGGAAAAGATCCGTTCCCTCACTGACGTGCAGAACCAACTCCTTGCTGCCTCGGAAAAGCTGCGTCACGCAGCGCTCCACGACACGCTGACGGGGATCGCCAATCGTCAAAAACTGCAGCAACATATAGAAGCGCGGCTTCGCGAAACGGACGCAAAACATGATCAGATCTGCGTCATCCACATCGATCTAGATCGCTTCAAAGAGGTGAATGACGCTCATGGCCATCCAGTCGGCGATGGCGTCTTGCGAAAAGCCGCGGAGCGTATGGTCAAATCAATTGGTCCGGCGGATCTTGTCGCGCGCATCGGCGGCGATGAGTTTGTGATCGTCACGACGAAGCCGTCTCGTGACCCTGCCAGTAAAATTCAGGCCTTTTGCGAGAATTTGATTGAGCAGATCAGTCGACCCATTCTGGTCAATGGGATCGAGTGCCGAGTCGGTGCGAGCGTCGGATATATTATCTCAGATCGCGCCTGCAGCTCGACCGAATCGCTGATCGCAAACGCCGATATTGCTCTGTATGAATCAAAACGCTGCGGCCGCGACGTCGCCCACCAGTTTACCGGCGCGATGCGAGAGGATGTGGAGACGCAGCGATCGCTCGTCACGGATCTCAAGCTGGCATTTGAGGAAGATCGCATCACTTGCGCCCTGCAGCCGCAGGTCTGTCTAACAACGGGCGGCTTGCTTGGAATGGAAGCGCTTGGCCGGATCGAGTGCCCGACCGATGGACGCCTAATGCTTCCGGTAGAATTCCTCGATGTTATGGAGAATGTCGGTTTGATTGACGCTTTTGATGAACGGGTGATGAGCAAGGCGCTAGATGCGCTCGTCGACTTACGTAGCCGAGGATTTGATGTGCCGACGGTTGCCGTCAACGCGTCGGCCAAATCTCTCCGGTCCACGCACTATGTCGAGACCATGCAGCGCGAACTCGCAACGAGAGGCCTGACCGGCGACAGCATGGTCGTCGAGGTTCTAGAGTCTATTCTCATCGAGGATCGCGATGATCTGGCCGCCCAAACCATCGAAGCACTGAGCAATGCTGGGATCAAAACAGTGATAGATGATTTCGGGTCAGGGCATGCGTCGATGTGGGCACTCTTAGAGCTACAGCTTGACGGGATAAAAATAGACCGATCGCTGATTACGAACATTGAATGCGAGCGCTCTCGAACCGTGGTGGAAGCCGTATTGAAGCTCTCTCACGGACTGGATCTGACTGCGGTCGTTGAGGGCATAGAGACACCTCAACAATACTCCGCCTTGCAGAGCATGGGGTGCGAGGCCGCCCAAGGCTTTGGAATCTGTAAACCACTCGAGCTCAATCAAATGAGAGATTGGCTCGAAACGTTCGGCAAATCAGATGTGGCCGACATGCAGGCATCTTTGAAATCTTCGGGTCTCGTCTAGGGCGTTCAGTCCGGTTGAGACGACGGGGATGTAGACCTTGTTCCTGCGCCGCGTTAAACTCTTAAATCAGACGCGACTGGCGATTTAAGTGGAGCACCACTGGGGAGCGTCGTCTATTTTCAATCCGTGCCGTTCGCCTGGGCCATTCACCAAAAGGAGATGGCCATGCCTGAACTTTCACCGCAATCCGTTGCGTTTCTGCTCTTTCCAAACGTCACTCAGCTAGATTTGACGGGCCCCGCGCAAGTGCTGTCCCGGCTTGGGAACACTGAGCTGAACCTTGTCTGGAAAGACAAAGACCCCGTGCCCACAGATGCCGGCTTCCCGCTTTTGCCGACCGCGACCTTCGACGAAATTGATCATGTAAACATCCTTTGTGTGCCCGGTGGGTTCGGCACGATGGATGTGATGCAGGATCCAGAGGTTCTGGACTGGCTCTGCAAAGTCGCGGCCAAAGCCGACTGGGTCACCTCGGTCTGCACAGGATCACTCATCCTCGGCGCGTATCCGCAACGAGGACTTTGCCCGCTTCATCCAACTCAGCATCGAGTATGATCCAAATCCTCCCTTCGATGCCGGCTCCCCGGACAAGGTCTCGCCTAAGATTTTGGAGCGCTATTACAAAATGGTGGAGGCCGCGATGCCGGACCGGGAAGCCAAAGTGAAAGCAATTGCCGAAGCGCTCGGATTTTAGCCTCATTTGCGCCGGATACAGCCCTTCACGCTAATTTTTCTTGGCACTCTAAGCCCGACGGCCCATACTCTTTAATATGCTCAAAGCGCTCGCCTTTTCTGGACTTCTTCTCATCAGCAGCCCTGATTTTGGGCCGTCTGACGAGATGTTTGACGAGCTCAAAAATGCGCCGAGTGAAGAGGAAGCCAACGATGTTGCGCTTGATATTTGGGCCTCCTGGATGGAAAGCGGCTCAGACGCAGCTGACTTGGTTATGGAGCGCGCCGTTCGGGCTCAAGCTTTCGGTGACCTGGAGCATGCGCGCGCCCTATACGACCGCGTAATCGCGATCCAACCCGGCTATGCGGAAGCTTGGAACCGCCGCGCGACGGTGTTCTTGTCGCAAGAAAACTATCCAGAAGCCTTGCGGGACGTGAATGAAGCCTTGCGCTTAGAACCCCGTCATTTTGGCGCGTGGGGCGGCCTGGGAGCTGTCCTCGAAGGCCTTGGATCCAAGGATGAGGCGCTGGTGGCCTATCAAAAGGCGCTTGAAATCTACCCGCTCTTTCCTTCCGCTCAGCGCGGCATAAATCGCATCCGACGCGAACGGGAAGGCCGACCGGTGTGAAAATGCTAACAATTGGATTAATCGTGCTCGCCTTGGGCGGCCTCGCCGCATGGGTGAATAGTGCGGCTTACGCGTCGCGGGTGAACAATGCTCATCCAGCTGAGGGGCATCTCGTTGAGGTGAACGGAGCAGATGTGCACGTCCTCGAACAGGGCGTTGATGGCCCGATCGTCTTGATGATCCATGGCGCTTCAGCCAATGCACGCGAGTTTACCTGGACCCTGGCACCCCGCCTTACAGAAAGCCACCGCGTGCTGATGGTCGATCGTCCTGGGCATGGTCATTCTGAGCGTCCTGACGATGCCAACACGCTGAAGGTCCAAGCCGAGCAGGCTGCGGGCGCTTTGAAGCAGCTTGCGCCGGGACAGAAAGCGATTGTGGTCGGCCACAGTTTTGGCGGCGCCGTTTCGCTTCGGCTGGCGCTTGATCATCCAGAATTGGTAGATGGGCTCGTACTACTTGCGCCAGTCAGCCATGATTGGGGCGGCGGCGGCGAAGCCTGGTACAATAAATATGCGGGCCACCCGCTGATCGGTCCCGCTTTTACGCAGCTGGTGCCTATTGTCGGTCCTGCGCAAGTGAAGAGCGGCGTCAACAATGTGTTCTCTCCAAAACCCGCACCAGAGGGCTATTTCGAAAAGTCCGGCATTGGTCTTCTGTTTCGCCCGTCAAACTTCACAGCGAATGCAAGAGACGTGAATGCGCTACGCTTGGAGCTTGGCGCGCAACAAGAGCGCTATCCCGAGATCAATGCGCCGACCGTTGTCTACTCCGGGGCTCAGGACACCGTGATCAGCCCGCCTTTGCATGTGGGGAAGCTGAAGCATCAGGTCGAAGGTCTAGAGCTCGTCAAACTCGCCGATGGCGGACACATGCCGCATCATGCCTTTGGCGCTGATGTGGCCGACACGATCCGAAAGCTGAGCGCTGCTGCTGAATAGGCGCGCCTAAGTGCGAGCGAGGCCGAGGCGATCATCGGCGTCCAACAGATCGCCATCGAGATTGGCGAGATACCACTCAACCGTTTCGCGGAGGCCGTCTTCGAGGCTTCGTTCGGGCGTCCAACCAATCAGCGCCTCGGCGCTAGAAGGGTCAACGCCATAACGTCTGTCATGGCCTTTGCGGTCGGTTACGAACTCCAATTGAGCTTCATACTTGCTGGCTTTTGGTCGGATCTCATCAAGGACGGCGCAGATCGCTTTGACCAGATCGAGATTGGTTCGCTCCGCGCGGGCGCCGAACAGCAATGTCGATCCTGGCACCGCGCTGCAAGCCTGGATCAGGCCGCGCGCATGGTCTTCGACATAAAGCCAGTCGCGAATGTTCTGTCCGTCGCCATAGATCGGGATCGCCGCCCCGAGAACAGCCTTGCGGATGACGGTTGGGATTAGCTTCTCAGCGTTTTGCCAGGGCCCGTAATTATTGGTGCAATTGGTGACCAGGGTCGGCAGGCCATAGGTACGCTGCCAAGCCCGCGCGAGATGGTCGCTCGCAGCTTTACTGGCGGAGTAGGGCGACGAAGGCGTGTAGGCTGTGTGCTCATCGAAGACGGGCTCGTCGGGACCTAGGTCGCCAAACACTTCATCGGTTGAGACATGCACAAAGCGGAAGGCCTCATCGCGTTCATTGCTCTGCCACCAGTCCAGGGCGGCTTCGAGCAGGCAGAAGGTTCCGTCGACATTGGTCTTCATAAATGCGCTTGGCCCATCGATGGAGCGATCGACATGGGTTTCAGCGGCGAGGTGAATGACGGCATCAGGGCGTGCAGCTTTGAACAGAGCTTCAACCGCCGGACGATCCGTGATGCAGGCATGAACGTTCTGCACGTCCAAGCCCGATACAGCATTCGGGTTTGCCGCATAGGTCTTCTTGTCGAGATTGAAGACGTCGTGGCCTGATGCGATCAGCTGGCGGATGACAGCGGATCCAATGAAACCGTATCCTCCGGTAACGATATAGCGCATTTGCTCTCCCGCTAGGCTTGTCGCATCCCACTCAATCTGAGTTGAATACATGGGCGAGCGCGATTGCGCCAGCCGTGGCAACATTAACGCTGTCGAAGCCCGCTCGCATTGGGATCCGAACGGGTTGAGCCGCTTCGATTAAGGCTTCCGGCAGTCCGGGGCCTTCGGCGCCGAGCAAAATGGCAAGTTTGTCTGGCGGCGTGAGCGTGTGAAGCGGTACGGCGTCCGCTCGCGGAGTCATTGCCCAGATCTCAAACCCAGCGCCTTTTAGCGCTTCGATTTGATCGAGGCCCGTGCCGCCATGATGGTAAGGCAACCAAAGGCTTGATCCCGATGAAACCCGGATGGCTTTGCGATAAAGCGGGTCACACGAGCCCGCATCAATCAGAACCCCGTCTGCCCCAAACGCCGCCGCATTTCGAAACGCCGCGCCGACATTGTCGTGATTGGAGATCTCATTGAGCACGAGCAGGCGTTTCGCGCCCAGAAAGTCATCAAGGGGCAGCGCGTCGCCCTTTTTGGCGCAGGCCAAGATCCCGCGATGGATCGGGAAGCCCGCAATCTCATCCATCAGAGCTTGCGGTGCGGTATAGACCGGTATGTTCGGCGCGAGGCTCTCCAGCATATCTGATAAGGGCGCTAATCGCGTTTCGCAGAGGAAGAGGCTCTCCACCGCAAACCGAGACTGGGTCAACAGAATGGAAAGCGGGACTTTCCCCTCGACAATGAACCGTCCATCCGCACCGCCTGTCAGGTCGCGCTCTCGAACACTGACAAAAGGGGCGACCCTTGGATCGCCCCTTTCGGTAATTTGAATGTGGTTTCGTTCGTTCAAAACCTAAACGCCCATTGGGAGGCCTTGTTCCTTGGCCATTTTCTGCATGGCTTTTTGGATCTTTTCAAAGGCGCGCACTTCAATCTGGCGGATACGCTCGCGGCTGACATTGTAGACCTCAGACAGCTCTTCGAGGGTCTTTGGCTCATCGGTCAGACGGCGCTCTTGCAGAATGTGTTGCTCGCGCTCTGACAGGTCTGCCATCGCCGATTGGAGTAATTCCATACGGGCATCAAACTCTTGCGTCCGCGCGAACTCGTCGGCCTGGTTCGGCTCGTCATCTTCGAGCCAATCTTGCCATTCCATATCGCCTTCAGCGCCCATTGGGGCGTTCAGAGAGGCATCTGATCCGCTCATCCGGCCGTTCATGGAGATCACGTCTTTCTCAGACACGTTCAGCTTGTCCGCGATGTGTTTGACCTGATCTGGCTTGAGCTGCGCATTGTCGAGCGCATCAATCTCGCCTTTCATGCGGCGCAGGTTGAAGAAGAGCTTCTTCTGCGCGGCGGTGGTGCCGAGCTTGACCAGGCTCCAGCTGCGCAGAATGTATTCTTGGATGCTCGCGCGGATCCACCACATCGCATATGTGGCGAGGCGGAAGCCCTTGTCCGGGTCGAATTTCTTGACCGATTGCATTAGGCCGACATTGCCTTCTGAGATGACCTCAGCCATCGGCAAGCCATAGCCGCGATACCCCATCGCAATCTTCGCCACGAGGCGCAGATGCGAGGTCACCATTTTCTCGGCGGCTTCGGTGTCTTCGTTTTCTTGCCAGCGCTTGGCGAGCATAAACTCTTCGTCTTTCGCCAGCATTGGGAATTTGCGGATTTCTGAGAGGTATCGGCTAAGGCCTTGTTCAGGGCTTAGCGTAAGCGCACGGCTTGCAGTTGTGTTGGCCATTATAGGTCCTCCTTATCCCCTTCTCCGACCCTCGATTGAGGCATCCGATCCAGTTCTATCGTTGTTTGGGTCATAGCCCCGATCATCGGCGGCGTCTTTCCCTGTTTCGCGAATAGTCCCTATCGCGATATTGCATAGATAGGGATGACAAGTGCGTTATTTAAGGCATCCCAGTGACGAAAAGTGTCAGGACAAATGAGTGTGGCACAGCATCTGCTTGCGCTTGTTTGTGATGATGTCTGTAAATGCGAATACCGATCTATCTGGGAAACGGGTCCTCCTATTGGGAGATTCTCGAATGGCATTTCCGATTGCAAAAGCGTATTCGAAACAAGGCGTAAGCGTATTTTCAGGTGTTTCCGTATACTCGAACTATCTTGAGTGGTCGCGGTACCTGAATGGTACATTCTCACACCCATCAACGGATTCTGGTACCGATGCCGCGCTGTCTCATATTCTGCGGTGGCTAAAAACGAACGGCCCAACAGATGCGATTCAGCCGGTGAGCGAGTCCGCTTCGCGCCTCGTTTCGCGGCACCGCGTTACGTTCGAAGCCCTTGCTCCGCTGATCATGCCGCAGTCAGAAACGGTTGAGACATGCTGGAACAAGGCTGAAATGTTCAGGCTATGTGAGCGCTTAGGTGTGCCGCTTGCACCTTATCGGATTGTCGCATCCAAAAGAGACGTCTTCGATGCTGCGGCAGAGATCGGCTTTCCCCTCATCGTCAAACCGTCTTGTGTGGATGCCGAGATTTTCGGGCGCAAAGCGCTGACCATTCGATCGACACCAGATCTCAATTGTCTGTTCCCAACATGGCCCCAGGACCATCCTGAGCTAATCGTGCAGCGCTATGTAAGCGGGCGGCGTCATAGTGTGATTTTTAGTGCAGAAAGTGGCCGGGTTCTTAAAGCGGTCGAGGTCGCTGCTCATCGCACGCATGAGCGCGATGGCACCGGTTATACAACATTAGGGGTCACGGTTGCGCCGACACCCGCCGTTAAGATGGCGACAGAAGCCTTGGTTCAGGCCCTGAACTATAGATCGACAGGGTGCACTCAATTCATGGTCGATCCAGAGACTGGGGAAGTAACCTTTATGGAGCTGAACCCTCGAACGAGCTTGGCACGGATCGCGGAAGTAGCGGGTGTGCCGCATAGTCTGCTCGGTCTCCAAACCTGCTTGAATGTGCCACATCCTGATTTGGGAGATCCTTGGGAGACAAGATTTGGGACGCGCTATGTCTGGACGAAGGGCGATCTGATGCGTCTCAAGCGCTCGATTGGTTCGGGGCAAGGCTCGAAGGGTGAACACATCTCTGATCTGGTGAAGATTGGCGTGGATGCGATGACCTCCACCCATGCCATTTTTGATCTGACAGATCCCGCGCCAGCTTTTGGTGTTTATCTCAATTTCTTTTTGAAACGCGTTCGTCGCTCTGAGCGATATGAACTGCTCCCAGAGCCGGCGGTTTGATGATGCTTTCGTACTTCAAAGAACAATTCGATCTCGAGAAGCGACTCTTATTGATCGTCATCGCGTTGGCGGTAGTCCTGGTTCTCGCAACAGCGCTTCAACCTTGGGTCGATCCAAGATGGCTGTACATGGATGCCCAATCCGTGGGCGAGCTATCGGGAGATTGTTGCCATATCTATGATGGCGCGATGTCGATGCTCGGGATCATGCTATGGTTCGGAACATCGGCGATCTCGGTCCTCGCATGTCTTGTCTTTTTGTATCGGTCTGATCTCAAAGGGGCTTGGTTTTCCGCCCATGCGAGCCTTGTGTCAGCGATCCTCGCCTTGGATGATGCGTTCCTTCTGCACGATGTTGCTTTTCCGAATCTCGGCATTCCGCAGGCAGCTGTAATTGGGTTTATCGGCGTGCTTATTCTTTCTTATCTCTGGCTGCAGCGACATTTTTTCGGTGCCCCATATCGGTGGCTACTGGCGATCAGTCTG
Source organism: Henriciella sp. (assembly GCA_013213785.1). Taxonomy (GTDB): domain Bacteria; phylum Pseudomonadota; class Alphaproteobacteria; order Caulobacterales; family Hyphomonadaceae; genus Henriciella. The sequence continues at coordinate 17,282 of JABSPZ010000006.1, read as the reverse complement.
TCTGGATTTGCGATGAGTGTCGGGATCGATCAGGTGATGCATAGTATTGAGACGTTCTGGATCGTGGCGGAAGACGGCCCGAAGTTTCTGGGGATCGTGACCTGGTTCTTGTTGCACCTCATGGTGCTGACGCGCCGACTGGTGGATCTCACCGAATAAGCATGTCCGTCCTGTAAAATGATGACGGATCTTTCAATAATCTGGAAACTGACATAGGTGTAAGACCAGACCGCGTAATAAAAACGCGGCATAGCAAAAAAACGAACTCGCTATTCGAATTCAATTTGTAATTGAAATGAAGCGGGAAATCGTTATTCATGAACATCATAAAAGACACGCGCTTGGGAGCCTCGCTCCTAGGGACAGCGTTTATATTGAGCTTGTCTGCTTGTGGCGGTGGAGGAAGTGGCGGAGCGAGTGAGCCTGTCGCGCCTCCAAGCGGTCAGACGCCGTCTCCACCGCCGCCGCCCGCAGCCCCAACGCTGACCTTCAGCGCGTCTGTGGAGGAAGCGGATATCACACGAGGGTTTGACCTATCCTGGTCGTCGACGAACGCGGATTCTTGCTTGGCCTCAGGCGGATGGACGGGCGAAAAACCCGCCTCGGGCACCGAACGAGTGACCCCGCCCGAAACAGGATCGATCCGTTTCGAACTGTCTTGCACAGGTGCGGGGTGAGAGGCGCAATCCGATGTCGACGTTTTCATCACCGATATTGCCGGAGGAATGGCTTTGGATGAATGGTATGGGACGCCGACTCCCGCCTTCGTGCCATCACCGCCGCTGGCTTTCCAGCAGTTTGAGAGCAGTCCTGGCGTGCGCTATCTCGGCGGACCAGAAGGGCTGGATCATCAGCGAACATACTCCCCGCGCGGCGGGAAGTTTATCTTCAATCGCGTGTACCGCGCCAACAAACATGGTCTTGGCGTCCAGGAGCAATTTGGCATCTTCTCGTCCTGGCTACAGTCGTTCGGAACCAATTCGATTGAGGGCGGGCTTTGGGTGAATCCGGAACCTGCGGGCGCAACCTATTATCCGTCTCTGCACTTGGCGGCGATCGGCGACCCCTATCATATCTGCAATGATGTTGCCGTCGGCGGCGGGCTATATGGCTATGTGATTGGCGACAGATGGCTGAATATGACGCAAATCTCCAACCAGGTTTTGACCATTCCGGGCAGCAATATCGCGTTCGATATGAACCAGAACCCGCATGAAGACGAGAATGGGATCTGGGCTGGGTTTGGATGGACCTATTTGAACCTCGAGCACCCAGAAGACTACAAGTTCTGGATGAGTTTCGTGGAGACGGATTCTTATCAGGGGCCGATCAATGGGTACATACCGGAGCACTTCAATTGGGTTGATCCAGAAAAGATCGCCAATGGAGACTTCCAAGCTCTGCTCCAGCGCAATGGCGAGCGATTTGTAACCTTTGCGACGAAGGGAGCTGACGCCAATTTTGGCACCGGAAATGAGTCTTACATTACAGGTGTCTTGAAGGTCAGCGACGACGTCTTCTACGCGCCAATGCCAAACTTTCCGATGAAACGAGAGCGAGAATATCTTTTGGCGCACGCGCAAAATGTGTCTCAAACGGCCATTGATGAGTATTCCCGCCTGCTCACTAGCGGGAGCCTGGATCAGCCTTTGATCCCATCAACAAATCTGGCGTTCAACTCAATTTACCAATCCTCGCATCAAAGCATCAAAATCTATGAGCAGGTCGGCAATGAAGAGTATCGCTATTATGTCGATCCGCTCTACGAAGTCGGTTTTGAGGGTCACCTGGGTTTTGTCGATTGGGACTTTACGAACAAGGAGCAGTTTCCGCTTCTAGAAGCATCGAATGGCTATGCCTATATCCGGAAATCGCCAGACAAATATGAGTTTGGGCCAAACGAGACCGATAGTTACGCAACCCACCCCAGTAGTTATCAGACAGAGATTATCGCCGCGCCTGACACGACGGTTCGGGCGCCGAAGAAAGTCTATCAATTCTTGAACTATAATGAACGGGATACGTCTCATCCGGACTTCGCGAATTGGGATGTCACGGGCAAAACACGGTATGAAACCGTGCTGCAAAGCGGTGCCACCGTGACCTATGTGTGGTTCAAATTCATTGAGCAGCCAGCTGTGCTCTCGGCGATGCAGAACCATCCGGAGACCTATACGGAGACCTATTTACGGACGCTCCAGGCGCATATTGAAACCCTGCATGAGTTGGTAAACAAAACGTCCGAGCCAGCTCCTACAGATCCTAAATTCATCAACTATCGCGGTGCAGAGCAGCCGGATGGAGAGGACTTCAATTTGGCGAAGATTGATCCAGCACAGGTGATTACGCCGCCGGAGGGCTTTGAAACGGGCTACGTGCCGGTCGTTATCAATGTTCACTATCCGGACGAGTACAGCGTCAATTCGAAAGAGATTAAATCAGCGCCGGACGCCGTTTGCTCAAATGCGAATTGGACTGACACGTTCTACCCGGACATTCCTTAAGGGCGATCTCAATAACAAATGCGCACCGTAGAGAAGACTCTACGGTGCGCTTCAATCTCTCGGTCGAGACCTAAGAGGGCTTGCGAGCGTTGAAAGCTGTCATCTGCTCTGGCGTGGCTTCCGTTTGATGGTTCGCTTTCCACTCCGAGTAGGGCATGCCGTAAACCCGCGCCCGAGCGTCTTCTTTCGACATCTCCAGGCCTTCAGCCTCAGCGGCCTCACGGTACCAGTCGCCAAGACAGTTACGGCAGAAGTCTGCGAGGATCATTAAGTCGATGTTCTGGACATCTTTGCGATTGTCGAGATGCGACAACAGGCGGCGAAACGCTGCGGCGTCCAACTTGTCCTGCTGGGCTTGAGAAAGGTCGCTCATCTTACTCTCCCACCACGCGGACATCAGCTTCGACCACCAAGGTCATTGGTTCGCCATTAGCCTCGAAATTGAATGTGATGTCGACTGTTTCGCCGCCCGTAACGCCTTCGCCGACATCGAACATCATCAAGTGATTGCCGCCCCGTTTTAGCTCGAGCGCCTCACCGTCTGCGATTTCAAAGTTTTCGACCTGACGCATCTGCATCCGGTCATCCATCATTGCCATTGTGTGGAGCTCAATCGTTCCGAAACTTGGGGAAGACGCGCTGTTCAGGATCACGTCTCCGCCGTCAACGCTGATCGTCACGCCGCCCATCGTCATGTCGCGGCCCCCAATCGGTTCCATCACGAACGCATCGCTATAGGACAGAACCGGGCTCGCCTCGCTCGCCGGAGGTGTTGGGGCATCTGCTGGAGAACACGCCGCAACCAAGCCAAAGGCAGCCGCGCTCAAAAGCCATTTAGACATCGCAAATTCCTTTTTTGTCGGGACCGATATAGGGCGAGATCAGACTTGCCAGAAGCCCACAACGCGTCGCACCTCTTCGATGATTGGCTCAGCGACGGCATTGGCTTTATAAGCGCCTTTCGCCATGGCAGCATCGATTTCAGCTGGATCGTCGAGATATTCGCGCATTTTCTGCGTGATCGGCGAAAGTTTTGCGACGGCAAGGTCTGCGAGCGCCGGCTTGAATGTGCCAAAGCCTTTGCCGCCATATTCAGCGAGAACTTGCTCATCGCTCATCCCGGCAAGGGCTGCATAGATGCCGACCAGGTTTGCCACTTCAGGGCGCGGTGCCATGTCTTCCATGGTCACAGGCATATCGCCCAGCGTGTCGGTCTTCGCCTTTTTGATCTTCTTCGCGATCGTGTCGGTGTCATCGATCAGATTGATCCGAGAAGTCTCAGCCGGGTCGGACTTAGACATCTTTTTGCTCCCGTCTTTCAGGCTCATGATCCGCGCGCCAGGACCTTCGATCAGGCCTTCTGGAAGCGGGAAGAAGCCCGGGGCGTCATATTGCTGGTTGAACCGCGCCGCTATGTTGCGGCTGAGTTCAAGATGTTGTTTCTGATCTTCGCCCACAGGGACGTGCGTTGCTTTGTAAACGAGGATGTCAGCGGCTTGCAGCACCGGATAATCGAACAGGCCGACACTGGCGCGCTCTGAATCCTTGCCAGACTTGTCCTTGAACTGCGTCATCTTTTCGAGCCAGCCCATGCGGGCCACGCAGTTAAAGATCCAGGTCAGCTCGGTGTGGGCTCGGACCGAAGATTGGACAAAGATGGTTGAGGTGTCCGGGTCGAGCCCCGCCGCCATCATGGCCGCTGCGATTTGCCGGGTTTGGTCGGCCAGTGCGCCCTTGGCGTGGGGCATCGTGATCGCGTGCAAGTCGACGACGCAATAGATCCCTTCCCAACCTGCATCCTGGAGGTCGGCGAACTTTTTCAAGGCGCCAAGATAATTTCCAAGGTGTAGATTTCCGGTCGGCTGAATGCCGGAGAAAATCCGCTGCGGGCCAGAATAGGATACTTGCTCAGTCATGGCAGCGGGGTTTAGCGGATTTTGGCTGTGTGGCTAGTGGGGAATTATGTAGCTTTGCGGCGGAGCATCGCTTTCAGATCACTCGGCCTGATGGCGCCGAAGATCAGAGCCGCCAAAGCATAGACACCTGCGCCCATGAAGATAAAGGCCATGACTTCGGCAAATTTGCCATAGGTGACGTAGGTTTGAAGCGTATCTTGGTGTCTGAGTAGGAAGATCAAAGCGCCGCCCATTGCGAGGCTCGCCAGCGTGACAGAGACCAAACGCGAGATGAGGCGGCCGCCAGGTTTATACCAACCGCGCGCCTGAAGTCCGAAGAAGAGCAGTGCTGCATTGATCCAGGCTGCAATGCTTGTCGCGATCGCAAGGCCTGGGAAACCCGGCCACCCCTGAGCGCGGAACCAAAGGAAGAGACCGGCGCCGAGCACCGTATTGAGCGCCACGGTGAACAATACAAACCGCATTGGCGTTTTCGTATCTTCGCGGGCAAAAAAGCCGGGCGCGAGCACCTTGATCAAGACAAAGGCTGGAACACCCCACCCGTAATGGACTAGCGCCAAACCTGCTTGCTGCGCGTCCGAAACAAGGAATGCACCACGCGCATACAGGCCTTCGATCAAATAGGCAGGCGCCACCATCAACGCGATCGCAGCCGGTAGGGTCAGTGCCATAGCGAGGCCAATCCCATCATCCATCAGTGTGTTTGCAGATTTGCTATCATCGGATCGTGCGGCTCGGGCGAGGCGCGGTAAGATGGCGACGCCCACAGCGACACCGACAATTCCAAGCGGCAGTTGGTACAATCGGTCGGCGAAGAACAGCCAAGACTTGGCGCCCGTTTCAAAGCTTGCGAGGGCTTGGCTGACCAGAATATTGATCTGCGTGCCGCTCGCAGCAATTGTGCCCGGAATAGCGAGGGCGATTACTTTTTTTACGGCCGGCGTCAGTTTCGGCCACCCTAGTGAAAGCGAGACTTTCTGCCGGCTAACTCCCCACCACAGCAAAGCGGCCTGTGCGACCCCTGCTAATGAGACAGAGATTGAAGCCAGGAAGGCCGTGTGGCGTTGATCGTCCCCGAGCAGCGCTGCCGTGATCAAGAAGATGTTTAGCAGCGTTGGCGCACCCGCTGATAGTACAAATCGTCCAGCTGAATTCAGCACCCCGGAAAGCAATGCCGCTAGTGCCATACAGGCAAGATAAGGCATCGTGATTTGGGTCAGCAGGATGGCGAGTTGGAAGCTCTCGCTGCTTTCTTCATAGCCGCCATGAATGACTTTCATGATCCATGGCATCGCAAACTGCGCGGCAATTACGAGGGCTGCCGTGGCCGCGAACAGGCCGCGCATGGTCTGTTTTGCGATTTCCTGCGCTGCTTCTGGGCCTTCTGCTTCGAGCGTGCGGGCATAGGCAGGCACGAAGGCCTGCGCAAAAGCGCCTTCCGCAAAAATTCGCCGGAACAGGTTTGGGAACATCAGCGCGGTCACGAACGCATCGCCAATTGGGCCTGCGCCGACCTTTGCCGCGATCAATATATCCCGCAAAAAGCCCAGGATCCGGCTGCCAAGTGTGAGCGAAGATTGAGTGAGCGTATTACGCAGAAGGCTCATACAGACATGCCCGTTTTAGAAGCTATCGGCAGCGCTGGCGCGTTTCAGTTTACGAGCAGGCGTGCGCGGTCCGTCTGGTTCCTCGCGCCCAAGCGCGGCGAGGAGTTGGTCACGCAATGACGATTTCATGGCTTCATCACATCCGTCCGGCAATTTGACATAGAAAGCATCAAATACGCGCTCACCATATGATCCAACATGCGCTGAGACGATTGAGATTCCAGCATCGGCCAGGACCTGGCTGACATCGCTAAGCAGGCCGGGGCTGTCGCGCCCTGAGACATCGATCACCGTGTAAGCTTGCGACGCGTCCTCTGAGATGGAGACACGCGGTTGAACAATAAATGCGGCTTTACGTTGGTTTTGGCGATGGCTCGGTTCTGGAAGTTGCGTCTCCGGATCAATCGCCGCGAGGATGCTTTTCTCTAGTCGGTCCAACCGGCTTCGGTCGCCTTTGGCGAATGGGCTTCCGTCGCCATCCTCTAGCACAAACACGTCGATGATGCGCCCAGACGGGCCGGTGAAGACTTGCGCTGCCACAGTGTGCGCGCCGAGACCAGCAATCGCCTGGGTCAACCGCGCGAAAAGCCCGACGCGGTCGGGCGCTGAGATAAACAAGCTCGTCCGATCGTCCGTTCCGGACGATGCGCTGACGATAATTTCTTCAGACGAAGAGAGTTTCTTGGCGTGTTCGACTAGGACTTCGGCATCAAACCCGGTCCAATAGGCCTCGTCCATTTCGAGCATGACGTGCGGCAGTGTACCGATTTGGTCATTCACAAGCTCACGATTGGCTTCGGCGCGCGCTTGCAACTCCGCTGTGACCGTCGATTCGTCGGTTCGACCGCCGCGCAAGGCAGCTTCCGTATTGTGATAGAGATCGCCGAGCAGTTGACCTTTCCACGTGTTCCAGACATTCGGACCAACCGCTCGGATGTCCGCCACGGTTAGGATGTAGAGCAGTCGCAAATGTTCGAGATCCATGACTTTCTCAGCGAAGGTCACAATCGTTCTTGGGTCCGCAATATCCCGCTTTTGCGCGGTTTCGCTCATCTCGAGATGATTGCCGACGAGCCAAGCCACAAGCTCAATTTCAGCTTTGTCCAAGCCAAGGCGCCGGCAGGCGCGGCGCGCTGTCTTCATGCCCTCTATCTGCTGATCGCCAAGACCTTTGCCAGTATCGTGCAAGAGCATCGCGAGATATAGCGCCCGGCGATTTTCAATCTTGCCATACAGCTGTTTGGCTAAGCCAAACCCGTCTTCGCCTTTGTCCATGTTGGAGATGTATTCCATCGCCCGGATCGTATGCTCATCGACCGTGTAATGGTGGTACATGTTGAATTGGGTCTGCGCGACGATGCCGCCAAATTCCGGTAGAAATCTGCTCAGAACGCCGGCTTCGTTGAGGCGATTGAGCGTCAGGCCCAGATTATCGCTATCGAGAAGAATCTCTAGAAAGACCTCGACCATATCGGGCTGAGATCGGTTCTTCGCGTTGATAATTTTCGTGTTCCGTGTCGCGAAGGTCAGGGCGTCTGGGTGGACGTCCAAGGCGCTTTTGTCTGCGATTTGAAACAGCTTCAAAAGCACCTTCGGATCTTTCATGACGACATCGGTGTCTGCGAAATTGACGCGATTGCCGACCAATTCGAACCGCTCATCGGCGAGCGCTTTGGCCTGGCCGCCGCGCGACAAGAAGCGGCGCCACCCTTCAGGTTTCGCTTTTTGTTGCGCTTCGAGCTTCGCCGCTAGAATACGCGTCAGACCGCCAACATCTTTCGCGGCCAGGAAATAGCGCTTCATGAACCGCTCAACCCCGAGCTGCTCGCCGCGGTCTTGATATCCCATACGGGCTGCGATTTCCGGCTGGAGATCAAAACTCAGGCGTTCTTCGGGGCGCCCGGTGATATAGTGCAAATGGCAGCGCACCGTCCAAAGGAAACGCGCGGCGCGCATGAAGAGATGATACTCGTGCTGGGTGAAGATTTTGGTCTTCATCACGTCCTCGAGCGAACTCGTATCGTCGGGATGCATGTGCTTCACGATCCAGTAGAGCGTTTGCAGATCGCGCAATCCGCCTTTGCTCTCCTTTACATTCGGCTCAACCAGATAGCGCGCATTGCCCTGACGGGCGTGACGGTTGTCGCGTTCTTCGAGCTTGTCCGCGATGAACTGAGCGTCTTGCCCGACAACAGCCTGGCGGTTGAACAGCTCGCGCGTTTCATCGGCGAGTTCTTTGTCGCCAAACAAATAGCGCGCATCCAGCAGGCTGGTTTTGATCGTCACATCTTCTTTGGCCAGGCGCACGCACTCTTGAGGGGTGCGGAAGGCGTGCCCCACTTTGAGGCCCATGTCCCACAGCGCGTAGAGCATGTACTCAATCACGCTTTCTGCGTGTGGGCTTGCCTTATAAGCGCGAATGAAGAGCAGATCGATATCGGATGACGGTGCTAAAACGGACCGGCCATAGCCGCCAGTTGCGAACACCGCCATGCGCTCGCCTTCGGTGGGGTTCCGGGCACGGAAGACATGGGTCGTGATGAAGTCAAACAAAGCGTGGAGGACTTCGTCTTGAACCGCGGCGAGCAAGCGGGCCGTATCTAAACCGTCCGCGCCTTGCTGGAGACGCTCTTGCGCGATCAGGCGACCTCGGAACAGCGCGCCGTGCAAGATATCCAGCGCTTCTTTTCGGGCCGCTTTATCATCGCCTTCATGGCTTAGCGCCGCTGCTGTTAGTTTCACACGCAGCGCGCGGCCATCGATAATGGAGCTTAGTCGCCACTTGCCTGGTGCGCGCCGCGTCGGCGTGCGTTTTTCGACGAGTTCAACATCTTGAGCCATGACTGTCGTCTAGCGCGCTTTGACGCGTTCTGGCTAGTTCCCGCGTGGGTTTAGTTTGCGGATCGGCGCAGCGAAATCAAAGCTTGGTCAAGGACGCCTTTGCTCGAGGCACAGACGAGTTGTCCGCCCGGCTTTGCTGGATTTCCGCGCCAGTCACATGCGAGGCCACCGGCGCCGCGAACGACGGGGATCAAGGCCGCAGCGTCATACGGCGCGAGGCCGGCTTCAGCGACCAAGTCGATCGTCCCGGCAGCGAGACGGGCATAGGCATAGGCATCTAGGCCGTACCGGATAATGCGGGCTGTATGGCGCAGATGCGTCCAAGCGCCTTGTTCGGGCGGGGTCATTATAAAAGGATCGGTTGTCGCGATCACGGCTTCGCGGAGATCGTCGCACTTGGAAACATTGATTTGCATCTCGCCCTGCGCGGTGCGCAGAAATGATCCTTCTGGTGAGCCGTAGTATCGCTCGTCCAGGACAGGTTGATCGATGATGCCAACAATGGCGTCGCCGCGACCGTCGACCAATCCGATGAGCGTCGTCCAAACAGGAAGCCCTGCTACAAAAGCGCGGGTCCCATCGATTGGATCAAGCACCCAGGTCCAGCCGGTGGTGCCATCTTGTTTGCCAAATTCTTCGCCATGGATTGCGTCGTCCGGGCGCATGGTTTTGAGCACGTCCCGCATGGCTTCTTCGGCGGCTCGGTCGGCTACCGTGACGGGATCAAAGTCCGCGCCGTCTTTCTTGTTTTCGATAGTGTCGAGCGCACGAAAATGCGGCGCGATCGCGGTCCGAGCCGCGTCCGCCAAAGCGTGCGCGACGCCCAGGGTGTCAAAATCAGGTGTAAGCGTCATGCGCCGCGGTAAACCGCGTGCGCAAGCATCGGTCAAGCTGCGCCGCTGTCTGACGCTTCCGTTTCAAGAGCTTTTGCGAGTTCAAGCAATCGACGGCGAGGGCGTTCCCCGAGTCGATAATAGGCCCGTACGAGTTCGAGCGTTTCTTTCTGGCTGAGAATATCAGCATCAAGTCGCTCGGCATCATTCGCGGCTGTCCCCATCAGAGAGTCGCTTTCTAGCCCATCAAAGAAATACTGAACTGAAACGTTCAGTGCGCGCGACAGGTCGTAAAGCCGTGAGGCTGTTACGCGGTTTGCCCCGCACTCATATTTCTGAATCTGTTGGAACCGAACGCCAACCATGCTGGCGAGATCCTGTTGGGTCATGCCCAATAGGCGGCGGCGCCGACGTAGACGCTTGCCAACATTAAGATCCGTATTGTCCGTCATACCGTTCTCCCGGCTGATCGGAGCCCCTCGTAAGAGTCCCGAAATGGATATTGGGCCTCACAACAGCAAGTTGCGTGCCGAACCGAGAATTGTGTCGGAGATTCAGGGATCTAATCTCCCGATGCGTTGGATTGACGCTTACGTATACGTCAACGCAAGGGAGTTATGCGGCAGTGCAGTGCAGTTAGGGTTGTTTTTTGTGCGCCGCACAATAAGTTGGTCTTAGCACTGCGGTGCTGACGCCTTCTGGCGTTTCCTCCCTTACCTGATACAGCCGCGCTCTTTAGCGCGGCTCTTTTTTTTGTCAGCTGTTCTCTGCGATCGCTAAATCAACAATATCAACGATCAGACGCGAGACCTTTTCCTGAAGGTGAGGGAACTGGTTCGACTTCTCGACATCGGCTTCATTCATATAAAGCGCTCGATTGAGTTCGATTTGGAGCACGTGCACGCCGCGGCGGGGGCGACCATAGCGGCGGGTCGTATAGCCGCCAGCATAGGGGGCGTTCCGAGTGACGCTCAGGCCTTCTCGTCGAAAGAAGCGTTCCACTTTAGATGTGAGTTTGGCCGAGCAACTCGATCCAAAGCGATCTCCAAGGACGATATCGGGAAGATTGGAACGTCCGGGTTGGCGCGATGGCATAGAGTGGCAATCAATCACGAACACATCTGCCCAGTCTTGCTTTAACGCGTCGATTTCTGACTGAAGGGCCGCGTGATAGCGATCGTGCACCGTCTCCAACCTAAACTGACCGTCCGCGCGGGAGATTTGCTGCGCATAAATATCTCGGCCACTGGCCCCGACGCGCGGCAAACACCCGAGGCCAGCCTTAACGCGGGCGCTTGGCATGCCCGCAACCCGCGGTACACCGTCAGAAAACATGCTTGCGTCCAATTCGCGTGCATCACGATTGAGGTCGACGAAGGCCCGCGCGAATGTTGCGTGCAGTAAGACCATCCCTTGGTGCGGGGCGTCGGCGTACAATTCGTCGACAAAAGCATCCTCGGTACGTTCCAGGTCGCGCAATGGCACCGACAACAGATCTGTCATCTGCCGCGGGTAGACTTTGCCGCTATGAGGGGACGCAAAGATAACAGGCGCAGAAACGGTCTCGCCGCGCGCGATACTGAAAGCCGCGGGCAAGGTTTCGAGAGGCGTTTGGGATCTGTCGACAGCAGTTTGCATTGCTTGCAAGGTCGATGTTCTGCGCCTCAGGTCAAGGCAAAAAACATGCGGGAGGGCACCAAACTGATTGTGAATTGCGCGCGCGCTCACTTTTTATTTGCGATTTGCTGTCATATTCACACAGGGTTTACGGTCTTTCCGCCATTAAGGCGCGGATTATTCAGGGACGGATTCAGATGAGCAAAATCTTGCTGGCAGAAGACGATGATGCGATGCGCACCTTCCTATGTGCATCCTTGCGACGCGCCGGACATGATGTGCAAGACTATGAAGATGGCGAAGGCGCCCTCGAAGCGCTTGAGCGCGAAGTCTTTGATTTGCTGCTCACCGATATCGTCATGCCGGGAATTGATGGGATCGAACTGGCGCGCCGCGGCGCGGAGTTAGATCCGGCTATGAAGATCGTCTTCATTACGGGATTTGCCGCTGTTGCCCTCTCCGGAAGTTCGCCGACACCGGCTGGTGCGAAAGTTCTGTCCAAGCCGTTCCATTTGCGCGAATTGGTCGATGAGGTCGAGCGCGTGATGGCCGCCTGATATTGGTTGCAGTTCAGGCTTGACTTGGCGCGCCCAAAAGGGGATGACGCCCCCTTCAAAACGGATGGTCGATTAGCTCAGTGGTAGAGCACTGCATTGACATTGCAGGGGTCACTAGTTCGAACCTAGTATCGACCACCATTTTTTCTCAACGATTTCAACGCTCAAGAGTGTCGAATTCGTAGCTTAAAATCCTCTGGAATTCAGTTGTCACACCGGTGTCACGGCCAAGGAGACAGATATGGCTACGATAAGAAAGCGCGGCTCGAAATGGCAAGTCCAGATCAGGCGCAAACATGCTCCAAATCTTTCACGTTCATTTACACGGAGATGCGATGCGGAAGCTTGGGGACGCGAGATGGAAGTCGATGTAGATCGTCGACTCCTCAAGCACGATCCTCGCATCTTAGATCACACGACCGTCGGGGACCTGATCGCTCGTTATCGCGATACTATTTCGATCGATAAGTGTGATGCGAAGATCGAGATGGATCGATTAAGCCGGGTGCTGAAACTTCCTATCGCGAAGCTTAGTTTATCAGCGGTGGACGCTACCGACTTCGCAGCTCATCGAGATGCACGTCTTGGCGAAGTCTCCGCGGCGACCATCAATCGCGAACTCGCGCCGCTGCAGCACATGTTTCAGATCGCGATGGAGGAGTGGGGGCTACCAATCTCAACGAACCCGCTGAAATTGGTGAGGCGGCCAAGAAACAATAATGCCCGAGACCGTCGATTGCATTCCGTTGAAGAAGAGAGGCTATTCATAGCCGCTTCCAAATCAAAGGTCGGGTACATCAAACCCGCGATACGCGTTGCTCTAGAAACTTCTATGCGGCGGAGCGAGATTTTGAACATTGCAGCTGAGCATCTATGCGAGAGATCAAGCCGTCTTTTGATCCCCAAGACCAAGACTCATCGTCCTCGAAAGATTTCGCTCTCCGAACCAGCGTTGGACGCAACGTTGGGTCTCTTGAAAGCATACGAGCGGTCTCGACCCTCTAGGAATGCATTTCGACTGTGTTGGGAACGAACCAGAACGCGCGCTGGTCTGGAGGATCTTCATTTTCATGACCTGCGTCACGAAGCAATATCCCGGTATTTTGAGCGAGGCATGACGATGCCAGAAATAGCTTCTTTGAGTGGGCATTCAGATTTCAGAATGCTCGCTCGATACGCTCACGTCGCTCCTTAGAGATTCGATTCGACGATTAAGCGGTCCTGTGTAAAAGTCTCTCACGAAGTTCTCGCGAAAATTGGAACAAGTAAAAGTTCCACCGTCGAGGCGTTGGGTGTGTATAGGGTGGATAGCATGATCGATGATTGGATTGCGTGGGTTTACGCGACCGTTTCCGAGAACATCGGTATTATTATTGTGAACGCAGCAATTTTACCTCTTCTTGCTCTTTTTCGAAGAGTGATCGGAAGATCCATCAAAGCTGTTTTCGATTGGGTGAATGCAGCGTTATTCTCATTTCACCACCACCTCAGATTGCGGCGGCATGTGAGGAATAAGCAACCGCTATGGGACTATCGGAAAGCGCCTCCTCAGCGAAAAAGGAGCCACCCAAAAACGCTCACCGTGATGAACTTTAAAGGTGGGGTGGGGAAGACGACTATTGCCGCAAACTTGGCGGCGTCATTCGCTCTGAAGTACGACAAGCGTGTCTTATTGATTGACCTCGATTATCAAGGGAGCCTGTCTGATCTCCTTCAAGATGCACAAAACACTGATGATGCAAATCTATTGTCAGAATGGCTGTCATGGAAAAAGGTTCCGGCTTCTTTGTCCGACCACGTGAGTACTGTCTCTAGCATCGAGGGAGTGGATATAGTCACTTCGGCTTACGCTCTTACCGAAACAGAGGAAAACCTGTTTCAGCGATGGTTGTTGAATTACGAAGAAGGACCAGACGTCCGAACAAGGATAGAGCTAATCTTATCCAATCAGAAACTGATGCAGGAACGCGGGTACGATATCGTGATTATGGATGCGCCGCCTCGCCTCAGCCTTTCTTCAGTGAACGCGCTTCGTGCGACGGATCACATTTTGATCCCGTCCAAATTGCAAGAATTATCTACCAAGCCTATCGCGCAGATGCTCCGCAACTTGCGTGAGTTTCAGGAACGAATTGATGCCAACTTTAAAATTTCCGGCGTTATTGGCAGCATGACACAGAAAGAGAAGCAGGTTTCAGGAAATGAAACGTTTGCTTCGGAACGGATCAAGGAAGCGCTTGCCGAGTACGCTCCGGAAGCTAAATTTTATCGTCAGTTGATACCGAATCGTGTCTGGTTAGGAAGACCACCCAGTGCACCGATAGGATATCTTTTGAGCGGACATGATGGTCAGGTTGCTCGCGAGATTTTCGACCAGCTCGCACTGGAGGTTATGGCATCCATGGAAATTTATCCTGAGATGCAAATCGCGGCGGAATAGGGGTAAACAATGTGGAAGCAGTTTAGTTCTGGCGAAACCAAAATCGATGACCTTATCGAACAGCTCGAGAAAATTGAGGGTGCTATGCCTGGCGCTGTGTCGCGCAATCCTCGTGCTGGAATACGAAAATCCATCGACTTTCTAAAAAAGCATCCCGGTAAGATTGTTTCTCAACTAGTTGCTGAGCTTGAAGCGACACCGCAACCGACAACCAGGGCTAGGCGCCCAGCGGCACCTTTGCGCACGAACATTGTGAACCAAGCGGTTGATGACCTTCAGTATGCGCTAAAGAAAGGTGTTAGCACTTTCGATACGGTGATGGGAAACTTACAGCGAGATAAACAGGTGCGCCTAAAAGAGCTTAAGGCGATCGTCGCTGAGTTCACCGGTGACAAGTCAGCGGTTAAAAGCAAATCGGATGGATTTGCTCGCATTCGCAAAACCTTCGATTATAAGTGGAAACTCGCTGAACGAGTATAAAACAGACAACAGATTAGGAAGGCGACGAGAGTAGAATCCCTTCCTCTCCGCCACGCATAACATTCTTACCCAATATTCAACATTTACAGCGCATTAGCAAGAGCGCTTGTTTAAATGTAGGACATAAAACAATCCGATTGTAGGACACAAATCCAGACTAACCGGAATTCGACATCGGTGTCGCGAAACAAAGAGCTCAGGTTGATTTAAATCTACCAAAGTCTCGACGACATTGTCCCCTTGAACTTGCTTGAGCCAGCAGCGCGTTTCGATACCTCTAGGGCTTAAAAAACGTTTTGATCATAGTCAGCGACTGCTGAAACTGCAGAACATTTGACGTTTCGCCGAAAACCCAAGCTGCAACCGCACCCAACGAGAAAACAAGAGTGCTGCTCCCGATGCCTCCCAGGTTAGTGTAGAACCCTTCGCGAATGAGATCGCGCCGGTCTTTTGCTTCGGCACTGTTTAAGGGCTCACTGAGTGATTTCTGCATCATCTCATTAAGCTGCTGAACCTGACCGCCTAATCGTTCAATCTCTTTTTCGAGCTCTTCGATCTTTTCGTTCTGACGCGTCAATATCGACGAGATATCCCCAAAACTCTTTGAGATCTCCGACAGGATCTCGAATCCTTCGGGCAGCGAGTTTCTGCCAGATTGATTTAGATATTCGTGAACAAAAGTATTGATCTGTTCGCTACCCGACCTCAGCACCTCAGCGCTCAAAACCCGAGTGTTTAGAAGGCGACGTCTCACCTCTTTCAATTCGACAATAACTGTACCTTCGTCTCGGATCGTCGCGATTGCCGAATCGCGCGGACTGTCTTGTCCGACGTCGGGATAATCAGCTGAAGAAACAGATTCGACGCCTGCTGAGCGTCTAGAGACTTCATCTTCCTGCTCGATAGCAGAAGTTTGCCGCGCATCGCTCATCGACTCACTTGCTCGCTCCATAGACAAGAGATCGGTGAATAACGAAAGAAATTGAAACGCAGATACAAATTGTCTGTCGCGAAGTGGGTGTTCAAACTCATCCGAGGCAGAAATTGGATACAAAAAGGTATTTTCACCGAAGGAAGACAGCTCACTAGTAACTTGTGAAGAAACAGAAACAACTAACTTCGGTATCTCAAGTCTGCGGAACGATCGTAGGGGGATGGACTCAAAAGAAGTTGTACTAGCAATCACGCTGATCGCATCGGGTAAAGCATCGGCCGAAATCAGCTTTTCTTGAATTGTATAGCTCAGCTCTAGTTTGACTCCGAGTTCTTGAGCTGCAGCTTGTAAGGTTTCTTCCAGCCTCCAGTCTTTAGGCACAGCCTGGAATTCATCTCGCTTTACAATCCAAATCGTGACCAATCGCGCCAAATCGTTATCACTCCTCAACGACGCGACCATAATTGCTTCGTTCGTGCAAACCTTCAAGTTCGACTACTAAAACAGCAGACGATCAGATAAAGCTCTGACTGGTTGATGTTTGTCGTCAAAGCGCGTTGTTGCAGATAATGCGCGCGCCTCAGAAACGACCAGAAATGAGACGGCGATTAATAGGCGATATTAGTCACCAAATGAGTGACCAATATCGCGAGCGCAGATCGCACTGCAGTTAGAAGCATGCAGCTCACCGTCGCTTCCTAAATACGCGGCGACATTCACGATATCGCCAACATCGCCGCCGACGGTGCACATATGGTCATGCACCAACAGCCAATCTCGCTTTGTTCCTCGAAAGGTGCGGACTGGACGAAGCAGAAGTTGCCGCAGAGGAGGAAGCTCGGTCGCGCTTTCGTCTAAGTCGTAAAATTCCGGGTTATCGATACTCGCGAGAATTTCTGCCTTCATTACATACTGAAACACCCCGAATTTTTTGCCAGAATCGGCGGGTGAGACGCAGGCTCCGCATTTGCATGCGTATGAGGGACTGGAAAGAACCAGCGTGCCGAGAGCCAAAGCGATTAAACGGAAAACGATAGGCATGTTTAATCCATAGCAGCCTGTTTTCCTTCTGTCGCCACTATCACGCGCTTCCCATTGAACCGCCTTACTCAAGAGTATTGCGACGTTGCATAACTCACCCAGCGCCTCACAAGCGACGGTTTTTGAGGCAGAAACTTAGCACTAACTTAGCTGCTACTTCTGCTCTGAAATCATGAGTCAGAATGTCTCATAAACGGTCTCAAAATGCGGGTGTATCAAAAATCCAAGGTATAAGCATTTTTGAGACAGGAAACGAAATGAAAGTTGGGTACACGAGGGTTTCAACGAGAGATCAGAATTCAGCGTTACAAACTACCACCCTCACAGACGCCGGCTGTGAGCGCATTTTTGAAGAGTCTGCCTCGGGCGCTCTAAAGAACCGTCCGCAGCTTAAGGAAGCACTCTCGTTCCTCAGAGACGGTGATACGCTCGTAGTGATGTGCCCCTAGAACGGTAGACGCCTTGCAAGGTAAAACTGGAAGCAAGGAGTTATGGTCCATGTCAGGACGGAT
>JABSPZ010000001.1 GCA_013213785.1 Henriciella sp. | reverse complement strand
CGTATCGCGGAAAAGCGCGCTGCTCTCATGAAAGATGTGGCGCGTCGCAAAATACCCGTGACCGGCGTCAGCGAGTTCCCGCTTCTAGAAGAGATCGCCGCTCCCATCGCAGACGTCACGCGCCCACCTCGCGGCGATGGCGTAGACCCAATCGGCCTGGAAACACTCTTGCCTAATTTTGAAGATACTCGCGGCGCGGATACGATTGCGGAACCACTTACCTGGATATCCATCGCGGAACCGTTCGAAACACTGCGAGATCGATCCGAAGACCACATGTCGAAAACGGGTGCACGGCCATCCGTTTTCCTTGCTACCGTTGGTCCACTTGCAGAGCACACAGCTCGTGCTGACTTTGCCCGAAACTTCTTTGCCGCGGGCGGTATCGAGTCTAAAACCGCGCCGGTTCCACCTAAAAGCCATGCTGAACTGGCAGCCGCCTTCAGGGCAAGCGGATGCAAAATTGCAGTCCTGTGCGGCGCAGACAAGCGCTATGCTGAAGAAGCTACCGAAGCGGCGAGTGCGCTCAAAACCGCTGGCGCCGTCGCGCTATGGCTGGCTGGCAAGCATGAAGCAGACGGCATAGACCGTCATATCTTTATGGGCTGCGACGTGGTCCACGAGCTCACCGTCGCCCTCGCAGAATTGGGAGTATCGTAAGATGAGCAAGTTCCCAGACTTCACAAAACTCAATCTCGGCGCGCTTGAGCCTGGTAAGACCAGCGCGCGTGACCGCACGTTGACGACACCTGAGGGCATCGACCTGGCAACGGCTTATGGCGCCGGCGACGTTAAAGGTCTCGACTTCTTAGATGATTACCCCGGCCTCGCACCGTTCGGACGGGGACCCTACCCAACTATGTACACGCAGCGGCCTTGGACGGTTCGCCAATATGCCGGCTTCTCAACGGCGGAAGACTCCAATGCGTTCTATCGCCGGAACCTAGCGGCTGGTCAGAAAGGCCTCTCGGTGGCGTTCGATCTCGCGACACACCGCGGCTATGACAGTGACCATGTCCGCGTCAGCGGCGATGTCGGCATGGCGGGCGTTGCGATCGATAGTATCTACGACATGCGGACGTTGTTCTCGGGAATTCCGCTCGATCAAATGTCCGTCTCCATGACGATGAACGGCGCCGTACTGCCGATCATGGCGCTCTATATTGTCGCTGCAGAAGAACAAGGCGTTGGACCAGAGAAGCTCGCGGGAACGATTCAGAATGATATTCTGAAAGAGTTCATGGTGCGGAACACCTACATTTATCCACCAAAACCAAGCATGCGGATCATCTCGGATATTTTTGCTTATACGTCGCAAAATATGCCGAAATTCAACTCGATCTCGATCTCTGGCTATCACATGCAAGAAGCCGGTGCGACGGCGGACCTGGAACTCGCATACACAATCGCGGACGGCATCGAATACATCCGCGCAGGGGTGAATGCTGGATTGGATGTGGACGCGTTTGCGCCGCGCCTCAGCTTCTTCTGGGCGATCGGCATGAATACGTTCATGGAAGTCGCAAAGATGCGCGCTGCGCGTCTGATCTGGGCCAAATTGGTGAGCGAAGAGTTCTCGCCAAAGAACCCAAAGTCGACCTCGCTACGCACGCATTGCCAGACCTCTGGTTGGTCGCTGACGGCGCAGGACGTTTATAACAATGTCATCCGCACTTGCCTCGAAGCCATCGCAGCTGCAGGTGGGCAGACGCAAAGCCTTCACACCAACTCTTTCGATGAAGCTCTGGCCCTACCAACGGACTTCTCAGCGCGGATTGCCCGCAACACGCAGCTCTTCCTGCAACAAGAAGCAGGTGCGGCGCAAACCATCGATCCGTGGGGCGGCTCATACTATGTCGAGCGCCTGACACACGATCTGGCAGCCAAAGCGCTTGAACATATCGCCGAGGTCGAGAAGCTCGGCGGCATGCGTAAGGCGATTGAGGAAGGCATCCCGAAACTTCGCATTGAAGAAGCTGCCGCCAACACGCAAGCACGCATCGATAGCGGCGAGCAGACCGTGGTCGGGGTCAACAAGTTCCTCCTCGATGAGGAAGAAGAAGTCCCGGTGCTGAAGGTCGACAATGCTACGGTGCGCCGGATGCAGCTCGATAAGTTGGCGCGTCTCAAATCAGACCGCAGCCAAGCCGAGGTCGATGCCAAACTAGACGCGATTGCCACCGCAGCGGCGGGGACAGAGGGCAACCTGCTCGCCCTTGCCGTTGATGCGGCGCGGGCTAAAGCGACCGTGGGCGAAATTTCTGAAGCGGTCGAGCGCAGTCAAGGTCGCCACAAAGCGGTGATCCGTTCAATCAAAGGCGTCTATGGCGCGGGCGTGAAAACGACTGAGCGGGCGAAAGAAGCCGTGGGCATGGCCGAAGCCTTCGAAGCCAAGCATGGCCGCCGCCCAAAAATCTATATCGCGAAGATGGGCCAAGACGGCCACGACCGCGGTCAGAAAGTTGTCGCCTCCGCGCTGATGGATCTTGGTTGGGATGTCGAAATCGGCCCCCTCTTCCAAACGCCCGAAGAGGCCGCTAAAGATGCGCGAGCGGCTGGTGTTGATATCGTCGCGGCGTCATCGCTCGCGGCTGGTCACCTGACCCTTGTGCCTGAACTCAAAAGAGCGCTCGGCAATGAAGGTGCGGCAGCGACACAGATCATCGTTGGCGGAGTCATCCCGCCGCAAGACTTTGATGCCCTTCGTGCGGCTGGCGCTTCTGCGATTTTCCCACCCGGAACTGTCATTGCGGACAGCGCCGTGGCGATGCTCGAAATCCTGACCGACGATGACGGCATTCAGGCGGCCGAGTGACCGTAAAGCCTTCAAACGCTGGCTATGCGCAGGAAGCGCCGCGCCTACTTCAGCGATATGAGGGGCTCGCGTCTGAAACGGTTCACGCGCAGTGGCGGCAATGGATTCCAGAAACGCCGTCGCGGGTCTTAGATATTGGTGCCGGCACCGGACGCGACGCGGCCTGGTTTGTCTCGCTGGGTCACACGGTCCTTGCTGTCGAACCAACGGATGAGTTGCGCGAGGGTGCGCAACAGCTGCACCCCGAGCCGGACATCACCTGGCTGAAGGACCAGCTCCCAGACCTCGCGCAAGTGAAAGCACGGTCTGAGCTTTTCGACGTCATCATGCTCAATGCGGTTTGGATGCACCTGACCGAAGAAGAACGCAAAACTGGGTTTGGAACGCTGGTCTCACTGATGGCCCCTGGTGCACATTTATTCATGAGCCAGAGACATGGGCCCGTCCCCAATGGTCGGCGTATGTTTGATGTCAGCGGGGATGAGACGATATCGTTCGCGCGCGCACATGGCCTTCGAACCCTATACAATGAACGCAGTGGCTCCCACCTCGCCGAAAACCGAAATCTCGGTGTTGAATGGACATGCCTCGTGTTTGAGAAATCCTGACACGAGGTGAGGCTTTTCAAGTCGCGACTTCCGGTCCATCCTCTCTTCAACAATAGCGGAGGGAATGATGGACAATTACGCAGACTACGACGCCACAGGATTAGCTGCGCTGGTCCGCAAAGGAGACGTCAGCGCAAGAGAGCTCCTGAATGAGGCCGTCACCCGCGCGCAGGCGGCTCAAAAAGACCTGAACTGCTTCTCCGCCATGTTCCCGGAGGTTGGCGAAGGTCAAATCTCTGATGGACTACCAAATGGCCCTTTCGCGGGTGTCCCAATGGCGGTGAAAGATCTTGGGTTCGAAATTGAAGGCCAACCGATCACCAATGGATCGCTCGCCTTTAAAGGCAATGTCGCGACCCGTAACAGCGTCCTAACCGAGCGCTACAAGGCCGCTGGATTTACGCTATTTGGACAAACCACAAGCCCTGAATTTGGTCTGACCACGACGACGGAAAGCCTGCTCTACGGTGCGACCGTGAACCCATGGGATACGACGCGAACCTCGGGCGGTTCATCGGGCGGTGCGAGCGCCTGTGTCGCGGCAGGCGTCATTCCAATGGCGCATGCTAGCGATGGCGGCGGATCGATCCGCATTCCTGCAGGCTGCACAGGCTTGTTTGGAATGAAACCCTCGCGCGGGCGCACACCGATGGGCCCGGCAACAACGGAAGGCTGGAATGGTCAGTCTACCGTGCATGCCGTCTCGCGGTCTGTTCGTGACAATGCCGCTCTGCTGGACGCGACACATGGACGAGAGGTTGGGTCTCGTTACGTCGCGCCCGAACCAGACAGCACGTTCCTCAGCGCGCTCGACAAGGATCCGAAGCCGCTCAAAATCGCGCTCTGGACTAAAGCCCCGAATGGGACAGTGCCAGATCCTGATGCCCAAGCCGGGATAGATAAGACGCGCAAACTGCTTGAAGAGCTCGGCCACCATGTTGAGGAGGCAGGTCCCGCTCTCAACGGAGAAGAACTCGGGAAAAGCTTGATGGTCACCGTCTCTGCCGCCATCGCGATGGTGATGGAGGCGCGCGGGGAAGCCCTCGGCCGAGAGCTCGGACCGGAAGACATGGAGCCGGTGACGGCGAGGTTTGTCGAATTCGGTAACACAATCCCGATGAAAGAGCTGATGAAAGCCACGCAGGCCTCGATCACGGCAGGCCTCATCTATGAGCATTTCCTCGTCGATGGCGGCTATGACATGGTGCTCTCGCCAACCATGTCACGCGTGCCGGACAAGACAGGCGTATTGTCTCTCAATCCCGCCGATTTGGACGCCTACACGCAGGCGGTTACGACGTTCGCTCCGTGGTGTGCAATCTCGAACCAAGCTGGCTCGCCGGCAATGTCTGTGCCCCTGCACTGGACAGATGAAAACTTGCCAATCGGCATGATGTTCGGTGCGCGCGCCGGGAATGAGTGGGAGCTTTATCAGTTGGCTGGCCAGCTAGAACGCGCCGCGCCCTGGGCGCACCGACGGCCGCCGGTCTGGGTTGGATAGTGGAGACAAGATGAGCCACCTACAGACGCATTTTGGCGGATGTCATTGCGGCGCTGTCCGTTTCGAAGTCGATCTTCCAGTCGCGTTCGAAGTTGAGGATTGCAATTGCTCCATCTGTGCGATGAGCGGGAATATCCACGTGATTGTTCCAGCTTCACGGTTTCGTCTGATCAAAGGCGAAGACGCACTGAGCGAGTACCGGTTCAATACCGGCGGGGCGAAGCATAAGTTCTGCAAGACTTGCGGTGTGAAAAGCTTTTACATCCCGCGGTCTAACCAAGATGGTTTTGCGGTCACTTGGCGGTGCTTGGACAATTGGATGGATTTAGACGTTACCATCAACAAGTTTGACGGGCAGAACTGGGAAGCCAACGCACCCGCGCTCGCGCATAAGTCTAAGGACTAGTTTCGGGGACCCGGTGGAGGTGGGCGTCGATCGCGGCCCCCGCCCGGCGGGCCACGTCTCGTACCCCGACGATTGAGGTCTTGAACAATGGCGCGGCGCTGTTCTTCACTTAGCGCGCCGAACTGCTCTGCCAGTACGTCATGCATCCGTTTCTTCATAGCGGATTCCGCGTCTCGCAATTCTTGAAACGCTGTTTGCACCTCAGCCGCATCATAAGAGTCTGCAGACAAAAGCGAGCCGAGCTTGCGACGAACATCTCGAACGGCCCGGCGTTCTCTCCGCGAATCTTCAAACGCTGTTCGAAAAGCGCGGCGAACGGTTTGGCGTTGATCGCTTGGAACAGCTTCATCAATGCCGCGGATCAAAGCGCGCTCATCGCCCGGTATAGAGCGGTTTGCGCCCGACTTGCGCTGGCCAAGACCGCCGCCGATGATGAGCCCAATGAGGAGCGCATTCGCCATCAGCGAAACGATGAGCCAAATCGGCAAACGAGATTTTGTGTCTTCGCTCATCCCCTACTCCAAACTCAACCAAGATTCGTCGCTATCGACTCCGAAGGCGGCATAATAGACGGCATCGGCCTGGTCATATCCAACATCGCTCGCAGCATAGGCGTAACCGCCAACCAATCCCATCAACAGGCTTGCAAGCGCAGCGCCAGCTGGCCACCGAACACCCTTCGGAAACAGAACTGACGACAATCGGCCGAGAATATTTTTGCGCTCTGGCGCGGCCACGGGCGCCCTCGCCAATATGCTTGCCGCCAAATCAACGCTCGGCTCAGGCAGCATCTCATTCATCAAGACCGCATCCAAGGCGTGCGCCTCAGAGAGAACCTCTGCAAATACATTGGGTTCAGCCTCAATCAGCGCAGACGCAGCAGCACGTTCGTCCTCTGGCCAACCACCTGGTTCGGCTCCGTAGGCTTCGATTAACTCCAATGCGCGTTCAATTGTTATCTTCTCGCGTGTCATTGTTTTTCTCCTGCCAAGACGCCACTCATACGAGCTTTCAAAGTCCGACGCGCGCGAGCGAGTAAGCTCTCGAGCGCTCTGACGCTGACATCCATGGCTGCTGCTGCTTCTATATTGGTCATTCCTTCCAAAGCGCAAAGCGACAAGGCTTCACGCTGGCGTTCTGGAAGGGCGGCGATGTTCGCCTCAATGCCTTTCAGCGTTTGTTGTGAGGAAAGGTATTCCTCGGGCCGAAGCGCGGTGTCCACGCGCTCCGGTAATTCGTCCATCAGAACGGGCTTCTTTTTACGCAAGCGATCCCGGCATAGGTTGAGCGCAACTGTGCAGGCCCAGGTCGAGAACTTCGCCTTGGGTTGCCAATTTGGCAAAGCTTTCCACGCCCGGAGGAATGTTTCCTGCGTCACGTCCTCGGCCTCGGCGCGATCTTGCAACATGCGAAATGCGACCCGAAAAACGATAGGCATATTTCGGTTGACCAGCGCCGCCTGAGCAGCCCTGTCCCCGCTCGCAGCACGGGTGATTTGATCGAGTTCCGAAAGCCCAGACACGGGGACAGTGTAGCGGATTCTGCGGCAAGCGCGAGTGGGAGGATGGCTCGCGCTTGCCGGTTAATCCAGTGGCGGAAAGTGTATCGCCGCCAGACTACTTTATCCGCGGCGGCCCATACCACGTTTACCACGACGTTCCTTCATCGCCTCTTTTGCGGCATCGCGCTCGGCTTCGGTGATCACACCGTCACCATCGGCGTCCATGCGCTCGAACAGGCGGTCGACCCGCTTGTCATCTGCGGCTGCATGCTCATCCGCGGTGATCATACCATCGCCGTTTGCATCTAGTTTCGCAAAGCGTTTCGCGCGGCGTTCAGCCTGTTTGCGTTCACGTTCGGCAATTGAGAATTCTTCAAACTCTGCCGCAGATACTAGATTGTCGCCATTCGTATCTGCACTCGCAAACTTATCCGTGCGATGGGCTTCAATCTCTGCTTTCGTGACCGCGCCATCTGCGTTCGCATCTACCTGCTCCAGCATCTGGCGGGGGCCTCCGCGATGGTGTTGCGCCATGGCGGTATAAGTCGCGCCAGCAATAACAACAGTAACTAGCGCCGCAATCGTGAGTTTCTTCATGACTTAATGTCCTTTCTTTTTGAACTCACAGATCAAACGTCTGAGAGTCAGGACTCCGTCGTTGCTTCCCCAATGTTTTTGCAGAACGCGATTTCAACCGTCTCGCAAACACGCTCCAAGCTGGCCGATAGGGTCTCGAAATCTGGGCTTCCTGTCGCGCGGCACAGCCGGTCTTTTAGCGCATTAGAAAGTTCGCTGGCCGTTGTGACGTCGTCATTGGCCATACGTTGGACTTGTTGCAGAGCTTGCAGGAACACAAAAGCATATGACATGCTTTGATGGAGTGCTTCAGTCCAAACGCCTGTTTCTGCGAGGTGTCTGTGCGCCTCGGTAAGACTCGGTGACAGAGGCTGGTGCGCGTCCGCTGTCAAAATGGCGTGCTGAGTAATGAATTCGAGATCGAGCAGCCCGCCGCGCCGCATCTTAAGATCCCAGCTTCCGTTTGCCGGTTTTTCTCGCAGCAACCGTGACCGCATATCCAGGATATCTGTGTTGCGCTGGTCCGGGTCGCCCGCATTGATCGCTTGCTCGGCAATCGCGTTGATTTGCGCCCCAAGAACTGCGTCTCCAACAATTGGGCGAAGCCGCGTCAAAGCCATATGCTCCCAAGTCCAAGCATTTTCGCGGTGGTAGCGTTCAAACGACGCAATCGATGTCGCGACCGGACCCGATCGGCCGGATGGCCGCAGCCGCATATCAACTTCGTAAAGTTCGCCCTCACCCGTTTCCGCCGAAAGCGCCGAGATCAAGCGCTGCGTAAACCGGGTAAACCAAATTTGTGCGTCACCGGAATCGTCCGGGTCGTAAATGACTACCAGATCGAGGTCAGAACCCGCAGTCATTTCATGGCCGCCCAGTTTTCCCATTCCAATCACGTTCCAAGTGCCTGGTGTCGGGCCAAACTTTCGGATCGTTTCTGCTTCCGCGGCTGCAGCCATACGGCGAATGCAAGTATCGGCTAGAGCACTCCAGTTTGCCGCCGCATCACGCGCGTCCAAAGATCCATGAAGTAGTTGGTGCCCGATCAGAAAAGCACGCTCACCCTGCCACCGACGCACCAAATCGAGTTTGGTTTCAAAATCCGTTTCTGCGTCAAACTCCGGCGGAGGCTTCCGATCTTGATTAGAAACAAGCGCCTCTAAGAGTCCTGGTCGTTTGGCCAGAATGTTCGCAATGCGCGGCGCGATCGCAAGCGTCGTGACAAGGTCATCAGTTAGGGTCTTTTCCGCGACCAACATGGCCAGCGTCTGGACGCCTGAGCGCAACCCCTCGAAAAAGCGTCCAAATCTCCGGAAGGCTTCGTCTGCTTCCCCCGTCTCACCCATCGCGGCGAGAAGATCGGGCAAAAAGGCCGTCAGCAATTCGCGCCCGCGTGTGCTTCGGGTTGCTGGTGTTTTCCCGCGATGCCACTCGCGGATGCGCTCGATGACGAGAGATGGGTTCTTGAACCCTAAATTTTTCAGGGTTTCCACGGTCTGCGGGTCATCATCCACGCCAGTGAAGACCAGATTGCCTTGAACCGCTTGGTCGCGCTTCCGGGATTCTTCAGCAAACAGTTCTCGATACTGTTGGTGCACCCCTTTTCTGAGGTTAATCAGGTCAGCATCGAACTGCGCCAGATCCGAGTAGCCACACAAAGCTGCAACACTCGCACGCTTGTTTTCAAAGGCTGGTAGCGCGTGCGTTTGTGCATCATCCAACATTTGGATCCGGTGCTCGACCATGCGCAGAGCGCGGTACGCTGTCGAAAGCTGATTAGCAACCTCCGGCTTTACGGCGCCCAACGCAACCAATTCTCGAAGCCCTTCTTCAGTGCCTCTTACCCGGAGCGCTTCATGGCGGCCGCCCAGAATGATCTGCTGCGTTTGCACAAAGAACTCGATCTCTCTGATCCCGCCAGGCCCGAGCTTGAGGTCAGCCGATACATCCTCGAGGGATGTGTCACCGGCCTTGGCGTTGATCATATTCTTGATCGCGTGGACGTCGGCAATCGCCCAATAATCTAAATGCCGCCGCCAAACAAAAGGCTGCATAGCATCCAGGAAGCGCGCAGCCGCGCGTTCATCACCCGCTGCGCAGCGCCCCTTAATCCAGACCATGCGCTCCCAGTTTTGGCCGATGCTTTCATAGTAAAGTTCGGCGCGGCGCTTTGATACAGCAACCGGCGTGGAGCTCGGGTCTGGACGCAATCTGAGATCGGTTCGGAACACGTAGCCATCGCGTGTCCGATCCTGCAGCAGGCTCGTCATGCGGCGGATAACCCGCGCCGCGGCGTCTGCGGCCTCGTAGTCTCCGCCTTGGAAAAGCTCAGGATCGAAGAAGGCCGCGACATCAATGTCGCTCGAGTAGTTGAGCTCGTGCGCTCCCATTTTGCCTAAGGCCGTTATGAACAAGCCGTCTCCGGATAGAGATCTCTCCGCAAGCGCCGCGGATAAAGCGGCCCCCATAGCAACATCTGCAAACCGCGTAATTTCGAATGTGGTTTCTTCTAGCGTGGCCTGACCGCTCAGGTCCAAAGCCGCGATCGCCAAGTGCGCGCGTTGTTTAGCATCGCGAAGATCACGCATTGGGTCCGCAATGCCTGCCGCAACTTGTTCACACAAAGCATGCGCCGATGCGAGCAGTGCCGATGGGTCTGCCACTTCAAGGTCTAGGCTTTGCAATTTGGCGAGATATGGCGCCTGCTCAGCCGCAATTGCAATAGCGTCTTCCGGCCTGCTCGAGAGCGCTCGAATGTTCAGCAACATGGCCCCTACTTCGTTATCGGAAACGATAGGATTGCTTTTAGACCGCTTTTTCCGTTGCTGCGAGTCAGAGTGAACTTGCCCGCATGGAATTCTGCAATCGCATCGACCAAGGCGAGGCCAAGTCCTGATCCAGACTGAGTACGAGCCTCATCCAACCGAACGAACCTCTCTTTGACACGGTTGAGATCAGCATCTGGAATTCCCGGACCAGAGTCTTCAATCGTGATCTGTATGGTGGTCTCGCCTCTTTCTGCAGAGAAGCGAATCTCCTCGCCCGCGGGCGTGTATTTCACGGCATTGTCCAGGAGGTTTGAGATCGCTTGTGCGAGCAAAGTGCGGTCGCCATTCACCTCCAGCGCGCTTTGCACATAGGATTTGAATCCGATGCCGGCATCCTCGCAGGCCGGTTCGAACAGTTCAGCCATCTCTTCACAAACTTCCGTCAGGTCGAGCGGCTCAAGCTTTCCCTCCGTTCCGGCATTTACGCGGGACAGACTCAAAATGGCATTGAACGTGGCGAGTACGCGGTCAACTTCCTCGACCGTTTCGCCCAAGGTTTCGCGCGCCGATATCTCATCGATCGGCCCCCGCAACCGCGCTTCAAGCTGATTACGAAGCCGGGAAAGTGGAGACCGCAAGTCATGCGCGATGGAGTCGCCGGCGTGTCGTGTCGCCGCCATGAGCGTCTCGAGCTTGGCAAGCATCGCGTTCAACTGTTCCGCCAAACGGTCAAACTCGTCCCCGGATGCCCCGACAGGCGCCCGTAGAGAGAGATCGCCGGACATCACGCCCTCTGCCGTTTTGGTCAGGCTTTCCGCTCGTGAAGCCGCATAACGCGCACTGAAAAAGCCACCAAGCAGTGCGAGCAAGAAGCCGATCGGGGCAGCTGTCGCAACGGCGCGCGTGATCCGGTTCACTTGCCGAATACGTTCATCCATCTTGATGCCAACCAGCAGCGTGCTGCCATCGCCGAGCCGCACGATCCGGCCTTCAATCGGCGTGATGGTTGTCCCACCGCCGGCAATAGGCCGTTCAATCTCAAACCGCACAACACGCGGTCGACCAATTTCATCCAGCGGATCGGCCGGCATTCGTGGCAGGTCACCGACAATGATCCGCCCGTTTGATTCTTCGAATTGGTAGGTGAATTCTCTAAGATCGACCAAAACGCGTTCTAAAAGCGATTGCTCCAAACGCGCTGGGCCGCCCGTTCCCCAGGCGACCGTCAATTCCAGAAACTCTGTTTCAAGCCGAGACTTAGCTTCTGCCCGCATTGTTCCGACCGTAGCCTGAAAGAGATAGGCCAGCAGTCCGGCCGAGAACAGCGCGAACAGAATTGAATAAACTAGCGCGAGCCGAAATGTTGTCGTTCGGACAAACGCAAAGGGGCCAGAGATCATGCCTGCAGGCAGTACCCCGCACCACGGACCGTCTGCAAGAGCTGATGATCGAATTCTTTATCGATCTTCGCGCGCAAGCGAGAAATATGAACGTCGATGACGTTGGTCTGTGGGTCGAAGTGGTAGTTCCAAACTTTCTCGAGCAGCATGGTCCGCGTCACGGTTTGTCCGGCATGGCGCATCAGATACTCGAGGAGCTTAAACTCACGGGGTTGAAGATCGATCTTGGTCTCACCTCGCATGACTTTTCGTGACAGCAGGTCCATTTCCAAATCGCCCACGCGCAGCACCGTCACTGGTGGCTCGCTTGTGGTTTGGCGACGACCGAGAGCTTCAACGCGCGCGACCAGCTCTTCAGGTGCGAAGGGCTTAGCAAGATAATCGTCAGCGCCGACTTTCAGGCCTTCGACCCGGTTATCAACGTCTGACAAAGCGGAGAGAAAGAGCGTCGGCGTTGTGCCGCCGCCATTTCGAAACTCCTCGACCAGTTGCAGGCCTGGCTTTTCTGGCAGCATGCGGTCGACCACGAGCGCATCAAATTGATCCTCGCGCGCGCGGCTCAGGCCACCTGCTCCATCATCGACCGTTTCCACGCTGTGTCCGGCTTCTGCTAGAACTTTCTCGATGAACTGAGCGTGTTCGTGATCGTCTTCAATTACCAGGACGTGCATATTGCCTCTCCTCAAATCTACTCGTCTTCGCTGACATCAATGGTCAGGAAGACTGTGCCTCTCTCGCTATGAATGGCCATCAAAAGATTTTCGCGGCCATTTTCGCGAGCCTCTTCCAACTCTTGCTCAAGAACTTCAATACTGTCGAGTTTCTTGTAGTTAACATCCAGAATGGCCATGCCGACGCGGACGCCTTCCTCATAGAGTGGGCTATCTTGGTCGAGCGCGGTGATCACCATGCCCTTTTCATCACGGTCGAGATCGAGGCGTTCACGGGCCTCCTCGTCCAGGGGTGTCAGCGACACGCCGAGCGGTCCATCGCCGCTTTCGTCAGAGTCATCTCCATTTGGAGTAATCAATCCATTAGCGGTCAAACCATTCGGTCGTTCGCCAACTTTAACGTCAATCGTTCGGCGCTTACCATTGCGATAAAGCTCAAATTCGTTCTCAGACCCGGCAAGAAGCGACCCGACTACACGCGTTGTGATCGTGGCATCATCTACGGACTGGCCGTTGATTTTGACAATAATATCGCCTCGTTCAAGGCCAGAATCTTCCGCAGGGCTTCCTGCAGTCACTCTGGTCACAATCGCGCCTTTGGCGTCCTTCAGTCCGACCGCGTCAGCCATGTCTTCATCGACATTGGTGATCGTTACACCGAGCCATCCGCGTGAGACTTTGCCTTTATCGATCAAGGTCGATGTGACCTGGTCCACAAGCTCGGATGGGATCGCAAAGCCAAGCCCGATTGATCCGCCAGTGGTCGATGCAATCCATGTGTTCACGCCAACGACGCGCCCATTCATGTCGAATGTCGGTCCACCAGAATTCCCGCGATTGATCGCGGCATCGATCTGCAAATAGTCCGTGTATTGTTGCGAGCGGCGTAGGTCGCCCGGCTTACCAAGCGCCGAAACAATGCCGGCGGTCGCTGTACCAGAGAAGCCGAGCGGGCTTCCGACGGCCACCACCCAATCGCCGCGGCGAAGTTGTTTAGACGATCCAAAATCTACGAATGGGTAGGTCCCTTCCGTTTTGACTTTCAAAACCGCGAGGTCGGTCTCTGGATCCGTGCCGACCAGTTCTGCCTCGAGAACAGATCCGTTGTCGGTTACGATCTCAATCTCAACGGCATTATCGACCACGTGATTGTTCGTGACGATATGACCTTCGCCCGTGATAAAGAAGCCAGACCCTTGTCCGCGGCCTTCGCGTGGCTCCGGTTCGTCTTCTGGTGGCGTCAGTCCAAACTGCTCCAAGAACCGCTCTCGTTGCGAAAGCTCCCGGTCTGTGAGCTGCATTTCTGTTCGAACACGAACGCCAACAACAGCTGGGCTGACTTGCTCGATTAGATCCGCAAACGAAACCGGCGCGCCCGATGGTGCTTCAAGCGTAATCGGATTGGCGTCGGCGTTTGGGAATTGCGGGCCCAGCAATATGGCGCCCATCGCGCCTGCTCCAACAAGACCTGCAACCATTGCATTTCGGGAAATGCCAAACAATTTCATCGACTTCCATGCCTCCAAAGATGTGTTGTACCTATCTGGTACCAAATTTACGAAAGTAACAGCCTAACTGTCATTAAAGATCATTAAGCCGGTTTTGTGACCAAGTGTGTTTCAACCTTTGCGCCGTTCTCGAGGGTTCTGTGCACCGGGCACTTATCGGCGATTTCGAGCATTCGTGCACGCTGATCCTCATCCAGATTTCCTTCAATCTCTATGTAACGGGTGAAAACGTCAATTCTGTCGCGTGGGCCGCAGTCGACGCAATCTTCGGCATGTTTCTTTTCATGCTCTAGACGTACACTCAGGCGGTCCACGGGCCACTTTTTGCGATTGGCGTACATCCGCATCGTGATGGATGTACACGCGCCGAGACCAGCCGTGACCCATGCGTAGGGATCAGGCCCCGTATCGGCGCCGCCTAAGCTCTTCGGCTCATCAGAATAGAACTTGCGTCCACCAATCATGATTTCGTTCTGATACGGGCCATTCTCACCCGTTTCGCGCACGACAACTTTGTTTTGTTGGGGTTCAGTCTGTTGGGCTTGTGCCACAGTTCCCGTGTATTGCGCGCTCCACCCAGAGATAACATCAACAACAAAAACAGAATCGGAGCGACCGCTTAGCAAGTGGTCGGCACGATCAAGGCTGACAAAGCTCTTGGGGTGTTTCGCCGCCATAAACAGGTCAGTCGCATTATCAATGCCCACCACATCATCGCCAGGCGCATGCAAGATCATAAACGGTTTGCGCAATTGCTTGACCGCATCGAGCACAGTTGTTTTGCCGATCTCCTCCAGGAAGGAGCGACTGAGCGTAAAAGGTCGTCCGCCCAAGTTCACCTGAGCACGACCTTCAGCCTCAATCTCAGGAACGCTTTCACGGAACTGTTCAATCACGTGCCCCGCATTCGAAGGAGCACCGATCGTAACCACGGCCTTCAAATCGTCGAGCGCACTGGCCGCAACGACAGTCGCAGCGCCGCCGAGCGAATGCCCGATCATCAAACTCACGGTTCTGCCTGATGCCGCCATCCATTCTGCGGCTGCTGCCAGATCGGCGACATCTGATGAAAATCCTGACGCCGAGAAATCCCCGCCCGACTCCCCGAGCCCGGTAAAGTCGAAACGAAGAACACCTATCCCGCGTTCTGCAAGACCTCTCGCAACGCGGCTAGCTGCCAAGCTCTTCTTCGAACAAGTGAAGCAATGAGCGAAAATCGCCCAAGCGTTTGCTTCCCCATCAGGCACTTCAAGAACGCCGGAGAGTGGTTCTCCTGCGGCGTTCGAAAACTCAACATTTTGGCTGTGCATGATCACACTCCATCTCTCTTATAACCGGAGATAGGTGGACGACGGGGTAAGTGCCAATAAAGATCTGGTCTCTTTATCGTGATCTAAGTTGCTGCGTCGCTTCGACTAAGGCCTTCCAACTCTCGCGGCTGATAATTTTCATCATGCTTCGCCAGAATCTCTTCGGCTGTGAAAACATCCGTCCCGGCGTCGAATCGCCCGGTCGCAACAACGCCTTCTCCTTCGCGGAAAAGATCAGGCACGAGACCAGTATAAGACACGCGAACGGTTTCGCCCGAACCGTCTTCAATCGTGAACAGAATTTCTGCGCCTTCACCCAGAGTGCGAGATCCCAATGCGACGAAGCCGCCAATGCGGACCCTTTGCCCCGGCTCTGGCATACCGCGCTCTACGAGGAGTTCAGGCGTGTAGAATAGATCAGCATGCTGGCGCAAAGCCATAGAGGCTAAAGCGACGGCGGCAACAATGAGTATTCCCGCAGCGCCGACTGCGTACAAACGTTTGGTTCGAGCTCTCATGACGCCAGATATAATCGCAATCGCACCTCACCGCCCTGCGGCACGTGGTCATGCGCGGCGAAGGCTGACAATCGCGCGGAGCCCGCCAAGGGGGCTTTCATCCAAGACCAGGCTGCCTCCATTCATATCTGCAATATCGGCAACGATGGAGAGACCAAGCCCGGTGCCGGGCGCCGTTTCATCCAGGCGCACACCTCTTTTAACGGCCTGGGCACGTTCGTCTGGAGACAATCCAGGCCCATCATCATCGATGAATATTGAAACCAACCCATCCTCCGCAGGCGCCGCGTGCAGCCTCACCTCGGACCGACACCACTTACAGGCATTGTCCAGCAGATTACCGATTATCTCTTCTAAATCTTGGCGTTCGGTACGCACGAAAATCGCGTCAGCGATCTCGCCCGATACGGTCTTGCCATCCGCAACGAAGAGCTTGTTCATAACCCGAACCAGACCTTGCGCCGCTTCAGAAACTTGCGTGCGAACACCCAGCGCTTCTGCGCGCGCAGCGGCCTGAGCACGCCGCAAGTAATGGTCGACATTCTCGTGCATGGTTTGTGATTGGCGTCGGACGACTTGGTCGAGTTGCGTCTCGCCATTGGCTTCGTTGCGCAGCACTGCCAGTGGTGTTTTCAAAGCGTGCGCAAGATTGCCGACGTGTGTACGTGCGCGCGAAACGACGGCGCGATTGTGTTCAAGGAGTTTGTTCAGTTCTTCACTCAGCGGCGTCATTTCAGCTGGATAATCCCCTGACAATGCCGCCTGCCTGCCCTCGCGAATTTCAGTGATGTCAGATTGAATGCGTCCAAGCGGTCGTAGCGCATAATGGAGCCCAAACGCCATTGCTAAGAGCGTCCCACCCGCAAGCGCCATCATAGCAATTAGCAGAATCGTCCGCAGTCGATCCACTCCCTCCATCGTTAAAGTACGATCAGAGATGGCGACCAGTAATACTGGGTTTGCGCGCTCGGGATAAGTTGTTGCTTGAATTGTAAATCGGGCTGGCTGATCCGCTGGCCCGTCGCCGTTCGCGCTCATCAACTGTCCGGGATTTGCGAGGGCTTCTCGGCGTAGAGCTGCCGGAAGTGTGATGGTCTCATCAAAGACGCTGCGCGAGGTTATGTCGCCAACCGGATTTCCCTGATCATCAACCGCCACCATCATCCAGTACTTTCCTGAGAGCGGAACAGTAAAGCGCGAATCTAGGGGGTGACGATCCTCGATATCCTCGATTCGTCCGGTTCCATCGTCCAATGGGCGAATGGCTCGAACGAGGGTTTGGATCGTTCCGGAATGCTCATCATCGAGAATGTTGACCGCTTCTGCACGATAGACCGCTGAAATTGCGACGACCCCGCCAACCACCAACAAAACACTCCACAGTAAGGCACCAATGAGTAAGCGCCTTGCCAGCGACAAGCGTTGGAAACGATTTTGGAATTGCGTCTTGGCGTCCATACAATCCGACTAACGCGGAATCGCCTTATGTCACAACGCCAGAGCGTTCTTCTTCAGGAACCACAAGTCGATATCCGAGACCACGTTCAGTTTGAATCCGGCTATTGCCGATTTTCTTTCTGAGGCGCCCAATGAACACTTCAATCGTGTTCGAGTCGCGATCGAAATCTTGATCATAAATATGCTCGACCAGCTCAGTCCGCGGCACGACGCGGCCTTGGTGGTGAATGAGATAGCTCAGCACCTTGTATTCATGCGCCGTGAGCTTGATTGGCTCACCATCTACCGTGGCGCGAGCCGCCCGCGTATCTAAGCGCAGCGCGCCAGCTTCGATTGCGGCAACCGCATGCCCAGACGCACGGCGCAACAAAGCGCGCAATCGCGCAAGCACTTCTTCCGTGTAGAATGGCTTGGTAACATAATCGTCGGCGCCAGCATCAAAACCGGCAACCTTTTCACTCCAACGATCTCGCGCAGTGAGGATCATAACAGGGAACGTTTTCCCGTCTTCCCGCCAGCGCTCGAGGATCGTCACGCCGTCCATCTTGGGCAAGCCTAGATCCAGGATTACCGCGTCATACGGCTCTGTATCACCTAGAAAGTGACCATCTTCACCATCAGCAGCGAGATCTACCGCATACCCAGCATGGGTCAGCGCGTCCGCCAATTGACGGCGAAGATCAGCTTCGTCTTCAACAACAAGAATTCTCATAGCTCTTACCCTAGCTCGTGGACAATATTCGTCCAGTTTTAGCATCGACTGTTACGCGGATTCGTTCGCCTTTGTCCGTCATCCAATCGACGACATAAACCTGGCCACGATCACGATTGTATAAGTTTGCATCGACCTGATAGCCCCCGAAACGGCTCTTAATCCGACGGAAAATGTCACGAAGCGGCATGACATCGCCTTTATCGCGAGCGTCACGAGCCTCATCTGCTGTAAACGAGTTGCCCCATTTCCCTTGCCCGGAGGCAGGGAGCGCAAAAGCTGTCAGAGCAGCAAACGCAATTATGGCAGCGGTCTTTTTCATCACGACCTGCATATGCGCTAAATCCTCTGAATGCTTGGTGAATATGCGGTCAGGAATTCAGTCATACTCAGTTGCTCTTCGCCCAATCCCTGAGTTTCGGGTCTTTGGGATCCTCAATGACAACCTCGAGACGCGCATAAAGATGACCAGGTTTTCCAGAGATTTGCACGCCCTTCCCTCTCAAACGCAGTGTAGCCCCTGAATTGCTGCCGTCTGGGATTTTTAAGGCAATCGGCCCCATTGGGGTTTCAACATCGACCTGACCGCCCAACACCGCCGTTCTCAACGGGACCGGTACGGTCATTCTGATATCACTGCCATCGCGGGTCCAAATTTTGTTTGGGCGAACGAAGATCTCGAGAATCGCATCACCTGGAGGTCCGCTACTATTCGATGGTTTGCCTTGGCTCTTGAGACGCAATGACTGCCCGGTCTCAATACCCGCCGGGATCGAAATATTGAGCACCCTGCCATCCGCCATCGTCATTTCACGCTTCGCCCCGGTGACCGCATCTTCGAATGAAATCTCGACGCGATAGCGCATATCAGCGCCTTTTCGAGGACCCGGTCGTCGCCGGCCGCCCCCGAACATCCCGGACAAGATGTCTTCAAACGGATCACCTTGAAACCCGCCGCTGCCACGAGAGAACCCGCCGCCAAAGCCTTGCCCCGGGCCGAAGCCCTTTGGATTTCCGTCTGCGTCAATCTCCCCGCGATCATATTGCCCGCGTTTTTCGCAATCGCTCAAAATCTCGTATGCGGATGACGCTGATTTGAATATCTCAGCCTTTGCATCATCGTTTGGATGCAGGTCTGGATGGCTCTCTTTCGCTTTGCGCTTGTAGGCCCGGCGGATATCATCATCCGTCGCGTTTCGAGAAACACCTAAAATCCCGTACAGATCTCTACTCATGTTTCCCAATGCGTGTTGGCCTATAACTAGAGCATACTTAAGGCGGCGGTAGCGGAATTGAAACCCATGCTCCTTGCACTTACTGCGACAAAACTCGTGCAACCCGCAACGCTGACCTCGTTTGGCAAAAGTGAGGCCCCGACTTGCGATAGTATGATTGCGCCCGCCAGCCCCCCCCAAAAAAAACGATCAGCAAGCTGACCGGTCTAACCGTTTGGAGTAAGGTGTTTACTCTAGAGGTCGCCGCCGCCCCAAAGGACAGAATAGGCCTCGCAGTGCACCAGCACGCTGCCATAGTCAGCCAGGTCGATGTTTGCCGGAACCTCGTATTCCTGTGTCCCTTTGGTCTTCTTCAGCTCACCAATATTGATTGAGCCATCAACCGCATTCTTACCGGTCGCATCTGCGATTGATTTTGGAGACAAAAAGATCTTCAAGTCTGGACCATTTGCGGCGCGGAAGTCGTCGGCGAAAACAATGACAGTTTTGTCGCCGCGTTGCTCAACGCTCCAGCTGCCTTTGAGGCGTTTCGATTTCCGGACAAAGTCGCCTGAGGTTTCGTAGCCTACTTCTTGCGTGATGCTGACGGTAGTGTCGGCTTGAGCAGAGGCAGGAGCGCAAGCGGCGAATCCTGACAATCCAATGACGACTGCGGCGAGTGCGGTTTTTGTGATATTCATGTTTAACTTTCTTTGGGTTTGGTGTTCATCCACCCGGAC
The DNA here is from genome assembly GCA_013213785.1 of Henriciella sp. GTDB lineage: Bacteria > Pseudomonadota > Alphaproteobacteria > Caulobacterales > Hyphomonadaceae > Henriciella. The sequence goes on along the minus strand of JABSPZ010000001.1, from coordinate 20,673 downwards.
ACAACCCCATCTAGAAATAGACTCGAACAAGTGCCAATCACCCAATATCACGCGCGCGTGCACACTCCGTCACTCTGCCAAGCCCACAATTATAGACCCGATTTTTGTTAGGACTTAGGTTTGGAGTGCGTTCTACAGATATGCCTCTCTCCATGTACTAACACAGAGACCGCAACAATTAATCAGTTGTTGCTTCGTGCCCCATCATATTGGTTTCCAGTTTCTTAAGTTTTTTCCGGTGTTTTGGATGGAAACCAAAGAGTTGGATCCTCGCCTTAGCGGGATCATTTGAAGAGCTATCCACGCACGAAAGCGGTTATCTATAAGGGGGCTTAATGCTCGGACGCGTTATATCTGTTGCCAATTCCAAAGGTGGCGTTGGCAAAACAACGACCACTGTTTCACTCGCCGAGGCCTTTGCAGCCGAGGGCTATAAAACACTGGTGGTCGACCTCGATAGCCAGGCGAATGCGTCTCTCCTCATCTATGGAGAGAATGGCGACGAGCGGCTTTATGATGCGATCCGCAACTATACCAATGTCTCCGACTATCTCCGTGAGAACTTCTTGGGTGAGTGTTTCGCCCATATGACGAAATTTATCGTGCCACAGGCGAGCGACGTCACTTTCATGGGCAAGGCCCTCGACCTCTCTCTGGTCCCGGCGACGCCAGGGCTACGGCGTGCTGAGCGCGAGCTGATTTATATTCTGACCGAGCAAGGTTACTCCATGACGGCGATCGAAGGTCGGGTTGGCCTTCGCCTACGCCAGGATATGGCTGATCTCCGTAAGCAGTATGACGTTGTCATTTGCGATTGCCCGCCAGGAATATCGGCAATGACGGAGGCGACGCTGTCAGCGTCCGACCTGATCATAGTGCCGACAATTCCAGACTTCATGTCGACGCTCGGTCTCGACCTTTTCACCGGCGACATCATCGATAGCTTGAAGAAGCGCGGCCTCAATAATCTTCCAGTCGTGTTACCAACCAAGTATGACGGGTCTTCACACAAGTCCATCGTCCTCGAAGCGATGCGAGACGGCGCGGCCGATCCAGACAGCGAATACGATATCTTTCAAACGGTGATTCCGCAAAAACCAGAGTTTGCTGCGAACCCGGTTGAGCTTGGCGCAAACCCGACATTGGCGCAAAAATGGCCGGGTGACGCTTTAACCACCGTGAATATGCTATATCAGGAAGTCCAAGCGCGACTCACCGCGCAGACCACCAACGCAGCGGCTTAGACAATGTCTCTTTCAAATACCGGACGCGAGGCCCTCTCGGCAATTCTGTCGAATGAAAGCCTGTTCCCCAGAATCAAAGATGCAGACCTGTCCACCGTGGCCAGCAAACTGGCCCGCAAACAAGTTACTGCGGCAGGGCTGACGCGGGCCGATCTTCTCGACTTGAAAGCCGCCCTTGGCGAGGTCGTATTTGAAAAAACGCTGGACGGCCTCAGCCCTCACCATATCAAGCTCCTCGCGCGGCGTTTGGACAAGAATGCCCCAGAGATTGAAGTAAACACCGGTAGTTCGGCTCTCGCATACGTCCGCCAAATTCTGAACGGAGAGGTCACTGAAACACCGGCGGCACATGCGGAGCCAGAGCCGGTACAGGCACCATCTGAGCCAAAGAAGAACAAGTATCTCGGTCGAAAAGCCTTCCGGACCGGACGCTAAACGGCGCGAATTCTCGGCGCTCCGGCACGATCAATCATTAAAACAGTTGCGGCCCAGACAATGCATCAACACGGTCTGGCGAGCGCGTCATCCCCTAGGTTCCAAACCGGCACATTTCGTCTTCCAAACCATCGAGCCGTCCAATATGGGCCACCCGCCCCTGCTAATAAAGCGCCGCCACAGGGCTGGCCCGACCGTGTTTGCTGAGCTTCACATGCAGCAACTGAACCGGCAAAGAATAGCCCACGCTGTAGAACACGGTCCGCAACATCTCACCACCTTGATTGGCTTCTGCGACGATTGGGGTCGCGCCCAATTCAGCCGCGATCGATACGGGCCCGTGCTGCCCAATCGTTCGGCGTAAGGCCTCTCGCCGAGCCATCTGCGAGAATGAAACACTTTTCTCCAAATCCATCGGCATGGGCTCGGGCCACCGCGATGATCCCGCACGCATCGGACACCGGATGACTGGTTGTCGGCGGATCCACCGCGACGAGAACATCTTCAAATTGGAGTGACCGGACAAAGACACGCCCCGCATCCAGATCGCGGCGTGGCCAGAATGCCCATTTCACGACTTCGAGCAGTTCACCGCCGAGTTCTTGGCGCGAAGGCACTTAAGCATCTAATTTAAATAAATTTTTTGACGCTTTCAGATGAGTCTGAACGCTTTTATCGGCGCCTCAGACCTCTTCGAGCGATACCAGGACCCGTCCTTCTGGAACTTGTGCGCCAAGCTCTGCGTCAACGGCCTCCACAACACCATCTCGCGGCGCTGTCAGCGAGTGTTCCATTTTCATCGCTTCCATCACCGCAACGGTTTGACCCTTCTCAACCGTGTCGCCGGCCGCCACATTCACGGCGATCACCTTTCCCGGCATGGGCGCTTTTACGGCGTCTCCGCCAGCAAGCGCCTCGGCCTCAGCTTCGAAATCTGGAACTTCGACCAGCACACTATCGCCGCCCGTTGTTACAGCAAACCGCCGTTCAGAAAGATCGGAAACCAGGGGCATTGAGATATCGTCAGTCACAGCGCGATCTGCTGGATCGAACCAATCTGCATCCTCGCCGACGGCCACAGCCGTTTTCATCACGGGTGCGGAATTCATCCGCCAGCCATCGCGAACGGTCCAAGGTGTATCGCCAGACTCGCCCAAGAGAACATCACACACGGCCATCACGGAGGCGTGCTGATGGGCGTCTGGCGCGTGGGTTAAAGTATCCCCTTGCTCCGCAATCCAGTTGACGTGATGAACGCCTTCTATGAACGCGTCCGCCATCGCACAACGCCGCAAGAAGCCAATGTTTCCAGGAACACCCACCAACTGCAAATGGGCTAAAGTGTCGATCAGCCGATCATTTGCCTCATCGCGATCTTCGCCGAATACAACCAGCTTCGCGATCATCGAGTCGTAGACAGCTGGCACACGGTCGCCGCTTTCGAAACCTGCTTCCCAACCGATCCAGTCTGCATCTGTATCGGCCAGCATGCCAAACTCTTCGATCAGACCTGCGCCCGGACGGAAACCGTCGGCGGGATCCTCAGCACAGATGCGCGCTTCGATAGCATGTCCGTTTAGCTTGATGTCTTTTTGCTTTGTTGGCAGCTTTTCGCCGCTCGCCACACGCAATTGCCATTCAACGAGATCGGTTCCTGTCACCATTTCAGTGACGGGGTGTTCGACCTGAAGACGGGTATTCATTTCGAGGAACCAGAACGTGTCGAGCGCAAGTGGCTTCGCACCATCAACAATGAATTCGACGGTGCCAGCCCCTTCATACCCGACAGCCTTGGCGAGCTTCACAGATGCGTCGCACATCGCTTTGCGGACGTCTGCAGGCATTCCGGGCGCCGGTGCCTCTTCGATCACTTTCTGACGACGACGTTGAAGTGAGCAATCGCGCTCGAAGAGGTGTACCGCATTGCCATGACCGTCGCCAAAGACCTGCACCTCAATGTGGCGAGGTTGTTCAACGAGTTTTTCCAACATGACTCGGCCATCGCCAAACGCAGCTTCAGCTTCTCTAACCGCGCTTTCGAGCTCACCCGCCAATTCGCTTGCCTTGGAGACCAGGCGAATACCGCGGCCACCGCCGCCAGCCACAGCTTTGATGAGCAAAGGAAAGCCAATGCGCTTGGCTTCTTCGCCTAAGGTCTTGGCGTCTTGTTTCTCACCGCGATAGCCCGGCAGAACAGGTACACCCGCGTCCTCTGCAATCGCTTTCGCACGGTCCTTAAGCCCCATTGAGTCGATCGTATCAGACTTGGGCCCGACCCAGATTAAACCGGCTTTGGTCACGGCGTCTGCAAAGCCCGCATTTTCAGACAAAAACCCATAACCGGGATGAATCGCATCCACTTCAGAATCGCGCGCTGCTTCGATGATCCGCTCAATATCGAGATAACTCTCAGGCGCGGGCGAAGCCCCAATCCAAACCGCTTCGTCTGCTTCGCGAACATGCTTTGCGTGAACGTCAGCATCAGAATACACGGCCACTGTACGGATGCCGAGCGCTCGACACGTCCGCATGATCCGGCAGGCAATCTCGCCGCGGTTTGCAATCAGAAGGGATGAAATCATTTTCGCCCGCCCTCAATCTCTGTTCTAACTCGTCCGGTCATTTTGCCTTGCCCAGACCTCTTCTTACCGCCTAAGCTAATGCAGCGACAAGCGTAAGGGGAAATCAAATGGCATATGCATCAGGCGTTCGGCTCAGCAGCCTGGCCGGAATAGTTGGCGCAGGTGTAGGCGGATACATCGGATACTCACAAGCCGCGAATGTGAGCGATCTCACGCCCGTAGCTGGCGCACTCATTCTTGGTGGGGTTGGCTTAGTTGCCGGCAGCGCTGGAGCATTTTTGCTAAAATCGCTGATGCAGTTTCTAATCTACGCCGTCATGCTTGGCGTGGTTATCTTCGTCTTTCAGAACCAGATTGAAGGTATGACGGGCATCAATCCCGTAGACGCCGCCTTAAACTTCCTAAAAGGGCTTGGCATACCCGTCGGCGCATTGGGCGGCGGCGGATAAGCCAAGCGTAACGTCTCTCTTAAGTCTGATAATCAATCGACTGACGTGATGCGTTTTTGCTGGAACTAAAGCGGCAGCGTTTGTTGTACTTTGTCGTGCCTTTAGACCAATGAGCCCAAGCGTTCCCATCAGGATGGTATTTCAAAACTGTACCGTTCTTATCGCAGTTCTTGCTTTTAAACTGATCACCTTGATCGACTTCGTACCGCAGAAAAAACGTATCGCCAGATTCAGGATTGGTCTTACCCAGCTTCCAGGTCCGCGATTGACCGCTCAACAGACGGCCAGGAATGTTTTCGCCGCCGACTTGGAAATGAAAGACTTGGTAAGCGCCCTCATTCTCAAATTTGATCTTGCTGACATAACAGGTCTTACCGCCCGTCACCGCCGTGTCGTCTGCTGTAACCGGCATTTCCTCAGTTTCAACTGAATCTTGAGCTTGCGCGCAGAAGCTGGCTCCGATCGCGAGGGCGGCAATAGATAAAGCGCGGAATGAAGGGTATTGGGGCAATGCAGCCTCCTAAACATCAACACCCCTCACGATGCGAGACTTTATGTTGGTCTCTTGTGAATGAACTGTCGCCAACCTTAGCATGGCTTAAAACTGGCAAATCTGACAGGCAATATAAGACTAGCTCGCCCAATCAGGCTTTCGTTTCTCCAGAAACGCTGCCAGCCCTTCTTTCCCCTCGTCACTGACACGCCGCGCGGCAATGCGTTTAGCTGTCTCTTTGCTAAGCGCTGCGCTGAAGGGTTCGCCGGTAAAATCTAGCACCAGGTTTTTCGCGTCTCGGATAGCGCCGGGTGCAGCCCCCATAGCAAGCCCCGCAATATGCTCTTCCATGCCGGCGAGGCCTTCGAGATCGTCGACGACATACTGAACGAGGCCGATCTTTTCCGCGTAATCCGCATCAAACCCTTCGGCGGTGACAAATAAGGCTTTCGCCCAGCGCGGGCCTATAGCGCTAATCACGAACGGTGAAATGGTTGCGGGTGTTAGCCCGAGACGCACTTCTGAAAACTTGAACTTCGCACTGCGGACGGCCACAGCGATATCACAAGCCGCGACCAGGCCTGCGCCGCCGCCCATCGCCGCGCCTTGAACAAGCGCCAATGTCATTTGCGGGAGCTCAGCAAGCTTGCGTAGCATTTCCGCCAGCGCAACCGCGTCTTGCTCATTCTCTTCGCGGGTCCAATTCTGAGCAGCTTTCATCCATTCTAAGTCCGCGCCCGCCGAAAAGCTTTTGCCGGCGCCGCGCAGAATGACCATCCGCAGAGTATTTTGCTCTTCTAGGGTTTCGAGCGTGTCCGTGAGCTCAGCAATCACTTGGCTGTTAAACGCATTGTGCTTGTCCGGACGGTTCAGCGTTAGAATCGCGATCCCGGCGCGTGTGGCATCTAGCGTGATGGTTTCATACTCGCTCATGACAGGGCCTTTCTTGTCGAGATGATCTTATAGTGGCTATCGCGGCGTAGCGCTGGTTTTTCAACCCACCACCATAAGGCATAACTCGTTAGAACCACCAGGATGGCCGAGAGGAAAAGACCGCCAGCAATCCCGAGCACAGTGAACGCGCCGACAGACACAAGCATCTGAACGATTGGGAAGTGGACGATGTAGATCCCGTAACTCACATCACCATATGAGGCGACGTTCATAGCTGGGCCTGGCCCAAACGCGAGACCCGCGATCAAGCCTGCCAAGCCTAAAACCCGGAGCGTCTCTAATCCTGGTATCAATAGAGAGAGCGCTAGTGCGACGCCGCCAGTAACCCCAAACCAAGTGGCTTGCGCTCTTGCGATTGGCCAGATTTTCCAAAGTGCGATGCCGGCTGCAAAGTACATCATCTGCCCAGGCAGTTGCCGCCCGAGAACTGGGGCGAGTGCGCTCTCGGACGACATCATCAACTCAACCCATAGAAATGACATAAGGGTCAAAGCACCGATCCCTGCCCACCAGTATTTTCCGAGCCGCGCCAACAACCAGGCGATAAGAGGCAAGACCAGATAGAACATCACCTCAATCTTCAGAGTCCAAAGCGCTCCATTGACCTCGGTAAAGCGTTGCCCTTCGAAAACTCCCGGAAGGTTCGGCTCGAGAAAGTTCAAGAAAATTAGATTGGCGCCCACATATCTCAGCACATCCATGACGCTTTGGTCGGACTGCAGCGCGTAAACGGCCGCAATCGCTGCGGGCACGAGGATCACGACAGCATAGGCGGGATAGAGCCTCCGAACACGCTTCTCAGCATAATCGACCAGACCTTGGGATCGTTCATAAGAGCCAAAAACAAGCGCCCCTGAGACGATGAAGAAGCCTTGGATTGATAGTTCAGCCATGATGGCCAGCCAGCCCTCGATCGCCCCGCCAGGTTGCGCAGAGGACAAAACGATTGCGTGATAGACAAATACCCAGCTCGCCAACATTAAACGAACCAGGTCGAAGCGATTGAACGTTGTCCCCATGTCTCTTGATTATGACGACTTACGGTCAGAAACAAGCGCATAAAAGAAGCGCCCACCGGGTCGAATGGGCGCTTCTAGGAACGAATTTACAAGTTGCGCTTAGCGAGAGCGTTCTTGCTTTTTTTTGCCGTCTTTTGACTTGGCTTTTTTCATCGCCCCTTCGAATTCGGCGAGGGAGAGCTCACCGTCATCACCTGCGAGCTTTGCGAATTTTTCACCCGCTTTGTCCGCAGAATATTTGCCGCCCGCCGTTTTGTAAGCGACGTACTCGGCTTGAGTGATCATGCCGCTGGCATCCGCGTCGATTTTCTTGAAATAGTCCGCAGCTGAACCAGCGTGAGCGACAGCAAACGCACTTGCTGCGAAAAGGCCCACAACTGTTGTTGCTCGTTTGAGTTTCATAATAGTCCCTCCCTGGAACTTAAAGAGTGGTCATCCTCGGAACAACCGTGGATGTGTTACAAGCGTAAACACACAGCTCGTTACAGTTGTAGTTACAAGTTTGTAAATTTGGGGTATCGGCTCTCATCCAGCCAGAAGCTGGCGCCATTCGGACAGGGCGGCATTTCTCATCGATTTGAATGTTGAGCGGTGGTTGATGTGGCGATCTAAGTTGAAGTGATTTTGGAGCGAAGCGTGGGTTGAGACGAATTTCTGCAAGTTCGACATTCGCCTGAATCTACTCATCGCTCGCTCTCGTCGTCGGAAGGGTAAGTGCGAGCTTTCTGCTCTGTTGTTCAAGTAGCGACCGACCTCCTGGCGGTCTTGGTTTCCGATCTCTGTCATGGCGGCGCCATAAGAACGAAGCCGGTCAGTGATCGACATTCTCGGAGCGCCGGATCGTTTCATCGCTTTCTTCAAAAACGTAAGTGCGGCCTGCCTGTCGCGGGTTTTGGTGACGTATCTTTCCAGCACCTCGCCCTCGTAATCGACAGCGCGCCAGAGATAATGCTGCACGCCATTAATCTTCACGAAGACCTCATCCAAGTGCCATTGCCACTGTGTGTGCTGGCGCATGTAGGATGCGCGCTTCGTTCTGATCTTCCCGGCGAAGATTGGGCCAAAGCCTCACGCTCTCATGGCAAACATCTACGCCCCGTTCGTGGAGTAGGTCTTCGACGTTGCGAAATGAAAGTGGAAACCGGATGTACATCATCACTGCGAGTTGGATGATTACGGGTGACGTCTTGAAATATCGAAACGGATTCTGGTTCATCCAATTCGACTAAATTTATTCAAAGCGACCGGGCAGCGCGGTTTGCGCTAACAAATTCTGTTCTGGCAGCTTGACACCCGATACGCGTTGGCAAAATTTTCACGGCGTGTGGGTTTTGGCTCAATTTTGGAGTTCCTTTTTTCAATGACTCTCCTTCGTTCCTTATTTTTCGTTTTTTTTGCTGGATGCTTGTCGACTAGTATAGCGTTAGCTCATGCGCAGGAGCCCCAATTACACAAGGCTATAGTAAACGGAGACTTGGAAGATTTCCGGCGTAATTTAAACGAAGCGAGTATATTGGCATACTCCCCAGCAGCAATGGATCCCGTGACTCGAATATTCACTGCAGATGTTCAGAATCGGGTTTCCGCGTCCGTGCGCGCAACAATGTACAATGAGCTTAAATCTCATCCTGACTTTAAAAAAGGGGTAGGAACGAATGCTCACTTGCTGGTTTATGCACCGCCCGAGGTCTTTCGTTCCTTCATAGACAGCGACTTAGAAAGAACAGGAACGCTTAGCGAATTTGACGCAACAACGAACATGCGTTTTGCAATGGATATTACGGAAAGCGAGTACCTCTCCCCGCGCGTTCATGAGACAACGTTAGATCTTTATTGTAACGGCTTGGGATATAGTTTGATCGCTTTGCTGCAATCTCGGTCGGGTACGACTGCTTTTAGCGAAAGCCAGCAAAACTTAGATTATACGCTCAGTCGTCTCATATCTAATTCTACGCCATCAAAGGGATCCTCACACAGTGAATTACTAGAAGCCCTCAAGTACGGGCAGAACTATATTGACAACTCACCCGAGCCAAAATTTTCTTTCACAGACAACGTTTGCACGAGCTTTTATATAGCGGAAAATCTATCATCCATCCATGATGTCTTTGCTTATTTCGGGAGCGTTTATGGATCCTATGACAGCAGCGCGGCTGCGCTAGAGATTCTCAAAAAACACGGAGTGTTTTTGCAAAAGGAGTACGACAGATCGAAAGACAATATGTCTGAAGCGTTCCAATTCGTAGCGTCTCGAAATCGCGCCGACATTGTTAAGCGAACGATTAAGGAAAGCATACGCCCGCATCGGAATGAGCCAGAGATACACAAGGCAATTATGTTTGGTGATCTCTCCGGCGTGCGGGCCAACATAAATCAGGTCAACATGACAGGCTACATGCCGGCTGGGATTACGACTTTGCAACGCGCGCTAAGTTCGGATGTTCAGAATATAATGACGCCTGCGCAGCACGAAGAACTTGTTGGAATAATTAACTCAACAATCCGAGATGAATTGGTCGCGTCGGACCGCTATATCGCTCTTCATGCTGCCTATGGAAGTTTCGGAACCTTTAACCAAGCACTACGTCAGGTCCAAATTTGGCGGGAGCAGGCAAAGGATGGTTCTCATTTGAAACTTGTTGATGATGGCATTCGACTTCTGACCCCACAGCTAGGACAAGAAAGCTTTGATAAATTCGGTAGCACGCCACACCGATGCCCGCTCATAATGCATGTGTATCAGTCCATTATGGATGCGCCGGCAGATTCCGTTCAACTCGAGCAGGCGTTGCTCAAATTTGAATTCCTTTTACGTGGGCGTTGGAGCCTCCTAGAAGGTGCAAATACGAAGCCAGATCCGGGATCAGAGTATTTTTCAAGTTTGATGCAGACATGCTCATACGTGGAACGTGCTTTAGATCAAAATATGCAGATCTGGTATAATAAGACAGTGTTCGCACCCAATATATATACCTCGCTCGCTGGCGACCTGACGAATCCACGTCAAAAAAAACGCGCAATGATGGTCCTTACGGCGATGGAAAGTGCAGGGCGGTACGATCAAGATGAAGCCGACAGAAGCATAGCGAATGCTCAGAGCCTAGCCGAAGATGTCGCGGAGTATCGCGCGCAAGTTGCCGAAGCGAAAGCGCAGTACGAAGCTAGAAAATCCTTTGATGAAGCCATGAGTCGCCAGTCTGTTATCGACGGAATTCTTGGTGGCCTAAGCGCTGCAGCCAATGATATCAATCGCCAAGTTTACAATTCGCCCGATGCCCGGCGGGCCAGAGCGGCAGAAAGAGCCAGCGAGATTGCTAGGCAAAATTTAGTTCGGGCACGTTTAAACTCAGACGTTCCGAGACTGGTACTCACCACAAGTTTGACGGCTTATGAATACGGAACCGATGATGTAGTTGCAGCCGAGTCTATAATTGCGGACGTCCAACCTGAAACGGGCCGACAGACCGCGCCTACTGAAATCGAAAAATACAAAGAGAGCACTTGTGGGTATTCGGCTGACGAATGGGCGGCTATGGCCGCTGATACAAAACCCGGGTACGGAGCCACATGCAATTAGAAGTTCGCGGTGGCAAGAAACATTTGACTGATTCAACCGGAGGTGAAGGATCTGATCGAGATCTGGAGACTGTACATTACGGTTGGGCAAGTCAGATCAGGCAAGCCAAAAAGACCGGTTATGCGTAATTTTCTTATTAGACGACGGCATGAAACTCGTATTTAGAATCGCAAGAGGATTTCGAAATGAATTCCAACACATTTACCTGTCAATGTGAAAGTCCGGCGATGTCTGCTGTAACCTCTGAAGTGGGAAGGTTTGTATTCCCGGTTGTCATGGCTCTCGGGCTGGGGGGCTGTGGACAAGGCCTTATCGGGGAAAAGACCCTCGCTGCAGACGTACAGGCAGCACCGCAAGACTGTCCCGATCCCGGGCCAGGGGCACTACTATTCTGGATGGAGCCTGAAAGCCTTATGCCCGGAACAACCTGGCCGGTTATCCCCTACCTATCTGCTATGCCCGGCAGTATGGACCCACTGCCCTCGGCGTGTCTGACAGGTCTTGAAGTGGTTCCGAGTGAGGCTGCCGAAATCAGCGTTAATGCATATGGTGAATATGAGATTGAAGTCACTGACGCAGTCCCGATCGGGACTACGGTAGATGTGCGAGGGCAATATAAGGGGCGGACTGTGAGAAGTCGCTTTACTGTCTTTCGTCGCGACGAAGCGCCACTGACAGGGTATTGGCGCCAAAATGATGAAGGTTGCGACTCACGCAGTGTCATCCAGGAATTGGTGTTCAATGCCGACGGCAGCTTCTCGGTGACCTGGGAACCGTTCGAAGTTTACAAGGATTACTGGGGCAAATTTACCTACAATGACGAAACAGGTCAGCTCGATCTCGATGTCGAAGCCGGTAATTTCATTGCTCAGGGTATATCAAGCGGCACGATTCGGTTGGAGGGTGACAGGCTGACCCTTGGAACTGCTTCGTTCGGGCAGCGATTCAAGGATGCGCCGGAATGTCGCGCGCCCTTCAACTGATATTACCTCGTTCATGATGGCTGCTTTTGCTCTCCAATCGGACTGAGAATGGAACCCTTGAGTACAGGTCCAGAACACAAAAGTGTCTAACCTGTTGGGTTAGACACTTTCGATGGAAAATATCTCAGTGATACCAATGGTCTAAGATTTGGGTGGCGGTGCTGTCAGTGCTTTGCGCTCTAGCTCTATCAACCAGCATTTATAGGCCTACTGGCGTCACATCTGATCGAAGTTGTTTTCCATTTTCTTGTCGGAGATAGCCTTCGCCGCTTCCAACTCCGCTTTCGTTATTCCACCGCTGGAATCGACATCGATCTCGATAAATCGGATGAGCGCATCCGCTGGCGACGCCTCTCCCAAAGATGTTTTCCAAGAAACAAACTCACGTTCTGAAATCACACCATCTGCATCAGAGTCGACGGTTGAAAACTGAACGTCTTCTCCGGCCTGCGCGCCAAGCGCACAAAGAGAAATCAATCCGAGAATAGCGATACGGGTCATTCGTAACCTCCTTCATTGCTTACCACTCGCTGTGGCAGGCGCAGACAAACCGATCATGCGCTATTTGGCTCGTGACCTTTCAGACACCTGAATAACGCAGAGTTCACGACAAAATGGATAGGACGACGAAAGCGCAGGCCGCATTGCGCTTACGCTATCGCACGCACGCTTTTGAGACCCGCATGATGTATCTGAATTGTAATCTCAGCGACTCATTTGAGACCTGTGATTACATACGGAAGACGCCAAACCCGCGCTCTTTGAGCGGCGCATTTAGGGTCGCCGACAGCGCCAATCCGAGCACGCGTCTCGTATCAGCAGGATCGATAATACCATCATCCCAAAGGCGCGCTGTTGAGAAATACGGAGACCCCTCCGCTTCATAAAGCTCTCGGATCGGATCCTTAAATGCTTCCTCGTCCGCTTGTGGCCAATCTTCGCCGCGGCGCTCCATTCCATCGCGCTTTACAGTCGCAAGCACGGACGCAGCCTGCTCGCCGCCCATCACTGAGATCCGCGCATTCGGCCACATAAACATGAAACGCGGGCTGTAGGCGCGGCCGCACATCCCGTAATTCCCAGCGCCGAATGAGCCCCCTGTGACGAGCGTCAGTTTCGGCACCGAAGCTGTGGCCACGGCGGTCACCATCTTCGCGCCATCCTTAGCGATCCCGCCGGCCTCATATTTCGATCCAACCATGAAGCCCGTAATGTTCTGCAGGAATAGGAGCGGAATTCGGCGCTGATCGGCGAGCTCAATAAAGTGCGCGGCCTTTTGCGCGCTTTCCGAAAACAGGATGCCATTGTTGGCGATGATCGCGATCGGCATACCGTAGAGCTTTGCGAACCCGCAAACCAGGGTCTCGCCATAGAGCTTTTTAAACTCATGGAACTCAGAACCATCGACGAGGCGCGCTATAATTTCTCGCGCATCATAAGGTTCGCGGAGATCTTGCGGCACCAAGCCGTGAAGCTCGGCAATGTCGTAAAGCGGCTCAGCCGGGTCGGTAAGTCCAACCGGGTCCGGCTTAGGCATGTGAAGCGTTCTCACAATTGATCGCACAATCGCCAGCGCATGATCATCGCTGGCTGCATAATGATCAACCACGCCCGATTGCCGGGCATGGACATCGGCGCCGCCAAGGTCTTCGGCTGAAATCTCTTCACCCGTTGCCGCTTTCACGAGCGGCGGGCCGCCAAGAAAGATCGTGCCTTGTTTGCGCACGATGATGGTTTCATCCGACATGGCCGGCACATAGGCCCCGCCCGCGGTGCACGAGCCCATAACTGCCGCGATTTGTGGAATGCCTTTGGCGCTCATATTCGCCTGATTGTAGAAGATACGACCAAAGTGCTCGCGATCTGGAAAAATCTCAGACTGGTGAGGCAGATTGGCGCCGCCACTATCGACCAAATAGATGCACGGCAAATGATTCTCGAGCGCGATCTCTTGCGCCCGCAAATGTTTCTTCACGGTCATTGGGTAGTAAGTGCCGCCCTTAACGGTGGCATCGTTGCAAATGATCATACATTCGCGACCCTCGACCCGGCCAATTCCTGTAATGATGCCCGCGCCCGGCGCTTCATCATCGTACATATCGTGCGCCGCAAGCGCTCCGATCTCTAAGAATGGTGTTGCCGGGTCGAGCAGTTTTTCTACGCGGTCACGAGGCAGCAGCTTACCACGAGATACGTGCCGTTCGCGCGCCCGCTCTGATCCACCAAGAGACGCTGTCGCGGTCTTGTCCCGCAATTCATCTACCAAGCCCTCCATCGCCCGGCGATTGGCCGAGTAAGTTGCACTTGCAACATCCAATTTTGACTTCAAGACCGGCATCAAAGCACCTCCCGCGCGTATTATCGAAGAGCCTTAAACCCGCTCGCTAAACCTGTCATCCCGAGCTTGTGACGTAATGTCATCAAATCCTTCACTAAATTGCCCCATATTGGCAGAAGCGCGAGACGCATGACGGAGACCTGATAATGGGTATGTTTGGTGGCACAAGTTTGGACGTCGTCCCGGCCCTTGCCTCGATCAAATTTCTGGAAGATGTGCCCAAACGGGCCCTACGCGCGGCTGGCAAGGAAGCGCGCTGGTTTTCCGTGCCCGCGGGCTGGCCTCTGTTTCGCGCCGGTGAAATGTCTGAGTCCATCTTTTTCGTTTTATCTGGGTCTTTCGGGGCCTTTAAAGCGATGCGCGATGGGCGCAGCGAATTCATGGGGCATATCCGCGCCGGTGAGCCCGTAGGCGAAATGGCAATGTTCCAGGGCGGCGTCGATATCAATGGCGACGGCGCGCCAGATAATGTCCCGCATACTTCTTCAGTGTACGCCCTGCGCGATAGTGAAGTGCTCGAAATCTCAAGAAAAGGATTTCAACGGCTAAGCGAAGCCGAACCTGAAATCCTGACCGCGATCATCCGGCTGATCCTATCCCGACTTCGCGAAGGCAATCAGCGCAATCGGCGGACCGCGCCGAAAGTGTTCGCGCTCGTTGCCACCTCGCCATCAATTGATTTGGATCTGCGCGCCGAGGCGCTTCAAAAATCATTAAAACAACTCGGTGTGAAATCGCGCGTCGTGCATGAGATTGAGGGGGATGAAAAACCATCAACCTTTTTTGATTCGCTCGAAGCGGAGAACGATGTCGTAATCCTCATCTCCACCATGGGCGACAATGCTTGGTATCGTCTCTCTATGCGCCAAGCGGACCGTATTTGGGTCGTTGCACGCTCGGACTCAAAACCCTCCTACCCGCTCTTTCCAGAAGAAAACTCTCCAGCGCAGTCTTTAAAGCTCGTGGATGTGCTCTTGCTCCATCAAGGCGCCGAGCGACAAGCCTGCCGTCCGGCAGATTGGCTCCGTGCCGCCGGCGCCGCGCGGGTCTTCCATTGGCATCAAATTGATGGTGTTCACTGCGATCGCCTGGCACGCACCATTGCAGGCCGCAGTGTCGGCGTAGTTTTCTCAGGCGGCGGCGCGCGCGCCTATGCTCACATTGGCGTCGTAAAGGCGATGCGGGAACTCGGCATTCCGATCGACTTTGCGGGCGGCGCCTCAATGGGAGCTGTTGTGGCGGGCTGCGTTGCAATGGGATGGGACGATGCCGAAATAGATCGACGGATCCGCAAGGCATTTGTCGATTCTAATCCACTAGGAGATTGGAACATTCCAGTTGTCGGGATGGTCAAAGGCCGCCGCGTGGACAATCGACTGAAAGAGCATTTTGGTGATGCAGAGGTCGGCGACCTCGAAATACCGTTCTTCGCTGTCTCTACGAACCTAACAGATGGGGCCTACCGCATTCACAGGGAGGGCCGCTTGCGGCGTGCCCTACGTGCCACGATTTCGCTGCCCGGAATTCTGCCACCCGTAATCGACGACGGCGAAGTTCTGGTCGACGGTGGTCTCTTGAACAATTTTCCGACCGACGTGATGCGCGAGCTTCAGCGTGGCTTCGTCGTCGGATGCGACGTTTCACGCATCCCGCAGGGATTGGATGCCAGCGAGTTCGTCAACGCTCCAAGCTTTCTTGGTTGGATCGCGAAACACGGTTTCTCCAGCGCACCGCCGATTGCTGGTTTGTTGATGCGATCCGCGACCATCAACGTGAACCCCACATCTGGCCGCGAACTTGTCGACACACTTATCTTGCCCGAGCTGAAAGATATCGAGCTGCGCGACTGGAAAGCCTATGACCAAGCGGTTGAAGCCGGATACCAATCCGCAATGAAAGCGCTCAAGGAAAGTAACTTGAAAGAGAATTGCTGCGTCGTGGCCTAAAAGCCTTGGGTTTCGATAATTACTCTAATCCCGAAGCAAATTTTCCCAATCGATGTTTGAAAACGCTCTCATCGTGAAGGATGAAAACGATATGGTCGTACCCACCATCGAAAACTAATTTCTGGAAGAACAACTCGTGCTGATCTGGTCGAGCCAAACGATTGGTTGAGACTTCTTCATAGCTGGGTACGATTTTTAGCTTATCGCCCAGCGACCAGATATGCCGCGAGAAAAATCGGCAAAAATAGAAACAGAAAAATGCTAGAGGAAAAGCCCATCCTGACATGGCCCTTTGCAGGTCATGTCCCCTAGCGACGCCTCTCCTTGCCAGGAGAAGGTTCCATGTTTTTCAACGGAATTATGATGTGCTTATGCGGTCTCGCCGAATAGCTCTCGTCCAATGAGGAAACGACGGATTTCGCTGGTTCCGGCGCCAATCTCATAGAGTTTAGCATCGCGCAGAAGGCGCCCCGTCGGATATTCATTGATGTAGCCATTGCCACCCAAAAGCTGGATCGCGTCGAGCGCCAGTTTCGTGGCGGTTTCAGCCGCATACAAAATCGCACCAGCGGCGTCTTTGCGCGTGGTTTCTCCGCGATCACACGCTTTTGCGACCGCATAGACATAGGCTTTGGCGGCGTTCATTTGCACATACATGTCCGCCAGCTTGCCTTGCACCAATTGGAACTCGCCAATCGATTTCCCGAACTGTTTGCGGTCATGAACATACGGCACAACCACATCCATACAGGCTTGCATAATGCCGGTTGGACCCGCTGAGAGAACGGCGCGCTCATAATCGAGCCCGCTCATCAGCACTTCCACGCCGCCATTGAGCGGCCCCATAATATTCTCTTCTGGCACTTCGCAGTCTTCAAAGACCAGTTCGCCGGTTTCAGAGCCGCGCATACCGAGCTTGTCGAGCTTCTGCGCAACTGAAAACCCTTTCATTCCCCGCTCAATGATGAAGGCAGTGATGCCGCGGGATTTTTTCTCCGGCTCGGTTTTCGCGTAGACGATCAGCGTATCCGCGTCCGGCGCGTTGGTGATCCACATTTTCGTGCCGTTCAGCACATAGCGATCGCCTTTTTTCTCGGCCCGCAGCTTCATGCTGACAACGTCAGATCCCGCGCTGCTTTCCGACATCGCAAGTGAACCCAAATGCTCACCTGAGACGAGTTTACCGAGATATCGGGTCTTTTGGTCATCCGATCCCCAACGCCGCAGCTGGTTTACGCAAAGATTTGAGTGTGCGCCATAAGATAGGCCAACCGAAGCGGACGCTCGCGAAATCTCTTCCATCGCAACGACATGCTCAAGATAGCCGAGGCCAGTGCCGCCCCATTCTTCTTCAACTGTGATACCGAGCAAACCTAGCTCGCCCATTTTAGGTAAAAGCTGGCGCGGAAACATGTCCGTCCGGTCGATCTCGGCGGCCAGAGGCGCGATCTCGTTTTGGGCAAATCCTTGCACAGTATCACGGATCATGTCCGCGGTTTCGCCAAGGTCGAAGTTAAGTGTGGGATATCTATTCGGAATCATGGGCTGGGTTTAGCCGGATCAACCCCCGCTGCCAACGGCTTAATCGTCGCTAGTCCTGAGAAGAGAGGCTACGAATGAAGTAATAGGCCATGACGGCGAACAGTAAGACGCCAAGCAAAATGAGGAATGGCGGCATAAAGACGGCCATCGGGGATTCAATCGTTTGGTCGGATTGAACCACTCCAAACTGGCTCGCCAACCCGTACCCGCCGAGTGCTGCACCGATTAGCGCAAGGAGCCCGAACGGCAATGCATTCAGGAAGGTCCCACGTCGATCTTCAGCGTCGATTGTTTGGTTTAGTTCGACAGCACGCTCGATACTCTCCTCCGAAACCTCTACGGGTTCGAGGTCATCAATCACATCCGAGCCTTCAATGGGCTCCAAACCGACAACATCAGGTTCAAACGGTGCGCGCGGCGCTGGCTCATCGGAAACTTCCGGGAGGTCTGTCCGCGAAGGCCAAACGGATTTCGATACGCCTGATAGAGGTGTTTCGCCTGCAAGTTCAGAGACCGCTGCGGCGATCTCTTCGGCGGTTGTGCCACCCTCTTCAGGACCGCTTTCAGTTTGAGGGGTCACTCCCTCCTCGCCCAGAATTCGCACCATTTGCTGACGAACAGATTCAGCCGCGGCTTCGGTGGCGCTCCGCACCGTCTCGCTGTCATCAACCTCCGGAAGCGCAGTCAATTCGGGTGCGCTGTGATGTTCCACTAGGATTTCACGCTGTGGCGGCGGTGCAGGCAGCGCATCCGCGTCGTGCATTGCGCGATACAAACGTGATGATGCAATTGGTAACCGACCAGGCGCATTCAAAAATAGCGCTTTCTCCGCAGCGCGACGGCGAACCAACGCATCGACGATTTGCACGCGTCCGCCGATTTTAGCGCGGCGCCACAAGTCAAAAGCTGCCGCGGCTTCAAGTCGGTTCCCCGCATTCATGCCCGCAACGACATCGCTTCCCGAAAATGCTTTCGGCCCGATATTGAAGGCCAGTGACACCAAAGCATCGAATTCATTTTGGGTCATTGGCGCTAAAACGCAGCGCATCACGAAACGTTCTACCGGCGGCAAGTCGTACTCGCGCAGGATGGCTTCGGCCTCGGTTTTGTTGACACGAACGCCTTTTTTCGCACGGCGCACGTGTCCGTACCCAACCATCCATCGACCGTTGGGCAGCAATTCGGATCGTGCGCGGAACCCCTCAAAAGCTTTGATGAGATCCAGTCCCGCTTGAGAAGTGCGCATGTTCAATGCCATCACCTGCTCCGGTTTGGGACAGAAATTCTGTCTGACCCCGGGGAGACTGCAATCTACGCGCCGCCCCGATTCATGGTAAATCTACAACAAAAACAGGGTCGCCAGCCCCAGGAAGCTGAAAAATGCCATTGTATCCGTAAGCGTTAGGACAAATACGGACGATGCCACCGCGGGATCCGCGCCCATGCGCTTCAGCGCCAATGGCACCAATATGCCTGACACCCCTGCCCAGGCAAAGCTAGCCAACATGGCCGCCGCAAGGACGATCGCCAGTTTGACATCGCTGAACCAGAAGAAGGCGACGAGACCGACCCCGATCGCGAAAATAACGCCATTAACGAGCCCCGTCAGGGTCTCGCGGACAACAGCGCGTCGCCCGGCTTTCCCCTCCATTTCCCGCTCAGCAATCGCTCGAACCGCAACGGCCAGGCCTTGGCTCCCAGCATTCCCAGCAAGCGCTGCGACTACCGGCATCAAGATCGCGAGCTGAACCAGTCGATCGAGGGTTCCTTCGAACAACGCAATGATTGCAGACGCGATGAAGGCGGTGATCAGATTAATGCCGAGCCAGGGCGCCCGGGCTTTGACCGATTCCCAAACCGTGTCGGAGCCGTCTGCGGAGGACACGTTGGCAAGGGCTAGAAGGTCTTCGGTATTCTCTTCTTGGATGACGTGGACCATGTCATCGACTGTAATCATACCAACCAGTCGCCCATCATGATCTTTCACCGGCGCTGAGGCCAGCGCGTATTTCTGGAACTGGTACGCCACTTCCTCTTGGTCTTGATCGACATGGATATCGGAGTGGAAGGTCTCCATAATGTCGGCGAGTTGAATGTCTCGTTCTGTTCGTAGGAGTTGCGAGAGCAATACATAACCGAGCGGTCGATTGGTCGGATCGACGACATAAATCTCGTAAAAATCTGTGGGGAGATCCTCTGCATTCTCACGTGCATAATCAATTGTTTGCCCGACACTCCAAAACTCTGGCGCCGCGAGAAACTCCCGCTGCATGAGTCGGCCCGCTGTGTCCTCATCGAAGTCGAAACTCGCCTCAAGAACGGCCCGGTTCTCTGGCTCAAGCTCTTCGAGAATTCGTTCCCGTCGATCCTCGTCCAGATCTTCTAGAACCGCGGTCGCATCATCGGTTTCGAGCTCATCAAGCGCTTCGACCACCGCTTCGTCAGACATCACCTCGACGGCGTCTTCGCGATACTCTTCTCGAAGCTCAATCAAAATGTCGGCGGGTAACTCCCCGCCCAGGAGGTCCATAACCGCTTCGAATCGCTCGCTGGACAGCTGTTCAAGGAAATCCGATGCGTCAGCCGGGTGCTCCGCTTCGAGCAATCCACGCACCTGTTTCGCCGCCCCTGCATCAATCGCTTCGCGCAGTTCCGCGATGAGCAGCTCGCGGCGCTCTTCTGCTAGTTCAGCCTGGGTTTCGGGCGTCTCGCTCATAGCGCCTCTTTGGCTTGATCGCCGAAGACACGCAAGCCGTTTTTAATGCCGATTTCCAGCAAAAATCGAAGCTGGCTCGCCGAAGCGAGTTATTCTTTTTTGTCTTGAGAAAATGGTGCGGCCGAGAAACATGGCGCACCGATTCATAGGTGCTCATAGCCGAACGAAGTAATGATCTTTCTCTCACAAAAACAAATGCTTTAGCACCATAGTTGAACATGTCAGAACCTCAAATCACGAGAAAAAAGGTGGTAAAAAAGGTGGTAAAAAAATGTTGGGTTTTTGAGTTCAGTGATCCGAGGATCATATGAGGTCAGGAATGTCCGCTTTCGGCGTCAAAGCATGGGTAATCGGGCGGACTGTTAGCCAGTCGAGCTCCTGATAGGTTCGCAGCA